>JBIIDV010000053.1:0-18868 GCA_044238185.1 Prochlorococcaceae cyanobacterium | reverse complement strand
AGCCGGGCCACGGCGTTGCGCTCCATGTACTCGCTCATGTCGAGCCGCACCAGGGCGTCGTCGTCGTCGAACAGGGCCGCCGCCAGGGCCTTGGCCAGCTCGGTCTTGCCCACGCCGGTGGGGCCCAGGAACAGGAAGGAGCCCACCGGCCGGGTGGGGGCCTGCATGCCAGCCCGGGCCCGGCGAATCGCCGCCGCCACGGCCGCCACCGCCTCCGCCTGGCCGATCACCCGCTCGCCCAGCCGCTGCTCGAGCGCCAGGAGTTTCTGGCGTTCGCTGGCCAGCAGCTGCTGCACCGGGATGCCGGTGGAGCGGGCCACCACGTCGGCGATATCGCCGGGCTCCACCTGCTCGCGCAGCATCGTGTCGGCCTGCATCTCGGCTTCCAGGGCCTCGCGGCGCTGTTGCACCCCGTGGAGCTGGTCGTACTGGAGTCGGGCGGCCTCCTCCTGGTCGCCGTCGCGCTCGGCCTCGGCGATGGCGTGGCGCAGGTCCTCGTCCTGCTGCAGCAGCTCCCGCAGCTCCTCCACCCGGCGCCGCTCCGACTGCCAGCGGCACAGCAGCTGCTGCAGGCTGTCGGTGGCGGCCTGGCGCTGGGCCTGCAGCGCCACCCGCTCGGCCTCGGGCGAGGCCTCGGCCGAGAGCAGGGCCAGTTCCACCCGGCGCAGCTCAGCCTCGGCCGCCTCCACCTCCTGGGGCTTGGAGGTCACATCCATGCGCAATTCGGCGGCGGCCTCATCCACCAGGTCGATCGCCGAATCGGGCAGGCAGCGGTCGCTGATGTAGCGATCGGCCAACCGGGCTGCCGCCACCAGCGCCCCATCGCTGATCGCCACGCCGTGGTGCAGTTCGTAGCGCTCCTTGAGCCCGCGCAGGATCTGCACACAGGTGTCGAGGCCAGGCTCCTTGATCAGCACCTGCTGAAAGCGCCGGTCGAGGGCCGGATCCTTGGCGATGCTGCGGCGGTAGTCGTCGGGGGTGGTGGCGCCGATGCAGCGCAGCTCTCCCTGGGCCAGAGCCGGCTTGAGAATGCTGCCGGCGTCGGCGCTGGAGCGCTCGCTGCTCACCACCGTGTGCAGCTCGTCGATGAACAGGATCACGCCCCCGTCACCGCCTTCGCCTTCGCGCACCTCCGCCAGCACACTGCGCAGGCGCTCCTCGAACTGGCCGCGGAACTTGGCGCCGGCGATGAGGGCGCCCAGGTCGAGAGCGACCAGGCGCTGGCCTCGCAGGGCGTCGGGCACTTCGCCGGCCACGATCCGCTGGGCCAGCAATTCGGCCACGGCGGTCTTGCCCACGCCGGGCTCACCGATCAGCACCGGGTTGTTCTTGCCCCGGCGCGAGAGCACCTGGATCAGGCGCCGGATCTCGGTGTCACGGCCGATCACCGGATCCAGTTCGCCGGCCCGGGCGGCGGCGGTGAGATCCCGGCCGTAGCGCTCCAGGGCGGTGGGCTCCAGCTCGGGGCCATCGGGCTCCAGGCGCAGCGGTTGCGCCGCCATGGGATCAGCAGGCACCTGGGCCATGCCCCTGGCCTGGACAGGGGCCGACAGGGCGGCTGGCGCGGGGGCAGCGGGGCCCCCAGCGGCCACGGTGGTGTCCACCCAGTCGTCAAGCCGGGGCTGCTGTTGCGCTGGGCGCTGCGACTCCCTTGGCTGGTCCTGCTTGGGAGCACGACCAGCCGTTGCACTGGGCCGCAGCCAGCGGCGCACCTGCTCCTCACTGAGACCCTCGGCGGCCAGGGCTCTACCACCGATCCGGGGCTCCTCCAGCAGGGCCAGCAGCAGGTGGGGCAGATCGATCAGCCGCGACCCCCAGGCTGCCCGGCAACGGTCGGCCTGCTCGAGCAGGTCCTCCAGGGCGTCACCGATGAACAGCTCGCCATCGCCGCCGCCCGGCTGCTCCAGGCAGAAGGCCTCAACGGCATCGAGCACCCGGTCGCCATTGATCGGCAGTTGTTCCACCCAGCCCGCGAAGCGCCGCTCCAGCAGCAGGGCCTGCAACAGGTGCTCCACATCCATCGCGCCATGGCGCCAGCGACGGGCCGTGTCCTGGGCGGCGAGCAGCAGGTCCCAGGCGTCGTCGCTGAAGCGATCGGGCTCAGCCGTGAGGCTGGCGCTGAGCACGGGTGCTCCGGGGGAATCGGCGCGCATCTCAGGCAGCGACCCGGGAGGCCAACTCGATCAGCTCCACCTTGTAGCCGTCCGGGTCCTCCACAAAAGCGATCACCGTGCTGCCGTGCTTCATCGGGCCGGGCTCCCGCACCACCTTGCCCCCCTTCTCCCGCATCGCCGCACACACCGCCTGGATGTCCTCCACGCCAAGGGCGATGTGGCCGTAGCCGCTGCCGATCTCGTAGCTGCTGGTGTCCCAGTTGTGGGTGAGCTCCAGCACGGTGTGGTCGCTCTCGTCGCCATAGCCCACAAAGGCCAGGGTGAAGCGCCCACTGGGGTAGTCCTTGCGCCGCAACAGCCGCATCCCGAGCACCTCGGTGTAAAAGGCCAGCGAGCGCTCCAGATCGCCGACCCGGAGCATGGTGTGCAGAAGACGCATCAGTGGGGGGGGCGGGATCGGGCGCGGTCCCTATCGCGATCCCCATTGTGAATGGCCCATCCCGGCAGCCGACGCCCAGGGGATGGCGGGAATGAATCAGCCGCACAGGGGGCGCATGGTACTGGTGACGACAAAAGAGACGGCGGAGGGCACCAATAGGATCTCCAACATGTGCTTGACAGTGGCCCAGTGATCGATTCCCTCGACCTCGTAATCGACACCGTGGTGGCCCGGGAGGTGCTGGATTCCCGTGGCACACCCACGGTGGAGGCCGAGGTGATGCTGGAAGGGGGGGCCACCGGTCGGGCAATCGTGCCCAGTGGCGCAAGCACCGGTGCCCACGAGGCCCACGAGCTGCGCGATGGCGGCAGCCGCTACATGGGCAAGGGGGTGCTGCAGGCGGTGAGCAACATCGAGGAGAAGATTGCTCCGGCCCTGTGTGGCCTCAGCGCCCTCGACCAGGCGGCCGTGGACACGGCCATGATCGAACTCGACGGCTCCGACAACAAGTCGGCCCTCGGCGCCAACGCCATCCTGGCCGTGAGCATGGCCAGCGCCCGGGCTGCGGCCAACGGTGTCGGCCTGCCCCTGTATCGCTATCTGGGCGGGCCCATGGCCACCCTGCTGCCGGTGCCGCTGATGAACGTGATCAACGGTGGCGCCCACGCGGCCAACAGCCTGGATTTTCAGGAGTTCATGCTGGTGCCCCACGGCGCCCCCAGCTTCAAGGAGGCCCTGCGCATGGGCACCGAGGTGTTCCACGTGCTCAAGGGCCTGCTCAAGGACAAGGGCCTGAGCACCGCCGTGGGTGACGAGGGCGGCTTCGCGCCGGATCTGGGCAACGTGGAAGCGGGCGATCTGCTGATCCAGGCCATCGAAAAGGCCGGCTACCGCCCCGGCGACCAGATCTCCCTGGCCCTGGATGTGGCCAGCACCGAGTTCTTCAAGGATGGCCGTTACGCCTTCGACGGCGGCAGCTACAGCAGCGCCGAGATGGTGGACCAGCTGGCGGCGCTGGTGAACCGCTTCCCGATCATCTCGATCGAGGACGGCGTGGCCGAGGACGACTGGGATGGCTGGGCCCTGCTCACCGGGAAGCTGGGCAAGACCGTGCAGCTGGTGGGCGATGACCTGTTCGTGACCAACACCTCCCGCCTGCAGCGCGGCATCGATCTGGGCGTGGCCAACTCGATCCTGATCAAGGTGAACCAGATCGGCTCCCTCACCGAAACGCTGCAGGCGATCGATCTGGCCGGCCGTGCCGGCTACACCAGCGTGATCTCCCACCGCAGCGGCGAAACCGAGGACACCACCATCGCCGACCTGTCTGTAGCCACCCGGGCCGGCCAGATCAAGACCGGCTCCCTCAGCCGCAGCGAGCGGGTGGCCAAATACAACCAGCTGCTGCGGATCGAGGACGAGCTGGGCAACCAGGCCGTGTACGCCGGAGCCGTGGACCGGGGCCCCTGCGGCAAGGCCGCCTGAGGCGCCGAAGCAAAGGGCGGAGGGCACTGAGGCTTCCCCTCGCCCTGCTCACCCGCCCGCATCCCCACGGCCACCAGCAGCGCCACCAGCAGCAGTCAGGTGAGGTGAGGCTGCAGTCATCGCATCGAGCGGCCAAGACGCCTCAGGGTTGGCCATGCAAAGAACCTGGCGACAAGCGCAAGCAGAAAACCCAAATCAATCGTTCCGCGAACACGCTCTTTAAACGTCAACAGTCGGCGAGATTCTGTGCATGCTGGGTCGCACGCTCATTCTTCCGCGCAGGCCCGGCAAGGACTATGTGCACGGCGCAGACCTGTTCGATGCCCTGACAGGCCTCTACCCGGGCTGGCGCAGAGCAAGGCTTTGCCTGCAAGGGAAACTGATGTGTGGAGGCCTGATCCTGCCAGCCGCAGATGTGTGGCCTGGGAGCCAGCCTGCCGCGCGAATGGAACTTCAATCAGAAAAAGGGCAGACACTAGATCTCCAGGTACTGCCACTACCCCAGTATCCATCCCCTGCTTCCACGCGGAAAATCCCGGAAGACAACCTGCTTGCCAGCAGCCAGATCAGCACCCTGTCGTGCCGATTCCAGCGCCGAGATCCTGCCCAGCCGGTTGGGCTCACGGCAGTGGCGGGAGCAATCGAGATACTGCGGCAACTGGAAGCGACGTCCCAGTGGCTATTGGCCGAATTGGATCTTCCCAATCCCGCCGGATGGCCGCCCAATTGTTCATTTAATGTGAGCCTACGTCAACAGCGACTCACCGGCAGATTCGCTCGCTTTAACCTTGAAGTGGCAGAGCGATCAGTCGGCTCCTTGCACTTCGCACGATCCATAATCCAACCACAACCATGACCTTTGCATCATTCCCCCCCGACGAGTCTTCAACGGGATCGCTCGAAGACCGCATCCGCAATCTCATCTTACGCGCCATCCCCAAGTTGGGATCAGGGGAAATCAAGAATGAACTATCACTTTTCACACTGGGCATCGACTCTCTCGACCACGCCAAAATCCTGATGACAATCGAAGATGATCTTGGCATCGAAATCAATGATGAAGACATCAACAACCTGAAGAGCATCGACGACCTCTGCACCTATTGCGCTGCGCGCATCTCAGCCCCATCGTGAGACTGTTTTCCCGATCCACAGCGTCACATCGCCGGCGAACGATGGTGGATGTGATCACCCTGTTGAACCACGGGCACCTCTCCAAGGCATGGGCATCCATGCGAGCCCTCGGTGCATTTCCAGCTGGCGGCCACGAATCTCTGATCTACAAACTGCTGGCGGGGTGGTTCTCCCTCACGCCTCACCAACAAGCCAGCGTCCCCAAGTTTAAAGACGACCTCTATGCCGACTTTCAGTTCGTGCCTGCTGCCCGCAGCGACCAGATTCTCCTCGTGTTTTGCGGCATGGCCCAGCGGTTCGGAGGCTGCCCTCTTCCCCTGATCCACTGCCACCTGGGACAACTGGGAGTGCACCTGCTATACCTGAGGGATCAGGATAATCTTTTTTATCTGAACGGTCAGCGGCGAGATCACTACAATTTTGCTCAAACTCTTGAACGCATTCAGGCTCTCGGCGAGCAGCACGGCGTCAAGCAGCGACTCACCATTGGAACGTCGTCTGGGGGGTTCGGAGCCCTCCACTGGGGGCTCGAACTTTCGGCTGACCGGATTGTGAGTCTCGCCGGGCCGACCGATCTGCGACACCTCCTGGCCAACCTGCGTGAACGTCAACGGGCACTCGGCATCCCCGAGCCCTACCAGGCAAACACCTGGGCGGCGGCGGCGGCGTCGCGGCTGCGCCAGCCAGGGCCCAAGCCTCGCTTCCATCTCATCCACGCCGCGGAGAACACCAACGACGTGCGCTTCGCCCAGGATCTCGGCCATCCCCTGGCTGCGCACATGAGTGTCGAAACCCTCCAGGGAACCGACGCTCACAACGTGCTGATTCCCCTGGTGGAGAAGGATCGCCTCATGCCACTGCTGATCGACCTCGTAGCGCCCTGACGGCGGTGCACTGAGCGGATCTGATTCCCACCCCTACCGAGCCATCCCAATAGACGGCCTCACCACCACGCTGAATCGCCTCAAGCGGGCCCTAGGGCTTCCCGAGACCGTGAACCTGCTGATCGTGGCCGCCCTGGCCGCACTGGCGCACAGCTGACCAGCCCGATAGCAAAGCAATTCACGAAATACTTTTCATTTTTAACGGAGACAGCTGCATTTCTTGTGAAATCACAAAGGTTGCTGTGGCGAAAAGAAAGGCTTTCTACGGTGAAGTCGTCAATGAATTTGTGGTTCCATGAGCATTCCCCTCTCAGCCTGGGCAGCCAACATCAGGGCTGCAATTCCAGCCCTGCGCCGCCTGGCGATGGTGGTGCTGGCCGGCCTGCTGGCCCTCAATCTGGCGGCCTGCTCCGGAGCCACCCTCAGCCAGGCCAAGGATGCGGCCCGCACCGCCGCCAATGTGGCCAACACCGCCGCCAACCTCACCGGCAATGAGCAGATCAAGGCGGCCGTCACGCCCGTGCTCAAGCTGCTGAACACCACTGAGAAACAGGTGGAGTCCGGCAACATCAGCGCGGCCAGCACCACGATGAAAACCTTCCGCACGGTCTGGGATACGGCCCAACCCGTGGTGAAGCTGGCCGCCGGCTCCAACTACGGCCTGATCGACAAGGGCGTGAAGCTGGTGCTGAACACCTTCGGCGGTGAAGCCGCCCCCAGCCAGGACACGGCCCTGGCGGCCGTGAAGGGCCTGATCGGACCGCTCAGCGCTCTGCTGGGCTAACGGCCGGCCCCGAGGCGGCAGGCGCAGAACTAGTCGCTTGCCGCCAAGCCTGAGGGGCTGCCCGAATTTTTCCTGCAGATCATCACCATCGCCATCAACCAATGGCGATGGTTGGTCTGTGTTTGCTGGCCCATCCATGGCCCTGATTGATTCAGTCCTGTCCAAAATCACAGCCAACATCAGCGGTGATCAGGCCCAGTCCCTGCTCAAGACCGCCCTGTCCCAGGCCGGTGGATTGAAGGGCCTGGCCGGCCGTTTCAACACCACGGGCCTGGCTGAGGTGTTCAACAGCTGGGTGTCCGTCGGCGAAAACGGGGTGATCAAGCCCGATCAGATCGAAGCGGTGCTGGGCAACCAGACCGTTCAGCAGATCGCCCAGAAACTCGGCATCGATACCGACAAGGTGGCCTCCACCCTGTCCCAGCTGCTGCCCCAGGTGGTGGACCAACTCACCCCGGATGGCAACCTCAATGAAGCCGTGATCGCCACTGCCGAGGCCGATGATGACGATGCAGCCGCCACCGACAGGAGAGACGTAACCGCCTGAAGCGAAGGGTTCAGCCCACCCCTGGCAGCTGGTCGATCCGACCGTCGCGCCTCAGCCGAGCCTGCAGCTTCAACCAGCTCAGGCTCACTGGCAGCCCCAGCGCCAGCGGAACGGCCACCAGCGCCGGCCGGCTGCTGGCTGCGAGCAGAGCGGCAGCGACCGCCAGACCCGCCAGCAGCATGGACTGGCCAGCACTGTGCTGGGCCAGGGCCAGGCGACGCAGCAGCCGGTCGGTTTCACCCGCGCGAATCTGCACCTGCAGGTCCCCCTGCTCAATGCGGGCCAGGCTTTCATCGAGGCGCCGGGGAATGCCCAGCGCCCTGGTGCTCACCTCGGCCGCCTGGCGGGTGAAGGTGTTCAGCAGATCATTGGTTCCGGCCCCGAAGCCGCCGGAGGGGCCACCGCCGCTTGCAGTCATCAGAGGAAGCAGGTAGGGGCGGGCGATCGAGATCAGGCTAAAGCCGGGATCGAGGGTCCTGCCCACCCCTTCGAAGGTGGACAGGGCGCGCATCACGAAGATCAGCTCCGGTGGCAGGCGGAAGGGCTGGCCGTAGACGAGGTCGTACAGGTCGCCGGAGAGCTTCTGAATCACGTTGGCCGAAAAGGGCGGCGTGAGGGCCTCGTTGAGCATCACGCGCACCAGCCGCCGCACCGGACCGGGATCCACGTCAACCGCAATCACCCCTGCCGCCTGCAGTTCGCTCACCAGCCCAGCGGCATCCCGGCCAGCGGCCGCCTGCACCATCCGCCCCAGGCGCTGGCGCAGGCGGCTGGAGAGCTGACCCATCATGCCGAAGTCGTAGTAGATCAACGACCCGTCACTGGCCACCGCCAGGTTGCCGGGATGGGGATCGGCATGGAAGAAGCCGAAACGCACCAGCTGCTGCAGGTAGCTGGCCGCTCCCTTTTCCGCCACGCTCGCCGGATCAATGCCTGCCGCCAGCAGGGCCGGGCGATCGGTGATCTTGATGCCCGGCACATAGTCGAGACAGAGCACGCGCCGGGCGCTCAGCTCCCACACCACCGCTGGGATGCGGATGCCTGGATCGTCGAGGAACTGCTGGCGGAAGCGGGCGGCGTGCTCAGCTTCGAGGCGGAAATCCAGCTCCCGCAGCAGCACCCGGCGGCACTCCTTGGCAATCCCCACCCAGTCGCGGCCCCGGCCCCAGCGGGGGTGGCGCTGCACGGCGCCTGCCACCTGCTGCAACACCTCCAGATCGAGCCGGAACAGGCGCTCCAGACCTGGCCGCTGCACCTTCAGCACCACCTGGCGGCCGCTGCGCAAGCTGGCGCGATGCACCTGGGCCAGGCTGGCGGAGCCCAGCGGCGTGCTGTCGAGATCAATGATTTCCGCGCAGCGCTCCCCCAGCTCCTCCTCCAGCAGGGCCTGCACAACGTCGAAGGAGAAGGCGGGCACCCGGTCCTGCAGGGCTGCCAGCTCCTCCACCAACTCGGCGGGCAGCACATCGGGCCGGGCCGAGAGCAACTGCCCCAGCTTGATGAAGGCCGAGCCAAGGCCCAGGAACTGCTGGGTGAGCCAGCGGGCCAGCCGGCGGGAGCGCAGGGAGCGCCGTTCGGGACTGATCCCGCCGGGATAGGTCCAGGGGCGGCCATCCCACCACAGCCGAACCGCCAGCACCAAGGCCAGCCACCAGATGCGCAGAGGGCGCCAGAACAGCAGCGGGGGGCGGCGGCTCATGGCGTCTGGTCCAGGCGCCGGCTGAATGCCGCCACCTGGGCCCGCAGGGCATCGATCTGCCCCTGGAGATCCCGTGCTGGCCGTGATGGGGCCGCACCGGGCCCAGCTCCAGCGCCAGCCGCAGACCCAGCCGTCTCACCCCGCTCGATCCGTTCTGCTTCCAACTCCACCTCCTCCCAGAACAGGCTGAATTCCTGCCGCAGTCGCTCTGGCGCGTCCTGAAGCACCAACGCCGCATGGGCCGCCGCATCCAGCAGACCGCTGCCCAGCCTGGCGCTGAGGCGGGCGGCGGCCGCCTGAATCACGGTCTGGGGAGCTGGCATGGCTCGGCGGGCTGCTCGAATCCGAACTGTGGCAGATGGCTGCCTCAGGGGGTGAGTTGTTCCGGCAAATCGGGAGGTGCCTCCTCCTGGACAAACTCCTGCTGCACAGGCTCCGGATCGGGCTCCCGATCCAGGGGCTCGCTGAAGCGCCGCTGCTCCGGCGGCAGTGGCTGGATGAGCGGCGCCGGCTCCAGGGATTGCTCAGTCGGCTTCGCCTGCTCCTGCTCCTTCTCCTGCTCCTCCAGTTCCAGCACCCCGAGATCGCCGCGGATCGACTGGACCTTGGCACCCGTCTTGAGCCTCAGGGCCTCCAGGGTGGTGCCGGGGAACTCCTGCACCTCAAAGGCCTGGCCGAGCTGCACGAGCCTGGGAAACTCGATCGCCATCAGCCTCTGCACCACCCCATAGCCCAGGCCAAAGCACACGCCGGCAATCAGGGGTGGCATCCGCCAGCCCGAGGCCGGAGTGCGCCTTGAGGCAGAAGGGGACGAGGGAGCAGTGGACATCAGGGGAGGTCAGGCGGTGTGGAGACCATTGATGGTGTCCCAGTGGAGAAATCCGAACCTCAATGATACTTTGTCAGCCCAGAGAGGCAGCCACGACTTCTGAGGCGCCCGAGGTGCCTCGTGGTGGCAAGCCCGCCTCGCGCACTAGCGGTGACTGCGCCTCAAAAGCGAATCACGAGCAAGCCCCGGATCAAGTCCTACGGTCAACTCAAAGAACAAAACAGACCGCGCACAAAACGGATGCACCATACGAGAGCGCTAACGGTCGATGCACTCAAACCTGGCAGCCCAGACAGGAGCCTCCAGTACTCACAGATGGAATCAATGCAATGGGTCCGCATGCTTCTCCCAGCGGAGATGGCAAAGGCCTAGGCCTGGGATAACAAAAGGACATTGAACAGAGCAGCCAAGCGAACAATCCTGAGAGCTGAAGCCCCTGCACCTGCGAGCCAAAGTCCTTGATTTCAATCTTGGATTAGACAAAGACGACCAACACAGCGGACGCCGGAAACAAACCATTAAGATCAAGCACAAGCAGTTTCAAACCATTCCAAATTGCTCTTGCTCCTCCACACGCACTGCATCGACCAGGCTGCGGGAGCCAAGAAGAAGAAAATCAAATAGGGACACCCACCTCACCGCACAAGAAGTCATGGCAGAAATACCGCAACGACCACCCATAACAACGCCAACAAGGCAGACCAAGAGCCAACCCCTCAAGAGCAGAACCCCTTTAGCTAAATCGACAAAGCGGCAAACGAGTCGACGCTATCTGGGCCAATAGGGCCAGAACAAATACACAGCAACCCATGACGACCATAGACGAAGGAGCACAGGCTTGAGGAGAGAATTGCCATTACTCGTGTAGAAACGGACAACCTCGCAGGAGGACATGAGCTGTCAACGAGGTGGATCGTTAAACGACATGACAGCCTGCTCCACCGACTGTCGTGATTCACCTGGATCTGCGAAGGAGGTCCACGGCGACAAGGCAAGAGGGACGCAAGTGCGCCGCGATAGGGGGGCTTCCATAATCTGCCGCTTTTAGACTTTATTGGTTTTTATTGGTTCGACCAGTTAGGCCGTATATTCATGGCGCCAACATACGCTGAGAATACACGCGATAACACACGCATTGAAAGAGCCGCCCCGATCAGAAGAAGTCCAGAGTAGGGACGACGTCGAGGCCTGTCTTGTGGTCGCACGCAGCCATTGCTTCAGCAAAAGGGATCCTTCTTCCAGCGGCCGGCCTGATCACGCCTGGGCCCGCCAAACCCATCAGCCACTTTGCGCATATTGGGAATTTTGGCGTAGACAGGATCGAAACTGCCCGTGTCTCGGGGCAGTCAAGCGACACTCATGAGAAAATAGTTTTTCAATTCCGTCCACGCCCCACCTGCAGTTGTGTCGTGTCCATTGCGAATCTGAGCAGCCAAACAACAATCAACACAACCCAGAGCAACGGCAGATACCGTCCAGAAATCGATGGACTGAGGGCATTTGCAGTTATTGCTGTTATAATCAATCATTTTAGCAAAGACATCCTTCCCAGCGGATATCTAGGGGTGGACTTGTTCTTTGTCATTTCCGGCTACGTCTTAACCTCATCGTTAGCGGGGAAGAGAAGCAAAGGCTTCGGAGATTTCATCAGCGGTTTTTACGAAAGGCGCATCAAGCGACTAGTCCCTGCACTGGTGGTATTTGTGCTGATCACCAGCGTGTTGATCTCTTTGTTCAACCCTGCGCCCGAAACAGCCCTGAAGACAGGAATAGCTTCACTATTCGGGATATCAAATATTTATTTAATAGCTAAATCAACCGATTACTTTGCCCAAGCGACTGAGCTCAATCCTTTTACGCACACATGGTTCTTGGGAGTTCAAGAACAGTTCTGCATAGTCTTTCTGATTTTGCTGTGGCTTACCGGGTTCTCAAGGCAGGTAAAAAATAGTACAACCAAATTCTTCTTCTTAATCAGTGCCCTTGCAACAGCATCACTAGCAAGCTTCCTTTATCTATATCAAACCAACCAACCGGTTGCCTATTTCTCCATGCCTACGCGTTTTTGGGAGATGGCAGCAGGATGCTTGATGTTCATTGCTCTTCAGAAGAAAGGGAACATTCAAAGAGTATTCGAAAAGATTTCACCGCTTGCCATTTTGGCAGCAATGACCGGATTGATGTTTCTGCCAATTTCAGCTGCAGTACCTGCAACGATATTAACTGTACTACTTTCAGCGATATTAATTGCTTCTCTTAGGCAGGGAACCTCCTCGTTTGCTATTCTTACAAACCCTAAGGTTTACTATATTGGCTTAATATCTTATTCTTTGTATTTGTGGCATTGGGGCATCCTCAGCATCAGTCGCTGGACAATTGGTGTTCATTTGCAATCGTTTCCATTCCAGCTCATTGCCATAGTTGGCATCGCTGCCTTGTCCTACAAATATGTCGAAACACCATTACGGAAGCGCGCTTGGTTCCAAGCCAGATGGATGACGTTACTGGGCGGACTATTAATATTAGTTATTTCAGGATTAACGGGATTAAAGCTATCAGAAAATTGGCACAATGCGCTCTATTTAGGAATACGAAACCAAGCCAGTATTCCTCAAGATAATAATGGAATTAACGATAAGGATTGCCCAAGCGGTAATGAATTAGAGGATTCGCAGCTTTTGACGCAATGCGTCCTACAATCTCGCAATGGCAAGACCATTATAGCCGTCGGAGATAGTCAAACAGGACACTTACTGCCATTGCTTAACAAGTTAAACTCCGACAAGGGATTCGGGGTAAGGTATTATTCTTCTGCCGGCGTTGGCTTTCCTTCTCTACTTGAAACTCGAAACATAGGGGGTGGGTCGATTGAAAAATTCAAAGAAAGACATCAGCGCATCAATGAGGTTTTTCAAACATATATGAGAAATGCTCGTGCGGGAGACACTATTATTTTGTCATCAAGACATGAGCTAAGGTGGGGAGATTACCCAGTTCCCTTATCGCAAAGAGACACTAAATTCACATTTTACAATGACGAAGGAGATCGGATTGATCAGAAGATTGCTTTTGAAAAATGGAAATCTCTTGTTGATGAAATTTCCTTAGCCGCAAAAGCTAAGGGTTTAAACGTAATTATTTTCAATTCGATTCCAACTTTCCCAGACCCTTTACCTGATTCAGTGGAAAACCCGCAGTGGTTTAACACATGGGCCAATCAGAAATACCGCAAATTGTCACGCAATGAACTCATAGACAATTATTCAAATGTCGATAACTATTTCAAAGAATTATCCGGCAAATACCCAAATACCCATGTTTTTGATATCTTTTCAGCAGTTTGCCCAGCAGGCGAAGTGTATTGCTCAGCGGATGGATATCATGATCAATGGCATTTAACAGATAAGGGAATTTTAAAGGCGTATCCTTCTTTTCTCACGTTTTTGAATTCTAAAATCCTTGCTAACACCACGAATAACGGCTCTTAATCAGAGAAGTACTCTAACTATTTGTCAGCAAACAAGATAGTTCTTATTGGCTTGCAATGGATGATGCCATTCAATACGATATTGTAAACTCTAGTTCATAGATTCACAACGTAGTGGCTCGACTTTTGTAGCCACTCAAGAGGACAACCTAGGTCACTGTCGTGGCGACTGGGAGACAGTTATTATGCCATCCTTGGAAAGATCTGGGCAACAAAATAGAACGATGCTAGAGAGATCAAATCGAGAGAATTAGATCAGTCGCACTGTTGACCCTAAATTTAGTGTCACTATACAAAGAAATGATTATCAATTGGGACATGGGACACACATCTAAAAGCACATTGCCATGATCATGGCAATTACGATGGATTTAAGATTGTCTTCCAAAGGAGCAAGATGAAGCAATTGACCTTTCGCACGAAAATGTCGATGCAAGACAATAGTCGCAACTCAATAGCAAATGGTCTCTTTCACATAGATAGACAACGGATTAATGACGGCTCAATTATCTTTTCTTGATTCAAATACAGCTTTTCATCAAGACCTGTTGGATTTGATCCTGGAATCCTTATAGGGGGTACTTGTCAACAACAGGGCTCCTTTGTTGCATGAAGTTTTAACGTCGAGCTTGAAGATCAATCCATTCACGCCTCTAGGCCGCCGCCTCATTGAGAAGGGCTAAAGATCGACCATGGCATGAATGTCTGAGTCAAGTCGTGTAGTCGGCATTGATGCGCACATACTGATCCGACAGGTCGCAGCCCCAGGCCAGGCCAGATCCCAAACCGGAGCCCACCACCAGGCGGATCTGCACACAGTCACCCTCCGGACCGGGCCCGCCCAGATAGCTGCCGCTGGCGCAGCCCCGCAGATAGGCGCTGGCGGCAGCGCGATCGAAAGCCAGCGGCTGGCCGGCCGCCATCAGCTGGTGTTCCCCAAGCCAGAGGGCCACGGCGTTGGGATCGAGGGGCACGCCTGCGCGGCCGGCGGCGGCCACAATGCGGCCCCAGTTGGGATCGCGGCCGTGCACGGCGCACTTCACCAGCGAGGAACCGCACACGGTGCGGGCGATGGCGCGGGCACCGGCGTCATCGGCGGCCCCCTCCACCCGCACCTCGATCAGGCAGGTGGCGCCCTCGCCATCGCGGGCGATCGCCTGGGCCAGATGCTGCGACACCGCCGTCAGGCCGGCCTCCAGTGCGTCGTAGTGATCGGGGCTCAGGGGCGCGCCGGCTGCAAAGGCCAGGAACGTGTCGTTGGTGCTGGTGTCGCCGTCCACCGTGATCGCATTGAAGGAGCGCTCCACCGCCCGCTGCACCATCGCCTGCCACAGCTCTGCCGGCACGCCGGCATCACAGGTGAGATAGCCCAGCATGGTGGCCATGTTGGGGTGGATCATCCCCGAGCCCTTGGCCATGCCGCCGATGCGCACCGTGCGGCCGCCGAGGTTGGCCTCAAGGGCGATCTGCTTGTCCACCAGATCGGTGGTGAGGATCGCCTGGGCTGCCGCGCCGCCGCCATCGGGACTGAGGCCCGCCAGCAGCGGATCGAGGCCGGCCAGCAGGGTGGGCATCGGGATCGGCACGCCGATCACGCCGGTGGAACAGATCAGTACCGCCTCGGCGGCCAGCCCCAGGCGCTCGGCCACCGCCGCGGTGGCGGCGAGGCTGTCGGCCAGACCCCGCTCGCCGGTGCAGGCGTTGGCCTGGCCGGAGTTGGTGAGCACCGCCCGGGCATGGCCGCCGCTGGCCTGCAGCCGCTCGGCGCAGAGATCCACACAGGCCGCCCGCACCAGGGAGGTGGTGAAGGTGCCGGCACACACAGCCCCCTCAGGGGCCAGCAGCAGGGAGAGGTCGGGCTTGCCGGAGGGCTTGAGGCCCGCCGTGACGCCAGCGGCCAGAAAGCCGGCAGGAGCGGTGATGCCACCGGGGGTCGGGGTCCAGGGGTGGGTCAAGGCTGGAAACGCAGTGACGTGATCCTCAGGCAGCGCCGCTCCGGAGCCACAGATCCGAGGGTGTTCTGCGGAATCCGTTCACAGGGTGGAAGGACGTGACCACGGTTAACCCAGTTCCACTCCTCCACGATGAGCAAAGCCGACAAAAAGCCCAGCTTCAACCGCATTGCAGGCACCCCCGGGGACGACGTGCTCGAGGGAACGAATCGTCGTGACGAGATCCTTGGATTCAAGGGAAATGACATCCTGACTGGCAGGAAGAAGGGCGATGTCCTCCGAGGTGGTCAGGGCAACGACCTGCTCAAGGGTGGCCAGGGCAACGACCTGCTGCGGGGTGGGCGTGGCGAAGATGTGCTCAGGCCCGGCAGGGGCAAGAACGACCGGATCAATGGTCTGGATGATGGCGATGCCGATGTGGTGCGCTTCAAGGTGGGACGGAAGAATGCGCTGCGCATCGACGGCCCGATCGACCCGGTGGATCGGATCGTGCTGGCCGGCGTCGCCACCACCGACATCCGGATCGAGGCCCTCAAGGGTGACCGGGTGGGGATCTTCACGGGCAATCGGCTTGAGGCCTTGACCCGGGGCATCTCGGTGCAGGATCTGACGCCGCTGGTGCTGGGTTCCCTCGGTTGAGATGCCGGACCCCGGGGGGTGGGCTGCCCCCCCCTCGGGGAGAAGCGGCCAGCCCTGAGGGGGATGTGCTGAAGCGCTGCATGGGCCTGCTGCGGTAGCTCGTTTGGACGAACCCCGTACACAACCCTCAGGGAGGTGTGGGCGGAGGGGGAACGCGGTGATCCTCCGGTCCAAGGCGCGCATAGAGGGCCTCAAGGCGCAGGGCCAGCTGGGCCAGCAGCCCACGGCAGAACTCCGGCGCCATCAGCAGGAGCGCTTCGAATTCATGCGCCTCGAAACAGAGCAGCGTGGCCCCGGTGGCGACGGCGCGCACCTCCGAACGCCGCGGGCTGCTGCTGCTGAAGAACGCCAGCTCACCGATGGCCTCGCCCGGCTCCAGCTCCGCTATCGCGGTGAACGCTCCCTCCGCCGTCTCGCGCAGCACCTGGCAGCGCCCCGCCACCAGGATCGCCACCCCATCGACCGGGTCGCCGATCCGGAAGAGCGCTTCACCGCCGGCGAGGCAGCGCTCGGAACCACAGCGGGCCATCGCCAGCAGGGTGGCCGGTGGCAGCGCAGCCATCAACCGCACCTGCAGCAACTGCCTCAACCGCCGCTCAAGAAGGAGGGGCCGTGCAGCCAGCAGGCCCTGCAGCATCCCATGACTGGGCAAGCCAGGTCGGGGCCGCCGGCGCAGGGCCGCAGCCCGCTGGGGGTCGCGCTGATCCTGCACCCAGAGCACCCACAGGGCCGTGTCCGGGTCGGGATCGAGCCAGAGGCTGTCGACCACCTCAGCAAGGGCAGGCGAAGGGGCCCCGGGCAGAGGAGCAGGGGGCTGAAGCGCAGGGCCCACCAACGGCAGGTTCTGATCTGGCACAAGGCGAGCCAACTGGCGTTGCACCTTGAGGGGCAGGGCGGACAGCAGGGCGAGCACCTGCTGCCGCAAGGGATCGCCCACCGGCAGCTCCGGGAGGGGCCGCAACAAGGTGGTGAGCAGGCTGGCGATGGCGCGCTCCTGCACCGGCAGCAGCGGCGCCAGCAAGGGATCGCCGGCGGCCGCCCGGCGCAGAGTCTCCAGGCCATCGGAGCGCACCTGCAGCTCGCCGACTGCCTCAGCGAACCAGCGACGGTTGACGCTGGAGTCGGCGGTGACGCGCTCCAGAAGCTCAGCCCAGGCACCGTCGTTGAGTCCCTGCTCGCGGCGGATGCGCTCAAGGTGCGCCTGCAGGCCGGGCAGCGCCAGGGCCTGGGCAGGCGGTTCAGTGGGATGAAGCGCCAGTAGATCCTGAACTGCCTCAGCAGCGGCCTCACGGCGCAGGTCCTCCAGGGCCTGGGGCCCAGCGTCGAGATCGAATAGCCGCCGCTCGGTGATGGCAAGCTCCCGAAGCACGGCGTGGTGATCCTCCTCGGAGAGCTGCAGGGAGCGGCGCAGCTCGGAGAGCTGCAGCAGGGCCGCCGCCCTGGTGAGTCGGCCGCTGCGCAGGAGATCCGCCACCACCCCGCGGTAGACGGCCAGGCGCGAAGCTCCCAGCTGGGCCGGCAGCACCTTGGCGAGAGTCACCACCTCATCGGCGCTGAGATCCTCGGGCCGCCGCCCGTCGAGATGGCGAACCAGATCGGGCACCAGCAGCTGCAGCTGAAGGCGCAGACTGGCGCTGATGCGCTCCCTGGCGTAGTGCCCCTGATCGCGGTGCAGCCCGCGGTAGAGCCAGGCGGCACTCACGGCCAGAACCAGCATGCGCACCGCCGGCAGCGCATCCATCGCCAGGGGCAGCAGGTGGGGCTCACTGAGGCCAAAAAAGGCATTCACCGCCACGAACGAAGCCAGCAGGCGGGTGATCTGATCTGCTCGCTGACCGGCAGCGCCGGCGAGCCGCGGGCGCAGACGCCGCAGCTGCCCCTCCCGAAAGGCGCGGCCGAAGAGCACCGAGAGCCAGGCCGCCGCCAGCAGCAGCAGGGGAGCCCAGAGCCGTTGGCTTGCAGGCAGGCGCTGCAGCAGCAGGAAACCGATCACCAGGCCTGGATACGACAACCAGGCCCAGGCGAGGCCGGGCTTGCCGCGCAGTCCTTCCCAGAAGCTGAGTTCAGCATCGATGTCGATGCAGACTTTCTGGCAACCCACACAGGCCCGCTGCACCTGGCCGCTGGGCCCGATGCTGCGGCAGGTGGACTGGGTGATCTGGCCGGCACCCGCCAGATGGCCCGCGCTGCCCAGCAGGCTGCGGGGGCCCACCAGGATCGACTGCACCGGGGCCATCGGACAGATGTACTGGCACCACGCCTTACCCGCCCAGGCCCAGCCCACCACCAGAGCCGCTGCCATGGTGGCCAGCAGGAAGAGCGCCAGCCAGCGGGGGCTGTGGTCGAGCAGCAGCAGGCGCAGGCTGAGGCCAGCCAGAAACAGCCCCCATTGCAGGCGCACGTGATGGCGGGCCAGCCAGCCCGTCGGGGCCACTCGGGCCACGCTGGGACGGCCCCGGGCATCCGGCACGCTGCGCTGCCAGCCGATGGCGCGGGCCAGCTGGGACACAAAGGCCAGCGGGCAGAGCCGACGCCAGGCCTCATGGCTTAGCACCACGAGCACCAGCAGCACCAGGGGCACGCCGACCTGCCAGAACAGCCGCAGTCCAGTGGTGGCAACCGCCGGATCCGGCAGCAGCAGTGAGGTGATCAGCAGCAGCCAGGCCGCCAGCAGAAGCCAGCGCACCAGATGGGCCTGGCGTTCACTCCAGGCGTGGAAGGCCAGCACCAGGGCAGGCGTGTCTGGAGGGGGATCCCACGCTAGGCAGGCCACAGGGGCCTGGCCAGTGCCCACGGGCAGAACGGCAGGCCAGCGAGAATCTGGTTGCACCGCCACAGCGGCTGGCCTGGCATGGACTCCCCCGCTCCCCTGGAT
>JBIIDV010000012.1:0-56360 GCA_044238185.1 Prochlorococcaceae cyanobacterium | reverse complement strand
GCACCATCCGTGGCTTCCTGCCCAAGGAGTTCCGGGTGGAGGCCTCGATGGGCCACGTGCGCGACCTGCCCAACAACGCCAGTGAGATCCCGGCGGCCCACAAGGGTGAGAAGTGGGCCAACCTCGGCGTGAACACCGCCAACGCCTTCGAGCCCCTCTACGTGGTGCCGAAGGACAAGAAAAAGGTGGTGAAGGAACTCAAGGACGCCCTCAAGGGCGCCGACCAGCTGCTGCTGGCCACCGACGAAGACCGGGAGGGCGAATCGATCAGCTGGCACCTGCTGCAGCTGCTCAGCCCCAAGGTGCCGGTGAAGCGGATGGTGTTCCACGAGATCACCAAAGAGGCGATCGGCCGGGCCCTGGAGCAGACCCGCGAGCTCGACATGGAGCTGGTGCATGCCCAGGAAACCCGCCGCATCCTCGACCGGCTGGTGGGTTACACCCTCTCGCCGCTGCTGTGGAAGAAGGTGGCGTGGGGGCTGAGCGCCGGCCGCGTGCAGTCGGTGGCGGTGCGCCTGCTCGTGCAGCGCGAGCGGGCCCGTCGGGCCTTCCGCAGCGGCAGCTACTGGGACCTCAAGGCCCGGCTGGAGCAGGGCGGCAGCGCCTTTGAGGCCAAGCTGAGCCAGCTGGGCGGTGTGAAGATCGCCGGCGGCTCCGACTTCGACGAGAGCACCGGTGGGCTCAAGGCCGGCAGCAAGGTGCGCCTGCTGGCCGAAAGCGAGGCGCGCCAGTTGCGCGAGGCCGTGCTGGCGGCCCCCTGGCAGGTGGCGGCGGTGGAGGAGAAGCCCACCGTGCGCAAGCCGGTGGCCCCCTTCACCACCAGCACCCTGCAGCAGGAGGCCAACCGCAAACTGCGGCTCTCGGCCCGCGAAACGATGCGCACGGCTCAGGGGCTCTACGAGCGCGGCTTCATCACCTACATGCGCACCGACTCGGTGCACCTCAGCGACCAGGCGATCAGCGCCGCCCGCAGCTGCGTGGGCGCCAAGTACGGGAAGGAGTACCTGAGCCCCTCACCGCGCCAGTTCTCCACCAAGGCCCGCAACGCCCAGGAGGCCCACGAGGCGATCCGACCGGCCGGTGAGAGCTTCCGCGATCCCGCTGCCACCGGCCTCGACGGCCGCGACCTGGCCCTCTACGAGCTGATCTGGAAGCGCACCGTGGCCTCCCAGATGGCCGACGCCAAGCTCACCATGCTCAGCGTGGATCTGGAGGTGGATGGGGGTGAGCTGGGCATCGCCAGCTTCCGGGCCAGTGGCAAGCGCATCGATTTCGCCGGCTTCTTCCGCGCCTACGTGGAGGGCTCCGACGACCCCGATGCGGCTCTGGAGGGCCAGGAGGTGCTGCTGCCGGCCCTCAAGGCCGGCGACAAGCCTGCCTGCAAGGCGGTGGAGGCCCTCGGCCACCAGACCCAGCCGCCGGCCCGCTACAGCGAGGCGGCGCTGGTGAAGATGCTGGAGAAGGAGGGCATCGGCCGGCCTTCCACCTACGCCTCGATCATCGGCACGATCGTCGACCGGGGCTACGCCACCCTGGCCAACAACGCCCTCACCCCCAGCTTCACGGCCTTCGCCGTGACGGCCCTGCTGGAGGAGCACTTCCCGGACCTGGTGGACACCAGCTTCACCGCCCGGATGGAGAACACCCTCGATGAGATCTCCCATGGCCAGGTGCAGTGGCTGCCCTACCTGGAGAGTTTCTACAAGGGGGAGAAGGGCCTGGAAACCCAGGTGCAGCAACGCGAGGGCGACATCGATCCCGGGGTGTCCCGCACGGTGGAGCTCGAGGGCCTGCCCTGCGTGGTGCGCATTGGCCGCTTCGGCGCCTATCTGGAAACCAAGCGCGTCGCCGACGACGGCAGCGAGGAGCTGCTCAAGGCCACCCTCCCCCAGGAGATCACCCCGGCCGATCTCGATGCCGACAAGGCCGAGCTGATTCTCAAGCAGAAGGCCGACGGCCCCGAATCCCTGGGCGAGGATCCGGAAACGGGTGATCTGGTGTACCTGCTGTTTGGCCAGTACGGCCCCTACGTGCAGCGGGGCCAGGTGAGCGATGAGAACCCCAAGCCCAAGCGGGCCTCGCTGCCCAAGGGCGTCAAGCCTGAGGAGCTCAGCCTCGAGGATGCCCTCGGTCTGCTGCGCCTGCCGCGCCAGCTGGGCGAGCATCCCGAGGGCGGCAAGATCGAGGCCGGCCTGGGCCGCTTCGGCCCCTACGTGGTGCACCACAAGGGCAAGGGCGAAAAGGACTACCGCTCCCTCAAGGCCGACGATGATGTGTTGGCGGTGGGGCTGAACCGGGCCCTGGAGCTGCTGGCCATGCCCAAGAAGGGCCGCGGCGGCCGCACCGCTCTCAAGGATCTCGGCACCCCCGATGGCGCCGACGAGGCGATCCAGCTGTTTGATGGTCCCTACGGCCTCTACGTGAAGCAGGGCAAGGTGAACGCGTCGCTGCCGGAGGGCACCACCGCCGACACGATCAGCCTGGAGCAGGCCGTGGAGCTGCTGGCGGCCAAGGCTGCCACCGGCAAGGGGAAGGGCCGCAAGCCCACGACCAAATCCAGCACCACCAAAACAGCCGCCAAAACAGCCACGGCCAAATCCACTGCCGCCAGAAAGCCGGCGGCCAGGAAGGCGCCAGCCACCACCAAGACCGGCCGCCTGCGCGCCAGCGCCGTGCGGGTGATCAAGGCCGCCGACAGCTGATGGCTTCTCCCCTCACGATCCGTGCCTGCCTGGCCCTTGTGCTGGCCCTGCCCCTGGCGGCCTGCACGGGCACGCCCTTGGGTGAGCAGCTGAGCGACAGCTTCTCCGACCCGCCCGCAGAAGCCCCGACTGGCCAGCAAGCGCCTGCCCCCGGCGCAGCCCCGGCTAACTCTCCAGGCACCCCCAACCCCCCGCCGGCCGCCGCTCCGGCCGCTCAGCGGCCAGTCGTCCTGGCCCCGGCGCCCTACCGCCTGGTGCTGCGCCTGCCAGCCGCCGATCCCGCCGCCCCCTCTGAGGCGGTGACTGAGGCCCTGCGGGCAGCTGGTGTGAGCTTCGAGGTGGAGACGATCGAGCGGGTTCCCGCTGCCAACGTTCCAGCCGAACCGGTCCCCACCCCGGTGGCACCTGCTCCGGTTCCCGTGCCGGCCCCATCCGCCCAGCCGGCCCCAGCTCCCCGCTGATGGCCCCGCCGCTCAGCCCCCGGCAGACGCGCCAGTTGATGGACACCGCCTACCTGGCGGCGGCCACCGGTCTGCTGTGGGTGGCGCTCTATTACCTGCCGGTGGGCAGTCCCCTGTTCCGCCTCGCCCTGCCCCTGCCCCTCGCCCTGCTGCAACTGCGCCATGGCTGGCGTTGCGCCTGGGAGGGGATGGTGGTCACCGCCCTGCTGCTGGTGGTGCTGATGGGGCCGATCCGGGGCCCCCTGGTGGTCTTCCCCTATGGCCTGCTGGCCCTCTGGCTGGGCTGGTGCTGGCGCCGCCGCTGCAGTTGGTGGCTGAGCTGGGGGGTGGGCAGCGTGATCGGTGCCCTCGGTTTTCTGGTGCGGGTGGCCGTGCTCTCACTGATGGTGGGCGAGAACCTCTGGGTGGTGATCACCAGTGCCGCTGCCGGGCTGTTGGAGCGGCTGGCGGGGCTGGTGGGCCTGGCGGCGGGAGTCGAACTGGCCCAAGTGCAGGTGGCGGCCGTGGCCCTGGTCTGGGTGCAGAACCTGATCGTGGTGCTGGCCCTGCACGCCGTGGCCTACTGGATCTTTCCCCGCCTCAAGGCGCCGATCAGCGAGCCGCCGCCGGCGCTGCGGGCCCTGGTGTCGGTGGATCCACTCTGAAGGGGGAGCAAGGCGATGGCTGCCACCGCCGCTGTCGATTCCGTGCCCTGGCAGCGCAGCCGCCTGCTGCTGCTGCTGGCCGCCACCGATACGGCAGCGGTCCCCGGCATTTCGGCGGCTGGCTCCACCCCGGCCTCCCGCCGGGGAACGGCCGCGGCCGATGCAGAGCTGTTGCTGGCCGGCCCGGGCTCTCCCCGTCCCCACGCCCTGCCACCGCTGCCGGCGGGGGTAAGTCCGGCCCTGATCAGCCACGTGGTGCTGCGGCAGTTGGGCTGGCTGGAGCGGGCCCTGGTGCTGGATCTGGGCTGTGCTGTGGCGCCGGCGGTGCCGCACCTGCGCCTGCCGGCTGGCGAGAGTGCCGGGGCAGCCCGCTGCCTCAGCTCCGGCCAAGCCATGGCGGCCGACCGGGTGGAGGCCCTGCTGCGCCGCGGCCAGGCCTGGGGTGAGCGGCTGACGCCGGCCGAACCCCTGGTGCTGGCCGAGTGTGTGCCCGGCGGCACCACCACGGCCCTGGCGGTGCTGCGGGGGCTGGGCCTGCCCGCCGACGGCCTGGTGAGTGGCAGCCTGCGCACCAGTGCCCACGGGCTCAAGGCCCTGTTGGTGGATCGGGGGCTGGCGGCGGCGGGCCTGCCCGCGGCCGGCAGTGGCCCGCGGCAGGTGCTGGCGGCGCTGGGCGATCCGATGCAGGCCCTGGCTGCCGGACTGGTGCTGGGGGCCGCGGCGCGCGGCGTGCCGCTGCTGCTGGCGGGCGGGAGCCAGATGGCCGCGGTGCTGGCCCTGGCCCTGGCCCTGGCTCCGCCCTCCGCCCGTTCCGCGCTGGCTGCTGCCACAACCATCGCCACCACCGCCTGGGTGGCCTGGGAAACCGACAGCGACCTGGAGCGGCTGCTGGCCCTGATCGGCGCGCGCTGGCAGGTGCGGCCCCGGCTGGAGGTGGCCGGGCTGCGCTTCGACCAGTGCGCCAGCCCGGCCCTGCGTGACTACGAGTGCGGGTATGTCAAGGAGGGGGTGGGGGCTGGCGGCCTGGCCTGGCTGTGGCAGCGCTGCGGGCGGGATCCGCTGGAGCTGGCCCAGGCCTGTGATCGGGCCTGTGCGGTGCTCCAGGCTGAGCAGCAGTCCGGCCAGGGGCCGGTGCCTAGGGTCGCTGGATGATCCCCTCCGCTCCGCTCCTGCGCCGGCGCCAGTTGCTGCAGCTGGGTCTGGGTGCTTCCGCTCTGCTGGCCCTGCCGACGGGGCTCACGGGTTGCCGGGCAGCGAGGGCGCACGAGCTGCTGCTGGTGGGCGGCGAGTTGCCCCTTGCCTGGTTGCGACAGCTGCCATCCGCCTGGCGGGGCCGCTCGCTGGTCGATGCCGCCACGCTCGTGAAACAGCTGCAGGAGCCGCAGCCTGCCGCTCCCGCTGACCTGGTGAGCCTGGGGGATGGCTGGGCCACCAGCCTGCCCGCCAGCCGCTGGCAGCCGCTGCAGGCCCCGGCCCTGCTGGAGCGCCTGGCTGACTGGGCCCGACCGATCAGCCGCCTGTTCGGCCCGCCTGAGGGGCCCGAACTGGCCTTCCCGTGGGCCTTCAGCCCCTGGGTGCTGGTGCTGCGCAACCGGCCGTCCCTGGCGGCCCGGGGTGGGGAGGGCTGGGAGCTGCTGCTCGATCCCAGCCTGAGGGGCAAGCTGGTGCTGCCCTCCAGCCCCAGGCTGTGCATCGAGCTGATGGGCCGGGATTTTGATCGCATCCAGGCCCTGCGGCGCCAGGCCCTGGCCTACGACGACCGGGACGGCCTCAATCTGCTGCTCAGCGGCGAGGCGGAGGCCGCAGTGGCGCCGCTGCGGCGGCTGATTCCCCTGTTGCGCCGCGACCAGCGCCTGCAGGTGGTGCTGCCCACCGGTGGCGCTCCCCTCAGCTGGCAGCTGTTGCTCCGGCCCACTGGCAGTGCTGTGCCCCTCCCCGCCGACTGGATCACAGCCGCCCTTGAGCCCCCCTTGCTGGCGGCCCTGCTGCAGGCGGGTTGGGTTCCGCCTCTTCCCCGGGCGGTGCTTGAGCCCGAGGTGCGCCGCTTCCCTGAGCCGCTGGCCTCGCTGCTGCTGCCCGGGCAGGAGGTGCTCGACCGCTGCTGGAGCCTGCCGCCGCTCACCACCCCCCAGCGGCTGGCCCTGCAGACCGTGTGGGATGCCAGCGGTCTGCCCGACTAGTCAGCCCCAGAGGCGCCGGCGCGGAGCGGCTGCCAGGCGACGGTGGGTGTCGGCCAGCAGCTCGGGGATCGGCAGCTGGTGGGGGCAGCGGGGCAGGCAGGCACCGCAGTGGGCGCAGGCCTCGGCGTTCAGCTCTTCCCACCAGTGGCCGGCGCGGCCGATCAGGTTGTAGCGCTCCTCGGCGAAGGCGGTCATGCCGTGGCCGATGGCCAGGTTGCGTAGGCGCAGCAGCTCGGGAATCGGCACGCCACTGGGGCAGGGCAGGCAGGCGCGGCACTGGCCGCAGCGATCGCGGCCCAGGCGCTCGCGGCCGGCCGCGGCCAGGTGCGCCAGGGCAGCCTTGTGCTCGGGGCGGAGCCAGGAGCCCCCGGCTGGGGGGCCGGCGAGGGCGGCGGCCCAGGCCAGATCCTCGGGCTGCTCGGCCCCCAGGCTCAGGGTGGAGATCCCCTGAGCGAGCAGGAAGCGATAGGCCAGCTCGAGGGGCTGGAACGGGGCGCAGTGAGCCAGCAGCTCGGGCGGCGGGTCGTAGAGGCGGCCGCCCTTGTCGGCGGGGGAGATGGCCAGCACGCCGATGCCCTCGGCCAGGGCGGCGCGGGCCAGGGGCAGGCGGGTCTGGTCGAACAGGTGCACATGCAGGCTGCAGGCCGTGAAGCGCCTGCTGGCCAGGGCCGCCTCGATCAGGGCGTTGCTGCCATGGCTGCTGAAGCCCACCTGAACCACCAGCCCTTCCCCAAGGGCCCAGGTCAGCAGCTCCGCGCCAGGGCCTCTGGTGGCCCAGGACAGATGCTCGGGGCGATTGAGGCCGTGCACCGCCAAGGTGCTGAGCTGGGCGATCCCCAGGCGGCGGAGGATGGCCCGCAGCTGCTCCTGGCCGCTGGTCAGATCGCATCCCGGCAGCAGTTTGCTGGTGATCCGCCAGCCGCCCTCCGGTGCCAGCCCCTCCCGCTGCAGGGCCGTGAGGGCCTGGCCCAGGAAGGTCTCGGCGGGGCCGTAGGCGGGCGCTGTCTCCAGGTGGTTGATGCCGGCGCCCAGCGCTGCCCGCAGCACTGACTCCATCTGGCCAGGGCTGGCGAGGGCCCGCATGGTGCCCAGGCTGAAGGCCGACACCGGCGGCCCAGAGCCATAGGGACGCTCAGCCTGCTGGGTCACCGGCAGCGTCGCCAGGTGTGTCGTCGGGGCCTTCGCCGTGGCTGTCGGAGTTGCCCTCAGTGCCGCCGTTGCTGCCCGGTGGTTCGGGTTCGGGCTGGGCTTTGCTGAGGTGGCGCACCAGCTCCGCTGGGCTCACCGATTCGAGGAAACGGCGGAAGTCGGCGGCGTCCTCAGCATCAGCTTCGGCATCCACCGGCATCGAGGCATCGGCCACCACCTCCTCCAGCATCCAGATCGAGCTGCCGGTGCGCACGGCCAGTGCGATGGCGTCACTGGGGCGGGCATCGAGTTCAACCTCGGGCTTGCCCTCGCCACGGGTGAGTTTGAGCACGGCCCGGAAGGTGCTCTCTTCAATGGCGTGGATGATCACCCGCTCCAGTTTCAGTTCACCGGCCTCCAGCAGGGCCACCATCAGGTCGTGGCTGAGGGGCCGTGGCGGCGTCTCCCCCCCCAGCCCGGCCAGGATGTTCTGGGCCTGGGCCTGGTCGATCCAGATCGGCACCTGGCGGCGGCTGCCCGGATCGCGCAGCAGCACGATCGGGCTCCTGCTGGCCGCATCGAGGGCGATGCCGGCAACGCGCATTTCCACCATGGTGTGGCGTAGCCCTTTGCCCGATTATGGCGAGAGCTTTGGGCTGCTGAGCCGAACGGAGGGGCGGATGTTCACCGGCTTGGTGCGGGCCACCGGCACGATCGAGCCCGTGGCCGGCGGCGTACGGCTGCGCTGGAAGGGGGCCAGCTGGGGGCCGGCGGAGCTGGCCCTGGGCGACAGCGTGGCGGTGGATGGGGTGTGTCTCACCGTGGCCGAGCGGCAGGCCGATGGCTTCCGCGCCGATGTGAGCGCCGAGACCCTGGGCCGCAGCACCCTGGCGGCCAAGGCCCAGCGCCGCGGTGTCGTGAACCTGGAGCCGGCGCTGCGCCTCGCCGACCGGCTCGGCGGCCACCTGGTGAGCGGCCATGTGGATGGGCTGGGGGAGGTGCGTGCCGCCCAGCGGGAGGGGGAGAGCTGGCGGCTGGAACTGGCCTGGCGCGATCCGGCCTACGGCCGCTATGTGTGCGAGAAGGCAAGCATTGCCGTGGATGGCATCAGCCTCACGGTGGCCGGCTGCAGTGCCGACGGCAGCCGCTTCTGGATCGCTGTGATTCCCCACACCTGGGCTGAAACCACCCTGCACAGGCTGCGGCCCGGCGATGCGGTGAACCTGGAGGCCGACCTGCTGGCGAAGTACACCGAGCGGCTGCTGGCCAGCCGCTCGCCTGCACCGGCCGATGGCGCTGCTCACCCGCCACCCCTCGATCAGGCTTGGCTGGCGGAGCACGGTTGGTCCTGAGCCCGTTGGTCGTGAGCCTGTTGGCCCTCCAAAAACAACCTGCCTAGGCTGCGATCAGCTGCGCTTCAGGCCCGTGGCCAGAACGTCGAGTCTGCGTTCGTTCACCCTGTTTGAAGGGGTGTTGATGCTGGTGCTTGGAGTGCTGGCTCTGATCTTCCCCGTGGTGGCCTCGGTGTGGGCCACGGCCCTGGTGGCCCTGGCCTTCCTGGTGGGGGGCATCGTGGGCTGGATTAACAACTTGATGCGGGCCCGGTTGCTGGGGCGCTGGCTGGTGTTCTGGCGGCTGGTGGTGTCCACCCTTTTTTTGGTGGCCGGCGCCAGCATGATCCAGCAGCTCGGCTCGGGACTGGTTTCTGCCGCCTTGCCGGTGGCCGGTCTCGCCCTGGCGATCGGCGTGGTGTTCGTGCTGGAGGGACTGGTGGCCCTGGGTGTGGCGCTCACCCATCGCCAGATCAGTGGCTGGGGCTGGGGGCTGCTCAACGGCCTCGTCACCCTTGTGCTGGGGGTGGTGATCCTGAGCATGGGCAAGGACGCGCTGCTCAATGTGATCGGCATCCTGGTGGGGGTGAGTTTCCTGTTCAGCGGGATCGATCTGCTCAGCTTCAGCGCCAGCTTTCACGACGACTGATCCCTGCAGCCCGCTTCAATCCCCAGGCTGGTCTGCCTGGCCGGGCTCCATCGGCATCAGCCAGATCGAGCCGGTTTCCTGGTGGATCTCAATCCGGAATTCCTGGCCGGGCTTGAGCCCCAGCCGCCGGGTGTACGCACTGCCGATCAACAGGTTGCCGTTGCCGTGCACCCTGGTGCGGAACTCGGCCTGCCGGCCCTTGACGCCGGAGTGGCCTGCGGTTTTTGTTGCGGGCACGGCGTACCCCTTGGCCGCTACCAGCGCCCGGTAGAAGCTCTTGCGCAGCACCCGGCCACTGGGACCCACATAGCCGCAGGCCCGGGCGATCTCATCTTCTGGACGGTTGCTGAGGGCGCGGGCCCGATCCAACAGGGCCTTGCCCTCCAGCATCTCTGTTTGTCCCGGGCCGTTGCCTGAGGCCATGGTGGTGACTGTTGCGAGCGTCCCTAGCCAAATTGTGCCCATCTCTCCAGGCCATCGGCAAGCATTGGTTTGGGGCAGAACTCCTAGAACTGTGGCTGGATGGACCGTGGATTCTGTTGTCAATGAGCCTTGCTTTACAGGAGGTAGATGATCCCGTAGAGCACCACCCAGATGCCATCCACGAAGTGCCAGTAGAGCTCCGCCGCCTCCAGGCCGAAATGGCTCTCGGCCGTGATTGCACCGCCAGGGCGGGTCTGCAGGGCCACGATGGCGATGCAGATGGCCCCGAGGGTGACGTGCAGGCCGTGGAAGCCCGTAAGGGCATAGAAGGTGCTGGCGAACAGGTTGTCGGTGAGCCCAAAGGGCAGGGTGAAGTACTCCACCATCTGCCCGCCCAGAAAGGCCAGGCCGAGGGCGCCGGTGAGCAGCAGCCAGTTGCGGGCGGCTGCGAGCCTGTTGGCCCGGCATTCCTTGCCGGCTTTGTGGAAGGTGAAGCTGCTGATCACCAACAGCACGGTGTTGATCGTGGGCAGCAGCAGCTCAAGCTCGTAGGTGCTGCCTTCAGGCAGGGGATTCACCGCCTTGAAGGTGAGGTAGGCGGCAAAAAAGCCTGCGAAGGTCATGCCGTCGGCCACGAGGAACGTGGCCAGGCCGAACATGCGCAGGTCGGGGTGGTGGTGCTCCTCGGCGACTGCTGGGGATGCACTGGCGGCCGTGTTGGCGGCTGTGGGGGTGGTGCTGGTCATTGGGCGAGCTCGCGATTGCTGGCAGCGGTTTGCACGGCAGTGCCGTAGCCGTAGGGCTCAGTGACCAGGGGGGCTTCCCCATGCCAGTTCTCCACTGGAGGAGGCGAGCTGGTGAGCCATTCGGGGGTGAGGGCGTTCCAGGGGTTGTCACCAGCCTCTTTGCCGTTGATCGCGGTCACCACCACATTGATCAGCAGGGGAAGGGTGCTGATGGCCATGATCAGGGCACCCACGCTGCTCACTTG
Organism: Prochlorococcaceae cyanobacterium; assembly: GCA_044238185.1. Classification (GTDB taxonomy): domain Bacteria; phylum Cyanobacteriota; class Cyanobacteriia; order PCC-6307; family Cyanobiaceae; genus NIES-981. The sequence continues at coordinate 45,851 of JBIIDV010000012.1, read as the reverse complement.
GTTGAGAGTGGTGAAGGTGGGGTCGTATTCGGCGACCCGGCGGGGCATGCCGTTGAGGCCCAGCCAGTGCTGGGGCAGGAAGCAGAGGTTGAAGCCGATGAAGGTGAGCACGAAGTGCAGCCGGCCCAGGTCTTCATTCAGCAGTCGGCCGGTGAATTTGGGATACCAGTGATAGAGGGAGGCGAAGATCACAAACACCGTGCCGCCATACACGATGTAGTGAAAGTGCCCCACCACGTAGTAAGTGTCGTGAACGTGGATGTCGAAGGGCACCTGGGCCAGGGTGATGCCGGTGATGCCGCCGAATACGAAGTTGAGAATGAAGCCGCAGGAAAACAGCATGGCTGAGTTCAGGGCGATCTTTCCGCCCCACAGGGTGGCCAGCCAGTTGAAGAATTTGATGCCCGTGGGCACGGCGATGAACGAGGTGGCGATCGTGAAGAACAGGCGCATCCAGGGCGGCGTGCCGCTGGTGAACATGTGGTGAGCCCACACAATCAGGCCGAGAAATACGATGCCCATGATCGAATACACCATCGTGGTGTAGCCGAACAGTGGTTTGCGGGCGTGAACAGGCAGGATCTCGCTCACCAGACCAAAAGCTGGCAGCACCATGATGTACACGGCCGGGTGGGAATAGAACCAGAACAGGTGCTGGTAAACAACCACATTGCCGCCCAGGGCCGGATTGAAAAATCCCGTGTGGGCGATGATGTCAAAGCTGAGCAGGATCAGCACCCCCGCCAGCACCGGCGTGGATAGCACCACCAGCAGGCTGGTGCCGAGCATGGCCCAGCAATACATGGGCAACTGCATCATCTTGAGCCCGGGCCGCCGTAGCTTCAGCACCGTGGCGATGAAGTTCACGGCGCCAAAGATCGAACTGCCCCCCAGCAGCAGCACACTGAGGATCCACACCACTTGACCTGCTGCTGGGGTGGTGAGGCTCAGGGGCGGGTAGGCGGTCCAGCCCGACTGGGCGGCGGCGTCGGCCAGGAAATAGCTACTGATCAGCAGCAGGCCGGCGGGGGGGATCATCCAGAAGGCCACGGCATTGAGCCGTGGGAAGGCCATGTCGCGGGCGCCCACGTAGAAGGGGATCAGGTAGTTGCCAAAGGCCCCATTCACCACCGGCACGATCCATAGGAAGATCATCACCGTGCCGTGCAGGGTGAGCGCCTCGTTGTAGGTATCGCGCGGCATGAAATCCGAGAGAGGCGTAGCCAGCTCGGTGCGGATGGCGCCGGCCAGCAGCCCGCCCACCAGATAGAAGAAAAAGCCGCACACCAGGTATTGCAGGCCGATCACCTTGTGATCAAGGCTGAAGCTGAAGTAGCGCAACCAGCCGCTGGGCTGGAGCGGTTCCTGCTGCTGCGGTTCCAGGTCTCGGGGGGTGGCGACGGTCATGGCTGGATGGCAGGCAAGAGCATCTAGGTGGGAAGTTCGCTGGATTCAGGAGGAGGTGGTGGGGCTGTTCTGCGCCACCCAGGCCGAGTAGTCGTCGGCGTTGTGCACGACCACATTGGTGCGCATGCCGCCGTGGTACGGACCGCACAGCTCGGCACAGATCAGCGGGTAGGTGCCGGCCCGGGTGGGCGTGAACGAGAGCAGGGTGGGTTGGCCGGGAATCACGTCCTGCTTGAGCCGGAACTGGGGTACCCAGAAGGCATGGATAACGTCCCGGGCCTCCATGCGCAGTTCCACCGGTTGGCCCACCGCTACGTGCAATTCGCCACTGGTGATGCCTTCCTCCGGGTACTGGAAAATGAAGGCAAACTGCATGGCCGTGAGATCCACGGTGAGGGGTGGCACCGCCGGGGGCTGCTCGGCGTCATTGAGCACTGCCGCTGGACCGATACCGCCCCAGATCCGTGGCCGCTTGGCGAGGTCCATGGCTACGACATCAGCACCACTGGCGGCCATGGCTCCATGACCCATGGCAGCGTGATCCATTGCCCCGTGGTCGAGGGTGGTCATGCCGCCCATGCGCTCGTAGATGTCGTAGCTGTAGATGCCCACGAACAGAATCACCACCGCGGGAATAGCGGTCCAGACAATTTCCAGGGGCAGGTTGCCCTCGATCGCTGGTCCGTCGGCCAGCTCGCCGGGCCTCCGGCGGAAGCGCACAAGGCTGTAGACCAAAACGATCACGATGCCGATGAACAGCATCGTGCCAATGCTGAAGAGAACCTGAAACAGGCTGTCGTAAGCGGCGGCGTTGCTGCTGGCATCGTCCGGCAGCAGGTTCACTTGGGTGCCGATCACCAGCCCCGTCACCACAAGGGCCATCGCGGCCAGGGCGGTGGTAGCAGCGGTGCGAATACGCACGGGTACGAGGAAGCGTTGCACCACCTTATGGGCAGTGATGCACACCTGCGAACCAGGCGGGGCTTTGGATGTGAATCGCCTCACATTGCAGCCGTCCGTAGCCGGCATGCCCCCATCTGGGGATGTCTTGTGATGATCAATCGAGGCTGGATCCAGCCCTTGATTTGTGTCTTGAAATCAAGATCGCCAACCTGTTACGACCGCTCTGGCCTCTGGTCAATCTGGCTACGGTGCGAATCGATTTCAGGGGTTTCGTGGCACGACCGGCGTCCGCCGTCATCACCCCCCTTGGCGCTGGGGTCCCTCGCTCCTCCTGGGGTGAAGGATCGTCTGGGGGGGCTCCGATCCAGCAGCGGCTGGCCACCCTCACCGCCCACTTGGTGGTGGCCCTGGTGGCTCTGGTGGTGATCGGTGGGGCCACCAGGGTGATGCAGGCCGGTCTGGCCTGTCCCGACTGGCCCCTGTGTTACGGCTCTCTGCTGCCCGGTGGTCAGCTCAACCTGCAGGTGTTTCTGGAGTGGTTCCACCGCCTCGACGCCTTCGTGGTGGGGGTGGCCCTGCTGGTGCTGACGGCCGCCAGCTGGCTGGGCCGCAGCCGACTGCCCACCTGGCTGCCAGTGGCCTCCCTGATGGCCCTTCTGCTTGTTGCCGTGCAGGGGGGACTGGGGGCCCTCACGGTGACCCGCCTCTTGGCGGCCCCTCTCGTCACCGCCCACCTGGCCACGGCCCTGACCCTGGTGATCCTGCTGAGTGGCGTGCATCAGGCCCTGGTGGTGTCGGCTCCGGTTCAACCCACTGCGGTGGGGGGCTCTCCAGCCGCTGTGCCCCGCTGGTGGTTGCCGCTGCTGCTCCTATCCCTGGCCCTGGTGCTCAGCCAGTGCCTGCTGGGAGGCTCCCTGGCCAGCACCTGGGCTGCGGAGCGCTGTCTCACGGCTGGCGATGGCTGCGAGCTGCTCTGGCGCCATCGCCTGGTGGCCCGGCCGGCCGCTGTTGCCGTGCTGCTGTTGCTGCCCGCCAGCTGGGCCCTGCCGCCTGGCCAGCGCTGGCAGCGCTGGGCCTGCCTGGCCGCCGCCTTGCTGGTGGTCGGCCAGGTGGTGCTCGGGATCACCACCCTGCGCCTGGGTCTGGCGGTGCCGGCAGTGACCATCGCCCACCAGGCGGTGGCCGCTCTGCTGGTTGCCCTGCTGGGCGCCAGCCTCGGCCGCACGCTTGCTTTGCCGTTTCGCCCCGCCACCCCGGTACCCAGCCATGGTTAGTGCCCCCTCCCAGGCTGCGTCCCCGCTGCTGCCTGTCCAGACCCAGTCCGTGCGGCCTTCGGTGCGGCTGCCCGCCTGGCTGGAGGTGGCCAAGCCCCGTCTGATTCCCCTGCTGCTGGCCACCACCCTGGCGGGCATGGCCGTGAGCGATCCCGTCGGCTCGGCTCCGATTCCTGCCGCCACGGTGCTGGCCACCCTGGTGGGCGGCAGCCTGGCGGCGGCGGCGGCCGGGGTGCTCAATTGCATCTGGGAGCAGGATCTCGATGGGCGCATGCAGCGCACCAGTCGCCGGGCCTTGCCTTCCGGCCGTCTGGATCAGGGGCAGGCTCTCACCCTGGCGGGCCTGCTCACGGCCGGGTCCGTGCTGGTGCTGGTGGTGGGGGTCAATGCCCTGGCGGCCAGCCTGGCCCTGCTGGGCCTGTGCAGCTATGTGCTGCTGTACACCGCCCTGCTCAAGCCCCGCACCTCCCAGAACATCGTGATCGGCGGCGTGGCCGGTGCCATCCCGCCCCTGGTGGGCGCAGCTGCCACCACTGGCCAGCTGGGTTGGGGAGGCTGGTGGCTGTTTGCCCTGGTGATGGTATGGACGCCCGCCCATTTCTGGGCCCTGGCGCTGCTCCTGCGCGACGATTACCGCGCTGTGGGCATTCCAATGCTGCCCGTGGTGAAGGGTGTGGCTTTCACGGGCCGGGCCATCTGTCGTTACGCCTGGGCCACGGTGGTGCTCAGCCTGCTGGCCCCGCTGGTGCTCCCTGCCGGCGGTCTGCTTTACGGGCTGCTGGTGTTGCCGTTCAACGGTCGGCTGCTGCAGCTCAGCTCGGCCCTGGCGGGAGAGCCGGAGAACCCCCAGCGGGCTCGGGCACTGTTCCGCTGGTCGATTCTCTACTTGTTCGGGATCTGTCTGTTGCTGCTGCTGGCACGGCTGCCGCTGGCCCAGGCCCTGGCGCTGCCGCCGGCTGTGCTGCCTACATTGGCCCCCTGAAACCTGGGGCCACGGCTCAGATGGGCGAGCCACTGATCCAGATCCAAGATCTGCGCAAGACCTATGGGCGTGGCGATTCGGCCGTGCACGCCCTCGACGGCGTGCAACTGAGCGTGCCGGCCGGCAGTCTCTATGGCCTGTTGGGTCCCAACGGGGCAGGCAAGACCACCACCCTGCGCATTCTCTGCACCCTGCTGGCCCCGGATGGCGGCAGCGTTCGGGTGGCTGGGGTGGATGCTCTGCAGGAGCCGCGCCTGGTGCGATCTCTGCTGGGCTACGTAGCCCAGGAGGTGGCCATCGACAAAATCCTCACCGGCCGTGAGCTGCTTCAGCTCCAGGGCGACCTCTACCACCTCGACCGCAGCCGGCGACAGCGGCGCATTGCCGAGCTCATCGAGCTGCTGGGGATGGGCGATTGGATCGATCGCCGCTGTGGCGGCTATTCCGGCGGCATGCGCCGCCGGCTCGACCTGGCCTGCGGTCTGCTCCACAGTCCCCAGCTGCTGGTGCTGGACGAGCCCACTGTGGGCCTGGACATCGAGAGCCGGGCTGCAATCTGGCGGGTGCTGCGGGAGCTCTGCGACGGCGGCACCACCGTGCTGCTGAGCAGTCACTACCTGGAGGAAGTGGACGCCCTGGCCGATCGGCTGGCGATCATCGATGCCGGCCGGGTGATCGCCGAGGGCAGTCCCGATGCCCTCAAGAACGCCCTCGGTGGGGATCGGGTGACCCTGCGGGTGCGGGAATTCAGCGATGCCGAGGAGGCCGACCGGGTGCAGCGGCTCCTGCAGGATTGCCCTGGGGTGCGCCAGGTGGTGGTGAACCGGGCCCAGGGCTATTCCCTCAACCTGGTGGTGGAGGACACCGGCGCGGTGGAGCTGTTGCGCCGCCAGCTGGCCGGGGCCGACCTGCCGGTGTTTGCGCTCGCCCAGAGCCGCCCCAGCCTCGATGATGTGTATCTCCAGGCCACCGGGCGCACGTTGATGGATGCGGAGCTGGCCGTGGCCGGCAGCCGCGACGCCAAGGCGGAGCGCAAGCAGAGCATGCGTTGATCGCCCCTTTCCTTGACCTCCCTGACCCCGCTCCGCTTCCGTTCACCGTCCGCCTGCCGTCCTTCCCCCTGCCGCCATGACATCCGCGTCTGCTGCTGCTGAGATCAGCCAGGAAACCCTGGCCCTCACCCGGCGACTGTTCGTGCAACTGCAGCGCCGCCCTTCCACCCTGGTGGCCGGCGTGCTGCAGCCCCTGATCTGGCTGGTGCTGTTCGGCGCCCTGTTCGCCAACGCCCCGGAGGGCATGCTGCCGGGCGGCATGAGCTATGGCCGCTTTCTCGGGGCCGGGGTGATCGTGTTCACCGCCTTCAGTGGCGCCCTCAACGCCGGCCTGCCGGTGATGTTCGATCGAGAATTCGGCTTTCTCAATCGCCTGCTGGTGGCGCCCCTGCGCTCCCGCAGCTCGATTGTGTTGGCCTCGGTGCTGTACATCACCGTGATCAGCCTGATCCAGAGCCTGGCGATCATGGCCACCGCAGCCCTGCTCGGCTACGGCTGGCCCGGGGGGGCCGGTCTGCTGCTGGTGCTCGTGACCCTGCTGCTGCTGGTGTTCGCCGTCACCGCCCTGAGCCTGGGACTGGCCTTCGCCCTGCCGGGTCACATCGAGCTGATCGCCGTGATCTTCGTGGCCAACCTGCCACTGCTGTTTGCCAGCACTGCCCTGGCCCCCCTCTCCTTCATGCCCGGCTGGCTGGGCTGGCTGGCGGCCCTCAATCCGCTCACCTTCGCGATTGAACCGATCCGGGCCGCCTATGCCGGCCAGTTCTCCCTGCGTGCCGTGGTGCTGGAGGCCCCCTACGGCCAGCTCAGCGCCGGCGTCTGCCTGCTGATTCTGGCCGTCCTGGCCGGTGGTCTGTTCCTGTTGATCCGCCCCCTGCTCAACCGCAAACTCAGCTGATCTCTTCCCACTCCTTGGCCATGTCCCTGCCCCATCCCAGTGGCCTGATCGTGTCGGTGCAGGCCCCCGAGGGTTCGCCCCTGCGCGATCCCCAGGTGATCGCCGCCATGGCGGAGGCCAGCCTGCGCAACGGTGCCAGTGGCGTGCGGCTGGAGAGTCCGGAACACATCGGCGCGGTGCGCCGGCGCTGCCCGGATGCCCTGATCGTGGGCCTGTGGAAGCGCACCTTTGCCGACAGCCCTGTGTACATCACGCCGGGCTGGGAGGAGATCCGCGCCGTCTGGGCGGCCGGCGCCGATGTGGTGGCGATTGATGCCACCGAGCGGCTGCGCCCGCAGGCTGCCGATCTGGCCGAGCTGATTGGCCGTGCCCGCAGCGAACTCGGGGCTGTGCTCATGGCTGATGTGGACAGCCTGGCCAATGGACTGCGGGCTGCCCAGTTGGGCTGCAGCTGGGTGGGCACCACGCTCTACGGCTATACCGAGGCCACGGCGGGCCAGCGGCCGCCGGGCTGGCAACTGCTGCAGGATCTGCGTCGGGATCTGCCGCCCGGGGTGGCGCTGATCTGCGAGGGCGGTGTGGCCTCTGCGGAGCAGGCCCGCCAGGCCCTGGAACAGGGAGCTGACGCCGTGGTGGTGGGCACAGCGATCACCGGTATCGATCTGCAGGTGGCCGCCTACTGCCGCGCGATCGGCTGAGCCCGCGAAAATTTTTCAAAAGCCAGGCTGCTGCCCGTTCAGCCGATGCACACACTGGAATCAGTGTTGCGCTGGCAGGGAGGACGCATGGCACGCTCAAGCTTGATGGCTCAAACCGGACATCGCCCCGGGTTGTTGGCTGGCTCAGGGTTGGTGTTGATGAGCACCATGCTGCTGGGCATGCCCTTGACGAGCTTCCATCTCGGTCAGATCCAGGCCCTCAACCGGGAGCTGGGGCGGCTCTGCATGAACCCGCCCCGCGAGGCGATCACGGTGTGCCGCATCCACGCCACCCTGGTGCGCTCCCTCTGATTGCTGCTGTCTGACTGGTGCTGATCCTCAGGGATCACATCATTCCGGGCATGCCCATGCCACCCATTCCACCCATGCCACCCATGCCACCCATGTCGCCACCGGCGGCGGGGCCAGGGGGTTCCGGCTTGTCGGCGATCACGGCCTCGGTGGTGATCAACAGGGCCGCGATCGACACGGCATCCTGCAGGGCCAGGCGGGTGACCTTGGCCGCATCGAGAATGCCGGCAGCCAGCAGGTCTTCGTACACCCCGCTGAGGGCGTTGAAGCCCTTGCCCTGGCGAAGGATCTCGGCGCTCACCACGGCACCGTTGGCGCCCGCGTTGGCGGCAATCTGATGCACGGGGGCAGCCAGGGACCGCTGCACGATTTCCACACCGGTGCGTTCATCGCCCTGGCAACCCGCGGCCAGCTCGGTGAGCCCCTCGGCCAGCTCCAGCAGGGTTGTGCCACCACCGGAAACGATGCCCTCCTCCACCGCCGCACGGGTGGCATTGAGGGCGTCCTCGATGCGTAGCTTGCGGTTCTTCAGTTCGGTTTCGGTGGGTGCGCCCACCTTGATCACCGCCACGCCACCGGCCAGCTTGGCGATCCGCTCCTGCAACTTCTCGCGGTCGTAGTCGGAGTCGGTGCGCTCCAGCTCCCGCTTGATCGCGGTCACCCGGTCGGCCACGGCCTGCTGGTGGTCGCCACTGGCCACGATCGTGGTGTCGTCCTTGGTGATCGTGATCCGGCGGGCGCTGCCCAGGTCGGCCAGGTTCACCTTGTCCAGGGTCATGGCCTGGTCTTCGCTCACCACGGTGGCGCCGGTGAGGATGGCGATGTCCTGCAGGCTGGCCTTGCGCCGATCCCCGAAGCCGGGTGCCTTGACGGCGGCCACCTGCAGCACGCCGCGGTTCTTGTTCACCACCAGGGTGGCCAGGGCCTCACCGTCCACATCCTCGGCAATGATCAGCAGGGCACGGCCCGCCTTGCTCACGGCCTCCAGCACGGGCACCAGATCGGTGATGGAACTGATCTTGCGGTCGGTGACCAGGATCAGGGCATTCTCAAAAACGCACTCGCGCCGCTCCTGGTCGGTCACGAAGTAGGGCGACACATACCCCCGGTCGAAGGCCATGCCCTCGGTGATCTCCAGTTCGGTGGCCAGGGAGTTGGATTCCTCCACGGTGATCACGCCGTCGGCACTCACCCGCTCCATGGCCTCGGCGATCATCCGGCCGATCTCCTCGTCGTTGCCGGCACTCACGCTGGCCACCTGGCGGATGGCGTCGCCACTCACCGCTTGGGCGCGCTCGCCGATGCCGGCCACCACCTGGGCTGTGGCCCGCTCCATGCCGCGGCGCAGCCCCACCGGATTGGCCCCTGCGGCCACGTTGCGCAGGCCTTCGTGCACCAGGGCCTGGGCGAGCACGGTCGCGGTGGTGGTGCCGTCGCCCGCGGTGTCCTTGGTTTTACTGGCCACCTGCTGGATCAGCTTGGCGCCCACGTTCTCGAAGGGATCCTCCAGTTCGATCTCCTTGGCGATCGTCACCCCGTCGTTGACGATGTCGGGAGCACCGAACGAGCGCTCCAGCACCACGTTGCGGCCCTTGGGCCCGATGGTGACCTTCACGGCGTTGGCCAGGGCGTTGACGCCCCGCTCCAGGGCCGCGCGCGACTCATCGGAAAAACTGACCAGCTTGGCCATCGGGGAATAGAGATTTCTTGTGCCCCAGGCTCCCATGTCGGCTGCAGGCTCCGCGGTGGGGAAAGCCGAATCCTGCGGGCGTCGATAGGGTTCGGCCAACAGCGCAAGGCCCCTGGGCCGCCGATGGACGACCTGCTCACCCAAGCCCTGGAGACGGCCCTGGAGTCGCCTGGCGATGTGGTGCTGCTCGACCCCTCCACCAGTGCCAACGCCATGGTGTTTGTGCTGGTCACGCTGTTGGGGGTGGTGATGGCACTGATCTATGTGCCGCTGCGCCTGTTCCTCACCCTCACGGCCCGCAGCCGGCGCCTGCGGCTGCTGCAGCGCATCCGCCAGCTGCGCGAGGAGCTCGGCAAACCCGTGGCGAGCCCGAGCAGCCCGGGCAGCCCCTGAGCCGTCAGCGCATCACCATGCCGCCATCCACCTGCAGCACCTGGCCCGTCATGTAAGCGGCGGCGGGGTCGGCGGCCAGGAAGCGCACGGCGCTGGCCACCTCGGCGGGCTGGCCCATGCGGCCCAGGGGGATGGCCTTGAGGATCGGCTCCTTGTCGAGCTCGGCGGTCATGTCGCTCTCGATGAAGCCCGGGGCCACGGCGTTCACGGTGACGCCGCGGCTGGCGAATTCAGCGGCGCTGCTGCGGGTGAGGCCGATCACGCCGGCCTTGGCGGCGCTGTAGTTGGCCTGGCCCGGATTGCCCATCAGGCCCACCACCGAGGTGATGTTGACGATCCGGCCGCTGCGGGCCTTGAGCATTGAGCGGCTCACGGCCCGCGTGCAGAGGAACACGCCGGTGAGGTTGAGGTCGATCACGCTCTGCCAGTCGGCGGTCTTCATCCGCATCAGCAGGCCGTCGCGGGTGATGCCGGCGTTGTTCACCAGCACGTCGAGGCGGCCCTCCTTCTCCAGCACCGCCTTCACCATCGCCTCCACCTGCTGCTCATCGGCCACGTTGGCCTGGTGGGCCCAGGCCTGGCCGCCGGACGCCTGGATCTCGGCCACCACTGCCTGGGCCGCGTCGGGGGAGCTGGCGTAGTTCACTACCACCGTGGCGCCGGCGGCGGCCAGTTCCCTGGCGATGGCGGAACCGATGCCCCGGCTGGCCCCGGTGACGAGGGCGACCTGGCCGGCAAGGGGGGTGACTGGGGCCATCGAGGCAGCGGCGGGAAGGGCTGTGATCGTATGGCCCGCCCTGTCTCAGCCCAGCCCGAGGGCCAACAGCACGGCCTCGCTGTCGAGGGCGGCCAGGTGCTCAGCACTGCCGACGCCCCGCACGCCCTCGCGGCTGGGCAGTTCGGCGGCGCTGCGGCCCAGGGCCACCAGCGGCAGGCCGAGCATCAGGGCCAGCTCCATGCAAGTGGCATCACTGGCCAGCACCACGTCGGCTGAGGCCAGCCGGGCGGCCTGGGCCCGGGCCGAACCGCCACCCGCTTCAAGCGTGCGCAGGCCTGGCAGGCGCTGGCGGATGTGCTCGGGCAGGGCCTGCCACTGGTGCGCCGGCCAGTCGGCCTGGCCCCCGGACGGGGCCAGCAGCAGCAGGGGGCCATCGCCGCTGGGCAGTGCGGCTGCGGCCGCGTCCAGGTCGGTTCTGGCCAGGCTGAGGCGGAAGGCATCGGCGTTGAGCTGCACGCCGATCGGCTGCAGGAAGGCCTGCCAGGCCTGGGCTTCCCAGATCCCTTGCGCTGGCTGCACGGTGTTGGTGGCGGAGAAGCCGCCGGCGGCCACCCGGGTGGGGATGTGGCTCATCGACAGCATCAGGTCCACCTGGCGGCCGCTGGCCCGGTTGATGCAGAGCTGGAAGTCGGGCTCGCGCACCGAGCCCAGCAGGTTGGCCCAGTCGGCCAGGGTGGCGGCCGCGAAGGGGAAGGGGATGGCACGCACCCTGGCCGGGTGAAGGGTCCAGAGCGCCGTGGCCCCTGGAGGACACACCACCTGCACCTCCGCCCCCAGTTGCTCGGCCACGGCCGCCACGGCCGCAAAGGCCTGGAGCTGGCGGCTGCTCTCGCCCGGGATCAGGAACAGGGCGCGCATCTCACTGGCACAGGCACGGCGGGCTGATTGTATGGAGCCCGTTCAATCTCACCCGACCCGGGTTGTTGTTTGTGCATCTGCTGATTGCCGCCGCAGGCAGTGGCCGCCGCATGGGGGCCGCCGGCAACAAGCTGCTCCTGGAGGTGGCCGGCCGGCCGGTGCTGGCCTGGACCCTGGAGGCGGCCCTGGCCTGTGAGGCGATCCACTGGATCGGCATCGTCGGCCAGCCGGTGGATGCCGAGCCGATTGCCGCGCTGGTGGCCGCTGCCGCGCCGGCCAAGCCGGTGCAGTGGATCCTCGGCGGCGACACCCGCCAGGAGTCGGTGAGTCGGGGCCTGGCCGCCCTGCCCGCCGATGCGGCAGGGGTGCTGATCCACGATGGTGCCCGCTGCCTGGTGGATCCCACCCTGCTCAGCCGCTGCGCCGAGGCCGTCATGGCCGGCCGCGCCGTGATCGCGGCCACCCCGGTGACCGACACCATCAAGCAGGTGGATGGCGCGGGCACGATCACCGCCACCCCGGACCGCAGCGCGCTCTGGGCTGCCCAGACCCCCCAGGGCTTTCCGGTGGAGCAGCTGCGCCAGGCCCATGCCACCGCCAGCACCGAGGGCTGGAGCGTCACCGACGACGCGGCCCTGTTCGAGCGGCTGGGCTGGCCGGTGCAGGTGCTGGAGGCGCCCCCCTCAAACATCAAGCTCACCACCCCCTTCGACCTCACCATCGCCGCGGCGGTGCTGGCTTCAGAGCGCGGGTGAGGGCGGTGGCCAGGCCACCAGCTCCAGCCGGCCGGCGTCGGCGTCCAGGCGGGCCCAGGCTCCCAGGGGCAGGGCGGCGTTGCCGCAGCGGTGGCCCAGGGGCAGGCCGGCCAGCACCGGGATGCCCAGATCCAGCGTGCGCTCGCGCAACACCTGTTCAAGACGGCGATGGGCGGCCCCGTCGCTCGTGCTCAGGCCGTCGTCTTCGGTTTCCTCCTCGTCCTCGCAGTCGCTGAAGGCGCCGAAGGCGATGCCGGCCAGCTGGCCCAGGGCGCCGCTCAGCCGCCAGTGGGTGAGCATGCGATCGATGCGGTAAGGCGCTTCGCCCACGTCCTCCAGCACCAGGATCGCGCCGGCCAGGGCGGGCAGGTGGGCCGTGCCCAGCAGGTGGGTGGCCACGGTGAGGTTGGCCACCAGCAGGGGCCCCTCGGCCACCCCCGCCCGCCAGCTCTGCCCCTCCAGGGCCGCTGGCATCTCGCCAAACAGCAGCTGGCGCAGGCGCTCCTGGCTCCAGGCCGGCTCCGCCGCCAGGGTGGTGAGCAGGGGGCCGTGCAGGCCGCCGCCATGGCCCTGGGCCAGCTGGGCCCAGAGCAGGGAGGTCACGTCGCTGAAGCCCAGCAGCCAGCGGGGCGGCAGCACCAGCGGCCGCTCCAGCAGCCGGGCCGACCCCCAGCCGCCCCGTACACAGGCCACCAGGGCGGCCCCATCGCGGTCGGCCCCGAGCAGGTCGCCCCGGCGCTCGTCGTCCCGCCCGGCCAGGTAGCCCCAGCTGCGGCCGTGGATCGGCCGGCTGTCCAGCTCCAGCCCCCAGCGTTCCAGAACGGCGCGCCCCGCCTCCAGCCTGGCGATGGCGGCGGGGTCGTCGAGGGCGGAACTGGCCGCGGCCAGGCGCACCCGGTCGCCCGGTTGCAGCGGCTGGGGCCAGGCCAGGGGAGTGCTCATGGCCAGCGCCCCACGATCAGGGCCAGCAGCAGCAGGCCGCCCAGTTGCACCTGGCGGCTGAAATGGCGGCCGTAGACCCCGGCCGGCGGCGGCTCAGCGGTTCGTTCCTGGTGCCGCAGGAGCCAGCCCTGGCGCACCATGGCGGCCGCCGCCATCAGCCCCAGCAACCAACCCAGGGGCTGCAGGCCGCGCAGGCCGGCGGCCAGGGCCAGGCAGAGGGCCGTGCCGGCATAGCAGAGGGTCACCACCAGGGGTGCGCGGCGGCCGAGGCTGAGGGCGCTGCTGCGCACGCCGATGCGGCGGTCGTCGCTGCGGTCGGCCATGGCGTACACCGTGTCGAAGCCGAAGGTCCAGAGCACCGTGGCCAGCCAGGTGAGCAGCAGGGGCCAGCCGCCGGCCAGATCGCCGGTGGCCGCCGCCCAGGGAATCAGCACGGCGAAGCCCCAGCAGAGGGCCAGCACCAACTGGGGATAGCCGAACCAGCGCTTGGCCGAGGGGTAAAGCAGCACCAGAGGCAGGCAGGCCAGGGCCAGCAGCAGGCAGAGGCCCCGCTGGCCGGGGGGGATCCCCAGCAGCACCACCGCCAGGGCGGCCAGCAGGCAGAGCAGCAGCAGGGCCAGAGCTTCCGCCACCCCCAGCCGGCCGCTGGCGAGGGGGCGGCTGCTGGTGCGATCCACCATGGGGTCGATGCGCCGGTCCCAGAGGTCGTTGGCGATGCAGCCGGCCGCGCTCACCGCCAGGCCGCCCAGCACGATCCAGCCCACCAGGGCCAGGGGCGGCGGGGTCTGGGGCAGCAGCCACAGGCTCCAGCCGGCCGGGATCAGCAGGATCAGCCGGCCACTGGGCTTGTGCCAGCGCACCAGTTCCAGCCAGGCGCGCCAGCGGGCCGGTTGTGCTGCCCTGCGTGCTGTGCCCTGCATCGCTGCATCCCGTTGCGGGCCAGGCTAGGGGGCGCCAGGGGTGGCAAAGTGGCGCCGCCAGGCTCCCCGCCTTTCCCATGGCCCAGGCCCCCACTCCCCTGCAGGCCGGCCGGCGGCGGGTGGCGGCCATCGACATCGGCACCAACTCGATCCACCTGCTGATCGCTGAGGTGGACGAGCAGCTGCGCAGTTTTTCCGTACTGCTGGCGGAAAAGGCCACCACCCGGCTGGGGGAACGCGACCCCGTGAGCGGTGACCTCAGCGCCGAGTCCATGGAGCGGGCCTTCCGCACCCTCCGCCACGACTCCCAGCTGGCCGAGAGCCACGGCGTGGAGCAGATCGTGACCGCCGCCACCAGTGCCGTGCGCGAGGCCCCCAACGGCGGCCAGTTTCTCCAGACCCTCCAGGACCAGCTGGGTCTGGAGGTGGACCTGGTGAGCGGGCCGGAGGAGGCCCGTCTGATCTACCTGGGGGTGCTCTCCGGCATGGCCTTCGGCGAGCGGCCCCACGCCATCATCGACATCGGCGGCGGCTCCACCGAGCTGGTGCTGGCCGATGGCTCCGACGCCCGGGTGCTCACCAGCACGCGCATCGGCGCCGTGCGGCTGCAGCGGGAGTTCTGCCAGACCGATCCCCTGCCGCCTGATCGCCGCGGCTTCCTGCAGGCCTACATCCAGGGGGCGATGGATCCGGCGGTGGCCGAGCTGAAAAAGGCCCTCCATCCCGCTGAAACCCCCCAGCTGGTGGGCACCAGCGGCACGGCCATGGCCCTGGCCTCCCTGGCAGCGGCGGAGGATCCCACGCCGCCGCTGAAGTTGCAGGGCTACCGCCTCAGCAAGGAGCGGATCGACCAGCTGGTGGCCCGGCTGGTGGTGATGACCCCGGAGCAGCGCCGCGGGCTGGCGGCGATCAACGAGCGGCGGGCCGAGATCATCGTGCCCGGGGCGCTGATCCTGCAGACCACCATGGCCATGCTCGGTGCCAGGGACCTGGTGGTGTGCGACCGGGCCCTGCGCGAGGGGCTGATCGTGGACTGGATGCTGCGCAACCAGTTGCTCGGCGATCGCTTCTCCTTCCAGAGTTCGATCCGCGAGCGCACGGTGCTGCATCTGGCCCGCACCTTCGATGTGGATCGGGAACGGGCCGACCGGGTGGCCGGCCATGCCCTCAGCCTCTTCGACCAGACCCGGGGCCTGCTGCATCACGATGACGGTGAGGGCCGCCAGCTGCTCTGGGCTGCCGCCCAGCTGCACACCTGCGGCAAGAGCATCAACATCTCGGCCTATCACAAACACACCTGGTATCTCATCCGCCACGGTGAGCTGCTGGGGTACTCCCAGACCGAGCACCTGATGGTGGCGGCCATTGCCCGTTACCACCGCCGCAGCCTGCCCAAGAAGCGCCATGAGTCGTGGCAGCTGATCACTGGCCGTGAGCAGCGCCGCTGCGTGGCCGGCATGGCCCTGCTGCTGCGCCTGGCCGCCGCCCTCGACCGTCGCCCCGCCGCTGTGATCGATGCGATCCGGGTGCTGCCGGCACGGTCTGCTGACGCTCAACTGCTCGAGGTGGAGCTGGTTCCCCGTCTGCCGGATCCCGGCGATGCTGCCCCGGATCTGAGCCTGGAGCGCTGGAGCCTGCGCTCCTGCGCTGAGGTGGTGCTGGAGGCCAGCGGCGTAGAGCTCAGGGTGCTGGAGCCTGCTCCCCTGCTGGACTCGACGCTGGGCTGAAGCGATACCAGGTCACGGCCTCGATCGGGCCGAGGGGCTTGGCCTGGGCCGTGCCGCTGGCGGCTGTGACCAGGTCGGGACGGCCGGCGAGCACCTGCACGTCGCCCTTCAGGGGGACGCGCTGCTCGCCCTTCAGGGTGCCCCGGTAGAGCAGTTCCCCGCCGGCGGCGCGCACTTCCACCCAGCTGGGTTCGGCGCTGCGCAGCACCAGTTCGGTCTGGGTCGCTGGGCTGGCGGCAGTTGGCTGGCTGGGGTCGGGAGCGGCCTGCGGGCTGCTCGTCTGGGACTGGACGGGTGACTGGGGCTGGGGGGCCTGCCGGCTGCCGCTGAAGCTGTGCTGCAGCCCCCAGGCCAGGCCCGCGATGGCCACCAGGGCAGCGCCCAGGCCGAGCAGACGACGCGGCGGCTGCCGTGACGGGCTGGGATCCGCCAGCTCTCCAGCCCGCTGGGCGGGGGGGGCTGGTGGCGACACGGGTCTGGGCTGGAGCTGCCGCTGGGGCGTGCGGGCTTGGAAGGCCTGATTGCCGCGCAGGGCTGTGATGTCCTCATCGATGTTGAGGCCAAGGCTGGTCGCCACCCGGCGCGCCTGGGCCACCACGAACACCGCTTCCGGGAGTTCCTCGCGGTTGCCCTCCTCCAGGGCCCGCAGCTGCTCGGCGCCCATGTGCAGCCGTTCGGCCTGGTCGTCGAGACTGATGCCCTGGGCCTGGCGCGCCTGTGCCAAGCGCTGGCCGAGTCGTTGCAGTTCCGGGATCAGCTCGGCATTCACGGGCGGGACTCAGGCATCGGGCACGACACGTGCTGTGTGCCGGCATTGTGCCTCTGTCCTGCCGGACACGCAGGAATTCCTGCGCAACACAACAATTATCTAGTTGACATCCAGCTGAGCTCTGCCTCGCCTGGGGTCATGCTTGGCTGCAGCCTGACTGTCTTGCGCGATCAACTCTGCGCGCTCAAGCACCATTGCGCTGATGATCGGCCCTGCTCTGCAGGGACGTTGCCATGAGAATCCTGATTAGGAACTCCTGAATTGGAGTAAATGAGGGATTCCTTGAATGGGCGATACTGGATTCGAACCAGTGACCCCTTCCGTGTGAAGGAAGTGCGCTACCGCTGTGCTAATCGCCCGATTGTGTGCCCCTCAGGTCGGGACCTGAACTGACACTACCCCGCAGCCTGGCATCCCGTCGTGGACCGGACCGGCGCGTTGTGAATCGAGCTTAAAACACGGCCCACCACCGGCCTGCTTCCTGCTGCTGCTGCTGTCTGCCTCTGGGGGGTGATCGGCGACCATGGGAGCCATAGCCCTGTCGTTCTTCCGCCCAGCCCGTGAGCATCGCCCCGTTCGCCGCCGATGGTTCGTCACCCCCGCGGGGGGAGCAGCCACGGGATGGGCAGGCTGAGGCGAAGGCGGATGCTCCGGTGGACGTGCTGATCGTGGGGGGTGGCGTGTGCGGCACGGCCTTGTTGTTCGAGTTGGCCCGATACACGGACCTGGGCCGCATTGCCCTGGTGGAGCGCTACGACCAGCTGGCCCAGGTGAACTCCCGAGCCACCAACAACAGCCAGACCATCCACTGCGGCGATATCGAGACCAACTACACGCTGGACAAGGCGGTGGCGGTGAAGCGCACGGCGGAGATGATCGTGCACTACGCCGCGTTGCTGGAGCCGGAGCAGCGCCAGCACTGCGTGTTTCGCACCCCGAAGATGGTGCTGGCGGTGGGCGAGCGGGAGTGCGCCTTCCTGCGCGAGCGCTTTGCCCGCTTCTCTCCCCACTTTCCAGCCATGGAGCTGCTGGAGAAGGAGCAGATTGCCGAATGGGAGCCGACTGTGGCCCTGATCGATGGCCAGTTGCGCCCGGAGCCCCTGCTGGCCATCGGCATCCGCAGCACTTACACCGCTGTGGATTACGAGGCGCTGGCCCAGTCGTTCGTGGATCAGGCCAGGGCGGCGATTGCCACGAGCGCGGGCACAGCCGCTGGGCGGCGCCAGCTCGATCTGCAGCTGGGGACCACTGTGGAGGAGATCATCCCGGAGGGGGAGCTGTTCCGGGTGACCCTGGCTCCCACCCCCGGCTGCGGTGCTGGCCTGGCCGGAGATGGCACGCCGGCGGCGCCGCGCCAGATCCTGGCTCGCCATGTGGTGGTGAATGCAGGAGCCCACAGCCTGCTGATGGCCCAGCGGATGGGCTTCGGCCTGGAGTACTCCTGCCTGCCGGTGGCCGGCAGCTTCTACTTCACTCCCGACCTGCTGAACGGCAAGGTGTACACGGTTCAGAACGACAAGCTGCCCTTCGCCGCTATTCACGGTGATCCCGACGTGCGCGCGCCCGGCAAGACCCGGTTTGGCCCCACGGCGTTGCTGCTGCCGCTGCTGGAGCGCTACAAGCCTGCCTCTTTCTGGGAGTTTCTGCAGGTGCTGCGGCTCGACTGGGCGGTGCTGGCGGTGTTCTGGCAGCTGCTGCGCATCGCCGACATTCGCAACTACATCTTCAAGAATCTGTTGTTTGAGGTGCCCTGGCTGCGGCGGCGGCTGTTTCTGGCCGATGCCCGCAAGATCGTGCCCGGGATGCAGCTGGAGGATCTCCGCTTCGCCGAGGGCTATGGCGGCGTGCGCCCCCAGCTGATCGACAAGGCCAATCGCAAGCTGATGCTCGGGGAGGCCAGCATCCCCGCCCTGCCGGGGCTGGTGTTCAACGTCACCCCGTCACCTGGCGGCACCTGCTGCCTGGGCAATGCCGCTCGGGATCTGGAGGCAATTGTGGCCCGGCTGGGCTGCCGCTTTGATCGCCAGCGGCTGGAGTGCGAGCTCTACGGGGACCTAGGGCCCGAAGCGACTGCGGCGGCCTGAGCTGGCTCAGGGGAAGGCCGGATCGTTGAAGGGCAGGGGATCATCTTCGGGCGCCCCGCCGCGGAACAGGTGTCGGTGGCTGGCCGAGTACAGCCTGGAGCGGGCCTGATCGGGGGGCGCCAGGGCCGGGCTCACCACGTAGAGGGTGGTGCGGATCAGGGAGCGCTCCTGGCTCACCTGGGCCATCTGGCTGAGGGGCACCACAGTGAGCCACTGGTCGGGCCAGCTCACCCGGTAGCCGATGGCCACCGGCGTATCGGCTGGATAGTGGCGCAGCAACTCGGCCTGCACCTCCTCCACATGCCGGGCCGAGAGGTACAGGCACAGGGAGGCCCGGAGGGCCGCAAGGCGCTCCAGCGATTCCCGTTCCGGTACGCCCGTGCGGCCGCCGGTGCGGCTGAGCACGATGGTCTGCACAACACCCGGGATCGTGAGCTCGGCATTGAGGGCGGCGGCGGTGGCCTGGTAGGCGCTGATCCCGGGCACCACCTCCACAGCGATGCCGGCATCGGCCAGACGGCAGATCTGCTCGGCCAGGGCGCCATACAGGCAGGGGTCGCCGTCGTGCAGACGCACCACCCGCTTGCCGGCGACCGCCCGCTGCTGCACCTGGGACAGCACCTCCTCCAGGGTGAGGCTGCTGGTGCGGATGCGCTCGCAGCCTTCCGGGGCGAGGGCGGCGATCTGGGGATTCACCAGGGAATCGGTGTACACCAACACCTCGGCCTGCTCGATCGCTCGGGCAGCCCGGAGCGTGAGCAGGTCCGGGGCACCCGGCCCGGCCCCCACAATCCAGACGCGGGGAGATCTCAACGGGTGACTCCGGCCGGGTCGGGCAGGGACCGGTGCCGACCAATCAGCCACCACAGGCCAGCCCCGCCCAGGGCGATCAGCAGCAAACTCACCAATTGGGCCATGCGCAGGCCGCCCTCACAGAACGGCGGTTCTGCGAACAGGCAGAGGGGATCGATGCGCAGACCCTCGATCCACACCCGGCCGCTGCTGTAGGCCATCAGATACACGCAGCTCAGGGCACCGGCCGGCAGGGTGATACGGCCGCGGCTGGCCTGCCGGAACAACAGCAGCAGCAGCAGGCAAACGCCCACATTCCAGAGCGATTCGTAGAGGAAGGTGGGGTGGAAGTGGAGTTGGTCGATGAATTCAGGCGGCCGGTTGGCGGCGGGAATCAGGAGTTTCCAAGGCAGATCGGTGGGCACCCCGAAGGCCTCGGAGTTGAAGAAATTGCCCCAGCGGCCGATCGCCTGACCCAGGGCCACCGCCGGCACGAGCACATCCAGCAGGGGCCAGAAGGCCTGGCGTCGCCAGCGGCAGTAGAGGATCGTGGTGAGCACGCCGCCGATCAGGGCGCCGTGGATGGCGATGCCGCCGCGCCAGATCGCCAGGGCCTCGATCGGGTTGTCGGCGTACTGGCGCCATTCCAGGGCCACGTAGTAGATCCGGGCGCCGATCACGGCGCCCAGCACCAGCAGGGGCAGCAGATCGGCGATCAGGGCCGGTTCGATGCCGCGGGCCTTGCCGAGCCGGGTGGCCAGGCTGAGGCCGGCCAGCACCGCCAGGGCGATCAGCAGCCCATACCAGCGCAGAGCAAAGGGGCCCAGCTGGAAGACCAGGGGCCCCGGGGAGGTGAAGGCGAACAGCGGAGTCAAATCGCTCGAACCAGGAGATCAGCAGGGATCAGACGATGCCTTCGGCGGCCTGCACTTTCTCCACCTGGCGCTTCTTCAGCACCAGCATGATCTGGGCCAGGGCGATGGCGGCGAAGAAGGCCAGCAGGCCGTAGATCCGCACCGGGTTCTGCAGCACGATTTCGGCATCGAGCTGACCGAAGCCCCCCACGTTGGGGTCGTTGGTGAGGGCAGCGCCGGCCGCAATGCTGTCACCCACGGCCACGGTCAGGCTCGGACCGGCGGGAATGGTCTCGGTGGTGGTGGTGCCGTCCTCAGCGGTGATTTCCACCACGGTGGCGCCGCCATCGCCGGCGGAAATGGCCGAGACGGTGCCGGTTGCCGGGGCGTTGAACACGGTGTTGTTGCTCTTCTCACCGGTGGGGTACACCTGGCCGCGGCCCCGGTTGCCGCCCACGTGCAGCTGGTACTTGCCGAAGTGGATGTTGCTGTCGGTGGCGGGGTCGGGGGAGAGCAGCGGGAACACGATCTCCTGGTGGGCGTCGCCCGGCAGGGGCCCCACCAGCAGGATGTTTGGCTGGTCGTCGGAATACTGGGTGTAGTAGATCCCGGCGGTCTCTTCCTTGAGTTCCTCACTCAGGCGCTCCTGGGGGGCCAGGGTGAAGCCGTCGGGGAGCATCACCACCGCGCCCACGTTCAGGCCGGTGCTGCTGCCATCACCGGCGATCTGCTGCACCGAGGTGTCGTAGGGAATCTCCACCACGGCCTTGAACACCGTGTCGGGGAACACCGCTTGGGGCACCTCAACCCGGGTGGCCTTCTTGGCCAGGTGACAGTTGGCGCACACGATCTTGCCAGTGGCCTCGCGGGGGCTGGCGTAGTTCTGCTGGGCCCAGAAGGGGTAGGCCCAGCTGGGGCTGGCTGCGCCCAGGATCACGGCCAGGGCCAGGCTGGAGCCGATCAGGGAAGCGAGCAGGGAGGAGAGGGAGCGGCGCATCGGGGGTGGGAACGGGGCGACGGGGAGGAAAGGATCTGTCGGTTCAGGCCCACCAGGGCTTGTCGCCGGTGCGGAAATCGGTCTCGGTCCACTGGCTCAGGAACACGTTGTCGTTTTCCACCGACACGTGGGCCAGGGCCAGGGAGAGGGGGGCGGGACCGCGCACCACCTTGCCGGTGGCGTCGTACTGGGAGCCGTGGCAGGGGCAGATGAACTTGTTGGCGCCGCTGTTCCAGGGCACCACGCAGCCCAGGTGGGTGCAGATCGCGTTGATGCCGTAGCTGCCGATGGCGTCCTCGCCCTCCACGATCAGGTAGGTGGGATCACCCTTGAGCCCCTGCACGAGGCTGCGGTCGCCCTCCTTGTGGCTGCTGAGCCAGCCACTGGCGGTGACGGCGTTGCCCAGCTCATCCTTGGCAGCGGTGCCGCCGCCGGAGCCGGCCGCCTTGGGGGGAATGAAGTAGTTCACCACCGGGTAGAGGGCCCCGAGGGCCACCCCGGTGACCGACCCGAAGGTGAGCAGATTCATGAACTGCCGACGACCCATTCCGGGCACATCACCACTCGCGCTGGCTGGGATTTGGGTCATGGACAACGTGCCGGTGTAGCCGGTGCAACGTGGCGGCCACATTAAGACCTGCCCTCCCCGCTCCGCCGCGGCATCCCGGCGGGCAAGGTCGTCTGCAACAAGCTGTTGTGCGTGAGCCCCACGCCGTGCCGATCGACTCCTTTGCTGCTAGGGCTCCCTGTGGAGCTTCTTTCGGCCCGACCCTCCCGCCCTTGCAGCCTGCCGTTCCCCCGTCGTCCCCCTCGCCGCCGCTCAGCGGGCCGGAGCTGCTGGAGTTGCTGCGCCAGCGCTGGCAGGTGTCCTACGACCTGCAACTCGTGCAGCGGCGCGGGCGCCTCTACCTGCAGGTGATGTGGGCCTATCTGGAGCAGCAGTCGTTCCCGCTCTCCCCCGAGGCCTACGGGGCCAGGCTGGAGGAGGTGGCCGGGATGCTCAACGGCATGGGGGTGGCCGGCCAGGTGCGGCACTGGCTGCGCACCACCGCCGACAAGCCCCGGCTGGGGCGGGCCATGGGGCTGGCCCTCGACCTGCCCTCCGACCGGCTGGGCGAATATCTGCTCTAGGCGGCGTCGCTGGCCGCTGCTGGCCGCAGCTGTTCGCTCAGGGCCACCAGGCCGACTCCCACCAGGTAGAGGGCGGTGATCGCCCCGCCCAGCAGCAGCATCGTCACCGGGTCGGTGGAGGGGGTGAGCACGGCGCCGGCGATCGCGGCTGCGAGCAGCACCCAGCGCCAGGCCGCCAGCATCGTGCGGGCGCGGATCAGGCCGAGGGCTCCCAGGATGAGTTGCAGCACCGGCAGCTGGAAGGCAAGGGCCGTGGCCACCATCAGCAGCAGCACGAAGTCGAGGTAGCGCTCGATCGACCAGCTCGGCTCCACCACGTCGGCGCCGTAGCTCACCAGGAAGCGCAGGGCCGCTGGCACCAGGGCCCACCAGGCGAAGGCCAGGCCGGCGGCGAACAGCACGGCCGACCCTGCCACCGCCGGTGCCACCAGGCGGCGCTCCCTCCGGGTGAGGCCGGGCAGCACGAAGGCCAGGATCTCGTAGAGCACCCAGGGCAGGGCGAGGCTGAGACCGGCGTAGCCCGCCACCTTCAACGACACGAACAGGAATTCCCCCGGCGCCAGTTGCAGGAAGCGGATGCCGTCGGCCGGCATCTCCAGCAGGCGCACCAGGGGCTTGACGAACACCAGGCAGCCCGCTGCCGCCAGCACCACCGCCAGCAGGCTGCGCAGGATGCGGCGGCGCAGCTCCTCGAGGTGGTCGATCAGGCTCATCTCCACCTCCCCGGGGAACGCGTCGGGGGAGCGGTCGTCTGGCGGCGGCACCCGGATCGGCGGCGGCGGCGCACCGGGCTGGGCAGCGGCCTGGGCGGTTGGCTGCGCAGCGGGGTCGGTGGGGGACGTGGTCATGGCTGCCGTGCTGCCAGCAGGCTAAGGGCCCGTTCCGGGACGCCCCACAGCACGCTGCCGCCGCGGTGGCGCACGGTGCCTGGGGCGGCGCCGGGGATGCGCTGCAGGGCGTCCACCGGCACCATCACCACCGGCACCCGGCCGTTGGCCCTGCCGCGGCTGAAGTGGGCCGCCAGGTCGGCTGCAACCTGCAGGTCGCTGTCAGCCGCCGCGGTGGCCGAGCTCTTGAGCACCACGTGGCTGCCGGGCAGTTCCTGGGCGTGGAACCAGAGGTCGCCGCGGCGGGCCTGGCGAAAGGAGATCCACTCGTTCTGGCGGTGGTTGCGGCCCACCTGCACCACCACGCCGGATCCGGTGCACAGCTCCAGGGGGCTGGGGGTGCCCCTGGCCGCCTCCAGGGCCCGCCGCTGGCGCCGCCCAGGACGGGTGGAACGGCCCAGCAGCTCCTCCAGTTCTTCGCGCAGCACCTCCAGCTGGGCCACGTCCTCGGCCTGCTCTAGATACGTGAGGCTGGCCTCGATCGCCGCCAGGTGCTGGCGATGCTGCTCCAGCCGGGGCGTGATCGCCGCCACCGAGCGCCGCAGCTTGCGGGCGCGGCGGTAGAGCTTCTGGGCCTGATCGATGCACTGGCGGCTGGGCTCGCGCTGGCTGAGCAGGGCATCGGCCTCCTGCTGCAGCGCGTCGCTGCCCGCCGCGGCCGCCAGCAGGCCCTCCTGGTCGGCCACCTGGCGGGACTGCTGATCGGCCAGCTTGCGCAGCTGCTGCTGGAGTTGCTGGCGGCAGTCCCGCAACTGCCGAATGGCCAGCTGCTCGCCGTAGTAGCCGGCCAGGCCACGGTTGATCGGCAGGTCGCAGGTGATCGGCAGGTCGGTGGTGCTGGCCGGGGGGGCGGGGCTGGCGGAATCCCCGGCTTCAGGCTGCTCAGCCGGCGCCCAGCAGCGGTAGCCCGTGGCCGTGGGCTGCCACACAAACTGCCCGGCCTCCAGGGCCGCCAGCCAGCTCCGCCAGGCCTGCCAGAGCTGCTGCCACTGGCGTTCCGTGAGGGTGTCCACCGGCTGCTCCAGCCAGGCTTCGGGCACCAGCTGGCGGGCCAGGGCCGGACTGATGCCCTGGAAGGCATCGCGCAGGGCCCGCTCCAGGGGCAGGGGCAGCAGCAACAGGCGCTCCTGCCAGGCGGCAAAGCCGGGGGCTGCGCTGGCGGGTTCGCCGGCGGCGGCGGGCGGCGGCTGGTACGTGTCGCCGGTGCCGATCGGCCGCAGCCGTGACTGGCCCGGCTTCACCTGCCGCGCCAGGGCCACCACGCGGTGGTCGCGCTCGAGCAGGAACAGGTTGCTGTGGCGGCCCATCAGTTCGATCACCAGGCGCTTCTCCAGCGGCTCCCCCGGCCTGCGGGCGAAGCCGAGGCTCACCACCCGCTCCCAGCCGGGCTGCTCGAGGCTGGTGAGGGCCAGGCCCCGCAGGCCGTGCTGGAGCTGCTGGGCCAGGGTGCTGCCCTCCCCCTGGCGGGGGGGCGGGGCTATGGCGTGCACCCGCGCCGCCTCCGCCTGCCAGCAGAGCTCCAGCCACTGGATGCCCCCCAGGTGGCGCAGACCCAGCTGCAGGCTGTGGCTGCCGCCCTGCTGGGCCTTCTCGAAACGGCTGGGCAGCAGCAGGCCCCGCCACTCGCTCAGCGCAGCCCGCAGGCTGGTGAGGTCCATCGGTTGCAGCCTCGCCATCGCCACCGGGAGTGCGCCAGGGGGTGCCCCTACTCTGCAGGCCACCACCGCAGCAACAATGGCCCGTCTCACCGTGATCACCGGCCCCAGCGGGGTGGGCAAGGGCACGCTCGTGAGCCAGTTGCTGGCCCGCCATCCGCGCATCTGGCTGTCGGTGTCGGCCACCACCCGGGCCCCCCGGCCGGGCGAGGTGGAGGGCGAGAGCTACTTCTTTCTCAGCCGCGAGGGCTTCGAGCAGCAAGTGGCCGCTGGCGGCTTTTTGGAGTGGGCCGAGTTCGCCGGCAACCTCTACGGCACCCCACGCCAGCCGGTGGAGCAGCACCTGGAGGCGGGGCAGCCCGTGCTGCTGGAGATCGAGTTGGAGGGAGCGCGCCAGGTGCGCCGCAGTTTTCCGGCCGGCTTTCAGCTGCTGATCAAGCCCCCCAGCCTGGAGGAGTTGGAGCGGCGGATCCGTGGGCGGGGCACCGACGCCGAAGCCGCGATTCTGCGGCGGCTGGAGCGGGCCCGGGTGGAGTTGGCGGCCGAGGCGGAGTTCGATGCCACCCTGGTGAACGGTGACCTGGAGCAGGCCCTGGCCGAGCTGGAGCAGCTGATGGCGCTGCCCGCCGCCGAGACGGCCTAGTAGCCAGCCGCCTCACCGCTGGATCGCTCCAAGCCTGCCGGACAACCTCAACCGCCAAAAAAAAGCGGCCCTGTGGGGCCGCTTTGGGACTGCTGCGAGCCGCTGCTCAAAGGGGGTGGAAGAGCAGGTCGGGGAAGAAGCGGTTGAACTCAATCAGGATTCCGGCTGTGATGGTGAACCAGATGGCTGAGAACACCGGAGCGGTGGTGAGGAACTTTTTCATCGTCTGGAGCAGGGTGGATAGGGACGGATTAAGGGCTGAATTCAGCGGGGCGAGACGGTGATCTTGTCGTCGGACTCGGTGAGCTTCTTGCCGGTGAACTCGCCGAAGGCGGCCAGGGGCCAGGTGGCTGCGGCCAGGGTGCTCTTGAAGGCCAGGGGCACATCGATCTGGATCTCGCGCATGGTGGCGTCCTTGCTGCCGCGGATCGCCATCAGGTAGGTGCGACCGGCCCAGCCGATGCAACCGGCGATGTAGAGGAAGGCAATGCCGGGGATCAGGAAGTCGCCGGCATGGCTCCAGCGGCCATCCACGATCAGGTGGGGCAGGCCATCGGTGCCGCAGAGGGCCTGGCTGTACATCTCGAAGCGGGCCTTGGCCTGGTCGGTTTTGGCGGCGGCGGCGCGCTGTTGGAAGCGGGGGCTCTCGGCGCAGGGGGTGAGGCCGGCAACGGATGCGTCTGCCTTGGCGACGGGTGCAAAGCCGAACAGCAGGAAGGCGGAAAGCAGAACCGCGCACAGGCGGGGGAAAAGACGGCGCATCGCGGTGCAGGATGTCACTCGCGGACAGTAAGGGCGTGAAGGGGGCGGCATGACGACGGTTCTGGCGCTCGAAACAAGTTGTGACGAGTCGGCGGCTGCGATCGTGCGGGATGGACGCGTGCTGGCGAGTGCCGTGGCCTCCCAGGTGGAGGAACATGCCCGCTGGGGTGGCGTGGTGCCGGAGATCGCCTCCCGCCGCCATGTGGAGGCCCTGCCCCAGCTGATTGCCCAGGTGTGCGGCGAGAGCGGCGTGCCGGTGGCGGCGGTGGATGGGGTGGCGGCCACCGTGGCGCCGGGGCTGGTGGGCGCCCTGCTGGTGGCCTCAGTCACGGGGCGCACCCTGGCGCGCCTGCATGGCAAGCCCTTTCTCGGCATTCACCATCTCGAGGGTCACCTGGCCTCGGTGCAGCTGGGTGGGCCCCTGCCGCCGGGCGCCTACCTGGTGCTGCTGGTGAGCGGCGGCCACACCGAGCTGGTGCGGGTGGAGGGCCCGGGCTCCTACATCCGGCTGGGCCGCAGTCACGACGACGCCGCCGGCGAGGCCTTCGACAAGGTGGCGCGCTTGCTGGGCCTGGGCTACCCGGGTGGCCCCGCCATCCAGGCCGCGGCGGTGGGGGGCGATCCAGCACGCTTCCAGCTGCCCAAGGGCCGCATTTCCCTGCCCCAGGGGGGCTTTCACCCCTACGACTTCAGCTTCAGCGGCCTCAAGACCGCCATGCTGCGCCAGGTGCGAGCCCTGGAAGAGACGGCGGCGGCGACGGGCGAGGCCTTGCCTGTGGCAGATCTGGCGGCCAGCTTCGAGCAGGTGGTGGCTGAGGTGCTGGTGGAGCGCAGTTGCCGCTGTGCCCGCGACCATGGCCTGGGCACGCTGGTGCTGGTGGGGGGCGTGGCGGCCAACCGGCGCCTGCGCGAGCTGTTGGAGCGGCGCTGCGCGCGCGACGGGCTGCAGTGGCGGCTGGCACCCCTGGCCTACTGCACCGACAACGCGGCGATGATCGGGGTGGCGGCCTGCCAGCGCCTGGCTGCGGGGCAGGTGAGCAGTGCGGAGCTGGGGGTGGCGGCGCGCCTGCAGCTGGAGCGGGCCGATTGCCTTTACGAAATGCAGGCGGCCTTTTAATCCGCTTAGGGTGATCAGTGATTGATCTCTCGCTCCTGCCGCCATGGCCTCTGCGAAGACCTCCCAGGCAGAGCAGCCCACCGTCGCCGGGCCCAGCCCTGCGGAGCCGGTGAGCGCCACCGAACTCAACGCCTGGCGCCGGGGCTTCACTCCCCAGGCCGAGATCTGGAACGGTCGCCTGGCGATGCTGGGCCTCTCCCTGGGCCTGGGGGTGCTGTTGATCGCCCGCCTCACCTTTCGCTGAGCGACCCGGTTTCGCTGAGCGACCCGAACTCGGCCCGGTTAGGGATGCGGATCAGGTTCTCCCCCGCAGGGCTTGAGCCAGCTCATTGGGTTTGAGGCTCTGGGCCATGGCGTCTTCGGCCTCCACCCGGCCCTCCTCCACCAGCTTCAGCAGGGCCTGGTTGGAGGTCTGCATGCCATCAAAGGCGCTGCGGCCCATGATGTCCTCGATCTCATCGAGTTCCCCCTTGAGGATGTAGTCCTTGCAGGCATCGGTGTTGATCAGGATGTCGTGAAAGGCGCAGCGTTTGCCATCGGTGGTCTTGAGCAGGCCCTGGGAAATCACGCCGAGCAGGGTTTCGGATACAGCCCGTCGCACGCTGTCCTGTTCGTTGGGGGGAAACATCCCCAGCACCCGTTCCACGGTTTTCACGGCTGAATTGGTGTGCAGGGTGCCGAACACCAAGTGGCCGGTCTGGGAGGCTTCCAGGGCGGTGGTGAGGGTTTCGCGGTCGCGGATTTCACCGATCAGGATCACATCCGGATCCTCGCGAAGGGCGGCCCGCAGGGCGTTGTGGAACACCTTGGTGTGTTCGCCCACCCCCCGGTGTCGGATCAGCGACTGACGGCTCTCGTGCACGAATTCCACCGGATCCTCGATCGTGAGGATGTGGCGGGCCATGTTGTTGTTGATCCAGTCGATCATGGCCGCCAGGGTGGTGCTCTTGCCGGAGCCCGTGGGCCCGGTGACCAGCACCATGCCCTTGGGACGGGTGGAGAGCTCCCGCAGCACCGGCGGCAGGTTGAGGTCCTCCAGGGAGGCGATCGTCTGGGGGATCAGGCGCAGCACCATCGCCGGGCCGCGCAGGGACATCATCAGATTGATGCGCACCCGCACGAACCCGAAGGCGTGGGAGCCGTCGTATTCCAGGTCGCGCAGAAAGCCGTCCAGGTCGGCGGCGCCGAGCATCTCCCGCACCCAGCCGATGAAGGTGGACTGGTCGGTCACCGGCCAACCGCTGCGCACGATGTCGCCTCGGTTGCGGAAGCGGGGCTCCTCGCCCACCCCCAGGTGCACGTCGGAGTGGTTCTGGTCGAAGGCGATCCGCACGATGTCCTCCAGGGTCTGGGGCTGGGACCCCAGGGCTGGCTCAGCCCGGGCCGCGGCCGGAGGGGGGGCTGCTGCCGCTGTCGCTGGGCTCACCGGAGCGCTCACTGGTGCGCTGAATGGCGAGGGGGGAAACGGGGACGGAGGAAAGGGGGAACTCGTCATCGGCGACCACCGGATCCGCCCCAGCTTCGCCGCTGCCAGGGCTCCTGTCAGCTTCTGTCTGCGTCTGGGAGCTCCGTAGGATCGCCCCCACTTGCCCCGGATACCGGTGTCCCAGCCCCTGGTCACGATCGTGCTCGGCACCCGGCCGGAGGCGATCAAGCTGGCGCCGGTGATCCTGGCTTTTCAGCAGGCTCCGCAATTCCGCACCCGGGTGGTGCTCACCGGCCAGCACCGCGAGATGGTGAGCCAGGTGATGGAGCTGTTCGGCCTGGCGGCCGACCACGACCTGGCGCTGATGGCGCCCAAGCAGACGCTCACCCACATCACCTGCGCGGCCCTGCAGGGTCTCAAGGAGGAGTTCTCAAACCACCGGCCCGATCTCGTGCTGGTGCAGGGCGACACCACCACGGCCTTCGCCTCGGCCCTGGCGGCCTTCTACGAACAGATCCCGGTGGGCCATGTGGAGGCCGGCCTGCGCACCGACAACCTGCTCGATCCCTTCCCTGAAGAGGCCAACCGGCGGCTGATCTCCCAGCTGGCCCAGCTGCACTTCGCCCCCACTGAGCGCTCGGCGGCCAACTGCCGCGCCTCGGGCGTGGTGGGGGAGGTGCTGGTGACGGGCAACACGGTGATCGACGCCCTGCTGCAGATGGCCGAGCAGGCGCCCCGGCTCGACCTGCCCGGCCTCGACTGGCAGGGCCAGCGGGTGCTCCTGGCCACCGTGCACCGGCGCGAGAACTGGGGCGAGCGGCTGGGCGAGATCGGCGCCGGCTTCCTGGAGCTGTTGGAGCGCTTCCCGGACACGGCCCTGTTGCTGCCGCTGCACCGCAACCCCACCGTGCGGGAGCCGCTGCAGGCCCTGCTGGGCAACCACCCCCGCGCCTTCCTCACAGAACCCCTCGACTACGACCAGCTGGTGGCGGCGATGCGGGGCTGCACATTGGTGCTCACCGATTCCGGCGGCCTGCAGGAAGAGGCCCCCGCCCTGGGCAAGCCGGTGCTGGTGCTGCGCCGCACCACCGAGCGGCCGGAGGCGGTGGACGCCGGCACGGCGCGGCTGATCGGCACGGCCGCGGCCGACATCGTGGCCGAGGCCAGCACCCTGCTCAGGGATTCCCAGGCCTATGACGCCATGGCCCGGGCGGTGAATCCTTTCGGCGATGGCCAGGCCAGTGGCCGCATCGTGGCCTCGGCCCGTTCCTTCCTGGGGGTCTGATCAGCTGCGGCGCCGGGCGCCGGGAGGCAGGTCGATGAAGATCCGGGTGCCTGGCTTCACGCCAGAGACGATCTCCGTGTCCTTGCCGCCGCTGGTGCCCAGTTCCACGGCCTGGAAGGTCGGTTTGCTGTCCTTGCCCACCAGCAGCACACCAGGTTTGCCGTTCTCGGTCACGATCGCCACGGTGGGCACCAGGGTGCGCCCTTGGAGCTGGCCGGTCTGGAAGCCCACGTCGGCGGTCATGCCGATGCGCAGCTCGGGGGTGGGCTCCACGAAGTTCAAATACACGTCGAAGGAGGTGACGTTGTTCTGCTTCACCGCCCGGGGAGTGATCCGTTTCACCCTGGCGGCAAAACGACGGTCCGGGAACGCGTCCACCCGCACGCTGGCCGGCTGGCCCTCGCGCACCCGGCCGATGTCACTCTCGGGCACCTTGGCCACCACTTCCAGCCCCTGGGAGAGCTCCACGATCGAGGAGCTGGTGGCACCTGCGGTGGCGGACGCGGTGGTGGTGGGGGTGACGAAGGCACCGGGATCGGCGAAGCGCTGGGTTACCACGCCACCGAAGGGGGCCCGCACGATCAGGTCGGCCTGCTCTACCCGGCGGGCTTCAAGCCGCTGGCGGGCGGCGTTCACAGCCGCCTGCTCCACCAGGAAGGTGCTGCGCACGGTGTTGTAGTCGCTGAGGCTGATGGCGTTCTGGCGGTAGAGGCGCTCGTTGCGCTCCAGCTCGCTGCGGCTGCGCTCCATCTGGGCCTCGGCGGAGATCAGCTGGGCCTTGAGCTCCCGCAGGCGCTCCTGCAGGTCGCCGGCATCCATCCGTGCCAGGGGCTGACCGGCCTCCACCCGATCACCCTCCTCCACGAACAGCTCTTCCAGGATTCCCTGGCGCTTCGGGCTCACGTTCACCCGTTGTTCGGCCTCCAGCTCGGCGGAGGCATTCACCACCCCGGGCAGATCGCCGGAGCGGGCCAGCACGGTGTAGGGCTCGATGTTGGCCTCGGCGGTGCCCCGTTGCCGCAGCCAGAGGCCACCGCCGCCGAGCAGCAGGCCGGTGGCCAGGGCACCCGCCCACAACCGGCGCCGGCGCCACCAGGGTCGAGGTTTCAGCCCTGCTGCGGCGTCGCTGGCTCCGCTGGGCCGCACCGTGCCGGGCCGGCCATTGCCGTTGGGCAGCGCCGTGGGCGGACGGTGCGGGGTGGGGCTGGCGGGGGGACGGCTGGGAATCGGCCTGGCAATCACTGTGGCCAGTCTCGCGCCCTGGCTCCTCGACTGCGGCACTCCTGGCGACTGCCCCGCTGGACGGTGGCCCCATAGATTTCAGCCATGCTCAAAGCCGGAATCGTCGGGCTGCCCAACGTGGGCAAGTCGACCCTGTTCAACGCCCTGGTGGCGAATGCCCAGGCGGAAGCCGCCAACTACCCCTTCTGCACGATCGAGCCCAACTCGGGCGTGGTGTCCGTGCCTGACCCGCGGCTCGACCAGCTGGCGGCGCTCAGCGCCAGCAAGGAGATCGTGCCCACGCGGGTGGAGTTCGTGGACATCGCCGGTCTGGTGAAGGGGGCCAGCCAGGGCGAGGGCCTGGGTAACAAGTTCCTGGCCAACATCCGCGAAGTGGACGCGATCGTGCACGTGGTGCGCTGCTTCGAGAACGACGACGTGATCCACGTGAGCGGCTCGGTGGGCCCGGCCCGCGACGCCGAGGTGATCAACCTGGAGCTGGGTCTGGCCGATCTGGCCCAGGTGGAGAAACGCCGCGAGCGCCTGAAGAAACAGGTGCGCACCAGCAAGGAGGCCCAGGCCGAGGATGCCGCGCTGGAGCGCATCCAGGCGGTGCTGGAGGCCGGTGGCGCCGCCCGCAGCGTGGCCCTCAGCGAGGAGGAGGCGACGATGGTGAAGCCGCTGGGCCTGCTCACCGCCAAGCCGATCATCTACGCCACCAACGTGAGTGAAGACGATCTGGCCTCGGGCAACGCCTACTGCGAGGAGGTGGCGGCCCTGGCGGAGAAGGAAGGGGCCGGCACGGTGCGCATCAGCGCCCAGGTGGAGGCCGAGCTGATCGAGCTGCCGGAGGAGGAGCGGGCCGAGTTCCTGGCCGGCCTGGGCGTGGAGGAGGGCGGCCTGCAGAGCCTGATCCGCGCCACCTATGCCCTGCTGGGGCTGCGCACCTACTTCACCACCGGCGAGAAAGAAACCCGCGCCTGGACGATCAGGGCCGGCATGACCGCCCCCCAGGCCGCCGGTGTGATCCACACCGACTTCGAGCGGGGCTTCATCCGCGCCCAGACGATCGGCACCGACCAGTTGCTCGAAGCGGGATCCCTGGCCGAAGCGCGCAACCGGGGCTGGCTGCGGGCTGAAGGCAAGGACTATGTGGTGGCCGAGGGCGACGTGATGGAGTTTCTGTTCAACGTGTGATGCGACGGCGACCTGTTCAAGAATTCGGAACAGGAACAGAATGTGTGCGCTGGGCTCGCTTCAGGGGTGCTCGGAGATATCCAGGCACAGCACGTAGGTAGAGCCATTGCCATGGGGCAGTGTCATGGTCACGGTGCGGCAGAGGCTGCCTGTGGCCATGCTGATGTAGGTGTCCGTGGTGAATTGCGAGAGTCCCGTATCCACCAGGCTGTAGAAATAATCTTTGGAGGAGTGATCGGTGCCGTCGCCGGACGGGGCAAACAGGCGGTTCGTCCTGGCCTGATGGCTGGCACCCAGATGGGTGGCGCCGATCTGCTGCCCCTGGCCATCAAGCAGGTAAACCGCCTCAAGATCCGCTTCCCGTTCGATGATCGAGGCCAGAACAGCAGCGAAGTCGTGGGGTGAGCGTCTCCGCAGAGCGCGCTTGCTCCACTCGGTGAGGGTCTTCAGCCGTTGCCCAAAGAGATGTCGTTGCTGCAGGTTCGAAACCGCTTGCTGGCGCAGGCGTCCGCAGGCTGCCAGCAGCCGCGGATCGTCCCCACCAATGTTCAACAGCTCCGCTGGCAGTGGTTTGCTGAACACATAGCCCTGGAACAGCTCGATGCCGAGGGCTGCACAGCTATCCACCTCATCCAACGTTTCCACGCCTTCGGCAAGTACGAGGGAGCCGATGCCTTTGCCGAGCTTGGCAAGCGCTTTCACGGTTTGCTGTTGCACGAAGTTGCGATCCAGGCTGCTGATCAGACTGCGGTCCAACTTGATGATGTGGGGCTGGAGCTGGGCGATACGCGCCAGGTTGCTATGGCCAGCTCCCAGATCATCCAGCGCGATCAGAAAGCCGTGGCTGCGTTGTTGCTCCACGAAGCGGCTTAGGGCCTTGCCATGGCGTACCTGGCTCTCGTTGATTTCAATCACGACGTCCTGGGGATCCACACCAGCGCTGCGGGTGGCTTGCAGCAGCACGCCGGAGCCCTCCACGCCGGCATCAATCACCGAGGCCTCGAAGTTGAGGAAAAGCAGTGGTTTCGGCGTCGGGCCTGGTGCGATAGGGAGGCCCGCATAGCTGGCCAGTGCCTGTTCGCGGCAAAGGCGGTCGAGTTGGAGCAGGCAGCTGGTGTCCTGGGCGATGGCAAAGGCTCGCTTCACGCTGAGCGCAGCGGGCCGGGCGAGGGCTTCAATGCCGATAATTCGCTTTTGCTTGATATTGAAGATCGGCTGAAACACGATCTTCAGGGCTCCCTGGCCCAGCGCGTTGTCCAATGGGCTGAATGGGGAGTCTGTCAAGAGCTTGAAGACGCAGCCCAGTGCAGTGAGATTGGCATGTAATTTTATTCCATTCCCTATCGAGCGGTGGCATTTGGATGGTGCTGTTCGGGTGTGATCAATCGGGCTGCTCCTGGTCCATCTCAGCCTCGCTTCACCTGAGTTCGGCAGGCATCGGGGCGATCAGCGAAAATCAAGCCATGAACGTTGGTCTGCCATGAGCCCCTCCCAGGACGACTCCAGCCCAGTGACCAGCACCCCGGGGAATGATGCCGCTGGCCCTGGCGAGCATCCCCACGATTTCGAGGTGCAGAAGGAACTGCACCAGCAGATCCGCAACGATCCCGACTACGACGACTGGGAGTACGGCACCGAACCCCTGCCCCACGAGGCCTGGGTCATCCCGCAGACCCCGCCGGCCTGAGCCGCTTGGCCAGGTTGAAGCCGGCCAGGCAGAGCAGGGTGAACAGCAGCCACAGGCCGCCGCCATGGCCCTGGCGATCGAGAGCAAGGCCGGCCAGCGGCGGCGCCACCAGGCTGCTGAGGGCGAAGCACTGGGAGAACAGGGCCATGGCCACCCCCTGATGCTCCGCCGGTGTGAGTTCGATCACCGCTTCTGTGGCGGTGGGTAAAAACGCCGCCAGACCGAGGGCCAGGGGCAGCTGGGCCAGGGCAACCAGCCACAGGCCCTGGTTGGAGAGGGCGGAGGAGGCCAGCACGGCCGTGCCCAGCGCAAAGCAGGCCAGGCTCAGGCCCAGGCCGGTGGCCACCGGCTGGCGGGCCAACCACTGGCCCACGGGCCACTGCAGCAGCAACAGCAGACCCAGCTGCAGGCCGATCAGCAGGGCCCCCAGGCTTGCCGGCATGGCGGCCCGGCGCAGGCCGCCGCGCACCAGATCCAGGGGAAGAGCGCTCTGCATCAGGGCCGGCAGGGCGGTGGCCAGCAGGGTGATCAGCAGCACCGGCAGCAGCGGCGGCAGCCATTGCCGCCAGGCTGTGCCGGTATCCCTGTTGCGCCTGTGGGCCGGCGGGTCGGGCAGCCGCCGCAGCAAGAGCAGCAGCACCATGGCGCTGAGGCAGAGCATGTCGAGCAGGTAGATGCCGCGCAGCTGGCCGCGGCTGGCGAGCAGGGCGCCGATCAGGGCCCCCAGGGCCACGCCGCCGGCATCGGCAGTGCGGGCCAGGGCAAACCCCCGGGCCGAGGGGATCGGCTGGCTGCCGCTGCTGCAGCCGAGGGGGATGGCCAGTTCGATGGCGGGCCAGTAGAGCCCCATGGCGATGCCCATCAGCACCTGGCCCTGGGCATAGGCGGGGAAGCTGCGGGCGCCGAACAGGCTGCTGTCGGCCGCCAGGGCCGAAAAGCAGGCCAGCAGCACCGGGATGCCGCAGTTCACGCCCCGGTCGAGCAGCAGGCCACTGAGGAAGCGTCCCAGGGTGCCGGCCAGGGCGGCGATCGCCAGGCCCAGGGTGACGCTGGAGGCACTGAAGGCCTCCTGATGGAACACCAGGGGGGTGAGGTAGAGCACGGCGCCGGCGCCGATGGAGCCGATCAGGCGCAGGCTGGCCACCTCGCGCAGGGGCGCGGGAAACTGGAGCCACCAGGTCAGTCCCCGTGTCCGGCGGCCTGTCACTCCGTTCGCTGCCGTTGCCAAACCGCCGCTGCCTGTCTGCCTTGGGTGCCAGTCTGCTGGTGCTGCTGTCCTGGGGCGGGTGGCCTTCGGCACGGGCTGCCGATGAGCTGCTGGTGCAGATTGAGGGTCTGGAGATCCCGATCGACCTGGCGGAGCTCGAGGCCTGGAGCCGCCAGCCCGACCAGCAGCGGGGCAGCCAGGTGGTGTGGCTCAACCTCCTCGACGCCCAGGCCCGCCTGGGCCTCAGCCGCCTGCTGCGGGCGCCCCTGTTGCTCGATCGCAGTTTCGGCCGGGAACTGTTGCAGAGCTGGACCGGCCAGCCGCTGCTGCGGGAAGCGGGTGGTTTGCTGCAGGGGGCGGACGGGGAAAACCTGGCGCCCCAGCTGCAGGACACCCTGCAGCGTCTGTTCGATCGCCAGAGCGAGGTATCCAGCCTCGATCTGCTGCGGGCCCTGCCCTCGGAGCGCCTGGTGCTGCGGGTGGACGGACTGCTGGATCTGGCCGCCCTGCTGCGCGACCAGCTCCGCCACCAGGCCGCCGCGATCGACGCCCTGCGCCGTGAGCCCCTGCCGCTGCGCCGCTCCAGTCCGTTGCTGGCCTCGGGGAAGCAGCGGGCCAGGCCCCAGCAGCAACTGCTCACAGTGGCCCATCGGGTCTCGCCCGTGCCCCTGGAGCTGTGGCCTGTCGAAGGGGGCGGCGATCAGCGCCCCCTGTTGCTGCTGATGCCTGGGCTGGGGGGGAGCTCCAGCCAGCTGAGCTGGCTGGCCGGCGCCCTGGCCCAGCGCGGCTGGCCTGTGGTGGTGGTGGAGCATCCCGGCAGTGATGAAGAGGCGATGAAGGCCTCCCTGGAGGGGGCGGCGCCGCCGCCCGGTGCCGAATCCGTGCCGGCCCGGCTGGCCGACCTGCAGGCCGTGCTGGCGGCCCGGCGCGAGGGGCGCCTGGGGCTGATAGGCGAGTCCAGGCCCGAGGACGGGGTGGTGCTGATCGGCCATTCGCTCGGCGGGCTGGCGGCCCTGATGGCAGCTGGTCTGGTGCCGGAGGCCGGGCTGGGCCAGCGCTGCGACCAGGCCCTGGTGGCTCTGCCCCTCACCAACCTCTCCCGCCTGTTGCAGTGCCAGCTGCCCACGATCACCGGCGATGGCAGCCAGGATCACTCGCGCCGAGGCCAGGCCGGCGCCGAGCTGCCGCAGCTGGCGGGTCACCCCCTGCGCGGGGTGGTGACCTTCAACGGTTTCGGCAGCTTGCTCTGGCCGCACCAGGGCCTGGCGGCCCTGCCCGTGCCGGTGCTGATGGTGGGAGGCAGTCTCGACCTGATTACGCCGCCGGTGCAGGAGCAGCTCGATCTCCTGCTCAGCAGCGGCCATCGCGCCAGCCGGCTGGTGCTGGTGGACGGGGCCAGTCACTTCTCGCCCGTGCGCCTGACAGCGGAGGGGCGTCCGCTGTTCCAGCTGGGCCAGGAGCTGGTGGGGGAGGACCCGGAGCGGGTGCAGTCCCTGTTGCTGCAGCTCACCCTGGAGTTTCTGGAATCCGGCCGCCACCCGGCCCTGCTCAGTGCCCAGCGGCGCGAGCACGGCGGCGTGACCGCCTATGTGCTCGATGGCGCCGCCGCCCGTCGCTGGAAGGGCACGCTGCCCCCCGCTCGTGATCCCCTGAAGGCGCTTAGAAGCGCACCCGCGGGTCGAGCAGCGCCACCAGCAGATCCACGGTGACCGTGACCAGCACCACCAGGGCCGCCACCACCACCACGATGCCCTGCACCAGGGGATAGTCGCGCTGGGCGATCGCCTCCTGCAGGCGGAAAGCGATGCCCGGCCAGGAGAAGGTGACCTCGATCAGCAGGGCGCCGCCGATCAGGGAGGCCACGGTGATGCCAGTGATCGTGAGCACCGGCAGCAGCGCGTTGGGCAGGGCGTGGCGCAGCACCACCTGGCGCTCGCCGATGCCACGGCTGCGGGCAGCTTCCACGTAGTCGGAGGCCAGGGCCCGGCGCAGGTTGAGGCGCAGGGCGTTGGTGAAGATGCCGCTGAGCAGCAGGGCCAGGGTGCAGGCCGGCAGGGTGAGGTGGCGCAGGCTGCCCGCCAGGGCCTGCCAGTCGCCACCGCCCAGGCCCTGGCGCAGGCTGTCGAGCAGGTAGAAGCCGCTGCCGCTGGGGGGCACCAGGGTGGCGGGAAAGCGGCCGCCCACCGGCAGCCAGCCCAGCCACACGGCGAACACCAGTTGCACGAGCATCGCCGCCCAGAAGGGCGGCAGGGCGTAGGTACCCACGCCATAGAGGCGGCCTGCCAGGTCGAGCTTGCCCTCCGGCCGGGCGATGCCGGAGAAGCCCACCGCCAGGCCCACCAGGGCGGCCAGCAGCAGGGCGGTGATGCCCAGCTCCAGGCTGGCCGGCAGGCTCTGACCGATGATCCCGGCCACCGGCTCCTGGCTGTTGAGCGACTCGCCCAGGTTGCCGCGCAGCAGATTGCCGAGAAACTGGCCGTATTGCTCCAGCAGACTGCGGTCGAGCCCCAGCTGGCTGCGCAGGGCAGCCCGGGCGGCCTCCGGAGCCCGGGTGCCCAGCACCGCGTCCACCGGGTCGCCCGGGGCCACCCGCAGCAACAGAAACACCAGGCTGGCGATCAGCCAGAGCATCACCGGCACCAGGGCCAGGCGGGCCGCCAGGTAGCGGAGCAGGGCGCGGCGGCGGCTCATGGCTGGCGCTCCAGCTCCTGGAGCAGCAGCCGGCCGTTGCCGTCAAAGCGGGGGGTGGCCAGCTGGGCCTGGGCCCAGGCCCGGGGGCTGACCAGCCAGAGGGGTAGGTAGGGGGCCGCCCGGGCGGTGCGTCGCTCGATCTCCGCCAGCAGCTGGCGGCGCTCATTGCCGGCCAGGCCCTCACTGCGCAGCAGTTGCTGCTGCAGGCCGGGTTCGGTCCAGAAGCTGCCGCTGAGGGCGCTCTCCCCCTTGAGGCAGCGCTCGCCTTCGGCCTCGGTGCAGCTGATCAGGGGGAAGAGGTAGGCCTCCGGATCGGGCACGGCGCCCCGCCAGTCGAGCATCACGGCGGCAAAGGCCCCCTCCCCCAGCTGGCGGTACACGGTGGTGGATTCCATGCCGTTGGGCTGGAGCACGATGCAGTCGTTGAGATCGCGGGCCAGCTGGGCCTGCCAGGTGAGCACCATCAGGCGGTCGGAGGGGATGTTGGAGCGGAAGGTGAGCGGCAGCTCAAGGCGGCGGCCATTGCAGTAGCCGGCCTCGCGGAACAGCTGGCGCGCCGTGGCGGGGGCGTAGGTGGGCCAAAGGTCATTACCGCCGCCGTTCACCACCGGCGGCACCAGGTTGCGCAGGGCCGGCCGCAGGCCCTGGCTCACCCGCGCGCTGATGCGCCCCCGGTCGAGGCTGTGGGCCAGGGCGCGGCGCAGCTTGGGGTTGTTGAACGGCGGCTGGTCGGTGTGCAGGGTGATGTAGCCGATCTCCAGGGCCGGCCCCTCCCCCTGGCGCAGGTCGCCCCGCTCGGCCCGCTGCTGCAGGGCCTGCTGGTGGTCTTCATGCAGGCCGGTGGAGAGCAGCACATCCACTTCGCCGCTGCGCATGGCGCCGTAGAGGGCGGTGGAGTTGCCCAGGCTGATCAGGTCGATGCCGCTGTTGCGGGGCCGAGGTCCCCAGTAGTCGGCGAAGGGCTCCAGCCGCTGCTGCTGGTCGCTGAAGGCCATGAGCCGGTAGGGGCCCGTGCCCACGAAGCGGTCGGGCAGGGCCTTGTCGGCGTTGAGGCGATAGGCGCTGGGCGAGACCGGGGTGAGGTTGATCGTGCTGAGCAGCTCGGGCAGCACGGTGGTGGGCCGCTTGAGCCGGAGTTCCAGCTCGTGGCTGCCGCTGGCCCGCACGCCGGCGATGCGGTCGTCGAGCAGGTAGCTGAGGGTGCCGATCGCCAGGAAGCGCTCCAGGCTGAACACCATCGCCGCCGCATCGAAGGGGGTGCCGTCGTGGAAGCGCACCCCCTGGCGCAGGGGAATGCGCACCGTGAGGCCATCGCCGCTCACCTGGGGCATGGCGGTGGCCAGGGCCGGCTCCAGCTGGCCGTCGGGGCCGAGACGGTAGAGGGGATCACCGAGGGCGCTGAGCAGCTGGGTGGCGCCGAAGGTGGAGGCGCGCACCGGATCCACCGAGCCCACCCTGGCGCTGGTGGCCACCACCAGGCGGTCGCTGAGGCGCTGGGGCTGACAACCCTGCACCAGGGGCAGGACCAGGGAGGTGATGCTGATCAGGCCCGCGGCCAGCCTGGGAATCAGCCGCACTGGCCTGAGCAAGGGAAATCCTGAGGTGATTTTATCCGCAGGCCATTCAAGGGCGGTGCGGCCGCTCTGGCCGGACCTGCTGCAGGGAAATTTCAAACACCTCCGAGCCGTTGCGGGCCAGGGGCCAGCGGCGCACCCAGCAGCGGTTGTGGCGGTCATCCACGCCGATCACCTGATAAAGCTGCTCATCGCCGGCGTTCAGCCGCACACACTCGCCCTGGCTGGGTAGGTGCTGGCTGGGGCTTGTGCAGGGTAAAGCTGTCATGCGGTGGGTTGTGGATGGAACCGAATCAGGTGCGTTGGAGGTGGGGTTGGGAAAGGTTTGGGGGTTGCGGGAATGCTGCGGGCCCTGGCCGGGACAAAAGTGTTCGAGCAGATACAGAAGGGTGGCTGGGTCTGGGGATCCCCACAGGATTGGAATGAAGGGGAATCAGGAGCGGAGCTCAGGTTTGCGGGTGACTGGATGGAGCTGAGCGGACCGGATGGAGCGGTGGAGAGGGACTGGACGAGGAGGAAGGGTCTTAAGACTTTCTTCCGTCTTGTTTCAGTGTGCATCTTTCCTGGCCCCTGGCGCCAGTCCGTGGTGATTTGGCGATCTGATCACCGCCATCAGAGGGTGCGCAGGCAGGCCGCCACGCCGAGCACTTCCGGCAGGGCCTCGATCGCGGCGAGGGCCCGGCGGAAGTCGGCCTCCAGCACTTCGTGGGTGATCACCACGATCTCGGCCGCCTCACTGTCGGCCTCGAACTGCACGATCGACTGGATCGACACCCCCGCCTCGCCGAAGCAGGTGCCGATCTGGCCGATCACGCCGGCTTCGTCGCTGGTGCGCAGGCGCACGTAGTTGCGGTGGGTGGTCTGCGCCCCATCCACCAGACGGCACTGGCGCCAGCTGCCCGCCGCCAGCAGGGGGTCGAGGCCTGCCCCCTCCAGCTGGTGGCAGGCCTCGCGGATGCCGGCGATGTTGAGGATGTCGGCCACCACGGCGGAGGCGGTGGGGCCGGCACCCGCCCCCGGCCCGAAGAACATCACCTGCCCCACGGGCTCGCCCTCCACCAGGATGGCGTTGTTCACGCCATTCACCCCGGCCAGGGGATGGCTGCGGGGCACCAGGGTGGGATGCACGCGCACGTCCAGCCACTGGGTGTCGTCGCCTGAAGGGCTGCCATCCGCTGGGTCGATGCGCTGGGACACGGCCAGCAGCTTCACCACGAAGCCGAGCTTGTCGGCATAGGCCACATCGCGGGCGTCCAGCCGGTCGATGCCCTCGGTGGGGATTGCCTCGCGGGGCACCGAGCCGCCGTAGGCCAGGCCGGTGAGGATGGCGATCTTGTCGGCGGCGTCACCGCCCTGCACATCGGCGGCGGGGTCGGCCTCGGCGTAGCCCAGCCGCTGGGCATCGGCCAGCACGGCGCCGTAGTCGGCCCCCTCGGCCGCCATGCGGCTAAGGATGTAGTTGGTGGTGCCGTTGATGATGCCGCTCACCCGCTGGATGCGGTTGGCCCCGAGCGACTGCTTGAGCGGCTCGATGATCGGGATGCCGCCGCCCACGGCCGCCTCCAGCAGCACGTACACGCCGCGGGCGGCGGCGGCGGCGGCGATCTCCTCGCCATGGCGGGCGATCACGGCCTTGTTGGCGGTGACCACCGGCTTGCCGGCGGCGATGGCGCGCAGGATCAGGGAGCGGGCCGGCTCCAGGCCGCCCATCACCTCCACCACGATGTCCACCGCCGGGTCATCCACCACCGCTGCTGGGTCGGTGCAGAGCAGGGCGGGGTCGAGCTGCACCGGCCGGGACCGGTTGAGGTCGCGCACGGCCACCCGCCGCAGGGCCAACTTGCCCACCAGCGGGTGGCGCCCCCGGGGGGTGGCCAGGATCTCGGCCACGCCCGCTCCCACCGTGCCGAGGCCGAGCAAGCCGATGCCGATGGTCATGCGCTGGGGAACAACTGGAACGGCGATCCTAGAAATCAGGCCGCCAACCGTTCAGGCCGCCAGCCCCTGCGCCTGGCGCTGCATTGTCCGCAGAATGTTGAGGAAGCCGTTGGCCCGCGAGGGGGTGAGGCTGGCCTGCAGGCCGGTGGCGGCCATGAAGCCCGGATCGATCGCGCAGGCCTGCTCGGGGGTGAGTCCCTCCAGCCCCTCGATCAGCAGGGCCAGCAGACCCTTGGTGATGGCGGCGTCGGAGTCGCCCTGCCAGTGGAGCGTGCCGTCGCGCAGCTGGCCCACCACGTACACCTGGGACACGCAGCCCTTCACCTTGAACGCGTCGTTGCGGAACTCCTCGGGCAGGGGCTCCAGCTTCTTGGCCAGCCAGAGCACGTACTCGTAGCGCCGCCTGGGGTCGGCCGTGCCGGCCAGGCGCTGCACGATCTGATCGAGGGCAGCGCTGCCTGTGGCCTGCGAAGGGGTTTCAGCCATTCAGCGGCGGCGGCGGGAGACGCTCAGCAAACCGGCCATGCCCAGGCCCGCACCGGTGAGACCCACCAGCATGTGGCTGCGCTGGGGTTGGGCCAGCTTGCGCGCCAAGGGAGAGCGGTTCACGGCAGGCACGGACAGGGTGGCTCCCGCATCCATCAGGCTCTCATTCAGCTCTAGGTAGTCGCGGTGCCCGGGGCCGGCATCCACCTGCAGTTCCCAGTCGGAGCCGGCCTGACGCGGCAGTTGGAAGCGGAGTTGGCCCTCGGCATTGGTCTGGCCGAGCACGATGGCCTCACCCTGCGGAGGCACCAGCCGCACCGTGGCGCTCTGGGCCGGTTCGCCGGAGCTGAAGCGGCTTTGGAGTTGGAGGGTATCGGCCTGGGGAGTCTTGGCAGGAAGTCGCTTTGCGGAGGAGGACTTCGCTGTGGAGGGTTTGGAGGTGGTGGGCTTCGAGGTGGAGGGCTTGGCCGTGGCGGGTTTGGCCGTGGCGGGTTTGGCTGGGGCAGTGAAGGTGTCGGGGTTCAGGACCGACAGCTTCTCCAGACGGCTCTCGATGCCATGGGCCCTCACCGGTGTTGCCGACACCACGGCCAACAGGGAGGCCCCTGCAAGGACAGTGGCAACGCCGGGTGCAACCGGCAGGCGGAGCAGGCGCATGGCGGGCTGGGTGAATCCTGTGGCTGGACCTTAGCGATCCTGCCAGCGGCTCTCGCGGGATTTGCCGGCCTGAACCATGTGCACCACGCTGCTCACCATCAGGGAGAGGGCGTCGTGGGCATCGCCGCGGGCCTGCAGTTCGGCGGCCAGCACCCGCTCGGCGGCTGTGGGGGCCTGGGCGTGCTCGGGAGCGGGCAGGTTCAAGGCTGGGGCAGCGCTTCTTGTTGGGATCCTCGCA
This sequence comes from Prochlorococcaceae cyanobacterium, assembly GCA_044238185.1. Classification (GTDB taxonomy): domain Bacteria; phylum Cyanobacteriota; class Cyanobacteriia; order PCC-6307; family Cyanobiaceae; genus NIES-981. Next base: position 2,964 of record JBIIDV010000012.1, on the reverse strand, counting down.
AATTCAGCGGTTTCACGTGACAGCGGCAACGGTTGTTGATGCTCTGGGTCCTCCTACAGGTCTGGTTCATGGCCGAGGGTCTCTTCAAGGCAAGGGCGCCAGCTGCTGCCAGCCCTGTTCGCTGATCCAGCCATCCAGGGGGATGTCCCAGGGGTCGCGGGGCAGCGCGGCCACCACGCAGGCCTGGGGCAGCACCGCCAGGGCGGGGCGCTGACGCCAGGCCGGATCGCTGCGCAACCGGTCGTACCAGCCGGCGCCATAGCCCAGGCGCACCCCGCGCTGATCGATGGCCAGGGCGGGGATCAGCAACAGCAGCAGCTGGCAGGGCAGCAGCGCGCCGGCGCTGGCCGGTGGCGCCGGAATGCCGCAGGCATCGTCCTCCAGGGGCTGGCCTGGCGTCCAGGGGCGGTAGTGCAGGCGCTCGTTGGCCACCGCCGGCAGGGCCAGGGGCAGGCCGCTGCCCTGCAGCAAACCGCGCAGGTCGGCTTCCCCCGCCAGGGGCCAGGTCAGCCCCACGTGCCCCCCGTCCTGCCCGGTGCCCAGCTGCAGCAGGGCGTGCTCCAGGCCGGGTGCCCCTCGATCGATCCACTGCTGCAGGGCTGCCGCGTGCTGGCTTCGCAGCTGGCGGAAGTGGCGGCGCAGGTCAGCTTTGCTGGGGGTGACCATGGGCGAGGCGGGGCTAGCGCTGAAACCAGCCGGTGAGGGCCGCCGCCAGGGCGTCGGCGGCATCGTCGGGCCGGGGCGGATGGTCGAGGTCGAGCTCGCGCATCACCGCCGCCAGCACATCGTCCTTGTCGGCGTGGCCGTTGCCGGTGAGGGCCTGCTTGATCTGCATCGGTGGGAACTCCACGATCTCCACGCCGAGGCGCGCCAGGGTCATCAGCAGCACGCCACGGGCCTGCACCACGGCGATGGTGGTGCTGGAGCGATAAAAGAAGAACTTCTCCACCACCGCCAGCTGGGGCCGCCAGGTGCGGATCAGCAGCCGCAGGTCGCGGGCGATCTCCACCATCCGCTCCCCCTCGCTGCGGCCGGGGTCGGTGCGGATGATGCCGCAGTCGAGCAGCCGCTGGGCCCGGCAGGCCGGCTCGATCTCGATCACGCCGTAGCCCACCCGGGCCAGGCCGGGGTCGATGCCGAGGATGCGCATCAGGGGACCTCCCTCCGCCCCCCGGGGGCCATCAGGCCGCGAGGGCCAGCTCGAAGGCGCTGCGGTCGGCGGGTTCGCCCCGTTCGAACACCTTGCAGAACACCTTCACCACCCGGTCGCCCGAGTCGATCTGCTCCAGAGGATCCTTGCGCAGGCGGTGGCGCAGGCAGCAGGCAGCCACCCGGGCCACGTCGTCTTCCGTCACTTCGGTGCGGCCCTCGAAGGCCGCCAGGGCGCGCGCGGCCCGGTTGGTCACGATGTCGCCGCGCAGGCCGTCCACATCCAGCTCGCCGCAGATGGCGCTGATGCGGATGCGCAGGTCATCGTCGATCTGCACCTGGTTCAGCAGCTTCTGGGCCGCGATCACGCGATCCTGAAGGGCATCCTGGTTGGCCTGCACGGCGGTGTTGAAGCCGTCGGGGTCGTTGTCAAACGCCGTGCGCTGGTCCACCACCTGCACCCGCAGCTCGGGGTCGCGCACGGTGCGCACCTCCACGCTCATGCCGAAGCGATCCAGCAGCTGGGGCCGCAGTTCGCCCTCCTCCGGGTTGCCGGAGCCGATCAGCACGAAGCGGGCCGGGTGGCGCACGCTCACGCCCTCCCGCTCCACCGTGTTCCAGCCTGAGGCGGCGGAATCCAGCAGCACGTCCACCAGGTGGTCGTCGAGCAGGTTCACCTCATCCACATACAGCAGGCCGCGGTTGGCCTTGGCCAGCAGGCCCGGCTCAAAGGCGCGCACCCCCTCGCTGAGGGCCTTCTCGATGTCGATCGTGCCGCAGAGGCGATCTTCGGTGGCGCCCAGGGGCAGGTCGACCATCGGCACCTGGCGGGGCTCCACCGGCAGCTCCTCGCCCTGGTCGGCGCGGGCGCGCACTTCGGCGCTCTGCAGGTCGGGGTCGGTGGGGGAGCTGTTGTAGGGGTCGCCCGCCACCACGTCGATCTCGGGCAGCAGGTCGGCCAGGGCCCGGATCGTGGTGCTCTTGCCGGTGCCCCGGTCGCCCATGATCATCACGCCGCCGATGCGCGGGTCGATCACGTTGAGCAACAGCGCGAGCTTCATCTCCTCCTGGCCCACGATCGCGGTGAAGGGATAGACCCTGCGCTGGCGGGCTGGCATCAGAGGGAGGGGGCGGGCTGGTCGGCCGATTGTTTCACAGGCAGCAGGCTGAGCACCTGGGGCGGGCTGGCGTCGGCCGGGTAGATCAGCCGCACCCGCAGGTTGCGCATCGCGCCGGGGGCCAGGCTGATCGTGCCAAGGGCGGGGCTGGGGTCGCCGGCCCGCTGCACCAGGTGGAAGCGCCGCCGCGCCGTGGGGCGGCCGCCTGGCCCATCGAGGCCGCTCACCTCCACCGGGCCGCGGAACATCACCGCCCGTGAGGGCGTGACGTTGAAGCGCAGGCCGCCCTGGGCCTGGTCGCCCTTGATCGGCGACTCCACGGCCAGCTGCAGCTGCACCGGGGCCGTGCCGGTGTTACGCAGGGGGATGGTGAGGTCGTACTCCACGCCGTAGTTGCCGTGGGCCGCCCAGGCGGTGCCGGGATAGAAGGCCTTCAGTTCGGCGGTCTGCACCTGGCCCGTGCCCAGGGTGCCCCGCTCCAGGGAGGCGATCGGCCAGGAGATCGGCGCAGCACTGGCACTGAGCCAGCTCTGGCCGGGGTCGGTGATCGTGGCGCGCCAGACGCTGCCCTCCTGCACGCCGCTCACGCGGGAATAGATGATCCGGCCGCTGGCGCCGCGGGGGGTGGGCTGGTGTTCCTTGGGGCTGAGCGGGCCGTCCAGCAGCTGGGCCCAGGTGGCGGCCTTCGGCGGCGTGG
>JBIIDV010000011.1:0-56552 GCA_044238185.1 Prochlorococcaceae cyanobacterium | reverse complement strand
AGCGGGTCATGGCCCGGCCGCCCTTGAAGGTGCCGTCGGGATAGCCGGCCACGCAGCCGTAGCGGTCCACCAGGTTGGAGAGGGCCTGGTAGGCCCAGTCGGTGGGGCGAACGTCGGAGAACTGGGAAATGCTGGTGACCTGGTTCTGGGATTCCCAGGCGCGGAAGCGGTCAACGTCCTGCTGCTCCATGTAGGAGCTGATGGCGGCAGAACTGGAGATGGCGGTGGCGTCCTGGGCGTTGGCGGCCAGGGGAGCCAGCAGGCCGGTGCCGGCCATCGCCAGCAGCAGCTTGGACAAGGTGGACATCAAACTCCTCACAACATGAGTTGTTCCACGCCAAAGGCGCGGTTGTGGGGAGTTCTATTCGCCGCCGTTCGGTGGCCGTAACGCTTTGGTTACGACCGCGCGTAACAAAAGCAACACCCCCAGGTTTGCCGGTTTCGGGCAACCCTGGGGGTGAGATTTGGGGGGATTTGTTTGTGGATTCTGCCCTTGGTGCTGGTCGGATTCAGCGCTGGTGGCGACTGCGAACGGGCACTAGGACGGGCTGCATCAGTCCGCCACCGCCGTTGTCGTCATCGGAGTCGGTGGTAAGCCAGAAGGCCAAGCCGAATGCGGAGAGCACCCCGATGAATAAAAGGAGTTCGGCCATGGCTTCGCTTGAGCTGCGCTCACCGTAGCGGCAATCCACTGTTGTGGTGTAGCGGTTGCGTCTCAGGCCAGGGGGGCGACGGCCAGAGCAAGGCCCGCCACACTCAGACCGGCCGCCAGGACCAGGGTCCAGCGGCTGTTGAGCCGACGCAGCAGCACGAAGCTGCTGACCACCACCGCGGCCGAGGCCAGACCGGCGCCGAGCCACCAAGTCATGCTGCCAGTGGCTTCCTGGCCGTGGAGCATGGCGTGCACCGCCACGGCCGCCGCCACCAGGCTTCCCACCAGGCCGAGCTGGGGGGAACGCTGACTGCGCTGCAGCTGCAGCTGCAGGGGCAGCAGCCCCAGACCGGAGACGGCCAGGGCCGCCCACACCTCTGCCGCCGGCAGGTTGCCGCCAAGGGATCCCAGCACCGCGCCCACCAGGGCTCCGCCCAGGGCAAACAGCAGCACACTGCCGCTCACGTAGGCGGCCACCCCGCCAACGCCCAGCAGCAGCAGCAGGTGATCCAGGCCCAGCAGGGGGTGGCTGGCACCGGCCAGCAGGCCCCCATCCGCCATGCCGTGGGCCTGGACCGGTACAGCGGAGAGCAGGCTCAGGCCGAGGCCGGCGGCGGCGGCCAGGGCGAGCTGGCGGCCCGGCTTTGTGCGGGTCGCGGTGGGGGTTGAAAGGTGGGGCATGGGCTTGCCGGTCCGCGCCGGCGGTGAAGGGTTGGTGAGATGGGGCGAGCGTTCTGACTGAAACCGTCGCCTCCCCCGTCCGGGGACGGGGACTTGGAGCCGGTCATCACAGCTGCGGGACAGTGCCGGACTGGGGAGCGAACTCCCGGCACCGGACTTTCCTCGTTACCTCTCCGGGCTGAATCCGGAGAACCCGCTTCAGTATCGACGCGATGGGCGGCTCTGCACGGTTCAGGCGAAACCTTTGCCGGCGTTCCTGGCCACGCAGGCCTGCAGCTGCTGGCGCAGGCGGTCGTGGTCGAGGTTCCGGCCGATCAGCACGAGCTGGTTCTTGCGCTGGCTGTCCGGCCAGTCGGAATCGTCGATCGAGAAGCGCTTGCCGGCCAGGTGGAACACGTGGCGGCGCTCGCTCTCGTTGAACCAGAGGATCCCCTTGGCCCGGAATACCTCTTCAGGCAGCTGGTTGTCGAGGAAATTCTGGAACTTGCGCAGGGCGAAGGGGCCATCGGCGGCAAAGGAGAGGGAGGTGAAACCCTCAATGGCGGCGTGATCGGGATGGCTGGCGTGATCGTGGTCGTGATGGTGATGGTGGCCATGGTCATGACCGTGATCCTCGTGCTCGCAGTGGCCGTGCTCGTGGTCACAGCTGCTGTGGTCGAGGGCTGGATCCGTTTCCCGTTGCTCAGCCACCACCTTGTCGCTCTCGAACAGGCCAACGCTGAGCAGGAGGGGGAGGGGCACCTCGCCCTTCACCGAGCGCAGGATGCGGGCGTCGGTCTTGATCTCACGCAGGCGCTCCTCCAGGGCCTGAAGCCGCTCCTCGGCCACCAGATCGCACTTGTTGAGCAGGAGCATGTCGCCGTACACGATCTGGGCCCGGGCCACCTCCCCCTCCAGCAGCTCGTCGCTGAAGTTCTCCGCATCCACCAGGGTGATGATCGAGTCGAGCCGGGTGGACTCGCGCAGGTCGCTGCCCAGGAAGGTCATCGCCACCGGCAGGGGATCGGCCAGGCCGGTGGTCTCCACCACCAGATAGTCGACCGGGTCGGGGCGATCGAGGATCCGGTACACGGCCTCCAGCAGTTCCCCGTTGATCGAGCAGCAGATGCAGCCGTTGCTCAGCTCCACCATGTCGTCGCCGGTGGCGACGATCAGGTCGTTGTCGATGCCGATCTCGCCGAACTCATTCACCAGCACGGCGGTTTTCAGCCCCTGCTGGTTGGTGAGGATGTGGTTGAGCAGGGTGGTTTTGCCCGCGCCCAGGAAACCGGTGAGGATGGTGACGGGCAGGCCCGCTGGGGCTGCGGTGTCGGGCATGGGGTTGGTGGGAATCGTTCCCAGACCTTAGGTTTTCAGACCTTAGGCAGGGGGCTGTGCCCAGGCTGGCTGCGCTCCTGGCGTTGCTGACAGGCGGCGCAGAGTCCGTAGAACTCCAGCGTATGGAACAGGGGCCGGAAGCCGTCGAGTTCGCCGCTGGGCAGCGCCAGATCGTGCACCGGGCAGTGGGGCAGCCGCCTGGTGCTGCCGCAGTCCACACAGGTGAGGTGATGGTCGTCCCGCTCGGTAGGGGCGAACAAGGCTTCGCCGCTGGGCAGGTGCCGGCAGCGCACCAGGCCCCACTGCTGCAGCTGGCGCAGGTGGCGGTACACCGTGGCCAGCCCCATCGGCGTGCTGCTGCTGCGCAGCTGGGCGTGAAGATCCTGGCCCGACAGTTCCGCAGCTGCGGCGTTCAGCGCCTGGAGGAGTTGCTCCTGCCGCGCACTGAGCCTCGGGTTCACGCTGGCCTCCGCCACAAGGTGTTTCATGGAGAGCTGTTCTAGCCCGCAGGCAGCCAGTGCACCTGGCGCACCGCCCGTTGCAGCGGGCGCAGCTCCAGCGTCCTGCCGTCGATCAACACCGGCTGTGCTGGCTGAAGCGGCGCAGCTCCGGCCTCTGCCGGCTGGGGCCGCAGGGCGGCGAGCAGCTGGCCACTGGCGGGGTCCCAGTGCAGGCCGGTGACCGGTTCCAGTTCCCAGCCCCGCAGGTCGCGCCGCGCCAGCACCTGGCCGCTGCGGCTGAGGGTGAGCAGGCTGAGCAGCGGCCGCTCCTGGCCCTCCAGCAGCAGGGCCCAGACCCGCTCGCCGCTGCGGTCGCAGGCACTGGCCACCAGGGCCTGCGACCCCAGCCAGAGTTGCCGGGGGGGCTGGCCCGGTTCCACCAGTTCCAGGGAGCGCCGGTAGTCGGGCCAGTGGCGCAGCAGCAGGGCCCGCCCTGCCTGGGGACAAAAGCTGCTCAGATCGCGGCTGCCGGGCAGGGTCTGGCGCCGGGGGGGCTGGGGCGGCAAGGCCTCCAGATGCAGCCCCTCGGTGTCGGGGACCACCACCGCCCCCCCCTCCGGCAGCAGCTGCATCGGCCCGCTGGCAGGCCAGTGCAACGGCTGTCGTCCGCCGCCGCTTAGGCGCAGCTCACTGGCGCTGCTGCCAGGTTCCAGCTGGCCGCTCTGCACCAGCAGATCGCCGCGACGATTGCTGCTGTAGTGGACGAACACCACGGCGCCCCGCTGCAGGGGGGCCGCCTCGCCGGCCACGGGAGCCGTTGTCTCCCCTCGCCCCGCTGCCTGGAGGGGCGTGAGGTTCCGTTGGTTCAGGGGAATCCGCCACAGCCGCAGCTGGCCGTCGGGCTGGCGGCTGGCGGTGGCCAGGCCCGAGCCGTTACCGAGGGGCAGCAGCAGAGGGATCTCCGGCCACACCGGACTGAGGGGTAGCCAGCGGCCATCGTGCGCGCGCAGCTGCACTTGCTCACCGCCCGGCACGCTCACCACCGCCAGGATCCGCGGTCTGGGGTCCCAGTGCCAGGTGCTGGGCGGCAGGGCGAGGCCCCTGCTGTCCTCGCCACTGATCCGCAGCTGCAGCGGGGCGTTGATCCGCTGGCCCTCGTTCAGGCTCAGCATCAGGCTGTCGCCCCTGCCAAGCCAGCGATGGGCCAACGGGGGCTGCAGTGCGCTCTGCTGCGCCAGGCTTGCGGTGTTCATCGGCCGGCTGAAGCGGGCCTGCAGGGCTGCAGGGCCGGCGCTGGCGACGGCCCCTTGCAGCTGTTGCAGCCGCGGCGGCTGGCGTACCAGCAACTGCTGCTGGCCGAGGGCCAGCAGGCTGGGCAGGGCCAGTGCCAACAGCCAGGGTTGGGTTCTGCTCCAGGTCATGGTTCCAGGGGCCGGGCCGGCCGGGGAATGGGCCGGATCACGGTTGGCACCACCACCAGCTGGTCGTTTTCGGCCGCCATCGTGCCCTCGATGGCCAGCCACTGGTCGGCCTTGGGCAGGGGCTGGTCGCTGGGCCAGCGCACCGGCAGCCCCACCGGGGTGGCGTCGGCCAGACAGCAGCGCACCAGCAGCCGGGCGATCTGGGGTTGCTGGCCAGGGACGGGCAGCAGGAAGCCACTGATGCGCACGGGATCGCCCTCGAACAGCTGGGGATCGGGTTGGCTGCGCAGCAGGCGCACCCAGTCGGTGAGGCTGCGCTGGGCCGGGGGCAGCACGAAGCTGAGGCTCTCGTTGGCAGTGTCGTCGCTGGGCCGCTGGCTGGCCAGGTCGGCGAAGGAGGGGTTGGGCGGCCAGGCGATCAGCACCAGGGCGATCGCGGCGGTGACCAGGCTGAGGCGTCCGTCCCGTTGGGGCCCGCCCCGGACCTCGCCGGCCTGGAATCCGGCCAGCACCTGCAGCACCGCCAGCATCAGCAGCACCCCGCCGGCGGCGCTCACCAGGGGGTGGAACGCCGCCCGCAGCAGCAGATCCAGCCGTCCATCCACGCTGCTCTGCAGCAGCACCACCGCCCAGAGGGCCAGGGCCAGACCACGCAGGAGGGGATACGCCATCACAGCCTCCAGAGATTCACCCACTGGCCAATCAGCAACACAGCCAGAATTGAACCGGCGGCGGTGAGCAGCAGCCCCCGGGGCTTGAACAACAGCCCCAGCAGGCCCACCAGCTTGATGTCGATCACCGGGCCCAGCAACAGAAAGGCGAGCAGGGCCCCCGGGGTGACCTGGGCGGCGAAGCCCAGGGCCAGGAAGGCATCCACGCTGGAGCACACCGAGAGCACCAGGCTCAGGGCCATCAGCGCCAGGATCGAGAGGGTGGGCGCACCGCCCACCGCCAGCAGCCACTGGCGCGGCAGCAGGGCCTGCACCAGGGCTGCCACGGCGCAGCCGGCCACCAGCAGCAGGGCCAGATTGAGGAATTCGCGGCTGCCGTGCTGCAGCACTTCACGCCAGTCGGCGCGCACCGGGGAGGGCAACACCGGCGGGTTGTCCGCCGGCAGACCGATCACGCCGGTGCGGCGCTCCAGCAGGCTCACGGTTGCCAGGGGTTGGTTGAGGCGCCGTTCCTCCAGCAGGTCGGCCCGCAGCAGCTCGGCCTCCGGCAGCAGCCGCAACAGCAGCGCCAGGGCCAGGGCCACCAGCACCGCCCCCAGGGGTCTGGCCAGCAACAACCAGGGCTGTTGGGGGAAGGCGGCCCAAGTGCTGGCGATCACAATCGGATTGAGCACCGGGGCGGCGAACAGGAACCCAAGGGCCGTGCCCACGGGAGCCCCGCCCACCAGCAGCCGCCGGGCCACTGGCACGTTGCCGCACTCGCAGGCGGGCAGGGCAAAGCCCAGGGCGGCGCCGCTGAGGGGGCCGGCGATTGGGTGCGCCGGCAGCCGCCGCAGCCAGGCCCCGCCCGGGCTGAACCAGCGGGCCAGCGAGGCGATCAGCACGCCGATCAGCAGAAACGGCAGTGCCTCAAGCAGCAGGCCCTGGAACAGGGCCCAGGCGGTGTTGAGTCGGACCGGAACAAGCAAGTTGAAGGAGGTGCGCTGATCAGGGCTCGGGGTGATGCTCGCAGGGCATCCACAGGCTGCCCATCCGGTGGGCGCCCTCGCAGCCCAGCTTGCGGGCCTCGCGGAGGGCCTGCTCCCGGTTGGGATAGGCGAAGCGGTTGGCAGTTGGATCGGCTGGCTTGGGGCTCGCATGGTGGTGATGGCTATGCCCGTCCGGGCCGCCCAGCCGGTAGGGGCCCATGCCCTCCACGCCGGTCCACCACACCCCCATCACATTCACGCCGGCCACCAGCACCCCCATGCCCACCACGGCCAGGTTCACCACGCCCATGGCAACGGCCCCGAGGCTGAACACGCCCATCGGCACCACGCCGATGCTCACCACCCCCATCGGCACGATGCCGATCGAGATGATGCCCAGGGGGGCGATGCCGATCGCCACCAGTTTCGGTTTGGTGCCGCAGTTGCCCATGGCGTCGTCTCAGTGGGAATGGCCGGGGGCCGGGTGGGTGTCGCTGTGCTGGGGGCAGGGCATCCACTGCTTGCCCATGCGGTGGGCCCCGGTGCAATTGAAGTGCAGCCTGGCGGCCTTCTCCGCCTCAGCCTTGGTGGGGTAGAGCGCCGGCACGGCGCCGCTGCCTGCTTGGGGTTTGGCCAGGGCTGGGAGGGGCGTGAACAGCATGGCGGCTGTCAACAGGCGCAGACCGAACCCATCCATGGCGAGGGGAGGCAGTGCGCAACACCGTAGGGGGACCGTCCCAACCATCTGCTTGTTCGCCCTTCCCGTTGGGGTGGCCGATTTGAACGGCGAGAGACTGTTTCAGCGGCCAGGCTGAGCAGGTCAGCGCTGCAGCAAGGCGGGGCCAGCTCAGCCGTGGACTGACCGACCAACGCCTCGGCTTCGGCAACCCGTTTTGCAAGCCCTCTGGCGAACTGGAACCTTCACATGTGACCTTTGATACAGGCACGCTGTCACGCCTTCGGCTCCAGCCGCGCTGTCATTGGATCGGCTCGCGTCAGTGCGACGCCGCTGATGCCGTCGTGGTGTGCGTTGCCGTAATCCCGCTCTGCGGCCCTCGGTGTTTGCCCCAAAGCGATTTCCTTGGATGCGGATGATCTTTCGCTCGAATGATCAAACCAGGGCGTACAGGACGCCCCGCCTTCTGTTGCGTGCTGTGGCGCTGGCGGCCTCATCGCTGCTGTTGGCCTGCGGCCAGCCCCCCAGCCAGCAGGCGGCCGATGGGAACGAGCGGCCGCTCGTACTCACCAGCTTCACTGTGCTGGCCGACCTGGCCGACAACGTCGCCTGCGGCAAGTTGCGGGTGGAATCGGTGACCCGGCCCGGTGCGGAGATCCATGCTTACGAGCCCACCCCCAGCGACCTGCGCCGGGCCCAAGACGCCCAGCTGGTGCTGATGAACGGTCTCAATCTGGAGCTGTGGTCGCAGCGCTTCCTTGACAGTGCCACCGGTGCGAAGAGGCAGGTGGTGAGCGAGGGGGTGGACCTGATCCCGATCAGCGAGGACGTCGGTGCCGGCAAGCCCAATCCCCACGCCTGGATGTCGCCGCGGCAGGCGATCACCTACGTGGCCAACATCCGCGACGCTTTCATCCGTCTGGATCCGGCCAACGCCGACACCTTCCGCCGCTGCGCCGCCGACTACACCGCCAAACTGGAGGCCCTCGACGGCGACCTGCGCAGGCAACTGGCGTTGCTGCCGGCGGATCGGCGCCTGCTGGTGAGCTGCGAGGGCTCCCTCAGCTATCTGGCGGCCGATTACAACCTCGACGAGGCCTATCTCTGGCCGGTGAACGCCGAGACTGAGGTCACCCCCCAGCGGATGGAGCGGGTGATCCGCACCGTGCGCGAGCGTCAGGTGCCGGCTGTGTTCTGTGAGAGCACCGTCGACGACCGACCCCAGCGCCGTGTGGCCGAGGAGACCGGTGCACGGTTCGCAGGGGTGTTCTACGTGGATTCCCTCTCGGAGCCGGATGGCCCGGCGCCCACCTACCTCGACATGCTGCGCCACAACGCCAAGACTCTGGTGCAGGGTCTCAATCCCAATGCCCAGTCCTGAACCCACCAGAGCCGCCCTGCAGGGCTTTGCCGGCATCGCCGTTGACCATCTCAGCGTGGGCTACAACGGCCGCCCCGCGGTGGTGGACGTGACCCTCTCCCTGCAGGCCGCCAGCATCTGCGGCCTGGTGGGGATGAATGGGGCCTGCAAGTCGACCCTGTTCAAGGCCCTGATGGGGTTTCTCAAACCCAGCAGCGGCTCAATCCGCATCGCCGGCTGCAGCCTCCGCCAGGCCCAGCGCCGCCAGTTGGTGGCCTACGTACCCCAGAGCGAGCAGGTGGACTGGGACTTCCCCATCCGCGTCTGGGACGTGGCGATGATGGGGCGCTACGGCGCCATGGGCCCGCTGCGCTGGCCCTCCTCCAACGACCGCCGCAAAGTGCAGAGAGCCCTGGAGCGGGTGGACCTCTGGCCCCTGAGGGAGCGCCAGATCGGAGCCCTCTCTGGTGGCCAGCGCAAGCGGGCCTTTCTGGCCAGGGCCCTGGCCCAGGGAGCAGGCGTGCTGCTGCTCGATGAGCCCTTCAGTGGCGTGGACATCAACACCGAGCGGCTGATCATCGATCTGTTGATCGCCCTGCGGGACCAGGGCTCCACTGTGCTTATCGCCACCCACGACCTGGAAGCGATCCCCAGCTTCTGCGACCGGGTGGTGCTGATCAACCGCACCGTGCTGGCCTACGGCGACACCTCCGAGGTATTTACCCAAGCCAACCTGCTGCGCACCTTCACCGCGGCGCCTTCTCCCTCGGCCCCCCATTGATGGATCCCTTGCTTACTACCCTGCTTCAGCCGCTGCTCGCGCCCCTGGGCATGCTGTTCATGCAGCGGGCCCTGGCCATCGGCGTGGTGGTGGCCGTGGTGTGCGCCGTGCTCTCGTGCTTCATGACGCTCAAGGGCTGGGCTCTGATGGGGGATGCGGTGTCCCACGCCGTGTTGCCCGGGGTGGTGATCGCCTACGCCCTTGGTCTTCCCTTCGCTCTGGGAGCCTTCGTGTTTGGGGTGGGCTCGGTGGGGGTGATCGGCGTTATTAAGCAGCACACCCGGGTGAAGGAAGACACGGTGATTGGACTGGTGTTCACCGGTTTCTTCGCTCTGGGGCTGGTGCTGATCTCCAAGGTGCGCAGCAGTGTGGATCTCAGCCACATCCTCTTCGGCAACCTGCTGGGCATCAGTGACGCCGACCTGGTGCAGACAGTGGTGATCAGCGCCGCTTGCCTGCTGGTGCTGCTGCTGCTGCGCCGCGATCTGCTGTTGTTCTGTTTCGACCCCGGTCACGCCCGCACGATCGGCCTGAACACCGGCGGTCTCCACTACCTGTTGCTCACCCTGGTGAGCCTGGCGGCGGTGGCCGGTCTGCAGACCGTGGGCATCATTCTGGTGGTGGCGATGCTGGTGACCCCCGGCGCCACCGCCTACCTGCTCACCGATCGCTTCGATCGCATGACCTGGCTGGCCGTGCTGTCGGCAGTGAGTGCCACGGTTTTGGGCATCTACGCCAGCTATTGGCTGGACGCCTCCACCGCCGGCTGCATCGTGGTGGTGCAGACCCTGCAGTTTCTCGTGGTGATGGTGCTCGCCCCCCGCCATGGCCTGCTGGCCCAGCGGGCCTCCCGTCTTTCCTCAGGAGGCATCCGGGGCTGAGGGAGCCTCCCTCAAAAAACACGGCCCGGGTTCATCCCTTGTCCGGCTCATGTGCCAGGCCGCGGATGGCGATGTCCCACCAGCACCACCAGGCAGCAGCAGGCGATCAGGGGGCCTGGCGGCAGGTTGAGGCCCAGGGCCAGGCTGCAGCCCGCCAGGGCGATCGCCAGCCCGAGGCCGCTGGCCCGGCCCAGGGCCTGGGGGTGGCTTCGGGCGCCCGCCAGGCCCGCCAGAGAGGGGGCGCAGATCAGGGCCATCACCAGGGCCAGCCCCACCGCAGCGGTGGCACTCACCACCACCAGGGCGGTGAGGGCCGCCATCGCCAGCCTTAGGCCGCGCAGCGGCAACTCCAGGGCCTCTGCACCTTCCGGATCGAGGCCCAGCCACTGCAGCTGCTGGAAGCGCAGCCGCAGCACCAGCAGCACCAGCGCCAGGGCCACCAGCAGACGCAGCAGGTCAGCGGGGCCGGCCACCAGCAGGTCGCCGAACAGCAGGCCATCGAGATCCACCGGCAGCTCCAGGGCCTGGATCAGCAGCACCCCCAGCCCGAGGCTGGCGGCCAGCACGGTGTTGAGCACCGCTTCGGCCTGGCCGCTGCCGGCGGGCCGGCCCTGCATCAGCCATTCGGCCAGCAGCACGGCTCCGATGGCGCCAGCCATCCCGCCCAGCAGCGCCGGCCACCCCAGGGCCTTGGCCATTACCACCCCTGGCAACACGGCGTAGGCCATCAGGTTGGTGGTCAGCACCCGCTGCTGCAGCACCAGCAGGGTGCCCAGCAGGGGGCACACCAGGCCGCAGAGGCCGGCCAGCACCAGGGGGATCAGCCACCAGGGCTCCACAAGCATGCTCATCCCCCAGGCAGCAGGTGTCCGTGCTGCAGCTGCAGCTGCCGCACCGCCTGGAAGCTGGCTGGCAGTGGGCCGTGGGCGGTGAGCACCACGGCCGTGCCAGCCGCTGTCAGCGCGCTGAGCAGGGCTCCCAGTTGCTCCCGGCTGGTGGCATCCACAAAGGCCAGGGGTTCATCGAGCAGCAGCACCGCTGCCTGCTGGGCCAGGGCGCGGGCGATCAGGGCCCGTTGCCGCTGGCCGCCGGAGAGGCTGGCGATCGCTGCCTGGGCCTGGGCCGCCAGGTCCACCTGTTCCAGGGCCTGGTGGCTGCGCTGGCGGTCCCCCCCACAGCCGAGGGCCACCAGGCCGATCACATCCAGGGGGTAGTGCCAGCGCAGGGCAGGAACCTGGGGCACCAGGGCCACCTTGCCCCGCTGCCCCCGCAGGGACCGACCGTCCAGGCGCACCCAACCGGCGCTGGGCTGGAGCCTGCCCTGCAGCAGCTGCAACAGGGTGGATTTGCCGCTGCCGTTATCCCCCTGGATCAGGGTGCACGACCCCGCGGGCAGGTCAAGGCTGATGCACTCCAGTACAGGGCGCCCGCCGTAGGTAAAGGCCACCTGGCGAGCCTGGAGCAGGGGCACAGACATGGCCAGAGCCGCTGCGGCAAGCGGCCCCAATTGTGCTGCATCATCGAATGAGAACCGTTATCATTGCCTTGCTTTCAGGACTGGCTGTTGATGGTTCGTTGGCCTGGGGGCGTTGATGGCGCCCTGCGTTGGTTCGCGGGATTGGGGGTGGCTGGCGTTGTTCTGTCGGCAGCACCGGCCGCCCAGGCCACCGGCCTCCCCCTGGTGGTGGCGGCTGATGGTGTGCTCTGCGACCTCACCCGCACCCTGGCGGCCAACCAGGCCCGGGTGCTGTGTCTGATCCCCGCCGGCGCTGATCCCCACCAGGCGGCTTTGCGGCCCCGGGATCGCCAGGCCTTGGCCGAGGCCCAGTTGGTGCTGATCAACGGCTATGGCCTCACGCCGGCCCTGGAGCGGGTGGTCACCAGCGCTCCCCGGGTGGCGGTGGCCGAGCAGGCCGTGCCGCAGAGCTCTGACCGCGATCCCCACGTGTGGCACAACAGCAGCCAGGCCGCCGCCATGGTGCGTGTCGTGGAGGGGCGCCTGCTGGCCGTGTTGCCCGTAGCGGCCGCCCCGGGGGTGAAGCAGCGCAGCCAGGCGGCCCGGGCCGTGCTCGATCAGCTCGGCACCTGGACCGGCGTCCAGATCCGCACCGTTCCTGAGGCCAGCCGTGTGCTGGTGACGGAGCACCGAGCCTTCAGCAGCCTGGCCCGCCGCTACGGCATCCGCGAGCTGCCCCTGCTCGATTCCTTCACCACAGCCGGCGTGCTGCGGCCCGCCAGCCTCGCCGCCATGACCAAGGCGATCCGGGAATCGGGTACCCGCCAGCTGTTCGCGGAGGCGCTGCCGGTGTCGAAAACCCTGCAGCGGCTGAGCCGCAGCAGCGGGGTGCCCGTGAATCCCGCCCCTCTGATTGCCGATGGCCTGGCCCCTGGCCGCTCCACCGTGCAGACCGCAACGGGGAATGTCTGCACCTTCGTGAATGGCCAGGGCGGGCGCTGCGATACCGCCGCTGCCGATCGGCTCGCCCAGCGCTGGGCGGCCATCCGCTGACTCCGCTGCTCAGTTGCCCCTCCTGTCCTCACGGCTGATTCGCCATGTCCAGCGCAACCCCTGTTCCGGTCTCTGGTGTCTAGAGGTCTTTTGGCCCCTGCGGCCCTGGCCCTGGCCTGTGCTCTGCCGGGTTCGGTGCGGGCCCACGGTGCCGACGGTGGCGCTGATCTGGCACCTGGTGAATTTCAACTGTCGCCGGTGATCACCCTGGAGGGCCACGCTGGCCTTGAGAACAACCTGGAGGACAGGCCCCGCCACTTCGCCATCGATGGCCTGTTCGGGGTGGTGATGGAGTGGGGCCTGCCCAATCGGGGCAGCTTTGCCATTGAGGCCATGATCGGTCCGGCTCTGGTGTGGGGTGAGGCCGAACATTTTTATGGCCGGGTGCACGCGGACGACCATCACGACGACCACGATCACCACGGTCATGGCGATGACCACGACCAGCGCCATCGGCGCAAGCACAGGCGTGCCCTTCAGTCCAGCCGCCAAGGCCAGGCCAAGCACAAGGATCGTGACCATCACAAAGATGATCACGACCATCACAAGGGCGGCCATGGCCACGGTGGTGCCCCCTTTCGCCGCGCCGACATCAAGGGGCAGCTGCAGGCCCGCTATGCCCCGAACGATCGCCTGTCGTTCATGGCGGAGTGGAAGCCCTATTACGTGACCCGCAACCAGGGGGAAGACAGCAAGGGTCTCAAAAATGAGCTGGGTGTGGGGGTGGTGTGGGCTCTGGGCGATGGCGATGTGAATTTCGCCCTGGGTGATGGCCTGGAAACCATTGCCGATGGCCTGTTCCTCTCCGTGGACAACCGCACGGGCTGGGAATCGGATGGCACCTACATCGGCAACTACACCGACCTCTGGGTGGGGCTCGGGTTCAACATCGACAAGCTGAATGTGATCCTCTCCGGGGGGCCGCGGTTCTACAGCCCGGGCAGCTACTCAGGGCTTTCAAGCCGCACCGATTGGGGTGGCGAACTGGAACTGGCTCTGCCTGTGAGCCGCCGCGCCGTGCTGTTCGCCCACTGGAAGCCGATCTACAGCTCCAAGGGCGGCGAGGGTTGGGGCCGCGGCTGGCAACACCACATCGGCACCGGGGTGACCTTCCGCTTTTGAACGTTGGGCCTGGAGCGGCGAATGAGCAACCAGCGGCCGAGTCAGGGCCCTCAGCACCTGCACCACACAGCTAGGATGGAGTGAGAACCATTCTCGTCTGGCGCCCTGGTGCCGAGCTCCGATCCGCTGATGTGGTTTCTTAAAGTCGGCCTGCGCTGCTTCGCGGCCCTCGCCGGGGCTGCCCTGCTGATGGCCTGCGGTGCTCCGCGCCAGGGTGAGGACGGGGCCCAGGCCGGGGGCGATCTGCAGGTGGTGACCACCTTCCTGCCGATCACCCTGTTCGCCCGCGCCGTGGCCGGCGACTGCGCCACGGTGCGGGCCCTGATCCCGGCCAACACCAGCCCCCACGACTTTCAAGCCCGGCCAGGGGATGTCGCGGCCCTCAGCGAGGCGGCTGTGCTGGTGAAGAACGGTCTGGAGATGGAGGGCTTTCTCGACAAGCTGGTGAGCGCCGCCGAGAACCCCGACCTGGTGGTGATCGATTCCAGTGCCGGCGTGGCCACCCTGGAATCGTCCGGCCATCACGACCACGGCCATGCCCATGGTGCGGTGAACCCCCACATCTGGCTCGACCCGCTGCGGGCGGTGCAACAGGTGGAGGCCATCCGCGACGGCCTGGTGAAGGCCGATCCCAGCTGCGCCGATGGCTACCGCCGCAACGCCGAGGCCACCATCGCCGACCTGCGCCAGCTCAACGACACCATTGCCGAGCGCCTGCGGCCCTATGCCGGCAAGACCTTCGTGGCCTTCCACGACGTCGCCCCCTACTTCGCCGAGCGCTACGGCCTGAAGGCGGAGTATCTGGTGGATGTGCCTGAGATCAACCCCTCGCCGGCCGACCTGCGCCGCGTGGCGGAACGGGTGAAGGCCAGCCAGCTCCAGGCCCTGCTCAGCGAACCCCAGGAGGGCGCCCGTTCATTCAATACCGTGGCAAGAGACCTGGGCATCCGCATCAGCGTGTTCGATCCACTCGAAACCGGCAGCGAGGAGCAGGGCCGCAACCCCGCCAGCTATTTCGAGGTGATGCGCCGCAACGTGGACAACCTGGTGGGTGCGTTCGGTGGCTGAGCGAGACGCCCATGGCTGAGCTGGTGCTCGAGGTGCAGGACCTGCGGGTAAGCCGTGATGGGGTTCCGGTGGTGGATGGGGTCAGCTTCCAGCTGCCGGCCGAGAGCGACACGGCCCTGGTGGGTCCGAACGGTGCCGGCAAGAGCACCCTTGTGGCGGCGCTGTTGGGTTTGCTGCCCCGCCAGGCCGGGGCTGTGCGCTTGCTCGGCCAGCCCCTTGGGCCCCAGGGCCAGTGGCCCCGGGCCATTCGCAGCCAGGTGGCCTACCTACCCCAGACCCTGCCGGTGCGCGGCCGGTTCCCGCTCACCGTGCGCGACTTCGTGGGCTTTGGCTTTGATCCGCCCGGCCCCCGCTGGCCCTGGCAGGGCGACCGCCGCCGCAGCGCGGCCATTGCCCGGGCTCTGGAGCGCACCGACTGCGCCCCCCTGGGCGATCGCTTGATCAGCGAACTCTCCGGAGGCCAATGGAAGCGGGTGCAGCTCGCCTTCTGCGTGGTGCGTCCACGGCGCCTGCTGGTGCTCGACGAGGCCCAGGCTGGCCTCGATGCCCCCTCCAGCGAGCGCTTCCAGCTGCTGCTGCTCGACCTGCGCCGCCAGGAGGGCTGGACGCTGCTGCAGGTGTCCCACGACCTGGAGATGGTGCGCCGCAGCTGTGATCAGGTGCTCTGCCTCAACCGCCAGCTGCGCTGCAGCGGCAGCCCCGAGCACGCCCTCAGCCCCCAGCGGCTGGCGGAGCTCTACGGCCCCGGCTATGTGGCGTACCGGCACCACCACCACCATGCCCCGCTGCCGCAATGAGCGGCCCGGATGCCCTGCAGGCGGCCCTGCAGCAACCCTTCATGCAGCGGGCCCTGATCGGCGGCCTGCTCACCGGTTGCCTGGGCGGCCTGCTGGGCAGTTTTGCGGTGCTGCGCCAGCTGTCGTTCTTCAGTGATGCCCTGGGCCATTCGGCCCTGCTTGGGGTGAGCATCGCCGTGCTGCTCAACCTCAATCCCACCCTGGTGCTGATTCCCTTCGCGGTGCTGTTTGCCCTGCTGGTGAATCAGCTGGTGCAGCGCAGCCGGCTGCCCACCGACGCCCTGCTCAACATCGTGTACTCCAGCTCCCTGGCCTTCGCCGTGGTGGCCCTGAGCCTGGTTGATTCCTACCGGGGGAGCATCCAGCAGCTGCTGTTCGGCGACATCCTCGGCATCAGCTGGTTCGACCTCTGGGTGATTGCCGGCCTGTTGTTGCTGGCCCTCGGCTATCTGAGCGTGAGCCTGCGGGCCCAGGTGCTGCTCACCCTCGACGACGACCTGGCCGGCGCCTTCGGCGTGCGCAACCAGGCCCATCGCCTGGCCTTCATCATCCTGCTGGCGGTGGTGGTGGCCGTGTCGATCAAGGCCGTGGGCGTGCTGTTGATCAGTGCCTTTGTGGTGATTCCTGCCTGTGCCAGCCGGCTGGTGAGCCGCCGCTTGCCCCTCTACGTGCTGGGGTCCTCCTTGCTGGGCGGGGTGTGCGCCCTGCTGGGGCTGCTCGGCTCCGGCCTCACCAACCTGCCCTCCGGGCCCTGTGTGGTGATCGTGCAGTTCACCGGCTTCCTGGTGGCTCTGCTGATCAGCTTCAGGCGGCCAGGGCAACAACCCGGTCCTGCACCTGGAGCTGCACCCGGCAGCCCTCCGGCAGGCAGGGCTGGGGCGGGGTGATCACCGTGAGCGACTCCTCGCCAAGGCGCACCCGGTAGAGCTGGTCGTGGCCGCGGAACTCGCGCACCTCCACGGTGGCCTGGGCAGCCGGATCGGCCACCAGCCGGATCTGTTCCGGGCGCACCGCCACCTGGGTGTAGCCCTCGGCAGGCTTCAGCAAGGGCAGTGCCCCCAGGATCGTGTCCACCCGCTCGCCATGGGCCTGGCCCTCCAGCACATTGGAGCGGCCCAGAAAACTGGCCACGAAGGCTGTGGCTGGCTGGCGGTAGATGGCATCGGCGCGGCCGATCTGCACCAGGCGACCCCGCTCCATCACCGCAAGCCGGTCGGCTGTCACCATGGCCTCCTCCTGGTCGTGGGTCACCAGGATCGCGGCGGTGTTCGTCTGGCGAAGCAACTGGCGCACCTCCTGGCGCATCTGCACCCGCATGGCCGCATCCAGGTTGGAGAAGGGCTCATCCAGCAGCACCAGCGCCGGGGCCGGTGCCAGGGTGCGGGCCAGGGCCACCCGCTGCTGTTGGCCGCCGGAGAGTTCGTGGGGATAGCGCTTGCTGAGGTGGGCCAATCCCACCAACTCCAGCATCTCCTCAACGCGGCCCCGCCCCTGGCCGCGTGGTAATCGGTGCAGGCCAAAGCCCACATTGGCCGCCACGGTGAGATGGGGGAAGAGGGCGTAGTCCTGGAACACCAGGCCGAAGCCGCGTTGCTCCGGGGGCCAGTGGGTGATCTCCTGGCCATTGAGGCGCACCACGCCCCGGTCGGCGCGCTCGAAGCCGGCGATCAGGCGCAGGGTGGTGGTCTTGCCGCAGCCGGAAGGACCCAGCAGCGCCAGCAGTTCCCCCCGGGCGAGTTCGAAGCTCACCCCATCCACCGCCACAGCCCCGCTGCCGTATTGGCGGGTGAGCTGCTCGATCTGAAGAAGGGGCGGAAAGCTCATCAAGAACGCTGGGGATCGGCTGGTGTCCGGGTTGAGACCTGTTCTATCCACTGGCTACGGCAATCCCGGCACCGCTGATACGCCCAGGCGTAACAAAAAGCACACCTGGGGCCTTCGGGTTCAGGCCTGGAACCAGTCCGGGATCCCCTCGAAGCAGGCCGCATTCCTCGCGTTCTCGCGGGCTTCGGTTTTCCAGCAGCAGGCCCGGCCGCCCTCGCGGGTCTGCAGCAGGGCATTGGCCCAGCTCCACACCAGTTCGGCGCTGGCCTCCATGCCCACGTTGGCCATCACCCGCAGGTCGAGGGCGCCCTGGTCGTGCAACTGCTGCCAGGTGGCCAGCAGGGGGTCGTCGGCGCTGGCCAGGAAGGTGTGGTCGAACTGCTGGGCGAGCTGGGCCTCCAGCGCCTTGAGGCTGGAGAAGTCCACCACGAAGCCGCAGTTGTCCAGGTTGCTGGCCTGGAACCAGAAGGTGAAGCTGCGGCTGTAGCCGTGCACGAAGCGGCAGTGGCCTTCGTGGCGCCACTGGCGGTGGGTGCAGGGGTAGCCGCTGAAGGTCTTGCTGCAGGTGTGGACCGGCGTGGGCATGGGAGAGGATCGGGGCAGCAGCAGCGCAGGGGCCTTGACAGCATCATTTCAGCCTCCTGATCCCGCCTTCATCGCCGGCCTGCAGTTCAACGAGGCCGGCCTGATCCCGGCCGTCGCCCAGGACTGGCTGGATGGCGCCGTGCTGATGGTGGCCTGGATGAACCGCGAGGCGCTGGAGTGCACCCTTGCCAGCGGGGAGGTGCACTACTGGAGTCGCTCCCGCGGCGAGCTCTGGCACAAGGGCGCCACCAGCGGTCACACCCAGGCGCTGCGGGGGCTCCGCTACGACTGCGACGCCGATGTGCTGCTGCTCACGATCGAGCAGCGCGGCGATGGGGCCTGCCACACCGGCGCCCGCAGCTGCTTCTACGACGACGGCCCGGCGCCCACTGCCGGCGGGCCCCTGGCGGCGCCCCCTCCGGCCGACGCCTGCACCGAGCTGATGCGCGTGATTGAGGGCCGCCGCGACCAGCCCGAACCCGGCAGCTACACCAACAAACTGCTGGAGGGGGGCGACAACCGCATCCTCAAGAAGATCGGTGAGGAGAGCGCCGAGTTCGTGATGGCCTGCAAGGACGGCGATCCCGCTGAGATCGCCGGCGAGGCCGCCGACATCCTCTTTCACCTGCAGGTGGCCCTGGCCCACCACGGCGTGAGCTGGCGCCAGGTGCAGCAGGTGCTGGCCACTCGCCGCGGCGCGCCGCGGCGGGGCTGAGAGGGCTGGGCCGGGGGCACTGGTTCAGCCCTGGGCGCCGGTGCTGAGCATGGCCAGGGCCGTCCAGATCACGAAGCCGGTGAGCACGAAGCCGCCGGTGGCCACGAACCAGCGCCAGGCGTTCTGCACCGCCGGGGTGGGCTGGTTGGCCAGCCAGGCCGGCCGCGACCAGCCCGCTCCCGGCGTCCAGCCGCTGCCGCTGCCGGCGGGGGCACGGCGCGCCATGGTGTCGCGCCAGTAGGCGCTGTAGCGGGGAGCCTGCTGGTTGAAGGGCATGGTGCCCACGGCCTGGCCAGCCAGCACCCGGGAGCGCTGGTAGGGCACCTGGTCTTCGCCGAAGGTCTCCAGGTACTCCGGGGAGTCGATCAGGGCATCGATGAAGGCGGGCAGCCCCTGCTCGGCGATCACGATCGACCAGGCGATGCGCTCCTGTTCGCCGTGCACCGGCCGGCCCAGCACCCGGCCCACCACCTGCTCCACCACCCGGTAGTTGCTGTTGCAGCGGTAGAAGTCGTTGCGGAACTTGTCGGAGCGCAGCAGCTGGCGGATGAACTCCCGGGTGCTGATCTGTCCTGAGCGCAGCTGCGACTCCAGCACTGCGTCCCGGTCGGCCTTGAAGGCGTGGAAGAAGATCTGGCGGTAGGCCTGCTCGATCAGGGCATCG
Source organism: Prochlorococcaceae cyanobacterium (assembly GCA_044238185.1). Lineage (GTDB taxonomy): Bacteria > Cyanobacteriota > Cyanobacteriia > PCC-6307 > Cyanobiaceae > NIES-981. The sequence continues at coordinate 37,420 of JBIIDV010000011.1, read as the reverse complement.
CTGGCAGCTCGATCACGCTGCAGGCGGGTCGCGTTGCTCTGGCGTGGGGATTCCTCGTTGGCGTCGAGAAAACTGCTCACCCGGGCATTGCTGGTGAGGGGCTTGGTAGCCAGAACGGGCAGGGCCATCGGGTTGGGAGGCGCAAAACGCGCAAGGTATGGGCATCGGCTCCCGGGTGACCGATGAGCGCCGCAAACCACAAACAAGTTCACGTGGTGCAACACCCCGCAATGGATCGCGTTCCGGGATCTACGGCCGCGAGGGCGTCAACTCCAGCCCCGGCTGTTGCTGCAGCCAGAGAAAGGTGGCCCGGTCGCGGGCGCTGAGCTCCAGCACCGGCATGGCGCCGGGCACGGCCGCCATGGCATCGCCAGGCGTCTCGCTGTGGCCCCAGAGCCCAAGGGCATGGCCCAGTTCATGCAGGGCCGTGGCCTGCATGGCACTGGGCCGCTGGCCAGGGCTGATCTGCAGCGCCACCTGGGGTTCCAGCTGGCGCTGCCCGTCCCGTTGCGCCACCACGAGCTGCAGCTCGGCCCGGCCATGGCTGGCCCTGCCGCCGCGCAACGGAGGTCGGCGCCGCAGGATGCGCACCTGGGCCCGCTCCGGCTGGTTCACCCGCTGGATCGGCACCAGCTCGCCCCAGCTGGCCAGGGCCGCTTCCACGGCCTCCAGCCAGGCCTGGTCCCAGCGGGCCGCGGGCCCATCACTGCTCACCGGTTCCACCCAGATGCACCAGTGATCGCGCCGGGGCCAGCCGTAGGCCGTGGCCGTGAGCTGCTGGCGGTAGTCGCTCTCTGCGGGAGGGGAAGTGGGAGGGGAAGTGGGAGTGGAGGGGACAGGCGGAGGGGCATCAGCGGATGCCCGCGCCACCGGGGGTGGAATCACCTCCAGCACTGTTGCGGGGGAGCAGGCTGGGCTGGCCTCCGGCTGGGCGCCCAGAGGGGTCGTGCCCAGGCAGAGGGCGAGTCCAGCCAGCCGGCTTGCCAGACGTGAGGGCATGGGCCCTGGGACCATCAGGCGCCGATTCCCACGGGCAGTCCCACGCCGCGGGCCATCAGGGTGGCCAGCAGCGGGATCAGGGCAAAGCCCACCAATTCAATGTTCAGGATCCAGGCCAGACGATTGGCCAGGGCCTCGCTGACCTTGGGCAGTTCGCCCTTGCGCAGGGGGATAGCCCAGAGGATATAGGTGATCGTTGGGTACAGCGACAAGCCTCCCACGCTCAAATACAGGCCCACCTTCCACCAGAAGAGGGGATTCTCGGTGTAGAAGCCGCTGCCCTGGCCGAAGTACAGCACCCGCAGGATGCCGCTTACCAGCAGGGCCAGGGCCGCCATGCCGTACACCACGTCGGTGATCACCATCAAGGTGGCATCAGCCTTGTTGGGATTGGCCTTGATCAGTCGTCGCTCCAGCACCAGGGCTCCGAAGCAGAGCATGAAGCTCAGGTAGTGCACGTAAGCCACGCCGGCGCGGCTGAGAATCTCGGGAGGAATGGCCGCCAGCCCTTCCATGCAGTGGATTGCAGAGGGCCGAACCGTAGCGGGCCAGCGGCGGGAATCGTGATCGAGGCAAAAGAGAAGCGACTTCTGCAGGTTGCCTGGTGAGGAATCAGAGACCAACAGCTTCGTGCTTTGTGATCAAAATCGGAAGACGGGATGAAGGTTGTTTCTCTCCAGTGCTGCAAGGCGAAATGGGGAGGCGAAAAAATGCTGAAGTTGGGAAGCAATGATGAAGTTGGAAGCCTTTGTGGTGTTTCTGTGTTTAATCCCAGAACTCCTTAGGTTCAACTGAGTGCGACCCTGATCAATGGCCAGCTCTCTGAGCAGTTATCTCGGTGAAATTGGTCGCCATCAGTTGCTCACCCCTGAACAGGAGCTCACGCTGGGCCGCAAGGTGCAGGCGATGGCAGCGCTGCAGGAGCGTTGCCGCCAGGCCGGTGGCGAGGGGCCTGCCTGCGAGTACAGCGATCTCGAGCGCCGCACCCTGCGTCTTGGCGAACGGGCCAAGAACCAGATGATCACCGCCAATCTGCGGCTGGTGGTGAATCTGGCCAAGCGCTATCAGAACAAGGGGCTCGACCTGCTCGACCTGATCCAGGAGGGCACCCTCGGCCTCACCAGGGCGGTGGAGAAATACGACCCCACCCGCGGCCATCGCTTCAGCACCTACGCCTACTGGTGGATTCGTCAGGGCTTGAACCGGGCCCTGTCCACCCAGAGCCGCACCATTCGCATCCCGGTGAATGTGAATGAAAAGCTCACCCGCCTGCGGGCAGCCAAGGCTCGCTACCTGCAGATGCATGGGGTGAACCCCAGCCCCCGCCAGCTGGCCACCCTGCTCGATCTCCCCCTGGCGGATGTGGACGATCTGCTGAGCTGCGAACTGCGCAGTGTCACGGTGAGTTTGCAGGGGCTGGTGAAGGCCAAGGCCGATCCCTCCGAACTGGTGGACGTGCTGCCCAGCCCGGAGCCGGCACCGATGGAGAGGGCCGAGCTGGCTGAGCGGTCCGCCACCGTGTGGACCCTGCTCGATCGGGCCAATCTCACCCCCAAGGAGCGCACGGTGGTGATGCTGCGCTTCGGTCTTGATGGCAGCCACGAGTGGCGCACCCTGGCGGAGGTCGCCCGCCAGCTCGAGTGCAGTCGCGAGTACTGCCGGCAGGTGGTGCAGCGGGCCCTGCGCAAGCTGCGGAAAACCGGAATCGAGTGCGGTTTGGTCGAGGCCTGATGGCTGCACAATGTGGGTCGTTGGCTGACTGACCAGTCATGGCCCCGGGGATCGAAGCGGACGTCGAAGCTGAAGTGTTGGAGAGCAGCGTCGTGGACGAGGCCCTGCTGCTGCGCCTGTTGCGGCGGGCCGGTCGCGCTGTGGCCCTGCCCGCCTTGGAGTGTCTGGAAATCCTGCTGGATTCCGAGACGCCCTACACGGCCAAGCTCACTGTGCTGGCTGCGCTCACCTACCTGATGGTGCCGCTGGATCTGATTCCCGACTTCATTCCTGTGGCCGGTTTCAGCGATGACCTGGTGGCGCTCACCGCCCTGCTCGGCATCTGCGGTCGCCACCGCAGCGAGCCCGTCCGCATGCGGGCGCGCCGCAGACTGGATCGCTGGTTTCCCCTGGGGCGCTGATGGCCATGGCATCCCTCTCAGCCGAGCAATTGGAGGATCTGCAGGCCTTCCTCAAGGAGTGGCTGCGCCACAGGGGCCGCACCCAGGCCGATCTGCGCCGGGCCCTGCACGCCAGTTCGATTCGCATGCCGGTGCTGCTTGAAGCCCTGCAGATCACCTATGCCCGCCAGGGGGTGGCGGGGCTCGCCGAACAGCTCTGCTCTGTCGAGGACGGCTGGCAGCAGTCTGGAGGCGCTCCGCTGGCATTGGATGCAGCCGAGGAACTGGGCCAGCTCGATCTGCTGCTGCAGGAAATCCGGGCCGAGCTGCCTGAGTAGCGGCATGGGCCGCCCCTGCCAGGCAAAGTGGGGGCAATTGCGTCTGGGTCAGGATCCATGCCGGCAGTTCCCTGCTCCGCCTTGCGCTCCCTGTTTGTGCTCGCCGCTGGCCTGGGGCTGGCCGCACCCGCCATCGCTCAGAGCGAAAGTTTTTTGCTCGGCCCGGGCAGCAAGGTGGGGCCCGCCACCGAGGTGAAGCCAAAAAACTGTGTCACCGCCCCCGATGGCACCGTGACCTGTGACACCGAGCTGGTGAATCCGGCTGGCGATACCCGCGCCCAGCCCCAGTTCGAACTCTTTCGGAACTGAGCACGTCCATGGCGATCGGCACGCGGGACCTCTGGATGCGGCGCTGGAAGCGACTCTTCGATGACGCCAGCTATCTCCATGTGATCGACCGCACCGAGCAGCAGCTGGCCAAGCTGCTCGGTGCGGTGCTGGTGCTGGTGATGCTGGCCGCCACGATCCAGCTGGTCACCCAGGTGGTGCTCGCCCTGATGGTGCCCGGCACCCCCTGGCTGGGCGACAAGCTCAACAAGGTGCTGGGCGACCTGCTCAATCTGCTGATCGCCCTAGAGGTGTTGCAGAACATCACCTCCTATCTGCGCAGGCACGTGGTGCAGATCGAGCTGGTGCTGCTCACCGCCATGACGGCGGTGGCCCGGAAGGTGATCGTGCTGCCGGCAGGGGCAGAGAGCAAGCCCCAGTTGCTGGCGGGCCTGGGTGTGGCGGTGCTGGCCCTGGCGGGGGCCTTCTGGCTGGTGCGCTCCCTCACGATGCGGAAGCCTCCCGCCAGAACAGGGCCAGCCATACGGATCCGGGGGCCGGGTCGGTCGCCTCAAGCCGATGACGGCGATGGGGTCTGATCAGCAGGCTGTCACCCCGGCAGAGTTCGCGCGCCATCGGTTCGTCGGCAAAGCGCAGGCGGGCGCTGCCCTGCAGCAGCGTGACCCACTCCATCTCCTCCTGGTCGTACCAGAAGCCCTCCGGGCTGGAGGCCTGGCAGGAGTGGATCCGCTCCAGGCGCCAGTTGCCGGAAGAGGCCAGCACGCAGCTCGCCTCCGTGCCGGCCGGAGGGCAGGGACCCGCCAGCAGATTGTCCGGATGGGCTGAACTTGCTTCGCCTTCTCCCCAGCGGCGGCCGATCTCGAAGCCGTGCTGCCGCGCCAGTTCCACCACGGCATGGTGGTGGCTGCACGCGCTCAGGGCGGTGCGTACGGCCGGATCGGCTTCACTGAGGGCCACAAAGGCATTGAGTTGACGCACTTTCTCCAGAAACTGATGCAGTTGCGCTTCAGCCACGGTGGTTGCGGGGCTAGGGGTGGGCCAGAGCCTTGATCATCCGCCAGCGCTGGAACCATTCCCCGGCGAACAGCACCCGTTCCTCCTCCTCCACCTGCCAGCCGCGGCGCGACAACAGGGGCCGCGAGAGCTGGCTGGCCTCGGTGCGCAGCTGGGGGATTCCCAGTTGGGTGGCCCGCTGCTCAAGGGCCTGGAGGATGGCGCTCGAGCGACCCTGGCGGCTGGAGCGGCCACGGCAGTAGAGGAGGGCCAGGCGATCGGGGGGGTGGAGGATGCCGAACGCCTCGATGGGGCTGTCCTCGCTCCGCCGGCTGATGGCCGGCTCATCAGCTGCCGGTAGGCCTTCACCCACGCTCGCCAGGCCGAAGCCCTCCCTCAGGGCTTGGTGCAGTGCCGTTGATCTGGCGGCGTGGTGGGCCCAGGCCTCGATCTGGGCCTGGCTGTAGAGCCCCTGGGTCTGGCTCAGCACCGCGTCCCGATACACATCCACCAGGGCGTCATGGTCGGCCGTGCTGAGGGGACGCAGAACGGACATGGGTGCGGGCCAGACTGGATCCAGATTGCCCCCAGCCCTGTGCCCCGGATGCTTCTGCGATCGTTCTGTGCTCTGCTCGCGGCGCTGCTGGTCGGTCTGGCCATGCCGGGGCCCCTGCAGGCCGCACCCGATGGAGCACGCCTCTTTGAGGCCAACTGCGCCGGTTGCCACGTCAACGGCGGCAACATCATCCGCCGCGGCAAAACCCTGCGCATGGCCGCCCTGGAGCGTCAGGGTGTGGCCTCCGAGGCGGCCATCGCCGCGATTGCGGCTAGCGGCGTGGGTCAGATGTCCGGCTATGCCGGGGTGCTGGGTGACGATGGGGTAGCGGCGGTGGCTGCCTGGGTGTGGCAGCAGGCCCAAGCCGACTGGCCACGCGGGTGACCGGATGCCGCTTCAGAAGGCCTGGATCCAGGGATGGATCTCCACGGCCGTCCAGATCCCTTCCCGCCAGTAGATATCGCCCTTCACCAGGTCCTCCACCTGCTCGCGGCTGTCGGCTTCGTAAATCCCGAACACGTGGGTGCTGCCCTCGGTGGGGCCCAGGGTGATCAGGATGCCGGCATCCTGCTGGCGTTGCAGCCCCGCCAGGTGCTGCTCCCGGAAAGGGGTGCGCTTCTCCAGAGCATCGGCGCAGTAGGTGCCCCAGAGCACGAAGCGGGCCATGGCGGGCTGTGGTGGACGTCACTGATTGAACCCTAGGCCGCTGGCTTGTGGTGGTAGGACAGAGGGCATTCGTGCCATCAACCGCCCATGCTTCCTCCGTTCGTGTTCCGTTCCTCCTCCTCTGTTCCCCTGGCTCTGGCAGGCGTGGTGCTGATGCTTGCCCAGCCGGCCCAGGCCCAGAACATGATGGACAACATGATCCGCAAGTACTGCCTGCAGGCTGTCAACAAGGAGATCAAGGACTCCGGCAAACCAGCCCCTGCCGGCATGCAGGACTACACCTGCAACTGCGTGGTGCAGGAGATGAAGAAGGGCCAGTCCCAGAAGCAGGCTGCAGCCACCTGCAAGGCTTCTGCCACCAAGAAGTACAACCTCTGAGCCCGGCAGGCTGCGGCGACAACGTCGCGGCCGCTCACTCCTGCTCATCCATACGGTCCCGCACGTGCCCCGCCTGATCGGTCCGGCTTCCAGGCTTGATTCCGTGCTGAGGCCCGTGATTCCCGAGCTGGGGGCTCTGGTGAGGGCCACCCCGGGCACGCTGTCCCTGGCCCAGGGCATGGTGGCCTGGGGGCCGCCCAAGGCTGTGCTGGAGGCCGTGCTTGAGGCCGGGGCGGCGGACTCCACCCGGGATACCTACGGGCCGGTGCAAGGGGATCCAGAGTTGCTGGAGGCCCTGGCCACCAGCCTGCGGCAGCAGGATCAGCTGGATCTCGATGGTGCCGACCTGTGGGTCACGGCCGGCAGCAACATGGCGTTCAACGCCATCGCCCAGGTGCTCTGCGCGGGGCCGCCTGCTGAGCCCAGTGAGGTGATCCTGCCGCTCCCGTATTACTTCAATCATGTGATGGCCGTGCAGCTGGCGGGCGGGCAACCGGTGCCGGTGGATGCCGGCCTGGTGCCCGATCCTCAGCGGCTGGCTGCGGCAATCACTCCCCGCACCCGGGCGATCGTGACGGTGTCGCCCAACAACCCCAGCGGCGTGGTGATGCCGCGCCCCGTGCTGGAGGCAATCAACCGGCTCTGCGCCAGCCATGGCCTGCTGCACATCAGCGACGAGGCCTACAGCCAGTTCGTGTATGGACGCGAGCCCCACTGGAGCCCAGCCTCTCTGCCCGGTGCCGCAGCCCACACCGTGACCCTGCAATCGCTCTCCAAGGCCTACGGGATGGCCGGCTGGCGGGTGGGCTTCATGGCGGCCCCCGCGGCGTTCACGGCGGCGCTGGCCAAGGTGCAGGACACGCTGCTCATCTGCCCGCCGCGGCTGATTCAGCGGGCGGCCGGCGCGGCCCTGCAGGCGGGCCCTGCCTGGTGCCGCCCCCGCATTGCGGCGCTGGCGGAGCGGCGCACCCAGCTGCTGGCGGCGGTGGCCGATGCCCGCAACCAGGGGCTGCCGGTGCGGTTGCTGGCCGAGCCCGATGGCGCCTTCTATGGCCTGCTGGCGCTGGATCCGGCCGCCACCCGGCAGTCCGCCACGGGCGGCCTCAACGGCGACACGCTGATGCGGCGGCTGGTGCTGGAGCACCGGGTGGCGGCGGTGTGCGGCGAGAGCTTTGGCTATCCGGCAGCCGAGCCCGTGTTGCGGCTCAGCTATGGCCTGCTGGGTCCGGCCGAACTGGAGGAGGCGCTAAGCAGGTTGGTTGCGGGCATCAGGGCGCTGCTGGCTGCACCAGGCCCCAGCGCCCCATGAACGGCCAGCGCAGCTGCAGGCACCCAGAGCCCTGGTCGGGCCAGAGCGGGGTGAGCTCGGCGGCCAGGGCGGGCAGGGGGTCGGCGCCGGCCTCGCGGCTGCGCTGCACCGCCGACCAGGTGCCGATGTGGGCGAGTAGGTCGGCCAGGCTCCAGCGGCGCTCGATCCAGAGCCCCGGGGGGAAGGGCCACTCGTGCCCGGGAAACTCCAGGCCCGCGTAGCTCTGCTCCACCCAGCGCCGCTCCGCCGGCCACCAGGGGGCCAGGGTGCCGTTGTGAAAGGTGTCCAGCGCGGCCTGGAGCTGCGAGCCCGGCAACCGCAACGGCAGGTAGCCGATCCAGGCCATCACAGCCCCCGGCCTGCAGACCCGCCGCACCTCGGTGTTGAAGGCCTCGCCGGCAAACCAGTGCACCGCCGCCGCCACCAGCACCCCATCCACGCTGGCGCCCGCCAGGCCGCTGGCCTCGGCGGGCGCCTGGCGGTACGTGATCCGGGGGTGGGGCCGCGCGGCGGCGAGCTGGGCGGCGCTGGCATCGGTGGCAATCACCCGGGCGCCACGCCCGGCCAGATCGAGGCTGGCCTGGCCGTTGCCGCAGCCGCAGTCCCACACCAGGGGACCGGCGGGCAGGCGCTGCAGCAGCAGCTCAAAGAAGGCCGCCGGGTAGGTGAGCCGGTGGCGGGCGTAGGCGGTCGCCACGGCGCCAAACAAGGCGCTGGCTTGGGTTCTGCTGGCCCGGTCGCCGCTGGTTTCGCTCATGGCCGCCGCTCCAGCACCAGCAGCCGGTTGTTGGCTGGCATCGCCACATCGGCCAGGGGCTCCAGGCCCAGCCCCCGGGCCTGTTCCTGCAGCTCCAGGGCATCGCGCACGCCCATGGCCGGATCGAGGCTGCGCAGGTGGGCGTCGAAGGCGGCGTTGCTTGCTGCGGTGTGCACGCCGCCGTCGTGGAAGGGGCCATAGAGCAGCAGCAGTCCGCCGGGGCGCAGCACCCGAGCCGCGCCCGCCAGCAGGTGGGGCACGGCCGCCGCCGGCATGATGTGGCAGGTGTTGGCGCTGAACACCGCATCAAAGGCCCCAGCCAGGCCCCCGTTGCCTCTGCGGCGCGGCCACTGCTCGGCGGCCCTCACATCCAGGGCGATGGCATCCGGCAGCTCCGACCTCGGCGCCAGGCTGGCGGGCGGTACCGCGGCCAGCTGGGCCTGGAGACCTGCCAACGCGTCCTGCCGCTCGCTGGCCTGCCACACCAATCCGGCGATCTGCCCGCAGAAGAAGCTGGCGTGCTGGCCGCTGCCCGAGCCGATCTCCAGCACCCGGGCGCTGGCCGGCAGCCATTGCTGCAGCACCGCCAGGATCGGACCCTTGTTGCGCTCGCAGGCGGGGGAGAACAGCACGCGGTGCCTTCGCTGCTACGTCGCCATCATGGGATTGCTGCCCCCACCGATGGCCGGCGAGTGATGCGCATCCCCCCTGTGCTGCCCCCGCTGGCTCTGGTTGCTGCCCTGGGGGCCTGCGCTCCGGCCTTCAGGGTTGCGGCGCAAGCGGCCGCCCCGCAAGCGGCCCCTGCTGCCACCGCTGCCAAAGAAGAGCGCCAACAGGGCCAGCGCTACGTGGGGGTGTGGGCCCTGGTAGACAACGCCAACAATCTCTTCAACGTGCGCCTGCGGCCGGATGGCCGAGCCACCAGCACTGCCGGCATCGAGGGCACGCCCCTGGCGGGCAGCGGCGCCCTGCGGTTGGGGCAGCTGCGGGAGCAAGGCCGCTGGCGCCCCTGGGGCAATGGCGTGCGCATCGACTATGCCGACGGCTGGACCGACGCCCTGCTGATGGGGCCGGCGGGGGCGCAGCAGTGGTCGTGGGAGCCGGGGGCCGACCGCCTGCAGCCGCCCAGCAACCACGGCAAAACGATCAAGCTCGATGGCCCGCTGGCCCTGGTGGTGGGCGTGTACAGCTTTCAGCCTGCCCAGGCGAATTTGCCGCCCTACAGCGCCAGCCTGCTCTCCAATGGCCTGGCCTTCAACACGATCGACCAGAGCGCCGGCGGCGCCTGGCGCCTGGAGGGCGGCGAGGTGGTGATCGACTGGATCTCGGGCTGGCGCACCAGCTTCGGGCCGCGTGGGCAGGGGCCCCTGGTGGTGCGCCACTGGCAGCCCGGCGCCGATCGGGCCGGAGCACCCACGGCCACGCGCGGGGGCCGCCGGCTCGATTGAGGGGCCGCGGCCGGCGGCTCTTCAGCCGTCGAGGCCGGAGCGGAGCGTGGCGCAGAAGCGGCCGGCGGCCTCGCCCACCGGCTGCCCTTCCGAGGCCGCCGCCGCCATCACCTTCACCAGGGCGCTGCCCACGATGGCGCCGTCGGCACCCCACTGGCGCACTTGCCGCGCTTGCTCGGGGCCCGCGATGCCGAAGCCCACCGCCACAGGGGTGTCGCCCAGGCTCTTGAGCTGGTGCACCAGGGGTTCCACCCGCGATTCCAGGCTGGTGCGCACGCCCGTCACCCCGGTGACGCTCACCAGGTAGGTGAAGCCGCGGCTGGCCTGGTGGATGCGGGCCATCCGCTCGGCTGGGGTGGTGGGGGCCACCAGCAGCACCAGGTCGAGACCGTGGCTGGTGGCGATGGCTGAGAGCTTCTCGCCCTCCTCCAGGGGCAGGTCGGGCACCACCAGGCCGGCGGCACCGGCTGCGGCGGCATCGCGGCAGAAGGTGTCCATGCCGCGGTTGAGCAGGGGGTTGCTGTAGGTGAACAGCACCACCGGGATGGTGAGCTCGCCCTGGAGGGAGCTGAGCATCTCCAGCACCCTGGCCGGGGTGGTGCCACTGGCCAGGGCCCGGCTGGCCGCGGCCTGGATCACGGGGCCGTCGGCCAGGGGATCGCTGTAGGGGATGCCCAGTTCGATCAGGTCGGCGCCGTTGGCCTGGAGAGCCAGCAGGGCTGAGCGGGTGCCGGCCAGGTCGGGGTCACCCGCCATCAGAAACGGCATCAGGGCACAGGTGCCCTGGCTGCGCAGCTGCTGGAAACGCTGCTGGATCGGGGTGGCGGCGGGGGTCACAGCAGCTGTCGGGCTCAGACAATCTCGGCTGCGAGCCTATGCCTCGCCGGGTTGCTCCGGGTCGGAAGCCTGCTCCAGCAGTTGCTGCTGTTCCTCTGGACTCAGGGCATCGAACTTGCGCTGCAGCACCTCGGTGGTGTGGGCGTCGTAGGCGGAGCGGTAGCTGCGGCGTTGCTGCATGTAGGTCATGTTGCCGGTCACGGCGCGCAGCAGGTAGGACGCCGTCCAGCCCAGCACCAGCACCATCAGCAGGGAGGACGCGGCGATGCCGGCACTGAAACCCTCCACGCCGCTGGCCTGGAACAGCCCGTAGCCGAGGGCACCGAGACCGAGCACCGCCAGGCCGAGCAGGAGCGATTGGCCCTTGGTCACCGGCTGCCCTGCCCGGCCATGCGCAGATTGATGAAGGGGGCGAACAGGATCAGGCCCGGAAAGAACAGAAACACCAGGCCGTACACCCCAACGCGCTCCAGCTTGCCCATGGTGGTCCAGCGCTTCACCATCCAGGCGTAGAGCGCCAGGGGCACCACCACCAGATAGGCCACAGCCAGGGCGCCGTAGAGGCCGATCACCAGGATCAGATCGGGCGTGAGCGTGTCGAGAAGCGACTGGATGAACCCGGGCACGGCGATCTGCTGATGGGGTGGTTGTGGAGGAGTACGTGTTGCCGGGAGCCCGATGGGCCGGGCGTTGGCTGGGCCAAGGAGATGGTGCGCCCGGCGGGATTCGAACCCGCACTGGGGTCATTTTAAGTGACCTGCCTCTACCAGTTGGGCTACGGGCGCTGGCGCGCCTGGAGTCTATGGGGAGGTTCGGGCGGGAAGGCTCTGGTGCCAGTGGCAGAGGGGGCCGGCGCCGGCCCCGATCGCCAGCCCCCGTCGCAGGGCTCCAGTCACGTAGGCCTTAGCGGCCACGATCGACTGCCTTAGCTCCAGGCCCTGGGCCAGTCCTGCGGTGATCGCCGCCGCCAGGGTGCATCCGCTGCCATGGGTGTGGTGGGTGTCGATCGCCGGGCTCACCAGCCACTCCAGCTGGCCGTTCCTGCACAGCAGGTCACGGCCCTGCAGTCCGGGTAGGCCGCCCCCCTTGATCAGGACCGCCCGGCAGCCGAGCTGGGTGAGCTGCCTGGCGCAGTCCTCGAGCTCCTGGGGGCTGGCCAGTTGCCGCCCACTGAGCAGCTCGGCCTCGTGCACATTCGGTGTGATCAGGCTGGCCAGGGGCAGCAGGGCGACCATGGCCGCCACCGCCTGCGGTTCGAGCAGCACCGCACCAGCGCGGGACACCATCACCGGATCGATCACCCGTGGCGCCGCGATCCGGCTGATGGCGGCGCCCGTGGCCTCGATCAGGGCTGCGTTGAGCAGCATCCCGGTTTTCACTGCCGCCACCGGCAGATCCCGGCAGACAGCCTCCACCTGGGCGGTGAGCGCCGCCGCCGGCAGGCCATCCACCCGCTCCACGCCACAGGTGTTCTGGGCGGTGAGGCAGGTGATGGCGCTGCAGCCATGCACCTGCAGGGCCGTGAAGGTCTTGAGGTCGGCCTGGATCCCCGCCCCGCCCCCGGAGTCGCTGCCGCCGATGGTGAGCGCCACCGGCGGACGCAGCCATTGCGGGGTTTCGGCTGGGGGCTGCGTTTGGGCTGGGGGCATCGTCCTCTTTGGGGGGGGCCGGCCTGGGCCGGTCAGATGAAGAACATCGGCTGCGGTTGGCTGAGGCCCTGGCGCTCCTCCAGCAGTTGATCCAGCCGCGTCTGTTCCAGAATCCGTCGCTGTGCCTGCTGCAGCCGGCCTTCCAGGGCCTCGAGCACGGCGAAGTCCGGGCTGTGGCGCTCGCCGGTCCGGGACCGCGACACCGAGGGCGGGCCTTCCAGGCAGTCCACGACCTCGGAGAGCTGGATCTCCGCCGGCGGCCGGGCGAGCCTGTAGCCCCCCCGGGGGCCGCGGATGCTGTGCAGCAGCCCGCCCCGGCGCAGGCTGGTGAGCATCTGTTCCAGATAGCGCTCCGGGATGCCCTGGCGCCGGGCGATCTCCCCCACCTGCAGGAGCTTGCCGCTGGGGTGGATGGCGCCCAGCTCCAGCAGCGCCACCAGCCCGTATTCGGCCTTGGTACTCAGCTTCAAGCAGCCCCCTTCTGCCGGGCACGATTGTGGCAGCCGGCTGGGTTCTGCACCGGATAGCAGAATCAACCTTTCCGGCCTGGCCCCGGTGACCACAAGCCTTCTGCCCAGTGCGATCGCCATCCTCGCGGGGATTCTGGTGTTGTTTGCCGGCGGCGAGCTGTTCGTGGCAGGAGCCACTGCTCTGGCGCTGGCCCTGGGGATTTCCCAGATGGTGATCGGCCTCACGGTGGTGTCGCTGGGCACGAGTGCACCGGAGCTGTTTGTGAGTCTGCTGGCGGCGATTCAGGGCAGCGATGCCGTGGATCTGGCCGCCAGCAACGTGGTGGGCAGCAACATCTTCAATGTGCTGGTGGTGCTGGGTCTGAGTGCGGTGATCGTGCCCCTGCGGGTGCAGAGCCGCCTGGTGCGCCGCGATGTGCCCCTGCTGATGGCTGTTTCGATGGCGGTGTGGGGCATGGCGTCCACCAGACGGCTCACCTGGCAGGCAGGACTGGCCCTGCTGGTGGCCCTGGTGCTGCTGGTGCTGGGCTCCCAGGTGCTGGTGTGGGGAGCCACAACGGCAGCCCGTGGGCTTGGGGTCAGCCAGACCCTGATCGGTCTCACGATCGTGGCAGCCGGCACCTCGATGCCTGAGCTGGTCACCTCCCTGGTGGCGGCTTACCGGGGCCAGACCGACCTGGCCATCGGCAACGTGGTGGGCAGCAATCTGCTCAACCTGTTGCTGATCCTCGGTTCCTGTGCGGTGGTGATGGGTGGACCCGGTCTCAGGGTGGACCCGCTGCTGGTGGCCAGGGATCTGCCGGTGATGCTGCTCACCACCCTGGCCTGTCTGCCGATCTTCTGGACCCGGGGCTTGATCACCCGTCTGGAGGGGGGGATTCTGGTGGGTTTGTACGTGCTCTACCTCTTCGAGCAGCTGCTGAGCACCACCGGCTCAGCGCTGGCGGACGAATTCCGTCTGGTGGTGCTGGTGGTGGTGTTGCCCCTGCTGCTGGTGTTCCTGGTGGCGCAGATGATTCGCTGGCGGTCTGGGATCCAGCGCTCAAGGGCGGCCTGATTCAGCTGCCAGGCAGGCCAGCCAGGGCTTCACTGCTGCCCATCACCACCAGCAACTCACCGGCAGCCAGCACATGGGACGCCGGGGGATTCACGGTGAGGTGGTTGTCTGGCCCTGCCGCCAGCACGTTCACATTGAAGTTCTTGCGCAGGTTCAGGTCCCGCAGGGACCGGCCCACAAACGATTCGGGCACCCGGATTTCCTCGATGAAATTCTTGTCATCGAGCCGCAGCCGCTCCAGCAGGTTGGGCCGCACCAGCTCCATTCCCAGGCGATGGCCCTGCATCTTGGAGGGGAACACCACCCGGTCGGCCCCCACCCGTTGCAGCATCTTCATGTGCAGGTCGCTGGTTGCCCTGGCAATCACCTGCTTCACCCGGCTGCCCTCGCTGTCCTTGGCGATCAGGGTGGCGGTGATGCTGGCGGAGATGGGCTCACTCATGGCGACCACCACCGTTTCCACATCCAGAACGCCCGCCTCCCGCAAGGCCTCCTCGTCGGTGCAGTCCACCACCCGGGCCTGGATGGCCGGATCCACCTGACGCAGGGCATCCACCGCTTTCTGGTCGCTGTCGATGGCCAGCACATCGGCGCCGGCCTTGATCAGCTCGCTGCACACGGCGGTGCCGAAGCGGCCCACGCCGATCACGGCGAATCCGCCGCGGGCCGTGCCCTCGGCTGGGCTCCAATGCCACCAGTTGCCCATGGATCAGGGATCTCCTTGTGCGATGAACGGAATTCAGATGTAGAGCTCTTCGCGGGGGTAGCCCACCCGCGGCTGGGGCCTGCTGCCGTACACCGCCGAGAGCAGCAGCAGAATGCCCAGTCTGCCCACAAACATGCCCACCATCAGCACCAGCTGACCCCAGCGGTTGAGCTGGGCGGTGACCCCGAGATCGAGGCCCACGGTGGCAAAGGCGGACATGCAGGTGAACAGTTTTTCCAGGAAGCTGAATCTTTCCAGGCCTGAGGTGCCGGATGAGGTGGGCCCGAGGCCCAGCAGCAGGGCCATCAGCAGCACGAACAGCAGGGAGGCGATGGTGACCCCGATCGCCCGCAGCACCACGGTGGCCGGGATCTGCCGTTGATGGATCACCACCACCTGGCGGCCCTGCAGGGTGGAGCGGGTGGCCCCCATCAGGGTGGCGAACGTGGTGGTCTTGATCCCCCCGCCGGTGCCGCCAGGGCTGGCGCCAATGAACATCAGCACGATGAGCAGCAACAGCCCGGCGTCGGAGAAGGTGGCCGTGGACAGGGGCACGGTGTTGAACCCTGCGGTTCGGGCACTGATCGATTGAAAGAGGCTCACCTGCAGCTTCTCAAGCCATTGCAGCGGTTGCATCACACCACCAGTGGCGAACTGCTCAGTGAACAGCAGCCCCAGGCTGCCCACAGCGATCAGCAACAGACTGCTGCGCAGCACCAGCCGCGTGTGCAGGCTCAGGCGCTTGAGCCGGTTGAGCCGGTTGCGGTTGCTCCACACGTCGTTGATCACCCGCCAGCCGATGCCCCCCACCACAACCAGCAGGGCCACCGTGCCATTCACCACAGGATTGTCCCGGTAGCGGATCAGGCTGTCGTTCCAAAGGCCGAAGCCTGCGTTGTTGTAGGCACTGACGGCATGGAACAGGGACACCCAGAGGCGCCTGAGCGGGTTGCTGATGTCGGTGAAGCCGAAGCTGTAGAGCACCAAGGTGCCCAGCAGCATCACGCAGGCTCCAGTGATCAGGATGCCGTTGAAGGTGGGGCCGATCCCGCCCACGCCGAATTCATCGAGGGTGCGGCCCTTGTCCACCCTGGTGCGCAGGCCGGAGTGCCCCTGCACGAATCCCTGCAGAAAGGTGGTGATCGCCATCAGGCCCAGCCCGCCTGTGATCAGCAGGGCCAGCAGCAGCAGCTGGCCCACCAGGGTCAGCTCCTGGCCCACATCGATGATCGACAGGCCGGTAACCGTGATTGCCGAGGTCACGGTGAACAGGGCTTCCCACAGCCCAACGCTCGAGTTGGAACAGATCGGGCTGGCCATCAAAAACGTGCCTCTGGCAATCACGATCAATCCGGTGAGCACGGTGAACTGGGGAACCGTGAGTTGATGGCGCCACGCCGACATGGCAGTCAAGCGGCCGCGCGACCGGGTGGCCGTCATGCCCGGCTGGGGGGGATGCCGGGACGGGGCTAGTGCGGGGTGAGGTTCCTGTCTGCGCTGCGGGGGGGCGATCCAGCACGTTTAAACCCTGCCTGACGGAGAGCAATCCGCCAACCCTAGGTCTCAGGAGCTGGTGGCCAGTCGTTCGGGGGCCCACTGGGCGATCAGGCTCTCCAGCCGGGTGAGCTGGTAGCGCGTGTGCTCGTTGGGCGACAGTCGATAGGCGTCGCGCAGGCTTTGCCATTCCGCATCAAGGGCAAACAGCACGGGATGGTTGTCGTTCAAGGCGGATTCGGCTGGGACGTCGACAATCTTAAGTGATTCTTAAGTGGTGACGCCAGTGTGGGCGTCTTGGAGGGGGCCGTCGCGGTCGGAGCGGAAGATCAGGCGCATCTCCTGCAAGTGTTCCTGGCACAGGGCCACCAGCCGTTCAAACACAGCCAGGGTCTGGGGTGCCCGTAGCCCCATCGATTCCCGGCTGAGCAGCACCAGCTCCAGGGCCCTGACACCTCCCGGTTTCGACTGCACGTCGGCAAACAGTTGCATGCGCTGGTTCTCGCCCCCCTGTTTCACCAGCGCTCCCATGTGGGCACGGGTGCGGTGGTCCACCTCGGCATTCAGCCCCCTCAGCACAGGCTCCAGGGCCTGCAACATGGCCTCTGTGTCGCCGGGCTCACGGTGAGGGGTGCCGTCAGCTGGCTGGCTCGGCGCTGAAGAGGTCGACTGGAGAACCAGCAGAAACCGGGCCATGAAGCTTCCAATCGGCTAAGACGCTAATGCCTGTGCCGTCCATTGATGCCGGCTCCAGCTCCCGCTGCCATTGCCGTGATCGGGGCAGGCGTGGGGGGGTGTGCGCTGGTGGCCCAGTTGCGCAGGCTCGGATTCGCCGGACCGGTTTCGCTCTGGGAAACAGGCCGTGGCCCCGGTGGACGGGCCGGGACCCGGCGCAGCCGCCTTGATCGGGACATGGTGATTAACCATGGGGCTCCCCTGTTCAACATCACGGGCTCGCCGGATCCCGACCTGTTGCAACCGTTGCTGGCCGGCGGTTGGATCCAGCCATGGACCGCTCCTGTGGCCATGGTCGAAGGGGAGAGCCGGCTGAACATCGGCCGGCCGGATGCTCTCGGCCTGGGCCGACTGTTCCAGGGGCGGGGAGGGATGGATCAGCTGTGCGGTGGACTGCTCCAGTTGGCGGTTGGGGAAGGCTTGCACAGCCACTACGGCACCTTGGTTCGGTTCCTGAGCCGCGGCCGCCGGGGCTGCTGGCAGTTGCGCGATGCCAACAGGCAACTGTTGGCTGAGGCCCAGTGGTTGGTGCTCAGCAGCACCTTGCTGGCCCACCCGCGTTGCCAGCTGATCCTGGGCTGGCCGGATGTTCCCCTGGCCCAGGCTGCTGCTGCGCTTGGCGACTGGCAGCTCGACCACGTGCTCACCACCCTGGCGGGTTTGCGTCTGGAGGCTCGCTCCAACCTGTTGTTGCTGTTTGCGGGCGATGCCGCCCAGGCCTGGCGGGCTCTGCCATTCCGGCTGGTGAATTTCGATGCCGCCGCCCAGCAGCGCTGGGGCTTGCGGCGATTGAGCATTCAGCCCCTCGCCGATGGACGCTGTGCCGTGGTGGCCCATTCCAGCCATGCCTTTGCCGCCGACCATCTCGATGTGGTCGGATCGCGCTCAGCCATGGCCAAGCTGTTGCAGCTGCCGGTGGATTCGGGGCGCGAAGACACGGTGGTCCAGGCGCTCAGCGAGGCCGTGGTGCATTGTCTCGCGCCCTGGATCCCCGGGATCGATCCCACTCAGGCCGCACCCCAGCTGATGCGCTGGGGTGCGGCTTTCCCCCTGCCTCCGGGCCTGCCAGCGGAGTTGATGGTCTGTGCCGCCAGCCGGGTGGCCTTCTGCGGCGACTTCATTGCCGGAGACGGGTTTGGCCGGGTCGAAGGAGCCCTTCGCAGCGCAGAGAACCTCGGGCGTCAACTGGTCGGCCTCCTGGATGTTGACCAGCCCTGAGCTGCCTTCGTCTGTCAGCTGGCTTGTCTGGATCTGGCTTCTCTGGATCTGGCTTCTCTGGATCTGGCTTCTCTGGATACCGTCTGCTTGTCGAGGTGGTCAGGGCCCCATGGGGTCGCCTGGCCAGAGGGGGGGGCGATCCTGGCCCCTTTTTGCTGTTGGGCCTGGCGCTGGCGGCCGTGCTGATTAGCGTGCGGTCATGCAGGGACCTTTCGGAGATTGGCTGCCTGAAGTGGTGGTGTTCCACCCCACCTGCTTCGCTGATGCCCAGGCCATTGTGATGGCCGTGCGGGACCTACAGACTGTGATTGTGCATGCCAGCGCCATGCCAGCTGAGGAAGCCCAGCGGCTGATCGATTTCGTGGCAGGTGGAGTGGAGGCCATGGATGGCCAGGCCCATTGCCTGGACGAGCTCACCTTTGTCTTTGCACCGGAGATTGTCTCGATCACCCGGGATCCCCGCAGCTCCAGGTAGGCCAGGACTGGCGCAGATCAGGCCGCCCAGCCCGCCACGGTGGACAGCTGGAGCCAGCAACCGGCGGGAGCCAGCTTTTCAACGACAACGGCCTGATGTCTGTCCTGGGCCATCAGATGGGCAAAGGTCTCGGCGTCGTCCCGGCTGTTGAAGCGGGGAGCAGGCACCTGCTGGGGGACGCTTTGCTCGCGGGCAATCTGGGGCCGGACCCGGTAGAGACCAGGAGAGTTCAGCTGGGAGCTTGGCTGTTCCATGTCTCGATTCTGCAGGAGTTTTGCCGCCAGCGGGAGGGCTGGGGGGGGGATTGCCTGAACTCCCTCACACGCTAGGCAGGTCGACACGGCACGACACGGCACGACACGGTGAATGAGGAGGTGGTTCAGAGTGGCGGCCCCTGATCCCAGTGCACCCTGGCCATGCCGATCCGGTCCCCCCGCCCCCAGGACTCCTCTGCCAGAGTGGTGAAACTGCAGATCCTGGCAGCGGTGTTCGTGCCGATGCTGGCCCTGGCACTCTGGCTGCAATCTAAGGGCTTCTGGTGAGGCGCAGAAAGCCTTAGCCGGCGCTCAACCGCCACAACCCCGCCTGATCACCTCGTCGCGCAGGGCGTCGAGCTCGGCACTGCGGGGGGTCTGGGGATGGAACAGCAGCGTCCAGGCCAGGGGCACATCGCCGAAGTCGAGTGCCTGGTCGAACGCCTGCAGCCAGGCGTTGCCGTCCTGGCCCAGCCTGGTCAGCAACGCGCTGGTGGCCCGCATCCGTTGCTCAGAGCCTCCGGCCAGTTGCACATGGGCGAAAGCTCCGGCCGCTGCTCCGCTGGGCCGCAACTGCAGGAGCACGAACTCGCCGGGAGCGATCGGGATGGTGGGCCAGTCCAGAGGAGTGCGGATCGGCTTGCCTGGGCTGCCGCTCAGCTGCCAGTCCGGTTGCCCCTCCCGCTGGATGCGTAGCTCCAGCAGGGGCTCGAGCACCACCAGCCTGGGCGTGGGGGTCGGTACGACACCAAAGCCATCCACCTCCTCCACCGGTTCCACCCGGGGGGAGATCACGCACACGGCCACGGGCAGGTCTTGGGGAACCATGGCGGCGCTGGCCGGCAGCAGGGGCAGGGCCAGCAGGGTGATCAAGGTCCAGCAACGGCTCAGGGGACTCATTCGCCGAGGCCTAACAGGGGGTCTCGGTCGTTGAGCAGGTCGTGCCTGGAGAGGCTTGAGCTGGCGCGCGGATCGCCGCGCATCAGCATGCCAAGGAAGGTGCTGTCGAAGTCGATCGTCTCCAGGAATCGAGCCCCTGCGTAGGAGGCCACGCGCAGCCGATCCACCCAGAGGATTTCGGCTCGGGTTCGGATCGGTTCGCCGATGTTGGGGGGTTTTAGGATCAGAGGGCCGCTGTGTCCCGTGGCCACGGCATGGCGCCGGGGAAAGAGCAGACAAGCTCCCGAGAGACTGATGTCCCACAGCCGGCCGATGAAGGGCTTGGCCTCGGCCTGGAACTCCACCTCAATCCAGACGCTGATGGCGGGAACGATGTATCGGGGTTCCCGACGGGGCTGAACCATGGTGGATGGACGCCGTGGATGGATGCCGGCGTCTCCGTCATTCTGCCGATCTGTCCTTCCCAGTCTTTTTCAGACGAGATCATTGTTGCTAACTCGGTTCGCCATGTGAACGTCCCCATGCCCCCCTGGACGGTTGGCCGGTTGTGGCGGCGGTGGAGCCCCTGGCTGTCTCTGGCACTCAGCATCAGCCTGCTGCTCGGCTTCGTGCCCCATCCGGCCCGGGGCACGGTCACCCCCGCCTGGGTGAGCCTCGATGGCCAGCCGGTGCTGGAGATCCGCGTGGCCACTGGGGCCCAGTCACCCGCCGATCTGGCCGAGCGCATCAGCCGTGAGCTCAGGCGGCTGGCCCAGGACTCCCGCATCGCGCCCGAGCAGCTGGTGGTTCAGGAGGACCCGCCCTATTGGATGGTGGTGCAGCGCCAGGGGGATGGCAGCAGTCTGCCCAGGCTGGCGGTGGATGAGCGCTCGGCCCGCAGTTTCGGGCTCTCGCAGCAGGCACTGGCCGAGCAGTATCGCGACCAGTTGCGGGCCGCGATCCGCCAGTACCGCAGCCGCCATCGCCCGATGGTGTGGTTCAGCGGCACGTTGCTTGCCCTGCTCCTGTTGCTGGCCTACGCCAGCTGGTTGCGCTGGCAGGTGGGCCTCTATGGCCGCCTCACCAGGTTGCTGCGGCGACGCACCGCCGGGTTCACTGTGGGCGGCTATTCGCTGCTGGATGGCGACCAGTTCCGTCAGGCCCTCGGTCTGGGCCTCACCTCGCTGCACTGGAGCCTGTTGCTGCTCGGCAGTTACCTGCTGATCCCTCTGCTGCTGGGCCGGTTTCCGCCCACCCAGGTGCTGGCAGCCGGACTGCGTGGCCAGACCCTGTCGGTGCTCAGTCTGGCTGGCCGTCAGGTGCTGGAGGCCATCCCAGCCCTGCTCACGATTGCTCTGATCATGGTGGCCACAGCCCTGCTCGTGCGGCTGAGCAACGCCTGGTTCCGGGCGATCGGCCACGGTCGGGTGCGGTTGCCCGGGTTCTATCCGGAGTGGGCCACCCCCACCGCTCGCCTGGTGGCCCTGGGACTGCTGATCGGCGGTCTGGTGACGGCATTCCCTTTCATTCCCGGCTCCGGAACCCGCAGTTTCCAGGGGGCCGGCCTGTTCGTGGGCCTGCTGGCGGCACTGGGATCCAGTGCGGTGGCCACCAATGTGATCAGCGGCCTGATGCTGATCTACACCCGCTCGTTCCAGGAAGGTGACTGGGTGGAAATCAATGGCGTGATGGGTGTGGTGCAGGATCGTGCCCTGCTGGTGACCCGGCTCCAGACCCCCCGCAATGAGCTGGTGAGCATTCCCAATGCCAGCGTGATCGGCGGCTCGATCACCAACTACAGCTTCTCCCGGCGGGAAATCCAGCAGCCGGTGGCCCTGGCCACCACGGTGACCATCGGCTACGACGTGGACTGGCGCCGGGTGCATGCCCTGCTGCTGGATGCTGCCCGCAGTGTGGCTGGCGTCACTGCCAGCCCAGAGCCCTCTGTGCTCCAGACCGCCCTCAACGATTTCCACGTGAGCTACGAGCTCAATGCCTATGTGGAGGAGGTGAACCGCTACCGCGAGATTCGCTCAGACCTGCTTGGCGCTATCCAGGACAGTTTTGCCGCCGCCGAGGTGGAGATCCTCTCGCCCGGTTACAACGCCATTCGTGATGGCAACGCCCGCACCTTGCCCGGTTAGAGGTCCTGTACTCGAGAGCCTGCTCGTTGAAGGCGTGCAGGCTCTCGAGTACGGGGATCAGCTCCTGGCCGAGGCTGCTGAGGGTGTAGTCCACCCGCGGCGGTACCTGGGCATGGACCGTGAGCACCTTCTGGCTCACCCCCACCAGGGCTCGCTGCAGATCGCTGAATCGCCGAATCCCATCGATCAGCTTGCGCAGGACGGGCAGCTTCCAGCGGCCCTGGATCATGCGCAGGGCCAGCTCAGCCTTGCAGTTGCCGTGCTCATGGCTGGTCTGAAACCTCCCCGGCGTTGGGTTCTGCTGATGCATTGGTGCAGGTTCCTCTCTCCGCAGCTCAGATCTGTCCCCATCAGGGTTACCGGATGGTGCCTGAGCCACGTTCAGGTGCCGTCTTGTGTTTGCCGGCGGAACGGCAGAGCATGCAACGTATCGCTTACCCGAGCCAGCCATGACCTGCGATCTCCTGGTGATTGCCGCCAGCAACGGCGAAAACCTCAAGCTGGCCGAACGCTTTGCCACCGAAGCCCGTCAGCAGGGCCAGCGGGTGTCGGTGCTTGACCTCACGGCCCTGGCCCTGCCCCTGTTCACGCCCAGGGTCCAGGCGGAACAGCCTCCTGCGGCGCTATCCGACCTGGAGGAGCAGCTGCGGGGCTCTGCTCGCTGGGTGATCTGCACGCCGGAATACAACGGTTCGATCCCGCCGGTGCTCACCAGCGCCATCGCCTGGCTGTCGGTGCAGGGCAGCGACTTCCGCAGCCTGTTCAACGGCCGGCCGGTGGTGATCGCCACCCACTCCGGCGGCGGTGGCACAACCGTGCTTGCGGCGCTGCGGCTGCAGCTGGCCCACCTGGGCGCCGTGGTGGTGGGCCGGCAACTGGTGAGCAACAGCACCACGCCCGCCAAGGATGCATCGATCAGCGATCTGATCACCCGCCTGATCGCTCTGCCAGCCAACGCGCCGTGAACTGGGATCCCGTGAACTGGGATTCGAGTAGCCATCACCACTGCTGTCGGCCGCGACCAACAGATGCTGCCCCCCCCCCCCGATGGGGCGGGATTTGTGGGCGTGGGGGCAGAGCCGCCCATCTTGACTGGCGTGACCCGATAGCAAACGCCACGCTGCAGCAAGCTTTTGAGCAGTGGCTCTCTGCCTTCGGGCTCCAGCTAAGGGGCCATGGCCAACGATTGATCGTGAGGCTCTGGCAGCGGGGACTGTGGACAATGCAATCAAGGGGTCCATTGCAGCCCGAACACAGCAGCGTGCGGCCCGAAAAGTGCTCTTCGAATGGCAGAGATTTTAAGGAGAGTTATCCAAGCTTAATTGCGTGCCCTGGCTTACTCCAGCCGGTCCAACTACACGAGAGATTCGGAGCTGGCAAGTGCCTTGGGAGCGATTGGATGCCGCAAGCTGATGCATTTCTGACTCAAAAGTCGAGAGCTGGACAACTTCGCTTTTGACCCTTTTCGTGCGTGAGGTAAGGTGTAGTCTCACCCGCTGAGATTGAACTCATGTTGATGACAAACGTGCTCGGTCTGTTCGTTTTTTGTCGCTAAATTTCCTTGGATGCTTTGGATCACGCACTTCACCATGCCGTCGCCGGGCTGTCTGCCCTGATGGCTGATCTTGGGTGGCGCTGCAACTCAGTCGGAGCGCGAAGGCTCATCCAGGCGGATGTGGTTGGCTCCATCGATCATCCTGCAAAAGGGGCCCTGGTCTAAAACTGGGCCGGGAAATGCTCGATTTGGCTTAGTGCAGGGGGTTTGGTAATGAGTGATCTTGCTGTTCCTGGTAGTGAAGCCTTTTTGCTCTAGCATTATGTGGGTGGCACAACAGTACGGAAACTTCCTGAAGAGACCGTCGATGCAAGCCCTCTGTTGGGATGCAGCTGCCCTGTGGCCTCTCACGCCGGCCCCGACGTGGCTGAGCGACCGAAATTTTCACCCTTATCGTGACAGCGAGCCCTTTTCAAATCTCCCCGACTTGGGGGCCTTTGAGTGGCTGAGGGATTGGGAGGATCACGAGCGCTTTGGGTATACCAACGGTCCTGCGCTTGTAGATCCTGCTACTGGTTGGATCGTTGAAGACCCGGCTCGTCTTCTTCGGCATGGACGAATTGATATTAATTCTATTTCGCCACCGAGCATCATTGACTACTGCCGGGTTCGATATCGGAACAACCGCGTACAAGATGTGGGCGAGGTTATTAGCCTTAGGGATGCTGCTGAGATGAATTATTATCACTTTCTGGTTGACATCATTGGCGGACGATTGCGGCTCGCCAATGAGCTGGGGCTGTTCCCAAGCATTCCAGTGCTCGTTGGCCGACGTGTCCTAGAGGAACGGCGGTATGTCCGCGACGCGATCCAACTGATGGGTATTCATCGGGATCAAATTGTGATTCAGGAGAACCTCCCTTGTTCAGCTAAGTGGATAAGATCTAAGCGTGTATACTTTGCTGATCCACCACGACAAAGCCTTGCAAATCTTGAGTACGTCAGACGGGTTCTGAGGGTTCCTGATAGTGATCGAGCAAGCGAACGTCGAATATTTTTGATCCGTGAGCCAACGTTTGGCCGGGGCATTAATAACATTGAGGCTGTCATGCAAATAGCCAAGCGTTTTGGCTTCGAGATTGTTCAAACGGGTGATCGGAGTATGGAAGATCAGCAAGAGATCTTCTCAGCATCCCGCTATGTTGTTGGTATTCATGGTGCTGGACTCACAAATTTAATCTTCAGGAAGAATGCAGCCTGCAGTGTCCTTGAAATCTATCCGCCATCTGTGAAGCGGCCAAGATTTAATTTCTATTTCATGGCCAAGGCCCTCGGCTTCCATCATCAATTCATGCTTGCCAGTGCCACGCCTCAGGATGCAACTCTGAATTACAAGAGTAATTTTGATGTTGATGTTGACAATCTCTCGCTGGCTCTTGAGGGGATGCTTGCAAACACCTAGTTAGGCGCTCGGTCTCATATGGCTAGGCAATGGATTGAGCTCTTGCTAAAGCTTCGAGCATTCTTCGATCGGGCCTTTAATCGTTCCTGGCTTTGTTTTTTCTTGGTTCAGTTGGCGGTAGAAATGTCTGGCGTATGTTGCTTGCAACATTTGTTTCTCGATTTTGGACCTTGGTCGACAGGCACGACAAGTCAATGGGAATGATTGGTGTCGATACATGCAGCCTGGTGTTCGAATCTGTGGCTCTGTTAACTAGCTATTGGCTGTCATCATCGGTGTTGGCCTTGGTGTCGACCTGCGCGCTGCTGGTTGCAGCGCCCGATGGTCTCTGCAGGCGCGGCATCACGGTGCACCATTCTCCTGGTTGCCCTCAGCGGCTTGCGATTCAATCCAGCTCCCCCGCGGCATCTCTGAGACGTTCCACCACTCCCCCACCAATGGCCCCTGCTATCGCTGGTTGGGATGTTGCAGCCGCCCCGTGGGGCTTTGATGGTGGCTTTGCTCGGTCTGGTCAGCAACGTGCTGCTGCTGCCTGAGATAGGGGCCGTGATCCTCTGGCAGTCCACCTGGATCTTGCGCATTGGCAGGTGAGACTTGTGGCTAGGGTTTTGACAGAATTGGTGGCCTGGGGCGGAACCAGGTCAATCTGTCAGTGGCCTTGCCCCTATTCACGCCCAGGCTCCAGACGGACGCGCCTTCGGTTGCGCTGGCCCGCCTGGAGCAGCAGCTGTCGGACTTGGTCCGCTGGGTGATCTGCGCGCCGGAATGCAACGGTTCGATCCCCCTTGTGTTCACCAGCGCCATCCCCTGGTTGTCGGTCAAGGGCAGCGACTTCCTTAGCCGGTTCAACGGCCGACCGGTGGTGCTGCGGCTGGTGTTGGCCCACCTGGGCGCTGTGGTGGTGGGCCGGCAACTGGGGAGTAACAGCACCACGCCCGCCAAGGTTGCATCGATCAGCGATCTGATCACCCGCCTGATCGCCTTGTCGGACCCCCCGCCCTGTTCAGCTGAAGATTCTGTCCGCTCAATCCTCCTCGCTGCCCCTGCCTCGCCATGACCGTCACTGCCTCCCCCCTCAGCGCCAATGGCCTGGTGTTCCGCCCGGCTGCCGAGCGCTTCCACAGCCAGCTCGACTGGCTCGACAGCTGGCATTCCTTTTCGTTCTCCAACCACTACGACCCAGCCTGGATGGGCTTCGGGCCGCTGCGGGTGATCAACGACGACCGCATCGCCGTTGGCCGGGGCTTCGGCATGCACCCCCACCGCGACATGGAGATCGTGACGGTGATGGTGGAAGGCCAGCTCAACCACCGCGACTCCATGGGCCACGCCGAGGTGCTGCGGGCCGGAGAGGTGCAGCGGATGAGCGCCGGCACCGGCGTGGTGCACAGCGAGATCAATGAGGGCGAGCAGCCCTGCCGGCTGCTGCAGATCTGGATCGAGCCCAGCAGTGCCGGCATCCCCCCCGCCTATGAACAGAAGCCCTTCACCATCGGCAGCGGCTGGACGCCCCTGCTCGATCCGGATCAGCGTGACGGGGCCATGGCGATCCACCGGCCGGTGCGCCTGTGGCGGACCCAGCCGGGGGCGGGTAGCAACCTCAGTCTGCAGATCGGCGCCGGCAGCATCGGCTGGCTGCAGGTGATCAGCGGTGAGACCACCGCCATGGGTGTGGCGGGAGACCAGGTGCTGCAGCAGGGGGACGGCCTGGGATTTGCCGGTGGCGCCCTCGATCGTCTCGTGACGGGTCAGCGGGGGGCTGACCTGCTGTTGTTCGACCTGGGTCGACCCCAGTGAGTGGGGCTGAAATCGGTCTGCGCGCTAGTTTCAGCAGCCGGATGGACCATGGCGGCACCGCACCCTGGGTGAGCCATTCCCCTGGGTCCCTTCGGCGGCTTGCGATTCAGTCCTGCGTCCCCGACGGCATCTCCGACGTGTTGCGCCACTCCCCCATCAAGGCCCCTCCGCTGTCGCCGGTTGCGATGTTGCAGCCGCCCCGTGGCTATCGAACGCTGGCCTGGCTCGGTCTGGTCAGCAACGTGCTGCTGCTGCCGGCCATGGTGGCCGTGACCCTCTGGCAGCCCACCTGGAGAACCGTGCACATCGCCGTGGGTGCTGGCGCGGTGCTGCCCACGGCTGCCGTGGGCATCGTGGCCAGCGTTGCCTTGCTCAAGTGGCGGGCCTGGGGCCAGATCCTGGCGATCGTGGCCCTGGCCCTGGCTCTGGCGATCGGGCTGCCCTACGCCGTGGTGCGTCTGGCCCTGCTCAGTGACGGCCGTGGCCCCACGGCCCTGCTCACCGTGGTGCTCACGGCGGCGATGACGGCGGCCCTGGTGTACTGGTGCCGCCCCTGCATCCGCCGCTACCTCACCTGAGAGGACCGGCCGGGCCCTAGTTTTGTTACGGCGGATACCAGGGCTGTGGGTCGCTGAGCCGTCGTTCTTCGCTGCTGAATCCCGGCCATGCCCAGCTCCCAGCGCTTCGCCGCCCTGCTGCAGATTCAGCGGCGCCGGCCTGTGGCCACCGCTCCCGCCGCCCCCCTTGAGGACCTCTGGGCCAGTGATGTGTTCACGCTGGATCGGATGAAGGCCGTGTTGCCGGGCCGGGTGTACAAGTCGGTGCGCAGCACCATCGAGAAGGGCGGCAAGCTCGACCTCTCGGTGGCCAACGTGGTGGCCGAGGCGATGAAGACCTGGGCCACCGGCCGCGGCGCCCTGTATTACGCCCACGTCTTTTATCCGCTCACCAACTCCACGGCCGAGAAGCACGACGGCTTCATCTCGCCCCAGGGCGATGGCCGGGTGATCACGGAGTTCACCGGCAAGCTGCTGGTGCAGGGCGAGCCGGATGGTTCCTCGTTCCCCAATGGCGGCATCCGTTCCACCTTCGAGGCCCGGGGGTACACCGCCTGGGACATCACCAGCCCGGCCTATCTGATGGAGACGCCCAATGGCGTCACCCTCTGCATCCCCACCGTGTTCGTGAGCTGGACTGGCGAGGCGCTCGACAAGAAAACTCCCCTCCTGCGTTCCATCGGCGCGATGAACCGCCAGGCCCAGCGGCTCCTGCGGCTGCTTGGCAGTGAGGAGGTGGCGCCGGTGAATTCCACCTGCGGCGCCGAGCAGGAGTACTTCCTGGTGGATTCGGCCTTCATGGCCTTGCGGCCCGACCTGCAGCTCGCCGGCCGCACCCTGTTCGGCAGGCCGTCACCAAAGGGCCAGCAGTTCGACGACCACTACTTCGGCGCCATCCCCGAGCGGGTTCAGGTGTTCATGCAGGACGTGGAGCGCCAGCTCTATCGCCTGGGCATTCCGGCCAAGACCCGCCACAACGAGGTGGCGCCCGGGCAGTTCGAGATCGCCCCGTTCTTTGAGGCGGCCAATGTGGCCACCGACCACCAGCAGCTCACCATGACCGTGCTCAAGGCCACGGCCAAGAAGCACGGGTTCACCTGCCTGCTGCACGAGAAACCATTTGCCGGCGTCAATGGCAGCGGCAAGCATGTGAACTGGTCGATCGGCAATGCCAGCCACGGCAACCTGCTCGATCCGGGCAAGACGCCCCACGACAATCTGCAGTTCCTGCTGTTCTGCGGTGCCGTGATCCGTGGCGTCCACGCCTTCGGCCCCCTGCTGCGCTCCGTGGTGGCCACCGCCGGCAACGATCACCGCCTCGGGGCCAATGAGGCGCCGCCGGCGATCATCTCGGTGTATCTGGGCAGCCAGTTGGAGGACGTGTTCAACCAGATCCGGGAGGGGCGTCCCCAGGGCTCGGCCAGCGGTGGGGTGATGCAGCTGGGGGTGGACAGCCTGCCGGAGTTCGCCAAGGACCCTGGCGACCGCAACCGCACCTCCCCCTTCGCCTTCACCGGCAACCGCTTCGAGTTCCGTGCCGTGGGTTCCAACCAGTCGGTGGCCGGGCCACTGGTGGCCCTGAACACAATTCTGGCCGACTCCCTGGAGTGGATTGCCAGCCAGCTTGAGGCCCAGCTCTCCAGTGGGGCGGCGATCGGCGATGCCGCCTTCGTGGTGCTGCAGCAGGTGATGCGCGATCACGGTGCCGTGGTGTTCGGCGGTGACGGCTACTCCGATGAGTGGCACCGCCGGGCCGTGGAGGAACGGGGTCTGGAGAACCTGCGCACCTGTGCCGATGCCCTGCCGGTGCTCCGGCGGCCCGAGGTGCGTGAGCTGTTCAGCCGCCACGGGGTGCTCAGCCCGGTGGAGCTGGAGAGCCGTTTTGCGGTGTACGGCGAGCAGTACGTGCTGGCGATCGAGGTGGAGGCCAGGCTGGCCCTGCAGATCGCCCGCACCCAGGTGTATCCGGCGGCCGTGCGTTACCTCACCGAGCTGGGCCAGGCCCTGCAGCAACAGCAGGCCATGGGGCTGCAGCCCAGCCTGGCGGTGCGCGACCAGCTGGCCCAGCTGCTGAGCGCCCTCAACGACGGCTGTGAAGCCCTCGATCAGGCTCTTTCCCATCAGTCCGGCGCCTCCACTGAGGAGCATCTGCGGCACTGCGCCGACACCCTGCTGCCCCGCATGGCCCAGCTGCGCGCGGCGGTGGATGGCCTGGAAGCCCTGGTGGACGATGCCCTCTGGCCCCTGCCCACCTTCGCTGAGATGTTGTTTGTGCGATGACCGTTTACAGAGCGCAAGGTGCGGTCTGGGTCAAGGCCTCTGACACAGGCCGTTGTCGCCAAGGTGACAGTTTCTCGTTGGCACAGTGACCATGATGGGGTTGTTCGGTGAAATGAGAAATGGCTTCTGTCCAGTCCCTGCGGTCCGGTCCCATCCACCAGCGTCATTACCGCCTGGTGGATCGTCAAGGCCTGCCCCATCCGGTGCTCGACGACCTCTACGAGTCCCTCGACGCGGCCTGGGCGGAGGCGATCTCCTGGTGGCAGGAGCAGTTCGGTACGGCCGAGCAGCCAGTGGAGATCGGCGTGGAGGTGAGCACGGCCAGTGGCGACTGGCGCACCCTGCGCTTCCCTGGCAGCTGATCGCGGCCCTACTCTCGCTCTGGCTGTTGATTGGCCTGCCAGGTGTCGCAGCGGCATCTGCCCCCACAACCCAGGCCATTCCGCAGGTTGAGCCTTGCGCTCCACTCGACATGGCGTTGGTGGATCAACTCTTCCAGCACTGGGCGGACCTGGTGAAAGCTGGAGATGCCGAGGCCGTTGCCGATCTCTACGGGCCCGAGGCCCTGCTCTTGCCCACCCTTTCAGCGCGTACGCGCCACTCCCATTCCGCCATCGCCGACTACTTCGCCGGCTTCACCGCCGGACACCCCCAGGCCGAAGTGGTAGAGCGCACGGTGTTTCCAGGTTGCAATCAGGTTGTGGATGCCGGCCTCTACCGCTTTCGCTTTGACAACACTCCTGCAGGCGGCCCAAACCCCGGCCCAGGCCAGTCCGTTGGTGGCACGGTTGTCGATGCCCGCTATACCCTCGTCTACGGATTCAATGGTGAGCAGTGGCAGCTGTTGCATCACCACTCCTCCCTGTTGCCGGATTCAGCGCCACTCCCGCTGGTAGATCCTTAAGGTGCCGAATCCCAGCTGGGCAGGCGTTGGATTGGCTCCAGCTGGAAAGGCCGTCACCTGGAACATGTAGGTGTCGGCCATCATCGGGTTGCTCCAAGGCTTGAGCCGCACGGTCAGGGTGGAACCCGGCGGCACCGGCTGGGGGAAGCGCACGGTGATCAGCCGCTCCTCCTGGGAGAAGCTGGCTTCCACTGGCAGCGAAACGCCTCGCCGCCGGGGGCGTCCCAGGAAGGCCTCCGTGCGCTCAGGGCTGAACTGGAAGTTGCGGTCCACGCCCCTGGTCTGGCGGATCTGCAGTTCCCCCAGAGCGGCGCCGGCGTCTGGTGGCAGGTCCACAGTGAGGAAGTACTCCGCCCTCAGCTGGCCCACGTCGGTGGTGTAGCTCAGCAGCTCCACCTGCCAGGGCGCCCGCTCGAACATGGTGGAACCCCGCAACTCCAGGCTTGCCAGGGACGGGGGAAAGGCA
Source organism: Prochlorococcaceae cyanobacterium (assembly GCA_044238185.1). GTDB lineage: Bacteria > Cyanobacteriota > Cyanobacteriia > PCC-6307 > Cyanobiaceae > NIES-981. The sequence continues at coordinate 6,698 of JBIIDV010000011.1, read as the reverse complement.
AAGGCACCCAGGGCCGCCACCGTGGCGAGTCCCAGGCCCAGGCCAGCGTGGGCGCGATCGGGATGCTGCATGGTGGAAGCCAGCCAGGACTGGTCAGACGCTAAGTGTGGCCATCAGGAATGGCCGGGGATCCTGATCCCGGCGATGCCGCTCGCTGATCGGCTCGCCCTGGCCATCCGGACTGAGGGGGTCCAGGGCAGCCGTGCGCTCCAGGGCCTGGCGCAGCAGCCGGCCAGCGTGGAGAGGCATGTCGCGGGGAACGCTGATCCGATCGCGCAGATGGCGCAAGCCCTTGGCCGAGCCCGGTGGCGGTGTGAGGGTCTGGCATTCGATCAGGGCGGTGAGGGCTGTGCGCAGGGGTAGGTCGAAGCCGCCGGCACCGAGGGGATTGCGCTGCAGCAGGACATTGCGGTGGCGCAACACCCGGGCGAGGGCTATGGGGGCTGGCTGGTTCTGGGCAAGATCGGCGGCCGGCGGCTCACTGGTTTCGGGGTCGCCCACGCCCTCGTCCACGATCGGCCAAGGGCCGCTGTCAATCCGCGCGGCCAGCTGGCGTTGGTGGGCGCTGCCGTTGGCGTAGCAGCCGCCCATCTGCGGCGGCAGGTCGTGGCAGTGGGTATGGAAGTCGCTCTGGGTGCCCCGGTAGGTGCTGCGCTGCTCCAGGGCCCGGAACCAGCGGTCGATGGCCGGGTGCTCCTGGCGCAGCAGGTAGCCCTTGTAATAGGCGAGCGAGGCGTTCATCCGCTCCACGTAAGGCACGAATACCAGATCTGCCGTGCCCAGGTCTTCGCCCAGCAGGAACGGGCCGCCCGCGGCCGTCAGGGCCTGCTCCATGGCGGTGGCCCACTGGCGGAACTGCTGCTGGGCCTGGGCGTCGCCGCGGCTGCCGTGGGGCACGCACAGCCACTGGCACCAGGCCCGGAACAGCAGGCGCTCGAGACGCCGCAGTGGCAGCACTGCCGGATCTCCCATGCCGGCTCCCAGGCTGCCGAAGGTCTGCTCCAGCACCTCCAGGATCCGGTCGCTCTCGGTGACCAGCTGGCCATCCAGTGCCAGGGCAGGCAGCATCCCCGAGGGCACCAGGCGCTTGTACCAGCTCTCCTTTTCGCCGTAGCAGAACATCGTGACCTTCTCTACCCGATAGGGGATGCGGCGCTCCTCAAGCCACAGCCACACCTTCTGGCAGTAAGGACACCACGCGTGGTGATCCCGATAGAGGGTCACCCTTACGGCGTTCTCCGGCTGGCCGAACAGGCGGAGCCTGGCCTGGGCATTGGTGGTGCCCTCACTGCGGCCGCTGCCGCTACGGGCCGGATGTGCCGCCACCCGCTCCTCCAGTTCAGACCAGCTGAGCGGGGAGAGGGCCATCGGTTCATCCCGGCAGAACCCCGATCCTGGCAGCCGGGGCCAGAGCTCGCGTCGGCTTCGCGCCAATGTCTAACGTCTGGTCTTCGACGTCAGTCTCCCGAAAGCCATGTTTGACGCCTTCACCAAGGTGGTCGCCCAGGCCGATGCCCGCGGCGAATTCATCAACGCCGGTCAGATCGACGCCCTCGCGGCGATGGTGGCCGACAGCAACAAGCGCATGGACACGGTGAACCGCATCACCTCCAATGCGTCCAAGATCGTCACCAACGCTGCCCGCGATCTGTTCGAGGCCCAGCCCGCCCTGATCGCCCCCGGCGGCAACGCTTACACCCATCGCCGCATGGCCGCCTGCCTGCGCGACATGGACATCATCCTCCGCTACGTGACCTACGCCGTGTTCACCGGCGACGCCTCCGTGCTGGAAGACCGCTGCCTCAACGGCCTGCGTGAGACCTACCTCGCCCTCGGCGTCCCCGGCGCTTCCGTGGCTGAAGGCGTGCGCAAGATGAAGGACGCTGCCATCGCCATCGCCAACGATCGCAACGGCATCACCCCCGGCGACTGCTCCGCCCTGATGAGCGAAGTCGGCACCTACTTCGACCGCGCTGCTGCCGCTGTCGGCTGATTAGAGATCCCTGGATCAGCAGCAGCAGAGTTGCCAAATGAAAGCGCCCCTCAACGGGGCGCTTTTTGTTGCTGAGGCTCCGCAACAGCCTGGACAGCGCGGCTGGATGGGAGCTGCCCTCTGTTGGTGTTCCTCAGTTGGTGAGCGCGATGTCGCCGGTTTCACCGGTACGGATCCGGATTGAATTTTCCACATTGGTGATGATGATCTTGCCGTCGCCGATCTCGCCGGTGCGGGCACTGGAAAGGATCCCTTCGATCACCGCGTCCACGCTGGCATCTTTCACAACGGCGGTGATCATCACCTTGGAGAGCAGGCGCGCCTCCATCTTCACGCCGCGGTACACCTCGGTGTGACCCATCTGCTGGCCAAAGCCCTGAACAGCTGTAACAGTCATACCGTTGATACCGAGTGCCACCAGGGCATCCTTCACGGGATCCAGCTTCTCGGGCCGGATGATGGCTTGAATCTGTTTCACGCGGGCTCGGAAAAACGAAACTTCTTTAGGTGCTGCCCACCCATCGTTCTGTAGCGATGGCTGCAGCTGATCCAGCATGGTGGCAAATCGGCATGCTTGCTGGCTTGTCGCAACAATCTCAGTCCGCCTTCCTGGGTGGGCGTCCGACAGTTTTGTAGCGAAACGAACATCAAGGGGGGCAGCTTCCACGCATTGTCGATGCCGATGGATGTCGCAGGGCATCCAATTTCCGTGCAGCCGTCCTTCAGAACTCTGCCCATGACCATTGCTTCCCACCCTCCACGGCGCGCCAGGCGACTGCAGGAGGCGAGTTTGCTCGAGGCCCCCTCGATGCTTCTGCGCAGCATCCGTGGGATGTCCTCCCCGCGGGGGCTCATCTGGCTTGCCTGTGTTCCCCTGGCGCTCTTTGGTCTGGGGGTTTTCAACCTCTCGGCCCATGCCGCCGAGCTCCCCGAGCTCACCCCGGCCTTTCTGGCCAACAACATGTTCCTGTTGATCTGCGCCGCTCTGGTGATCTTCATGAACGCCGGCTTCGCCATGCTGGAGGCCGGCATGTGCCGCCAGAAGAACGCCGTCAACATTCTGGCCAAGAACCTGATCGTGTTCGCCCTGGCGGTGAGCGCCTACTGGTTGATTGGCTACAAGATCATGTACAACGCCGACTGGGTGATTCCCGGCTGGCTCAAGTTTGGGGGCCTGTTCTTCGACCCCACCGTCACTCCTGAGATGGTGACTGAGGGCAAGCTCGTTCCAAGCGTTGACTTCCTCTTCCAAGCCGCGTTTGCCGGCACCGCTGCCACGATCGTTTCGGGTCTGGTGGCCGAACGCATCAAGTTCGGCGAGTTCGTGATTTTCTCATTGATTCTCGTTGGCATCCTCTATCCCATCTCCGGCTCCTGGCAGTGGAATGTGGGTGAAGGCTGGCTTAACAAGCTCGGCTTCATCGACTTCGCCGGTTCCACAGTTGTTCACTCCTTCGGTGCCTGGGCCGGTTTGATCGGTGCAGTCCTGCTCGGACCCCGTATCGGTAAATTCTCAGGTGGTAAGCCCCAGGCTATTCCAGGCCACAATCTGGGTATCGCCACACTAGGTTGTCTGATCCTATGGCTTGGCTGGTTCGGCTTCAACCCCGGCTCTTGGCTTTCGATGGCTCCCGAGGTGCCCTACATCGCCGTCACCACAACTCTCGGTGGGGCAGGTGGTGGCATTGCGTCCACCTTGGTGAGCCAGTTCACCGGTGGCAAACCTGATCTCACTATGACCATCAACGGCATCCTGGCCGGCTTAGTGGGCGTGACCGCTGGTTGTGACGGCTTCTCGATGCCCGCCGCCTGGGTGGTGGGCTTCATCGCCGGTGTGCTTGTGGTTTACTCGGTGGCCTTCATCGATGGCCTCAAGATCGATGACCCGGTGGGTGCCTTCTCCGTGCACGGCACCTGCGGCATCTGGGCCACCCTGGCCGTGGGTCTGTTCAACACCGACAAGGGCCTGCTCACCGGCAATGGTTTCGGTCAGCTCGGCGTTCAGATTGTCGGGATCGTTGCGATCGGACTGTTCGCCATCGTGAGCTCCTGGATTCTCTGGTCGGTGATCGGCGCCATCTTTGGTGGCATCCGCGTCACTGAGGAGGAAGAGATTGAGGGGCTCGACATCGGCGAGCACGGCATGGAGGCCTACCCCGACTTCGCGGCTTCTGCGAAGTGAATCGGCTGACTTGAGCTGCGGTTGAGAGCCTGACTCCATTAGCCCACCCCATCCCCAGCTCTCGTCTCTTCGGGGTTTCTGTCTGCTCCGCTCAGGCCTCTAACCCGTTCAAGCCCGCAGCTCGCTGCGGGCTTTTTTGTTTGCTGGTCACACCAGCCGTGAACCCCGGGCCTGCAGGCGCTGCTGGGGATCGAACACCGCGGCGATGGTGCGGATCAGCCAGCGCCCCTCGGTGGTGATCCGCACCACCCCGCGCCCCTCCCCCTGGCGCTGCAGCTCCACCAGACCATCGGCGGCCAGGGCCTGCAGGTCACTCCACTCCTGGCCGAATCGCTGCAGGTCGAGCGTCGCCTGGAAATGGCACATCACCTCCTGGATCAGGTGGCGGCGCTCCAGCACCTCGGCATCGTGCACCTCCAGGCCCCGCTCCACCGGCAGGCATCCGGCCTCGATCGCCTCCCGCCAGGCCCGCAGGTCGCGCTGGTTCTGGGAAAACAGATGGGTGAACTGGCTGATCGCCGTGGGGCCGATGCCCAGCAGATCCAGCTCGCCGTCGGTGGTGTAGCCCTGGAAGTTGCGGTGCAGCCGCCCTTCGCGCGCCGCTAGCGCCAGGCTGTCGCCGGCCAGGGCGTAGTGGTCCATGCCGATGGCCTCGTAGCCGTGGGCCGTGAGCAGCCGGTTGGCGTGTTCGAGCATGGCGATCCGCTCCTCCTGGCTGGGCAGGTCGGCGGCGGTGATCTTGCGCTGCAGCGGCAGCTGCTCGGGCAGGTAGGCGAAGGAGAACAGGGAGATGCGGTCGGGCCGCAGCTCGCGCACCAGCTCCAGGGTGGCGTCGAAGCGCGCGGGGGTCTGCAGGGGCAGGCCGCAGATCAGGTCCACATTCACGCTGTCGAAGGCGGCCTCCCGCAGCCATTCCATGGCGTGGCGCAGCTGCTGCATCGGCACCACCCGGTTCACGGCCTGTTGCACCTCGGGGTTGGCGTCCTGAATGCCGAAGCTGATGCGGTTGAAGCCCAGCTGGCGCAGCTCCAGGGCCTGATCGCGGCTGAGGAATTCCGGGTTCACCTCGATCGAGGCCTCTAGCTGGGGCTCCAGATCGAAGTGCGCGCTGATCAGCTCCCACAGCTGGCGCTGCTCCGCGGCGTTGAGGTAGTTGGGGGTGCCGCCGCCCCAGTGCAGCTGCGCCAGGCGCCGCCGTGCCGGCAGCGCAGCGCTCACCAGCTCCAGTTCCCGCGCCAGGGTGTCGAGGTAGGGCGCCACCACCTTGGAGCCCAGCTGGGTGGTGATCCGGTTGCAGCCGCAATACCAGCAGGCATGCCGGCAGAAGGGCACGTGCACGTAGAGCGACAGGGGTGCATCACTCGCCTCCGCCAGTTGCCGGCGCAGCTGCCCCTCGCCCACGGCGGCGCTGAAGGCGGCGGCGGTGGGGTAGCTGGTGTAGCGGGGAACGGGCTGGTCGTACTTGAGCAGCAGGGCGTGGGGGCTGAGGCCGGTGGTGGTCATGGCGGAGAGGGGGAGTGGGCGGGGTTGGCGGTGCTGAGCGCCGGCAGCAGCTGACTGGCTTTCGCTGACTTGGTCTGGTCTGGTCTGTTGGCGGTGGTCGTGGTCGCGGTAGGGGATCTGGGGTTCAGCGGAGCTCGGCCAGTTCGGCCAGCAACCGCTGGGTGGCGTGGAAGGCGGCCTCGGCCTCCTCCAGCAGCTCCTGCTCCTGTGGGTCGCTCAGCTGCAGCGCTTCAAAGCCGTCGTGCAGGCCGGCCTTGAGTTCGACCAGGGGTCGTTCGAACACCCAGAAGCTCAGGCTGGGCAGTGCCGCCCGCTCCAGGATCAGCCGGGCCTGCTCCGCCAGTTGCTGCCCGCCGGAGAGGTCGCCGCCATAGCGCACGTACACGTGGGCCAGCAGCCGGTGCGGTGCGGTGGTTGCTAGCTGGTTCAGCTGCTCGAGCCAGGCCTGGGCTGCTGGCGAGACAGCAGTGGCGGGCAGGCCAGCCAGCTTGGCCAGGTCGTGATCGAGGGCTGTGCTGCGGGCCAGGGCATTCCAGGGAATGCTGTGCTCACCCAGGGCCTGGGCCGCCGCTGGTGCCTGCTGTTCCAGCAGGCGATAGGCCGGCGCCAGAGCGCGGATCAGGGCGGCCAGCTGCAGCGGTGTGGCGGCTCCCGCCAGCAGCGCCCTGGAGAAGCCCATGCCTTCGGCCTGGTGATGGGCTTTGCCGATGCGGGCGTGCAGCTTGCGCACCCGCGGGCCGAAGCCACGGCGCAGCTGGGCGTCCTGGGCGCTGGCGTGGTCGGAGATCGAAGCGGGAGGAGTGGTGGTCATGGTGGGTGGGGAGGAGGGCTGGAAACCGGCTCGCCGCCAAACGATATAACGGTATCGTGTAGACGCAGTTTCAAGATTGCGAATTCGTCGCATCTCTGTGATGGCCTTCCCATTTCCTTCTCCCCATCGATTCAGTGGCGGTGCACAAGCCGATGATCTGCCTGTGCTGCTGGCCCCCCTCGGCCAGCTCAGCGGCGATGGCCAGCTGC
>JBIIDV010000052.1:0-19210 GCA_044238185.1 Prochlorococcaceae cyanobacterium | reverse complement strand
GCCACGGCCTGATCGCCGCAGCGATGTTCTTCGTCACCGGTGTGTTCTACGAGCGCACCGAAACCCTGTCCATCCCCAACATGGGCGGCCTGGCCAAGGCCCTGCCGATCACCTTCGCCTTCTTCCTGGCCAGCTGCCTGGCCTCCCTGGCCCTGCCTGGCATGAGCGGCTTCGTGAGCGAGATCACCGTGTTCCTCGGGATCACCGCCAACGACGGCTTCACCACCGGCTTCCGCGTGATCACCATTGTGTTGGCCGCCATCGGCCTGGTTCTCACCCCGGTGTATCTCCTCAGCCTCTGCCGCCGGGTGTTCTTCGGCCCCCGGATTCCAGCCCTGGCCAGCACCGGCGACATGCGGCCGCGCGAGCTGCTGATCGGCCTCACCCTGCTGGTGCCCACCCTGGTGATCGGCTTCTGGCCGCGGGTGGCGATCGACTTCTACGAGGCCAGCACCAATGCTCTCTCCACCCAGCTGCTCCAGGGTGTCGCCGTTGCGGCGGGTCGGTTCACCCCCTTCGCCTGAACCACAGCCGGGCCTGGCCATGCCCTGAAATAGCCAGCAGTTGCAGTGCCTGCCATGGCAGCCGCCCCCAGCCCCTCTCCCCTGCTGCGCGGGCAGGGCTTGCCCCCCTTTGAGGCCATCACCCCCGAGCAGGTGGACACGGCCATCCCCCAGCTGCTGGAGCAGCTGAACGCCGAGCTCAGCCACCTGGAGGAGCAGCTGGAGCGGCAACTGGGGGAGGCCACGGGCGGCGTCGCCCCCCTGGGCTGGGCGGACGTGATGGACCCCCTGCACCACCTGGGTGAGCGGCTGCGCTGGAGCTGGGGGGTGGTGAGCCACCTCCATGGGGTGTGCAACACCCCTGAGCTGCGCACGGCCCACCAGAACCAGCAGGGGGCAGTGGTGGCCTTCGGCAGCCGGGCCGGCCAGAGCCGGCCGATCTACCGGGCCCTGGAGCAGCTGGCAGCCCAGTCGCTCGATGCCACCCAGCGGCGCATCGTGGCCGCCGAATTGCGCGACATGCAGCTGCGCGGTGTGGGACTGCAGGGGGCTGAGCAGGACGCCTTCAATGCCACCACCGCCGAGCTGGCCAAGCTGGCCAGCGACTTCGGCAACCACGTGCTCGATGCCACCAACGGCTGGAGCCTCAGCCTCAGCAGCGAAGACGAGCTGGCCGGCCTGCCCCAGAGCCTGCGCGACCTGCTGGCCCAGGCCGCCAGGGAGTCCGGCGAGGAGGGCTGGCGCATGGGCCTGGACATGCCCCGGGTGATGCCCTTCCTCAAGTACAGCCAGCGGCGCGACCTGCGTGAAACCGTCTACAAGGCCCAGGTGGCCCGCGCCTCCAGCGGTGAGCACGACAACCGGCCGCTGATCGAGCGGATCCTCACGCTGAAGGGGGAACAGGCCCGGCGGCTGGGCTTTGCCAACTGGGCCGAGGTGAGCCTGGCCAGCAAGATGGCGGGCTCAGTGGCCGAGGTGGAGCAGCTGCTCGACGAGCTGCGCGCCGCCGCCTACCCGGTGGCCGAGCAGGAGCTGGAGGCCCTGCGCGCCATCGCCCGCCGCCACGGTGCCCCGGAAGCCGAAGACCTCAAACCCTGGGACGTGGCCTTCTGGGCCGAGAAGCTGCGCCAGGAGAGCTTCGAGCTCGACAGCGAGGCGCTGCGGCCCTGGTTCCCACTGGAGCAGGTGCTGCAAGGGCTGTTCGGCCTCTGCCAGCGCCTCTTCGACATCCGCATCGTGAGCACCGATCCGGGCGAGGCGCCCACCTGGCATCCAGATGTGCGCTACTTCCGCGTGCTCGACGGCGCCAGCGGCCAGCCCCTGGCCGCCTTCTACCTCGATCCCTTCAGCCGCCCCGGCAGCAAGCGCGGCGGCGCCTGGATGGATGAGTGCCTGGGCCGCTCCCGCACCCGCGCCGGTGAACCCGTGCTGCCGGTGGCCTACCTGATCTGCAACCAGAGCCCGCCGGTGGGGGACACCCCCAGCCTGATGACCTTCGACGAGGTGGAGACCCTCTTCCACGAGTTCGGCCACGGGCTCCAGCACATGCTCACCACCGTGGAGCGGCCCCAGGCCGCCGGCATCAACAACGTGGAGTGGGATGCGGTGGAGCTGCCCAGCCAGTTCATGGAGAACTGGTGCTACGACCGCGCCACCCTGATGGGCATGGCCCGCCACTGGCAAACCAGTGAACCCCTGCCGGAGGCCGACTACCAGAAGCTGCTGGCGGCTCGCACCTTCATGGGCGGCAGCGCCACCCTGCGCCAGGTGCACTTCGCCCTGGTGGATCTGCGCCTGCACAGTGTGTGGAGCCCCGAGGGCGGCCAGAGCCCGGAGCAGCTGCGCCGCGAGCTGGCCCGCACCACCGCCGTGCTGGAGCCAATCCCCGAGGACGCCTTCCTCTGTGCCTTCAGCCACATCTTCGCCGGCGGCTACTCGGCCGGCTACTACTCCTACAAGTGGGCCGAGGTGCTGAGCGCCGACGCCTTCAGCGCCTTCGAGGAGGTGGGCCTGGATGTGGAAGATGAGGTGGTGGCCACCGGCCGCCGTTTCCGCGACACGGTGCTGTCGCTGGGCGGCAGCCGCTCGCCGGCCGAGATCTTCGAGGCCTTCCGCGGCCGCCCGCCCAGCAGCGAGGCCCTGATCCGCCACTCCGGCCTGGTGGCTGGCTGAATCCGGCAGCCCTCAGGGCCGCAGCAGCTCGGCCACGATCGGTCCCAGGGCCGCCGGGCTGCTGATCAGCTGCTTGTGGCTCCACACCGGCAGGTGCTCACAGCGGCCCACCGGCAGCACGCCCGTCCAGCTGGGGATCACCAGGGTGTCGGCCAGGCACCAGAAGCTGCAGCAGTCCACCTCGGCCAGGGGGGAGATGTCGCCATTCAGCTGGCGCAGCAGCGGGCTGCCGGGCCGCATGTCAGCAATGCTGGCCAGCCAGCGGCCGGGCCAAGGGGCTGCCACCAGGCTGCCCCGCTGCGGGCTGCCCACGCTGATCAGCCGGCGCACACGGCCCTGGCCACCAGCCAGTTGGATCCAGCTGCGGCCCACCACGCCCCCCATCGAAAAGCCCAGCAGATCCACCACCTGATCCGCACCGAAGCGCTGATCCACCAGGCGCCCCAGCTGGGCGGCCAGATCCAGCAGCGGGCGCTGGCCCAGACCGTGGGGGAGGTGGGGCACCAGCAGGGGCTGGCGGCGGCCCTGGAGCTGGTCTTCCAGGTGCCGGAACAGCCGCGGGGTATCCCACAGACCATGCACCAGCACCAGGGGCGGGAACTGGGGAGTAGCCATCCGCCAAACAGGCCGACACCGCAACCTATGCCATGGGCCGGGCCGGGAGGATGGGGCCATGGCTAGTTCCGAACCGCCCCAGGCCGCGCTGGCCCTGCGGGAGATTGCCGAGGCCTTTGCCCTGCCCGCCGCGGTGACGGCGATCGAACCCCTCGGCCAGGGGAACGTGAATGACACTTTCCTGGTGAGATGTGCCGGCGAGGCCTGCGAGGAGCGTCACTTCGTGCTGCAGCGGCTGAACACCCGCGTGTTCGAACGGCCGGACTGGGTGATGGCCAACATGGCCCGGCTCAGCGATCACGCCGCCGGCCGCCCCTGGCCCCAGCCCGGGCAGCCACGGCGCTGGGAGCTGCCCAGGCTGCTCCCCACCCGGGGGGCCAGGGCCTGGCTGCAGCAGGGCCCGGACTGCTGGCGCATGCTCACCTTCGTGGCAGACACCAGCAGCCCGGACACCGTGCTCAGCGATGACCACGCAGCAGAGGTGGGCAGGGCCCTGGGGGCCTTTCACCTGCTGGTGCACGACCTGCCCTGCGACCAGCTGCACGACACCCTGGAGGGCTTCCATGTGACCCCGGGCTACCTGCACAGCTACGACCAGCTGGTGGAGCAGGGTTCAACCGGAACCAGCCCAGCGCCAGGCGAGGGCACGGCCCACCCGGACGCCGTGGCCTGGTGCCACCGCTTCATCGCCGATCGGCGCAGCCTGGCTCCTGTCCTGGAGCAGGCCAGGAGCAGCGGCCTGCTCCAGCTTCGCCCGATCCACGGCGATCCCAAGGTGAACAACGTGCTGCTCGACCGCGGCAGCGGCCAGGCGGTGGCCATGGTGGATCTGGACACCCTCAAGCCCGGCCTGCTGCACTACGACATCGGCGATGCCCTGCGCTCCGGCTGCAACCCGGCCGGTGAGGAGACCACGGATCTGGCGGCGGTGCAGTTCGATGCCCAGCGCTGCCGGGCGATGCTGGCGGGCTACCTGGAGCTGGCCCGGCCGATCCTCAGCGAGGCCGATCTGGAGCTGATCCCCACGGCGGCGCGCCTGATCAGCTTTGAGCTGGGCCTGCGCTTCTTCAGCGACCACCTGGCCGGCAACTGCTACTTCAAGTGCCGCCACCCCAGCCATAACCTGGAGCGGGCCTTGGTGCAGTTCACCCTCACCGAGCGGATCGAGGCCCAGGAGCGCCAGCTCGAGCAGCTGGTGCGCGAGCTGGCCGCCTGATCCCCCGCCGCAGACGTCCCCAATGGTGAGCCAAGCCGCTGCCAGCCAGGCCTTCACGCTCCAACCCTTCCACGCTGCAACGGCATGCCAGCAGGGCATCCGCATTGCAGGCTGGCTGGAACGCTGCGGCGACACCCTGACGCTGGAGTTCCAGCTGGCCGGCAGTGTCCCAGCCGATGGCCCCCAGGCCAATGACGGCATTCTCTGGCCGGCGCAAGGCGGCGAACCCCAGCGGCGGGATGAGCTGTGGCAGCACACCTGCCTGGAGTGGTTCCTGGCCCTCCCCCAGCAGGAGGCCTACTGGGAGTTCAACCTCTCCCCCAACGGCGACTGGAACGTCTACCTGCTGGATGGCTACCGCCGCGGCCTGCGGCCCGACAGCCAGTACAGCGCTCTGCCGGTGCGCACGAGTCCTGGCGAGCGGAGCACCAGCTTCACGGTCACGGCACCGTTGCCAGCTCCCCTGGCCGCGGCCCAGCCCCTGGAGCTGGCGGTGACCGCCGTGGTGGAGCAGCGCAGCGGGGCGATCAGCTATTGGGCCCTGCACCACGGCGGAACAGAAGCGGACTTCCACCGCCGCGATGGTTTTCTGCTGCGGATCTGAGCCTGATCAGCAGCTGCGCCGCACGGCCACCACGCCCTGGAAGCCCGGCACCGGCGCCGCACACTTGCGCAGCTCCAGCTCCACCCCCTGGGCTCCCTGGGCGGCGGTGAGCTCAACAATCCGCTGGGCGTCATGCTCCAGGGTCTGGCAGCGGATGGTGCGCGCCTGCCGCTGCAGGGCCTGGATCAGCCGGCTGTAATCAAGGGTGTCGGCCAGGTCATCGCTGCGGCCAGCCGGGCCGAGATCCTGGCTGAGCTCCAGATCCAGCTCGAACCACTGGCCCTGCTGGCGCTCAAACTCCAGCACCCCCACGTGGGCCCAGAGGCGCAGGCCGCGCACCACGATCTGATCACCACGGGCTGGAGCGGCCATCACAGCGGCAGGCCGTGGTGGGTAAATCGCCGATCCCCACTGGCGTAGTCGGCGGCGATGTGGCCCTCACCGCGCAGGCGGTAGCGGTAGGTGACCAGGCCCTCCAGCCCCACCGGGCCGCGGGGGGGCAGGGTCTGGGTGGAGATGCCCACCTCGGCGCCGAAGCCATAGCGGAAGCCATCGGCAAAGCGGGTGGAGCAGTTGAGAAACACGCCGGCACTGTCCACCGAGGCCAGGAAGCGCTCGGCCGCCTCCGCATCGGTGGTGCAGATGGCATCGGTGTGACGGGAGCCGTAGCGGCGGATGTGCTCCAGGGCCTCCTCCAGGCTGTCCACCACCTTCACCGCCAGGATCAGGTCGGCGTACTCCGTGCTCCAGTCGTCGTCGCTGGCGGGGTGGGGCACGCCATGGGCCTGGGCGATGCCATCACCGCGCAGCTCCACCCCGGCGGCCGCGAAGGCCGCCGCGGCCAGCGGCAGGAAGCGGCCGGCCACCGCGCTGTGCACAAGCAGAGTTTCGATCGCGTTGCAGGCCGCCGGGTACTGGGTCTTGGCGTCCAGGGCCACCCGCAGGGCCTGGTCGAGATCGGCGGCCTGATCCACATAGAGGTGGCAGATGCCATCGGCGTGGCCCAGCACCGGAATGCGGGTGTTCTCCTGGATGAAGCGCACCAGGGCATTGGAGCCGCGGGGAATGATCAGGTCCACCAGGCCGTCGAGCTTGAGCAGGGCCAGGCTCTCCTCCCGGCTGGTGAGCAGCTCCAGCGCCTGAGGAGCCACGGCGCTGGCGGCCAGGCCGGCCTGGAGGGCCTCCAGGATCGCGGCACAGCTGCGGCTGGCCTCCCGGCCGCCCTTGAGGATGGCGCCATTGCCGGAGCGGATCGCCAGGGAGGCGATCTGCATCACGGCGTCCGGCCGGGCCTCGAAGATCACCCCCACCACCCCCAGGGGCACGGTGACCCGCTCCAGCACCAGGCCCGCATCCAGCTCGGTGTGCAGCTGGCGGCGGCCGATCGGATCCGGCAGGGCCGCCACCTGACGCACGCCGGCGATCGCCCCGTCCAGCTTGGCCCCGTCCAGTTTCAGCCGGGCCACCAGGGAGGCGGCCAGCCCATCGGCAGCCGCGGCCTCCAGGTCGGCCCCATTGGCCGCCAGGATCGCGGCCCGCCTGGCCTCAAGAGCGTCGGCCATCGCCACCACGGCCGCCCGGCGCTGTTGGTCGCTGCACTGGCCGAGGGCCATGGCACTGCGGCGCACCGCCGCCGCCCGCTGCAGCAGATCGGGGCTGGGATCGGGAACGGCTGGACTGGGGGAGTTCATGGGGGCCATCATCCCAACTGGCTGTCCCTGGAGCGGCTGTTCCGCTCAGGGGCCGCCCAGCCGCTCCAGGGCCAGCCGGGCGGCTCCGAGGCGACCGGCGCCATTGCCCAGGGCACAGCGCTCGATGCGCAGCCCCTCCCGGCTCACCGCCAGCACCCGCTGCTCCACCTCCCGCCACACCGCCGGCAGGAACAGGGGCGTGGCGGCGCTGAGGCCGCCACCGAGCAGCACCAGCTCGGGCGTGAACAGGTACAGCAGGGAGCTGATGCCAGTGCCCAGCAGCCGGCCGTACGCCTCCCACACCGCCAGGGCCTCGGGCTCGCCGGCCTCAGCCCGGCGGCAGAGCTCCTGGGGCCCAAGCGGGTTGAGCCGGGCCAGACCGGCGATGCTGCAATAGCTCTCCAGGGAGCCGCGGTTGCCGCTGTTGCAGGGCGGGCCATCGGGCTGGATGCCGATCAGTCCCGGTTCGGCCGCAGCCCCCCCATGGCCGGTGAACAGCTCCCCGTCCAGCAGCACGGCCCCACCCACGCCGGTGCCGAGGGTGAGCAGCAGGGCATCACGGGCACCGCGGGCGGCGCCATGCCAGCGCTCGCCGATCAGGGCGCAGTTGGCGTCATTGGCACAGGTGACGCGCCGGTCCAGCAGGGGCTCCAGCCAGTCGGCCAGGGGCACATCCCGCCAGCCGGGCAGGTTGATGGCGATGCGGGCCACGCGACCGTGCCGGTCGCTGGGCCCGGGGTGGCCCACCCCCACCAGGGAGGCCAACCGCTGGGGATCGAGCTGCTCGATCGCCTCGGTGATCGCCACGGTGACGGCGCCGGGCACGGCGGGGCGGGGCGTGGGCACCTCCAGGGCCTCCAGCAGGGTGCCGTCCCGGGCAAAGCGGCCCAGCTTGATCGCCGTGCCACCCAGGTCGACGCCGATCAACTGCCCTTGGTTGCCGGGAGCATGGCGCGTGGATTCGTGTGCAGCACCTGCTGCAGGAGATGGGGCCATCAGAAGCGGAAGAACACCTGCAGCTGGGTCTGCCAGATGCCTTCGGTATCGACAGAACCCTGCACGTTGAACAGCTCCGAGGCCTTGAAGGTGAGATTCACCTGCGGGGGCACATTGTCCACGTTGGGCGCAGCCAACAGGGAGACGTTGAAGCGGTCAGTGAGGTCGACGCCCACCTCGGTGGCGAGCACCAGCTGGGGCGGCACCCGGCGGGAGCGCTGTTCCGAGCCCCGACTCACCCCCTGGTTCACGTAGGCGGGATAGATGGCCAGGCTGAGCCGCTGGCCGAAGGCATCGCCCAGGGTGCCGAGGATCGGTGAGAGCAGCGACTGACCCACCACCGTGGCCAGCGCCGCCCCTGCACCGGCACCGCCCACCACCCCCGCCAGGGTGTTGCCGCCGATCAGGGCCATCAGCCGGTCCTGGGCCAGGGGAGGGCTGCTCCGCAGGCTGATGTTGTCGGCCAGGCGATCGGCGGGCCCGCTCACGCTGAGATACACCTGCACCAGGTTGAG
This sequence comes from Prochlorococcaceae cyanobacterium, assembly GCA_044238185.1. Lineage (GTDB taxonomy): Bacteria > Cyanobacteriota > Cyanobacteriia > PCC-6307 > Cyanobiaceae > NIES-981. Next base: position 10,898 of record JBIIDV010000052.1, on the reverse strand, counting down.
CTGGTTGAGAGAGCTGAAGCCCTGGGTCTCCACCTGGGTGGCTGAGGTGGTGAAGGGAGAGGCTCCCCCGGCGGTGTCGCTGTAGACCCCGGCGGCATTGAGGCTGTCGGACACGCGGGTGCGCAGGGTGATGTCGAGGAAGGGCACCAGGCCCATCGAGGGGGTGAACACCGCCACGTTCGGCGAATCGGGATCCAGGCTGAAGGTGGTGGTGAACAGCCCCAGTCGTCCCTGCGTGAGACGCACCACGCCCCGGGCCTGAATGGAAGGGTCAAACGGGCCGTCAATCCGCAGGGTGCCCTCCGTCTGGAAGTTGGCCAGCCTGGGCACCCCCACGCCCAGGTCGGGACCGAGGCTGAGCCTGAGGTTGTCGAAGCGCACCAGCGGCAGGTTGGGCACAAGCGCTCGCAGCTGCTCGCTGGTCTCGCTCTCCACATCAGGGCCGTAGAGCACCAGCGGCTTCTGAAAGTCCCAGCGACGCTCGGCCAGCTCGGCCACCGTGGTGGCGCTGGGCCTGGTCTCCTCCTCCGTGCCGAGGCTCCCGGGTTGGACGTTGATCGAGCCCTTGGAGAGGGCCAGGTCACCGCTGATGCGCAGGCCCGCCAGGCTGCCACCCACCTGCAGGTCGCCATTGGTGAGGGCATTGATGCGCGGGAAACGGAAGGGCAGGTCCTTGAGGCTGAGCGCCAGCTGGGCGGGTTCACCCTCGGCCGTGAGCTGGGGGCTGACCAGGCCAAGACTGCCCACACCGCTGATCCGGCCGTTCGGCCCCACCGCAGCAGCGAACTCCTGGAGGATCAGCTTCTCGAAGTCGAACAGCATGGTGGCCTGCAGATCCGTGACGCTCTGACCCACCAGATCGAGCGTGCCGTTCTGCAGTCGGAGGAAACCATTGGCGATCGGTCGCAGCAGGCTGCCGCGCACCAGCAGCTGCAGATCGGCACTGCCCTGCTGCCAATCCACAGCAGGCTGGGCCAGGCGGCTCAGGAAAATCAGGCCATCGTCGCGGCTGCTCAAGCGCAGCTCCACCCCATCGGCGGCAGGGTCGAGGGGGACGCGGCCGGCCAGATCGATGCCGCTGTCGGCCCCGGCTGCGCGCAGGGCCAGGTCCATCGACACGACCTCTCCCTCCAGGCTGATGGTGCCGCGCTCCAGGCTGAGATCGGTCTCGCCAAAGCCCGCCCCCTCCAGCGCCAGCTCCAGCTCCAGGCTCTGCTGCTGGCCGAGGCGATAGCGGCCACGGGCCGCCAGGGTGCCCCGGAGCTCCTCCGGCACCGGCGTGAGCAGGGCCAGGAGAGCCAGCGGCACACCCTCCACCGCCAGGCTGCCACTGCCGATCCGCAGCGGTCCCTGGATCTGCACCTGCACAGGCTGGGCGCTGAGCGCCACATCCCGGTCCTCGCCGGGCAACCACACATGGCCACTCAGGTCGAGGTCGAGCCGGGTGTCAGCCAGGCGAGGGCCGCTGAGCTCCGCATCGAGATCAAAACGGGCCGAGAGTCGCTCCAGCCGCTGGGCTGTGGTGAGGGTGTCCCGCTGGGCGCGACGCTGCTGCAGCACCTGGGCCCGGGCCCGGTTCAGGGCGACCAGTTGGTCATCGATGCTGCCGCCGAGGGTGTCGATCAGCAGGGTTCCAAGATCGGCGGCCCGGCCGGGATCGCGGGCCACCCCGCCGTTCCATACGGGCCAGGCCTCCAGCATCTGCCGCACCAGCCCATCCTCCAGCCCCCTGCCACGGAGCCTTGCCCGGTAGGCCCCCTGCCAACGGCCGCTCCAGTCCAGCTCCAGTTCACCACCGGACTGGGGTTCCACCAGACCACGGGCCTGGTACCGGCGATCGCTGTACTGGCCCTCCAGTCGCACCCGCTGGGCCACCACCCCCAGCACACTGGCCTGCTCCAGCTCCACCAAGCCCTTGAAGGCCAGGGGCTGCAGGCCCAGGGTGCCCTCACCGCTCAGACCGCCCTGCAGGGGCTGGAAGCGGCCGGTGGGTCCCAGGGCGAGCTGGAGGCCAGCCAGGGGGAAACGATCCGCCTGCCAGCGATAGGAGCGGGGCGTGCCCGCCAGGCTGAGTTGTCCCTGCTGGCGCCGCAGGTCGATCGCCACCGGCACCCAGCGCTGATCGAGCCGGGCCTCCAGCAACCCCTCCGCCCCCCGGGGTCGCAGGGCCAGGCGGCCACCGCCGGCAGCCTGGCCAAACCAGTCGCCCTGCCAGTCGTCCGCCAGCTGCAGCGGCCCCACCTTCAGCTGTTCCAGCAGGAGACGGAAGTCGGGTGTGAGTCCGGAGAGCGGACCACGAATCGTGCCCGAGGCCGTGAGCCTGCCGTCCAGGCGGGTTCCCAGCACGGCGCTGAGCCGTTCCAGCGGGTACTGCCGCACTTGGGCTTCCAGCTCCAGGGCCCCCACCCGCAGGCCAGCGGGGCCGCCCAGGGCGAGGGGCAGCCTGCCGCGGCCGCTCAGATACGGGCTGCTCAGCTGATCGAGAAGCAGCTGCTGGTCCTGCCAGCGCAGCTGGGCGCTCCAGCTGTCCAGCAGCGGATTGCTGGCCTGGGAGAGGCGGCCGCTCAGGCGCGGCCGTTGCCAGTCGCCCGCCAACTCCAGGTCTCCCCGAATCACGGAGCCGAGCAGGCCGGTGGGCGTACCAGGAGCCAGGGGCAGGTCGGTGGGCTGCAACTGCCAGTCACCCGAGAACGCCAGGGTGCTGCCGACACGGCCACGCCCGCGCAGCCAGGCCCCGCCACTGCGCAGCTCCAGGTCCTGCACCTCCCACTGCGCCTGGCGCCAGGTGGTGAGCAGGGCAATCTGGCCGCTGCGCTCCCCCCAGCGCCAGGCGGAGGGCGGCAGGCGCAGCTGGGTGCCCTGGCACTGCACGGGCAGCAGCGGCATGCGCAGCTCCGCCGACTGATTGGTGCCGCTCCAGCTCAGCTGACGCCCCCGCAGCTCCCCCTGACAGTCAGGACCCCTGTCATCCCAGGCCAGCCGCAGGCGCCCGTCCAGGCGGCCCCGCAGCTGGCCCGCGGGGCCCAGGGCACGCACCCAGGGATTGAGGTCGAGATCGCGGCTGATCAGCTCCCCTCGCCAGTGGCCCTCGCGCCAGTTGCCGCCGCCCCGCAGGCGCAGCGGCCGCGCTGCATCGCCGGCCAGGCCAAGCTGCAGCTGGCCACTGAGCAACTGGCGGTGGGGCTGAATCGAGCCCGTGCTCAGCGCCTGGAGCGCCAGGCCACCAGGCTCGAAACGCACCGTGGCCGGTTGCAGCAGCCGCCAGCGCACATCCACGCGGGGGGGAACCTGATCGGGATCGCTCCGGCCCAGCCGCCAGTAGCGGCCCTCGTCGTTGGGGCGCAGATCCACCACCACCCCCGAGAGGCTGAGGTGCACCACCGGCAGACGCCGGCGCAGGCTGCTGAGGGGATCCACGCTGACGCCCAGACCAGCCATCCGCACGCTGGAGGGATCGCTGGGGTCGGGCAGCAGGCGCGTGGGGCCAAGCCGCAGGCCCGACCAGCCCAGTCCCTGATAGGGACCCAGTTCGAGCTGGTGGCCGAACACGGCGCTGAGCTGGCGCTCCAGATCCGGCTGCAGGCGTGTGTAGACCCGCCGGGCCAGCCGATCAAAGGTGAGCACCCCGGCCACGGCAACGGCAGTGCAGCCGCCAACCAGCAGCAAGGGGATCAGGGTGCGGGGGCGAATGGCAAGGCGGCGGGCGCGTGGGCCGCAATATAAAAGGCGTTTTCCAGCCGAGCCAGAGCCCATGAGCACCGACCCGATCCTGCTGGTGGCCGGTGAATGGCTGGGGGCCGCCAGCGGCGTGCTCGCCCTGATCACGATCGCCGCCTACCTGAAGCGCTGGGGTGTGCGCTTCCGCCTGGTGGGCATCACCAGCTTCACCGCACTGCTGGCGCTGTCGTGCCTGGCCTTCGCCGTGAGTTATCGGCCGCCGGTGATCGTGGATGGGGCGGTGACCGTGCCGGTGGTGTTCGACAACGGCGCGGAACTGGTGGTGGCCGCCGCCCCTGCCGACCTGGAGGCCGCTGTCGCTCTCCCCAGCGCCGAGCAGGTGGCCCGCAACCTGCGCGGCAATGGCCGCCAGAGCGATGACGCCAGCGTGCGGGTGCGGCTGCGCCGGGTGGACGCGGTGGCCCCTGGCCTGAGCCAGCCGGTGATCCTGGCCGAGGTGCGCCGTGACCTGATGACGGGCGAGATCACCGCCCAACCCTGATCCGTGGCCGGCTTCCAGCACCTTCCAGCCCACGCCCGGCGGGAGCGGGCAGCCCTGGAGCGGGCCGGCTACCACGACTGGCCCGCACTCGCCCAACTGGCCGACCGGCAGCTGGCGGAGCTGGCCGTGAACGCCGGTGCCAGCCTGCCCACGCTGATGCGGCTGCGCGGCCAGGCCCGGCTGGTGGTGGAGCTGGAGCTCCATCCGGGCCAGGCGGCCCTGTTGCTCCATGCCGGCGTGCCCGACCGGCGCAGCCTGGCCGCTGCCGATCCCCAGCAGCTCTGGCGCCAGACCGGCAGGCTGCAGCGCCGTCTCACCGGCACGGCGGTGCCGCCTCCCGACCTGGCCCAGGTGCTGCGCTGGATTGCCCGGGCTCGCCGGGCCACAAACTGACCCCAGGCGTCAGCCACCAGTCGCAGTTGAGAACTGGAATGGAATCAGCCGATCCTGCGGCCATGGTCTCCAACAACCGCCTGTCTCCTCAGCTGGCCCGTTCCCTCCAGTGCCTGCTGCTGGCGGCCATGGTGGGCGCTTCAGCCCTGACGGCCCTGCCTGGTGGGCTCCTTCACCCTCAGCCGGCCCAGGCCCAGTCGAACCTGCTGGAGAGCGTGCGCAGGGATCCCTCCCGGGCCAAGCGGTTGTGCCGGGAGCTGCGCCAGATGAACCAGCAGGGAATCTCGTACACCAGCAAGCAGGCCATCCGCCAGATCGCCAGCCAGGAAAATCTCAGCCTGATGGATGCGGAAGTGCTCACCACCTATGTGGTGGGGCTGCACTGTCCCGACGTGCGCTGAGTGACCGCCTCGCCCCATGGCCGGGATAGCTGGATGCGCTGCCGTGACGGCACGCGCCTGGTGAGCAGGATCTGGCAACCCGCGGGGCCTGGCCCCTGGCCGGTGCTGCTGATGCGCCAGCCCTATGGCCGGGCCATTGCCTCCTCGCCCACCCTCGCCCATCCCGGCTGGTTTGCCAGCCATGGCTTCCTGGTGGTGGTGCAGGACGTGCGCGGCCAGGGGGAGTCGGAGGGGGAGTTCGGCGGCTTCAGCCAGGAGGCCAGCGATACGAGCGACGCCGTGCGCTGGGCCCGCCAGCTGCCCGGCAGCAATGGCCGGCTGGGCAGTTACGGCTTTTCCTATCAGGGCTTCAGCCAGCTGGTGGGCGATGGGGGCGAAGACGCCATGCCGGACTGCCTGGCCGTGGCCATGGCCGGACTGGACGAACGGCTGCACTGGGCCAGCAGCGGTGGCGCCCACTGGTGGGGTCTGGGCCTGGGCTGGGGCCTGCAACTGGCCGCCCTGGGCTGCCGCCGCCGGGGAGATCAACAGGGTTGGCAGGCGATCCGCAGCAGCCTGGCCAGTGGCCGATTCCTGGAGGAGGGGGTGGCCCTGCTGGAGCGCCACGACCCCCAGGGCATGGCGCTGCGCTGGTTGCGCCAGGATCCGGCCAGGGCGGAGAGCTGGATCTGCCACCCGCCAGCCCCGGGGCTCTGGCAGCGCCCCCTGCTGCTGCTGGGCGGCTGGCACGATCCCCATCTCGAAGGGGTGCTCGATCTCTGGCGGCGGGCCCGCCAGGGCGGCGGCGAGCTGCTGTTGCGCATCGGCGCCTGGAGCCACCTCAACTGGGGGGAGGGGGCCGACCAGCTGCACCTCGATTTTTTCCGCCGCCATCTTCAGCCCGCTTCCAGCACCCACGAAGCAGACGCTGCTGGCGCCCTTGCCCCCGTGCTGGTGCAGTGCGAGCGCAGCGGCCAGTGGCACGCGCCCGGCGATGCCCTGCATCCGCCAGCCAGCAGCTCAAGCCCCTGGCCACGCCAGTGGTGGCTCAGCTGCGACGGCCAGGCCACGGCGGAGGGCGGCCGCCTGCTGCCCGGGGATGGGATGGGCCAGGCGGGGCGTGCGCCAATCCAGTGGCTGGTGCACGACCCCTGGCGTCCGGTGCCGGGGCGGGGCGGCCATCTCGACCTCAACCCGGGCCCGTGCGAGCGCACCGACCTGGATCAACGCCGCGACGTGGCCTGCTTCACCAGCGATCCCCTGGCGCAGGATCTGCAGGCACTGCTGGTGCGGCCCAGGCTGCGGCTGCGCGTGGGTGCCGATCAGCCCGGATTCGATCTCTGCGCAGCCCTCTCCAGGGTTGGAGCCGATGGCCGCGTGCGCCAGCTGGGGGTGGGCGTGCAGCGGCACCTGGGGCAGGCATGCCTGGAGAGCCGCTGGCGGCAGGTGGACCTGCAACCCGTGGGTCTGGCGTTGCGGGCAGGCGAGCGGCTGCGGCTGTCGCTGGCGGCGGCGGCCTGGCCCCAGATTGCGGTGAATCCCGGCACCGGCCAGCCCCCCTGGGGGGGGAGCGGCATGAAACACCGGGTGATCAGCCTGCGGCTGGAACTGGAGCAAGCCTGCCTGGAGCTGCAGCCTGCTCTGGTTGATGGGGATGCTGCAGAAGGGCTCCTGGGGCAAACTGGCCGCACCTGATGTCCCCACCCTGATGGCACGCGCCGCCCTGCTGGCCCTTGGCCTGGTGAGCAGCCTCAGCCTCGGCTTCAACCATCCGCCAGCGAGCGTCGCCCAGTCCATCCCCGGGAACGCCCGTCTCCAACCCAAAAGCAGCGGCCTGCCCCAGAGCAACAACCTCAGCGTGGAGGAGGCCCGGGCCGCGGCCAACCGGATTCTGGAAGCGATCCAGACCGGCGATCCCAACCTGCGCTACAGCCAGTTCTCCGACCAGCTCAAGGCGATCAGCAGCCCGGCCATGGTGGCCGAAACCATGCGCCGCCAACCGAAACTGCTCAGCTGGACCCTGCTGAGCGTGCGCGGCGGGCTGCGCACCACCACCGTGGAGGCCTCCCTGCAGACCAGCGCCGGCACCCGCGACCTGTTCATGGTGCTCAACGACCAGGGGCAGCTGGACGGCTACCACCTCGATCTCACCGACGCGAAGTCCACCACCGTGGCGGCCGACTTCGTGAAGGCCCTCAGCGGCGGCCACTTCATCACCGCCCGCAGTTTCCTCAGCCTGCCCCTGCAACGGGAGCTCACCCCCGCCACCCTCCAGGCCAAGTGGCAGCAGCTGCAGCGCTACACCGGCAACTTCATCCGGGTGGGCAAGGTGGTGGCGGCTGAACACAACGAGGACAGCCAGCTGGTGCTGGTGAACACGGAGTTCAACCGCATTACCGACACCCTGTTTGTGGTGCTGAACAGCTCCAACGAGATCATCAGCGTGGATTTTCCCCAGGACCCGATCCGGCCACGGCCCGCCGCAGGTCCTGTTCGCTGACCAAGCCGCCGGCGACGGCGCCCAGCCCGCCTAAGCTCCGGCCATCACTGCCGAGCTGCGATGGCCGTCCCTTGTCTCGACTGGATGGTTGAGGACGCCCATCGGCTGGCGGAGTGCCGCCACGACCATCCCTTCGCCGTGCTCGGCCCCCAGCCCGTCGATGACGGCCGCTGGGTGGTGCGGGTGTGGATGCCCGAGGCGGAGCGAGTGGAGCTGCTGCTGGGCGGCAGCAATGGGGGCGAGGGGCTGGCGATGGACACCCCCCATCACCCCTGGGTGTTCGAAACCAGCCTCGATCACAACCCCGGCAGCAACTACCTTGTGCGGGTCGACCGCGGCGGCATCACCCATAAGGCCCACGACCCCTGGGCCTTCCGCGAAGAGTGGATGGGCGAGCTCGACCGGCTGTTGTTCGCCGAGGGCAACCACCATCACGTGTGGCGCAAGATGGGCGCCCACCTCACCGAGCGCGACGGCGTCGCCGGGGTGATGTTCTGCCTGTGGGCACCCAATGCCCGCAGCGTGGCGGTACTGGGCAATTTCAACGGCTGGGATGGCCGCCACCATCCGATGCAGAGCCGGTTTGGCGGCTGCTGGGAGCTGTTCGTCCCCGGGCTGCGGGCAGGCGAGATCTACAAGTACGAAGTGCGGGCCCAGAACGGCCACTGCTACGCCAAAGCCGATCCCTACGGCTTCCGTCACGAGGTGCGGCCCGCCAACGGCTCGATCGTGCAGCCCCTCGGTGAGGACTTCAGCTGGAGCGATACCGGTTGGATGGCGGAGAGGGACAGCCGCAATCCCCTCGATCAGCCGGTGGCGGTGTACGAGATGCACCTGGGCAGCTGGATGCATGGCGCCGCCGACCAGCCATACATCGAGGCCGATGGCACGCCGCGCCTGCCGGTGTCGGCTGCCGATCTCAAGCCCGGCGCGCGCCTGCTCACCTACCCGGAGCTGGGCGATCGCCTGATCCCCTACGTGAAAGCCCGCGGCTTCACCCACATCGAGTTGATGCCGATCTCGGAGCATCCCTTCGATGGCTCCTGGGGCTATCAAGTCACCGGCTGGTACGCCCCCACCAGCCGCTTCGGCACGCCGGATGAATTCCGCGCCTTCGTGGACCGCTGCCATGCCGAGGGCATCGGCGTGATCCTCGACTGGGTGCCGGGCCACTTCCCCAAGGATGCCCACGGCCTGGCCTTCTTCGATGGCGCCCACCTCTATGAGCACGCCGACCCGCGCATCGGCGAGCACAAGGAGTGGGGCACCCTGATCTTCAACTACAGCCGCAACGAAGTTCGCAACTTCCTTGTGGCCAACCTCGTGTACTGGTTCGAGGAGTTCCACATCGACGGCATCCGTGTGGATGCGGTGGCCTCGATGCTCTACCGCGACTACCTGCGCCCCGACGGCGAATGGCTGGCCAACGAGCATGGCGGCCGCGAAAACACCGAAGCCGTGCATTTTCTGCAGCAGGCCAACCACGTGCTCTTCCAGCACTTCCCCGGTGCCCTCTCGATCGCCGAGGAATCCACCACCTGGCCGATGGTGACCCAACCCACCCATATCGGTGGTCTGGGTTTCAACCTCAAGTGGAACATGGGCTGGATGCACGACATGCTCGATTACTTCGAGCTGGATCCCTGGTTCCGCCAGTTCCACCAGAACAACGTGACGTTCTCGATCTGGTACGCCTTCACCGAGAACTTCATGCTCGCCCTCAGCCACGACGAAGTGGTGCACGGCAAGAGCAACCTGCTGCACAAGATGCCCGGTGACGACTGGCAGAAGTTCGCCAATGTGCGGGCGCTGCTGGCCTACATGTGGACCCACCCCGGCAAGAAGACGATCTTCATGGGGATGGAATTCGGCCAACGGGCCGAATGGAACGTGTGGGGCGATCTGGAGTGGGAGCTGCTGCAGTACGAGGCCCACCAGGGCCTGCAGCGACTCGTCGACGATCTCAATATCTTCTACAAGTCGGAGCGGGCGCTGTGGGGCGACGACTTCAGCGAGTACGGCTTCCAGTGGATCGACTGCAACGACAATCGCCACTCGGTGATCAGCTTCATGCGCCGTGAGAGCGCCACCAGCCGCTGGCTGGTGGTGGTGGCCAACTTCACCCCCCAGAGCCATTCCCATTACCGGGTTGGCGTGCCACTGGAGGGCTTCTATGAAGAAGTGTTCAACACCGATGCCGAGCGCTACGGCGGCAGCAATCTAGGCAACCTGGGCGGCAAGTTCACCGACCAGTGGTCGATCCATGGCTACGGCCACTCCCTCGACCTGTGCCTGCCCCCCCTGAGCGTGCTGGTGTTTCGGCGCGATGCGATCCGCAGCCTGCCCGCCGGCGAGACCATTGCCGATCGAACCGGTGCCGATCGAACCGGTGCCAGCCCCACTCGGCTGGGCCACTGAGCAGCCGGCCTAACCAGCCCGCCAGGCTTCAGGCCGGTCCATCCTCTGACTCAGGGGCTGGATCAGCCAGGGCGGGGGCTGTGACAATCCCGCTGGCCTCGAAGCGCTTCCAGATCTTCAGCAGCAGCCCCGCCGTGACGCGCGAGGCCTTCAGCGGATCGGCAATCGTGAAACTGAGCCCGTAGTGGTTCATCTCCGAACCGAACTCGATCAGCCGGGCCTGGGCCGGCGGCTGGGCGAGCACCTCGGGCTCACCACCAGCGATCTCCACCAGCAGGGCGATGATCTGCTCAGGCGGCCACACAGCGGCTGCCTGGATTTCAAGGCGACAGCGTCGGGCCCGATCGCTGCGGGTGTACGTGGTGGTGGTGTGGGTGAAGAAGGTCTGGTTGGGCACCACCAGCTCGGCGTTGTCACTGCCACGCCAGAGGGTGGCAGCCCGCAGGCCCAGGCGCCGCACCTCGCAGGCCTCGCCCTCGAGCATCAGCACCTCCCCAGGCCGCACCGACCCCTCAAACAGCAGCCAGAGGCCGGAGATGAAGTTCGAGAACACCTCCTTGATCCCGAAGCCCAGGCCCACCGAAAGACCTCCGGCCACAGCCAGCACACCGGTCTGGCTGATGCCCAGCTCCTTGAGGGCCCAGAGAATGCCAAGCGCCACCACCACGTAGCGGATCACCAATTCCAGGGCACGGCGGCCGCCATCACTGAGCTGGAGGCCGCGCTTGGCCAGCCAGCTCAGCCAGGCCGCCGGCAGAGCCGAGCCCACCACCACCAGATAGAGCAGGGTGGACACCACGGCCAGCTGGCCCAGCTGAATCGAACTGCCCAGCCAAACACCCAGGGGCAGATCCGCCACCATCTGCAGGCTGTCGAGGGCATCGAGCAGCAACAGGCCCACTCCCAGCAGGAAGAGGGGCCGCAGCATGCGGCTCACCAGCACGCCGTACAGCTCCGGCGGCAGCAGGCGGCGCAGGACCTGGGTTTC
>JBIIDV010000051.1:0-19905 GCA_044238185.1 Prochlorococcaceae cyanobacterium | reverse complement strand
AGGTGAGCTACTGGCGGCGCAACACCTCCTTCGGGCTGATCTTCGGCCTGGGGGTGCTGGTGGGGCTGGTGGTGGGCGGGATCATCGTGTACCAGATCCTCTACTCCGACGTGAGTGATCACCTGGCGGAGTACGCCACCCTCAAGGCGATCGGCTACGACGACGGCTTCGTGGTGGGGATCATCCTGCAGGAGTCGCTGATTTTGGCCGTGCTGGCCTTCGCCCCCAGCCTGCTGCTCTCGCTGGGGCTCTACAGCTTCCTGGCCCGCTCCACCTCGCTGATGGTGGTGATGACCGGCGGGCGCGTGGTGCTCGTGTTTCTGTTCACGCTCACGATCTGCGGCGTCTCGGGCTGGCTGGCCACCGCCAAGCTGCGCCGGCTCGATCCGGCCGAAATCTTCTAGGCATGAGCGCAGCGCTGATCACCGTGGAGCACCTCCACCACGCCTTCACCGAGGCCGGCATTGCCAAGCCCGTGCTGCGCGACATCAGCCTGAGCGTGCGTCCCGGCGAGATCGTGATCCTCACCGGCCCCTCGGGGTCGGGCAAGACCACCCTGCTCACCATGCTGGGCGGCCTGCGGGCGGCCCAGAGCGGCAGCCTGCGCATCCTGGGCGCTGAGTTGCTGAATGCCGAGGCCGCCACCCTCACCCGCTTGCGGCGGCAGGTGGGCTTCATCTTCCAGGCCCACAACCTGCTGCCCTACCTCAATGCCCTGGAGAACGTGCGGGTGGGGCTGGAGGTGCACCCGAGCTGGCTGGAGCGCGGCCGGGCTGCGATGGACCGCCAGGGCGCGGCGCTGCTGGAGCGGGTGGGTCTGGCGGAGCGGGCCCAGTACTACCCGGAGAAGCTCTCCGGCGGCCAGAAGCAGCGGGTGGCGATCGCCCGGGCCCTGGCGCCGGAGCCCCGGCTGCTGCTAGCCGATGAACCCACCGCCGCGCTCGACAAGGAGTCGGGCCGGATGGCGGTGGAGCTGTTCCGTCAGCTGGCCGACGCGCAACAGGCGGCGATCGTGATGGTGACCCACGACAACAAGGTGCTGGACATCGCCGACCGCGTGGTGCAGCTGGAGGAGGGGCGGCTGGTGGAGGGCCGCGACCGATGATTCGGGCACAAGCCCTCACTGCCAGCAAGCCGTGATCGAGATCCTGGGCTACGCGGCCGCCACGCTCACCACCGTGAGCTTTGTGCCACAGGCAATCAAGACCCTGCGCAGCGGCGACACCGCCGCCATCTCCCTGCGCATGTACCTGCTGTTCACCAGTGGCATCGCCCTGTGGGGGATCTACGGGCTGCTGCGGGGGGATGGCCCGCTGATTGTGGCCAACGCCGTCACCCTGGTGAGCGCCGGCCTGATCCTGCAGTGCAAGCTGCGGGCGGTGCTGGCTGGCCGACGCTGAGGCTCAGGTGAGCTCGGCCAGCCGCTTGCGCGCCAGCTCCGCCTGGGCCTCAGCTTCGGCCAGGTTGGCGCGGCACTCGGCCACCACCGCCGCCGGCGCCTTATCGGCGAAGTTGGGGTTGGCGAGACGGCCTGCCAGGCCGGCGATCTCCTTTTCAGCCTTGGCCAGGTCCTTCTCGAGGCGGCCCTTGAGGGCATCGAGATCCACCAGGCCCTCGATCGGCAGCAGCACCTGCAGCTCACCGCACACTCCGGCCAGGGCGCGCTGGCCGCCAGCGCTGGCGGGGTCCAGCACCGCCACGCTCTCGGCGCGGGTGAGGGCGGTGATATCGGCGGTGGCCTCCTGCAGCAGCTGGGCCAGCTCGCCGCGGCCGGTGACGAACTGCACCGGCGCCGGCTGGGCCGGCTTGAGGCCCGCCACGGCCCGCAGGTTGCGCACCACGCGGATCGCTTCGATCAACTCGGCGAAGCTGGCCTCCAGCTGGTCGTTGCGGGCAGCCTGATCCTGCTCCGGCCAGCTCTGCAGGGCTAGAAAGGTGCCCTCCGGCTCGCCGGTGAGGCCATGCCAGAGCTCCTCGCTCAAGTGCGGCATCAGCGGGTGGAGCATCACCAGCAGCTCGTTCAGCACCTTGGCCAGCACCTGGCGGGCAGGCCGCTGTTGCGCCGGGTCCTGCAGCCGCCGCTTGATCAGTTCCACATACCAGTCACACACCTCGTTCCAGGCAAACTCGTAGAGGCCCTTGGCCGCCTCGCCCAAGCCGTAGGTCTCGTAGCGCTCGGCGGTCTCGCCATTGATGCGGGCCAGGCGCGAGAGGATCCAGCGGTCGGCCAGCTGCAGGGCCGCCGGATCGGGCTCCCCCAGGGAGGCGGGCGTCTCGCCGCCCAGGTTCATCAGGGCGAAACGGGTGGCGTTCCAGAGCTTGTTGGCGAAGTTGCGCGAGGCCTCCACCGTGGCGGAGGTGTCGGATTTGCGGTCGTAATCAAGGCGGATGTCCTGGCCGGCGCCGGCCACCTCGCGCACCAGGGCGAAGCGCAGGGCATCGGCGCCGTAGCGCTCGATCAGCAGCAGCGGGTCGATGCCGTTGGCCGCCGATTTGCTCATCTTGCGGTTCTGCTCATCGCGCACCAGGCCGTGGATGTACACGTCCCGGAAGGGCATCGTCCCTGTAAAAGCGCCGGCCATCATCGTCATCCGGGCCACCCAGAAAAAGATGATGTCGAAGCCCGTCACCAGCACGCTGGTGGGATACCAGCGCTGCAGATCGGCCGCCTCGGCATCGGGCCAGCCCAGGGTGGAGAAGGGCCAGAGGCCACTGGAGAACCAGGTGTCGAGGGCGTCGGGGTCCTGTTCCAGCACCACGGGGTGGGCGTGCACGCCACCGGCGAACTGGGCCTCCGCCTTGGCGCGGGCCTCCGCTTCGTTGCGGGCCACCACATAGGGGGTGCTGTCGGTGATGTCGCCGCCGGTTTCGCTCACCACAAACCAGGCGGGGATGCGGTGGCCCCACCACAGCTGGCGGGAGATGCACCAGTCGCGGATGTCCGTGAGCCAGTCGCGGTACACCTTGCTCCAGCGCTCCGGCACGAAGCGGGGGTCCGCGTTCTCCAGCGCCTCACGGCAGCGGGCGGCCAGGGGCTCGGTGTTCACGAACCACTGGGTGGAGAGCAGCGGCTCCACCGGCACCTTGCCGCGATCGGAGAAGGGCACGCTGTGGCGGTAGGGCTCCACACGCGCCAAAAAGCCTTCCGCCTCCATGGCAGCCACCACCGCCTTGCGGGCCTCAAAGCGATCCAGGCCGGCGAAGCGGCCGGCGGCTTCGTTCATGGAGCCGTCCTTGGCCATCACCGTGATCAGCGGCAGGTCGTGACGCTGGCCAATGGCGAAGTCGTTGGGGTCGTGGGCCGGGGTCACCTTCACGCAGCCCGTGCCGAAGTCGGCATCCACGTGGTCGTCGGCCACGATCGGAATCTGGCGGCCCACCAGCGGCAGGGTGAGGCTCTGGCCCACCAGAGCGGCGTAGCGAGGATCCTTCGGATTCACTGCCACGGCCGTATCACCCAGCAGGGTTTCAGGGCGGGTGGTGGCGACTTCGAGGTGGGTGCGGCCATCGGTGGCCGCACCACCAGTGAGCGGATAGCGGAAGTGCCAGAGGTGGCCGTCCACCTCCTTCATCTCCACCTCCAGGTCGCTCACAGCCGAGCCCGAGGCGGGGCACCAGTTCACCAGGTATTCGCCCCGGTAGATCAGCCCCTGTTCATGCAGGCGGTTGAACGCCTCGATCACCGCGGCACTGCAGCCGCGATCGAGGGTGAAGCGCTCCCGCCGCCAGTCCACCGAGTAGCCCAGGCGGCGCAGCTGGCCCACGATCGTGCCGCCACTCTCCGCCTTCCAGGCCCAGGCCTTCTGCAGAAAGGCCTCGCGGCCGAGGTCTTCTTTCCGTTTGCCCTCCGCCTTGAGCTGCTTTTCGAGGATCGTCTGCACGGCAATCGAGGCGTGGTCGGTGCCCGGCAGGCAGAGCACGTTTTTGCCGCGCAGGCGCTGGAAGCGCACGATCGTGTCGATCAGGGCCGTGTTGAAGGCGTGGCCCATGTGCAGGCTGCCGGTCACGTTTGGCGGCGGGATCACCACCGAGAACGGCTCGCCGGGAGCGCTGGGATCGGGGTGAAAGGCGCCGCTGCTCTCCCAGGCCTGCTGCCAGCGGCTTTCTGTGCCCGCTGGGTCGTAGGTCTTGGGCAGGTTGGCCTCAGGCACGGGAACGGAGCTGGCAGGGCCCCATCGTCTCAAAGGGCCCTGCCAGGAGCGTTCAGTTGGCGGAGCTGCTGCCCTGCATCGCCACCGGAATCCGGGGCACGGGGAAGCCGGCCTTGCCGAGCACCTCGACGATCATGCGGTTGGTGTCGAAGTACACCTGCCAGTAGTTGGCGGTATGGGTGTAGGGGCGAACGGCCAAGCGAGGGCCCCGCTCACTGAACTCGAGCACCTCCACATCGGCATCCATGCCCTCCACCTGGTTGGGCACCCGCTTGATGCCTTCCTTGAGCAGGCTGATGGCCTGGCCCACATCGGCGCTGTTGTCGAGCTGGGCCACCAGCTCAACGCGGCGGAATGGATTAGCGGAGTAGTTCTTGATCGTATCGCCAAACAGCTTGGCATTGCCCACGAAGTTCTGCACGTTGTCTGGCGATGTGATCGCGGTCACAAACATGCCCACCTCATCAACCGTGCCCTCCACGCCACCGGCATCGATGTAGTCACCGGCGTTGATTGGCCGGAAAATCTGCAGGAACACCCCGGCGGCGAAGTTGCCGAGCATGCCACTCCAGGCGGCGCCGATCGCCACGCCGGCACCGGCCAGCAGGGCGGCGAAGCTGGCTGTTTCGATACCGAAGAAGCCCAGGATGGCCACCACCAGCACCACCCGCAGCAGCGCGCCGAGGATGTTGAGCAGATAGCTGATCAACGTCGGTTCGAGGGAGCCCTGGTTGAGCACGCGACGCAGCAGGCGCAGGGCCAGACCGATCAGCCAGCCGCCGGCGATCCAGAGGGCAACGGCGCCGACCAACTTGAACAGGAAGGGAACGATCAGCGCGGCGACATCTGCCGCGGAAACCAAAGCGAACATCCCAGGAAGGGACATGACTGTGACAAAACCAAGTGCCCCCGAAAAGTAGCCCTAGAAGCGGCGACGGCCTGCCGGTTCGGTGAGGGTTCACACACCGATCGTCCACAGCAGACCCTGCACCACGAATGGGCAACGTCGTCCACTCAGGAGGCCAGCCGCTGCAGATAGGCCGCCAACGTGCCGGCATTGATCCAGCCGGTGGCGATGGTTTTGGTGTGCTCCTGGCTCACCCGCCCCCGGTGGATGTGCGACACGCCGGCCGGGAAGATCAGTAGTTTGCCCCGCTCGGCCTCCTCGTGGTGGCCCTGCCAGTGGAACTCGGTGCCGCCGTCGGGCAGCCCATTGCAGTACAGGATCCAGGCCAGCACCCGGGCCTGGGGCTCCGTGGCCTCGCTGCTGAGGGTCCAGTCACAGTGCCAGCGCTTGAAACCCTCGCCCGGCGCATAGCGCTGCAGGTTGAAGATCGGGTTCACAAACAGGCTCTGGTCCGGGCAGCAGTCGCGCAGCAGTGGCCGCTCCTTGAGGTACTGGCCGAGGGCGGCGTTAACGCCGCGCAGGATCACCTCGGCCAGGGCGAAGGCCTCGGGATCGCTGCGGTCGATCGCCACCAGACTGATGTCGGTGGAGACTTTGGCCGGCTCGGCGGCGGGATCTCCAGCACCCTCCGGCCCGAAGGCCACCCCGGGACGCTGCAGGTCTGGGCGGCGCTCGAAGAAGGCCATCACCCCGTCGGCCAGGGCCTCGAATCCCGCGTTGCGGTAGGCGGCGATCAGGTTCATCGATGGGGCAACCAGGGAATCACCACGGCCCGATCCAGCCTGCCCCACTGCTGCTGATCGAGCACCACCCGCGGCGTGAGCCCCGCCTGCTCCACGGCCTGGGCAATCCTTTCCAGGCTGAGCACGGACCCATCGGCGCTAAGCGGCAGCACCAGCACCTGGGGCTCAGCGGGATCGGCCAGCAGCTGCAGGTCGAGATCCTCCAGATCACGCTGGAAGTAGAGCCGCCGCAGTCGAGCCCCCAGGGCCGGGCCCAGCGCCTCGGCAAAGCGCTGCAGATCGGCCTCAGCGCCGCTGCAACCGCAGTTGAGGGCCAGCCAGATCAGCAACTTGGCCCAGCTGTCGGCCGTCCACAGCGGCTGGAAGCTGTCGCGGTGCTGGCGCACCAGCTCCGCCAGGGCGAAGTCCACCAGGGTGGCCTGCAGGCGGGACGCCTCCGGTGTGGGATCGACCATGGCAGTGCGGACACACCGGCAGCAACGACCGAACCATCCTCTCCATTCGTCCCGGTGTTGTCGTCAAAGCCTCGCCAGTGGGCAAACTGCAGAGGCAACGTCCCTGGAGACGCCCATGGCCCTGGATCTGAACGACCCGGAGCTCGAATTCGCCGATCTGGTCACCGCCTACCAGAGCTGGGTGATGGCCGTGATCAACGACGAAAAGCTGGGCGGTGATCCCCTGCTCAACGAGGAGATCGTCGATGACGCGCTCAACGCCATGCGCTTCCTGCCCGATGTGGTGACCAGCGCCATCGAAACCACCCTGGCGCGCGTCTACGACGTGGATGCCGAGGAGCTCGCCAGCCTGCTGTATCCGGAGGAGTGATCCCGCGAGGGCCGCGGCACTTCGCTCCGCCCAGGGCCATCCTGCCGGCCCTGCTGGCGGGGCTCACGGCCCTGACGGGCTGGCTGGCCCTGCGGCTTGCCCAGCCCCCGGCCGACAGCGGCTCCAGTCTCTGGGGCTCGGTGTACTTGGCGGTGGGCATCAACAGCGACGAACAGCTGGACAGCGGCCTGCGCCAGCGCGCCGAGGAGGCCCTCGAGCGCTTCATCCGCGATTTCCGCGAACTCCACCCCGGGGTGGATATCCAGTTGATGACCTTCCCCGAGGACGACCTGATACGGCAGCTGCGCTTCCGCCAGCAGGGCGGGCTGGGGCCGGATCTGCTGCTGGTGAATTCCCGCACGGCCATGGAACTGCAACGGCTGAAGCTGGTGCGCAGCGAACGTTTTCCGGCCGACCTGCTGCTGCAGATCGATCCCGCCATGCTCGAGAGGGTGAGGCTGAACAACGGCACCCTGGCGGGGTTGCCGGTGCTGCAGCTGCCCCAGCTGGCCTGCTTCAACCGCGACCGCTTGCCCGCAGGCAGCCCTGACACCCTCGACGGCCTGCTGCAGCTCAGCAGTCGCGGCCTGCGGGTGGGGCTGAGCACCAACCCCCTTTACCTGTTCTGGACCGTGGGTGGTCTGGGGGCCACGGAGGCCCTGCTGGCCGCCCAGGGTGACAACCCGCTCTCGCAAGAGCACCAGCAGGCCCTGGAACGCTGGCTGGGCTGGCTGCAGAACGCCTCGCTGCAGCAGAGCATCACCTTCCACGACAAACAGGATGAGCTGGCCCGCCAGCTGGCCAGCGGCGATCTGGACTGGATCACCTGCCGCAGTTCCAACATCACACTGTTGCGCAAGACCCTCGGGGCCTCTCTTGGGGTGGCCAGCCTGCCCAGAGGGCGCTGGGGTGAGGCAACACCGATCAACCGGGAACGGGTGTTGGTGTTCGGGCGCAATTCCAGCCCGACCCAGCGGCGGATCGCCAAGGAACTGGCGAGCTTCAGCGTCAACCCCCTGGCGCAGCGCAACCTCACCCTGTCCACCCTGGTGATGCTGCCGGTAAACCGCTTCGTGCCGGCTCCGGTGGCCAGCTCCGCGGTGCTGGCGGCCATGGTGCGCTCGGCTGAACAATCCGAACAAACCACCCCGCTGATTCAGGCGCTGATCAGCAACCAAAAGGCCGAGCGAGCCCTCAGCGCCATGGTCAGCCGGGTGCTGTTCGGGGAACTCAGCCCCCGCCAGGGCGCCGAGCTTCTGCCCGTGAGCCTGCGAACCGCCCTGCGCGGATCCGATCCCTGAACTGCCGCCGATGGATCAGTTTCTGCACGAGGTGATCGGCTGGCTCGGCTATCTGCAGCGGGGCTCGGTGGTGGTTCAGCTGTTGCTGGTGGCCATCCCCGGGCTGGCTGCCGCCCTGCTCCACCGCCGGCTGCCCGCCCTAGCCCGCCTCCGCCCCTGGCTGCGCCCCTTGGCGGTGGCGGTGATCGCCCTGGGCAGCATCCTTCTGGCCCAGGGCGGATACCCCTGGCGCTTCGCCCTTTCCCTGGGAATGCTCTACCTCGGCTGGCAAGGTCTGGCCCTGCTGTCCGATCTGCTCGGCCAATGGTTGCCCATTGGGACCATCCGCCAAGTGGACAGCCGCCTGCTGCGCCCCGCCTACCTGCTGCTGGTGGGCCTGGCGATCATCAACCAGCTCGACAGCGTGCGGGATCTGGGTTCCATCCCCGTGGGGGAGTGGTTCGGCGTGCCCCTCAGCCTGGGGAGGGTGTTCATAGCCGGCGTGATCGTGTACCTGGTGATCGTGGGCTCCGGGCCCCCGGCCCGGGGCATGGCCTGGCTGCTGCAGCGGGCCCTGGTGATGAGTGATGGCAGCCGGCGGGCCGTGGCCGTGATCCTGCGCTACGTGACGGTGGGCATCGGTCTGGCCTGGGTGGCGAATCACCTCGGCCTGAATGCCACTGCGATCCTGGCGATTGCCGGGGGCCTGTCGGTGGGGATCGGCTTCGGCATCAAGGAGGTGTTCTCCAATTTCATCAGTGGCCTGTGGCTGCTGCTGGAGGGCTCGGTGCGGCCCGGCGACGTGCTGTTCATCGACGGGGATCCCTGCGAAGTCCGCAGCCTCGGGCTGCGGGCTGCCGTGCTCTGGCGGGACCGGGACAACGCCGAACTGGTGATTCCCAACCAGACGTTCTTCACCGCCACCACCACCACTTACACCGGCAGTGACTCGCTGCGGCGCAGCCAGGTGCTGGTGGGGGCCGCCTACCGCCATGACCCCGCCCAGGTGGTGGCCCTGCTGGAGGCCACGGCCAGCGGCGTGGCCGGGGTGCTGGCCGATCCCCCACCCCGGGGCCTGGTGCTCAGCTATGGCGACTCGGCGATCCAGTACGCCCTGCGCTTCTGGATCGCCAACCCGATGAACAACATCAGCACCTGCAGTGCCGTGAACACCGCCGTTTGGCAGACCTTCCGCGACCACGGCATCGAGATTCCCTTCCCCCAGCGGGTGCAGTACGCAATACCGGGGCCACCCGGTCAGGATGGACCGGAGGCTGCCTGACTCCACTCTCCGCTGCCGCAGTGCCATGGCCGGGCCCGCCACCACCCCCTCACCTGCGCCTTCGGCCTGGGGAGAGTGTCCCCACGCCCAGCCGCTGACGCGGCTGCTGGAGCAGCTGGGGAGCGACAGCGCCTCGGGGCTGGACACCATCGAGGCCAGGCGGCGGTTGGACCAGTGGGGGGGGAACTGCCTGCCGCAGCACCATGGCAAGCCGGGCTGGTTGCGCTTTCTCAGCCAGTTCCACGACCCACTGCTCTATACCCTGCTGGCGGTTGGCCTGGTGAAGGTGCTGATCGGCAAGGCCAACGATGCCTGGGTGATCTGGAGCGTGACCCTGATCAACGCGGTGATCGGTTTCTTCCAGGAGAGCAAGGCCGAAACGGCCATCGCTGCCCTGGCCCGCAGCGTGCGCACCGAGGTGGAGGTGGTGCGCGATGGCCAGCCCCTGCGGCTGGATTCCCACCAGCTGGTGCCGGGCGATGTGGTGCTGCTGGAGGCGGGCAACAAGGTGCCGGCCGACCTGCGCCTGCTGAGCTGCCGCCAGTTCGCCGTGGACGAATCGGCCCTCACCGGCGAGTCGCTGCCCGTGCGCAAGGGCACCACGGCCGTGGAGAGCGGCGCACCCCTGGCCGAACGGCTGGGGATGGCCTACGCCGGCAGTTTGGTCACGGCCGGGCAGGCGCAAGGGCTGGTGGTGGCCACCGGCAGTGCCACCGAGGTGGGCCACATCTCCCGCTCGATGGCCGAGCAGGCCGTGCTGAGCACACCGCTCACCCGCAAGTTCCGCGGCTTCAGCCACACCCTGCTCAAGCTGGTGCTGCTGCTGGCCGGGCTCACCTTCCTGGTGGGCCTGGCCCGGGGCCGGGAGGCCGCCGAGATGTTCGACGGCGCCGTGGCCCTGGCGGTGGGGGCGATTCCGGAGGAGCTGCCGGCGATCGTCACGATCACCCTGGCAATCGGCGTGAACCGCATGGCCCGCCGCAACGCCATCATCCGCAAGCTGCCGGCGGTGGAGGCCCTGGGCAGCACCACGGTGATCTGCTCCGACAAGACCGGCACCCTCACCCAGAACCGCATGACGGTGCAGCACATCCACGCCGGTGGGGAGCTGCTGAGCCTGGATCGGCTCTGGCCCGACGACGACGGCAACGCCCATGCCGACCCCCTCGGCCGCAACGTGGCCCTGCGCGAAACCCTGCTGGCGGGCCTGCTCTGCAACGACGCCCGCCCCGGCCGGATCGAAGGCCTGGTGGGGGACCCCACCGAAACCGCCCTGCTGCAGTCTGCCGAGACCATGGGGCTGGACCGGGAGCAGGCCCTGGGCCAGCACCCCAGGCGGGACGCGATCCCCTTCGCCTCCGAACAGCAGTTCATGGCCACCCTGCACGGCAGCCAGCGGATCCTGATGAAGGGCTCGGTGGAGGCGGTGCTGGCCCGCTGCAGCCGCCAGCTGCGGGCCGATGGCAGCCCCGAACCCCTCAACCGGGAGGCCATCGAGGCGGCCGTGGCCGCCATGGCCAGCCAGGGGGAACGGGTGCTGGCCTTCGCCATCGGCCGCGCCGAACCCAGCCAGGCCGAACTGCACCCCCGTCATCTCGCTGGCGACCTGGAGTTTCTGGGCCTGCAGGGCATGCTCGATCCGCCGCGGCCCGAGGCCCTGGCGGCCGTTGCCGCCTGCCGCCAGGCGGGAATCCAGGTGAAGATGATCACCGGCGACCACCTGGAGACCGCCCGCTCGATCGCAGCCCAGCTGGGGCTTGGCTGGAGCGGCAGCGGCGCGGTTCGGGCCATTGAAGGCTCAGACCTGGAGCAGTGCTCCGCCGCCGATCTGGCCCGCATCGCCCGCGACACCGATGTGTTCGCCCGGGTGGCGCCGGCCCAGAAGCTGGCCCTGGTGCGGGCCCTGCAGGCCCAGGGCGAGGTGGTGGCCATGACCGGTGATGGGGTCAACGACGCGCCGGCCCTCAAGCAGGCCGACATCGGCATCGCCATGGGCCAGGGCGGCACCGAAGTGGCCCGCGAGGCGGCGGACATGCTGCTCACCGACGACAACTTCGCCACGATCGAGGCGGCCGTTGAAGAAGGGCGCGCCGTTTACCTCAACCTGCGCAAGGCGATGGCCTTCGTGCTGCCGGTGAACGGCGGTGCCTCGATGACGATCCTGCTCGGAGCGGTGCTGGGGCTGGAGCTGCCGGTCACCGCTCTGCAGGTGCTCTGGCTGAACATGGTGTGCTCGCTCACCCTGTCGGTGCCGCTGGCCTTCGAGCCCCGCCCGCCCGGGCTGATGCGGCAACCGCCGCGGCCGCCGTCCCAGCCCCTGCTCAGCCGCGGCCTGGTGCGCAAGGTGCTGCTGGTGTCGGCCTTCTACTGGTGCTTCATCTTCGGCGTGTTCCTCTGGGCCCGCTCCCATGGCTCCAGCCTGCCGCTGGCCCGCACCATGGCGATCCAGTCGCTGGTGCTGGCCCAGATCGTGTACCTGGTGAGCATCAGCCAGGCCAGCAAGGGGAGCTGGCGGCACTGGCGGCGCAACCCGATCCTGCTGGCCGGCATCGGCACGGCCGTGCTGCTGCAACTGGGCTTCAGCCAGCTGGGCTGGATGAACCGCTTCTTCGCCACTGCGCCCCTGGCGCCGATCGAGTGGCTGATCTGCTCCGTGTCGCTGCTGGTGATGGTGCCGGTGGCCGCCCTGGCGGAGCGCTTCGATCCCACCACCGGCCTGGCCCGAATGACCTGAGCGAGCAGCAGCAGGATCGCCAGGCTTGTCGGCAGCGGCCAGGGCGGGACCGAGGGGATTAAGCGAACTTGCACAACCCAGATTAGATCTACAGCAGCAAGAAAGCATCGACGAGCATCAGAACAGACCACAAGATGCTGCAGACCCAGCAGCAGACACCAGCCCTTTTACCGCGGAATCAGCAAGGTGAAAAAACACGAAGAAAACTAGACGAGCGCGCTGATTTTATTAGCTTGTGCTAATCAAGCAACCCCTGCCATGGCAGCGATCAAGATCCCGGGGAGCCCATACACCCTCATCACAACCCGCATCGCCGAACCAGGCCGATCCAACAATGAATGGCGCAACCAAGGTGCCTTTGCCGCACTCACTGAACGCGGATCGATCATCACTTGGGGCCGTGGCTATGACGGCGGTGAGCGGCCAGCCGGCTTGCAGGGCAAGTTTGTCGATCTTTTCGCGAACCGGCACAGCTTTGCCGGCCTGCGCGCTGACGGCAGCCTGGTGACCTGGGGAGCTGGCAGCAAAGGCGGGAACAGCAGCCAGGTCGCCAGTGCTCTCAGCAGCGGGGTAGAGCGGGTGTTTTCAACACGCCGTGCCTATGCCGCCCTGAAACGCGATGGGTCCGTGGTGACCTGGGGCGAAGCAAAAGAAGGCGGCGACAGCAGCCGGGTGGCCGGCGACCTGAAGGGAGGCGTCAAAGAGATCTTCACCAGCTCCACATCGATGGCCGCCCTGAAGCGGGATGGCTCAGTGGTCACCTGGGGCCTGGCCACGACCGACGCCCGCAGCGAGGAGCTGGGCGGCAACATTGACACCGGCGAACCACGGGGTGGCGACAGCAGCAGCGTTGCCCAACAACTCAAAGGCAATGTGCAAACCATCTTTTCAACCCGCTACGCCTTTGCGGCACTGAAAAAGAATGGATCTGTCATCACCTGGGGGGATTCCAAGCGCGGCGGAGACAGCAGCAGCGTCAGCAAACAGCTCAAGGGTGGCGTCCGAACAATCACCTCCACTGGATACGCATTCACAGCCCTGAAAACCAACGGTTCAGCTGTGTGCTGGGGGTTGGCGAGCCGCGGCGGCGATGCCAACAAAGTCGCCGACCAGCTTCGCAAGGACGTCAAGGATGTTTATTCCGCACGCTTTGCCTTCGCAGCCAGGCTGAAAGGCGGAGCCGTTGTAACCTGGGGCGATTCAAAACGTGGCGGCAATAGCAGTTCCGTCAAACAGGAACTGCGCGGCGGAGTTCAGGACATCTTCTCAGCACGGTATGCCTTTGCAGCATTGAAAAAGAATGGCTCGGTCATCACCTGGGGACACGCCAAGAAGGGTGGGAACAGCCGATCAGAAGCCGATGACCTAAAAAGCGGAGTGGAACAGATCTTTTCAACACGTTATGCCTTTGCTGCCCTCAAAAAGGATGGTTCCGTTATCACCTGGGGCCAAGCCAGTGCCGGCGGGGACAGCAGCAGTGTTGCCAAGAAGTTGCGGGATGGTGTGGTGCACATTGTCACTACAGGATATGCATTTGCTGCGCTGAAAGATGATGGGTCCGTTGTGAGCTGGGGCGACCCGAGTCGTGGCGGCGACAGCAGCAAAGCCCTGGCCGGCATCAAGGAAAAGGTGATCGGATTCGCGGACCCATTCAGTCGACCGACCAGCTCCATCCGCTGGCGAAAATCCATACACGATCCGATTGTTGATGGCATGCAACGCCGCTCGACCAGCAGAGACGGGCAGACCATGCTCGATGGCCAGGAACCGAACACACGGAAATCCCAGTCTGCGCCCATCACCGAGCCAGGGCTGAACGGTCTGCAGCTTGCTCAAGCCACGGCTCATCCTTTCAATCAAGATCTCCTGGCCGACGCGAAGGTCGGCTTTGCCAACGCCGATCCCTGGGGTTGACGCTGGTGCCGGCGCCGGCTTGGCCGCTCAGGTGGGCTTGAGCCAGATCACCGGAATCAACAGCAGTAGCCCGATCGCCAGCCCCTCGGGCAGGACTGCCAGCAGGGGATCCACATCCAGCTGGTCCAGGGCAGGCCAGAGGTCTGACGCCCAATCCCAGGCCTGCCGGAGCGGCTCCAGGACCAAGGGGACCTGGTCCGGATCCAGCAGAAAGCCGGCCAGAGCCGAAAACAGAGCCGTGAGCAACAGTTTTTCACCCATCGGCTGCCTGATTCCCATTCGCTGCGGATCACCCCATCCAACCCCGGCCCGAGGCTGCGCCACCAAGCTGGAGCTGGGTGGCGCCCGGAAACCAGAGTCGACCGTCGTGGACCGTGCAGCAGCGATCCCCCCAGCCCCCTGACCCGGACGAGGCCATCGCCCTGCTCCACCAGCTCACGGCGGCGGAGAAGCTGGGCCTGCTGAGCGGCGACACCCCCTTCTGGTCGGGGATGGCCGACATCGCCCTACGCGATGCCTCCCACCGCCACCCCTGGCCCGCAGGAGCCGTGCCCCGGCTGGGGTTGCCGGGTCTGCAGTTTGTGGATGGGCCCCGGGGGGTGGTGCTGGTGGGCGGTGCCACCACCTTCCCGGTGCCGATAGCCCGCGGGGCGAGCTGGAATCCGGAGCTGGAGGAGCGGATCGGCGTGGCGATCGCCCGGGAGGCCCGCAGCTTCGGCGCCAACTGGCTTGCGGCGGTGTGCGTGAACCTGCTGCGCCACCCCGGCTGGGGCCGGGCCCAGGAGACCTACGGCGAAGACCCCGTGCACGTGGGCGCCCTGGGGGCGGCCTGCAGCCGCGGCATCGAGCGCCACGCCATTGCCTGCGTCAAGCACTTCGCCCTCAACTCGATCGACAGCTCGCGCTTCCTGGTGGATGTGCGGGCCAGCCCACGGGTGCTGCACGAGCTGTACCTGCCCCACTTCCGCGACTGCGTGGAGGCCGGCGCCGGCTCGGTAATGAGCGCCTACAACCAGGTGAACGGCATCTGGTGCGGCGAACACCCGGAGCTGCTCACCGCGATCCTCAAGCGGCGCTGGGGATTTGGCGGGTTTGTGGTGACCGACTTCATCTTCGGCCTGCGCGACGGGGTGGCTGGACTGCAGGCGGGACAGGACCTGGAGATGCCATTTCGGATGATCTTCCAGGGCTGCCTGGCGGAAGCCCTGGCGGCGGGCCAGCTGAGCCAGGAGCGCCTCGACGACGCCGTGCTACGGCTGCTGCAGGCCCAGGTGCGGCTGGAGGCTGGCTCCCAGGCCGACTCCCCGACTGACGCCTACCCAGAGGCCCTGCGCCGCTGCCCGGAGCACCTGGCCCTGGCCCATGAAGCCGCGCAGCAGTCGATCGTGCTGCTGCGCAACGAGCCCCTGGCATCGGGTCAGCCGCTGCTGCCCCTGGGGGAGCTGGACTCCCTGGCCCTGATCGGTCCGCTGGCGGCGGCGGCCAACCTGGGCGATCGCGGCTCCTCTGACACCCGCCCGCCGGCGGGGGCAGTGGTAACCCCCCTGGATGGCCTGCGGGCGGCCCGGCCCGAGCTGGCGATCCGCCATGCCGATGGCCGCACTCTCCAGGCGGCGGCGGCCCTGGCGGCCCGCAGCGATGTGGCGGTGCTGGTGGTGGGCCTCGACTGGCGCCTGGAGGGGGAGCACATCCACCCCGGCGACATCGCCCCGATCCTGGCGCAGATCCCGCCGCCCGACTGGCTGCTGGGCTCGCGCCTCTGGCCAAGGCTGCGGCGGCAGTGGCGCCGCTTCACCGGCCTGATCAGCGGGCTCACCCGCAACGCCTCGGCCCGCCAGGGGGGCGACTTCGCAGCCGGCGATCGCACCGATCTGCGCCTGCCGCCCCATCAGGTGGCGCTGATCCGGGCCGTGGCCGCCGCCAACCCCCGCACCGTGGTGGTGCTGATGGGCGGCGGCGCCATCCTCACGGGCGACTGGGACCAGCTGGTGCCTGGTGTGCTGCTGCTCTGGTACCCAGGGGAGCAGGGCGGCGCTGCCCTGGCGGCGGTGCTGCTGGGGGCGGTGTCGCCCGCTGGCCGGCTGCCCTTTGCCATCCCCGCCGAGGCGGCCCAGCTGCCGCCGTTTGAGCCCCGGGCGCCGGTGGTGACCTACGACCTCTGGCACGGCTACCGGCGGTTGCAACGCCAGGGGCAGCGCGCCGCCTACCCGTTTGGCTTCGGGCTGTCCTACAGCCGCTTCGAAACCAGTGACCTGGCCATCGAGCAGCTGGAGGGCAAACAGCAGAGCAAAGCAGTGGGGCTGGCGATGAGCCTGCGCAACGCCGGCCCCATGGCGGCCGCCGAGGTGCTGCAGGTGTACCTGGAGCCGCCGGGGCTGCTGATGGAGCGACCACCGCGCACCCTGGTGAGCTTCCAGCGGCTGGAGCTCCAGCCCGGCGAGCAGAGGCGGCTCAGCCTGGTGATTCCCCTGCGCCGGCTGGCCTGCTTCGACGAAGAGCGCGACGGCTTCGTGCTGGAGGCGGGGCGCCACCGGCTGGTGGTGGCCCGCCATGCCGACGACCCGGGGCTGGGCGCGGAGCTGACCCTGACGGCGGCGTTCCTCGGCCCCTGACGGCGGCGCCCATCAGGGGCCAGCCATCCGCTGCAGGCAGCGCTGCAGCCGGCGGCGGTTGTGGCGCTGCACCAGCAGACAGGGCAGGTTGAACAGGGTGGCGAACACCAGGTTCACCAGCACGGCGGCGGGCGGCAGCCAGCTGGCGGTGAGCAAGCCAGCCGGCCACAGCAGCCCATGCACCAGCTCCGCCCGGCGGGTTTCGATCACCAGCCGCCGCAGGGCCTCCGGATCCCGCCGCACCAGGCTGGCCTTGGCCACGCCGCCGGGCAGGGCACCGCCGGCATCGGGAATCCAGCGCTTCCACACCCGGATGCCGAGACCGGGCAGCGGCTCCGGGGCCAACGGGGAGGGGGGTACCGGCTGCAGCCAGCGCGGCGGCAGCTGATTGGCCAGCCAGCCCACGAGCAGGGAGGCCACTAGCCAGAACGCCACCGAGCTGAGCACCAGCATCATCAGCGGGTGCTGAAGCTGCGGCCCTTCCAGCGCACCTGGCCCCGCTCCAGATTGAGGATCGCCATCACAAACACCACCAGGAAAAAGAGCACCGGCAGGGGAAACACCAGGTTGATCCAGCTGAAGCGCCCCACCCGCCGGGTGATCACCAGCAGCTGCAGGGCAAAGGCGCCGTAGATCAGCGCATTGGGCCCGATCGCTGCACTGCCCACCAGCGGCCAACCCAGCAGCGCCGCCGGCAGACACCAGGCGGCCCAGAACAGCCCTGACAGCCACAGCAGCACCGCCAGCATCCAGGGCCAGCGCACCTCACCGGCCGCCGTGGCGAAGTTCTTGTTGAAGCCGATCACCATGTCGCGCAGGCCGCCGGGGTACATGCGGTAGGCGAGCTGGCCGTAGCCGATGAAGGCACTCACCGGCAGGCCGGCCCGCTCATAGCAATGGGCGAGGAACCAGTCCTCCACCACCTTGCCCGCCACGGCGGCATGGCCACCGACGCGCTGGTAGTCGGCGCGACTGGTCACCAGCGCGGGGCCGAACGCCACACCACAGCGCGGCCCGAGCGGCACGGCCAGCAGCCCCACCAGGTTGAACAGCACCGAGAGCTGCTCGTAGGGCCGTTCGGTGCGGTGGTAAGGCTGCACCGACACCAGCCCGCCCTGCCGCTGGTGCTGGGCCAGCAGCCGCTCCAGGAACTCCGGCCCCGGCTCGGTGTCGGCATCGAGAAACACCAGCAGATCGCCCCGGCTGGCCAGCACGCCATGGTGCAGGGCCCAGGTCTTGCCGCACCAGCCATCGGGCAAGGGCGGCGGCTGGATCACCCGCAGGGGCAGGCCCCCCGCGGCCTGGAGCGCGCTGGCGCCGGTGCCATCGCTGGAGTGGTCATCGACCACGATCACCTCGCAGGGCCGCAGCGTCTGCCGGGCGAGGGCGGTGAGCAGGTGGGGCAGGGTGGTCGCCTCATTGCGCGCCGGAATCAGCACCGAGCAGGGGGTGGCGCCGGCGGGGGCAAGCGGCGGCAGCAGCGGCAGGCGCAGGCCGAGGGCCCAGCCCAGCAGCCAACGCACCAGGATGGAGATCTCGAGCCACCCCATCAATGGCTGCGCTCCACTGGATCGGGCCACGCTAGGAGGCCCTGGCGGCAGGAGTTCAGGGCCGCAGCAACTCCCGCGCCAACGGGGCAATGGCGGCCCGATCGCGCAGCAGCTGGGGATGGGTGAGCACCGGCAGCATCGTGCGGGCCCCCACCGGCAGCACGGCCCGCCACCCGGGCAGCACCGCCAGATCCAGGGCTGAGTAGAAGCTGTGGCACTCGATCCGGCGCAGACCGTCCAGGTCGCCGTTGAGCCGCTCCAGCAGGGCGCTGCCATTGCGCAGGTCGGCGATGCCCCTGAACACCCGTGACGGCCAGGGGCGGGCGGTGAGAGTGCCCTGCTGGGGACTGCCCACACTGAAGAAACGGCGGGTGCGCCCCAGCCCCCCCAGCAGCTGCAGCCAGCAGCGGCCAATCACCCCACCCATCGAAAAGCCCAGCAGGTCGATCGGTTGGTGGGGGCCGAACGCAGCCTCGATGTGACTGCCCAGCAGCTCAGCCGCCTCCATGGTGGGCGTGCGGCCCAGGCGCAGGGGCAGGGCAGGAATCAGCAGGGGATGGCGGCGACCCGCCAATTCCCGCTTGAGCGGCGTGAACACTGCTGGCGTGTCGAGCAGGCCATGGACCAGGACCAGTGGTGGGGGCGACATGGACGGCACGCATTCCTCGCCCAACCACCATCAGAAGGATGGCAGCTCTCAGCCCAAGGTTGCGCCTAGGTACCAGCGCAGCAGCGCCAGCAGCTGGCCGGCCGGCCCGTGGCCAGTGATCCACTCGCCCACCACGGCTGCGGCAAACCCGAGCATCGCCACCCGCCCGTTCAACCGCTCCACCCCGGCTAGCGCAGCGGTGTTCCAGGGCCGACGGGTGGTGAGACCTTCACCGAAGCGCTCCAGGGGTTCATAGATGAACGGCTCCGGTGCTGCGGCGGCGCTGGACGACGGATCCTGGGGGGCAGATTCGCCGGTGGAAGAAGGGTGGGTCAAGCGAGGCAACTGGGCGGAGTCAGAGCCTATGGCCAAAACCCCAGAACAGGCGCCAAACGATCCACTGGGCCAAGCCGGCGAGGTGATGATTGGCGAACTGCAGGCAACACCGATAATATCATTTTATAGCCAGCACTCACTGCAAACTGATCTAATCGGGATCCGCTCTTCTGCATCGGCAATGGCGATCAGGTTCAGCCGATAGCCGCTGGCGACATGGCTGGACAACCTAGATCCGCTGTGAGGAGACGTTAGTCGTGAAACCTTATTCGTGAATGGTAGTGATGATGGGCAGCTCGATCACCACCTCCGCTCCCCCCAATTCAGAGCTGCGAGCGATGCTTAGCTGGCCGTGATGGTTGGTGGCGGCGGTCTGGGCGATGAACAGGCCGATACCCATGCCGCTGGCCTTGGTGCTCTTGAGGAGCTCCCAGCTTGTGTCGCAGCTATAGGCCTCGGGAAAGCCAGGGCCACTGTCGGCTATGCAAAGCTCCACCCGATCGGCATGCTGCTGTAGCCGCAACAGGAGCCGGCGGCTGCCGGGCTGCTGCTGGTGCATCGCCTGCAGAGCATTGCGGATCAGATTCACCACAGCGATCTGCAATTGGGCGCCGTCCCCATTGAGATGGCAGGGTTGGTCGAGGCCCTCCAACAGTGTCTGAACCCCGGCATCGGCCAGGTCGTTCTTGAGATACAGCAGGCCGCTGTCCACGCTGGCGGTGAGGTCGATCGGTTTGTGCTCGGTTTCCACATTGCGCAGCAGCATGCGCATGCGCTCCATTGTGGCCACCACCTGCTCGCCATCCCCGCAGAGCTGAAGGAGTCCAGCCTGCAGCGACTTGGGCAGGCTCTCAGCTGGGAGCGCGTCGAGCCAGTGACTGGCACTGCGGCAATTGAGCAGGATTCTGCTGAGGGGCTGCTG
>JBIIDV010000050.1:0-19919 GCA_044238185.1 Prochlorococcaceae cyanobacterium | reverse complement strand
CCAGGGGGTCTCCCTGGAGCAAAGCCTGCGCGATCTGCTCACGGCCACCGCCCGCCAGGGCCATGCACTCCGCGACGAACTCGCCCAGTTGCGCGCCACCACGCCCAGCTCCGGCCGCCAGCTCAACATCGCCTCCCTGATCCGCGACGACCGCGATGGCCGCTGAACCGCGCGCCTGGGTGGTGGATGCATCCGTGGCCTTTGCCTGGTTTGTGGCCGTGCCCGGTTCCGAGCACGCTGCCCTGCTGCTGGATCACCCCGCCAATCCGCTGCTGCTGGCCCCGGATCTGGTGCTGGTGGAACTGCTCAATGCCGCCTGGAAGAGCCTCCGGCTGGGGGCCATCACTGCCGCGCAGTTCGACTGGCTGGCCCACCGCGCCAGTGAACCCTTCAGTGCCCTGTTTCCGGCGCAAGCCCTGCTCGCCCGGGCCCGCCACTGGTGCAGCCTGCTCGATCACCCCGCCTACGACTGCCTTTACATCGCCCTGGCCGAACAGCAGAACGCCACTCTCATCACGGCCGACCAACGGCTGCTGCGCAAGCTTCAGGAGCCCCATCCCGGCCTGCCGCCATCCCTCGATCTAGCCCGGCTCAGCTAAGCGGCACCCGACAGAACGGCTCCCGCCGAAAGCGCCGGTACACATCAAAATCGCTGTCCAGAGTGAGGATCTCGGCAAGGTTGAGCCGCTCTGAGAGGGCCACGAGGGTGAGATCGGCGAAATCACCAGGCAGATCCGCGTAGCGGTCATTGAGCTCGGCGATGAGGGCATAGTCCTCCGGGAGCAGGTCCATCACCTGGATGCCCCCAGCAGCCACGGCGTTGAGCAGATGGTTCTGGGCTGCACGCACCCTGGAATCCCCGGGATCACCCAGCAGCCACAGCACCTCGGCAATGCAGATGGGAGAGGTGATCAACTGGGCAGCCGTTGTGTCAAAGAATGCCACCACCGCCTGATGCAGGGGTTCCTTCTGCTGGTAATAGCTGAGCAGGATGCCCGAATCGATCAGGATGCGCCGCATCAGGGCCGCTGGCTGCGGCGTGCCTTGAGCTGCTGATCGAGCAGGTGGCGGCGCTGGGCCCTCTCCGCACTGCCGGGCGGAAGGATGGTGAGAAAGCTGGCGGGATGGCCGCCCAGCTGCTCGGTGATCGACGGGGGGGGCACACGCCGCTGCCAGCGCTCCTGGATGAGCTGGCGGATCAACGAGCTCTTGTCCTGCCCCGTCTCATCCAGCAACTCCCTCAGGCAGCGCTCGGTTTCAGAATCCAGCCGAACCGTGAGTGGCATGGCCCGGAATCGCCTCGTCTTACAAGAAACCCCACTGTAGTACGTGCATCGGGATTCCGGTGGGCCGGCGGCTCAAGGCAGATCCCTGAACTCCGCCACGATCCGCTCCAGGGACGGCCGCTGCCGCTCCAGCGCCGCCACGCACACCGGATCCAGCCCCCCCTCAGCCGCCTGCTGGCGCACGATCGCCAACCCCTCCTCCAGGCTCAGGCTCTGGCGGTACGGCCGCGTGTGGGTGAGGGCATCGAACACGTCGGCCACCGCCACGATCCGCCCCTCCACCGGGATCTCCTCCCCCCGCAGCCCCGCCGGATAGCCCGTGCCATCCAGCCGCTCGTGATGGGTGGCCACCAGGTTGGTCATCACCCGGGTGGCCGCCTCGTCGGCCACCCCCTGGGCCGCCAGCACCCGCTGCAGAATCTCCAGCCCCTTCTCCACATGGGTGCGCATCACCGCCATCTCGCCGGCATCCAGGCGGCCCGGCTTGAGCAGGATGGCGTCCGGGATGCCGATCTTGCCGATGTCGTGCAGGCGGGCAAAGGTGCTCACCTGCTCCACAAACGCCTCACTCAGGCCGTAGTGGGGCGCCACCTCCCTGGCGATCAGCCGCGTGATCCGGTTCACCCGCTCCAGGTGACTACCGGTTTCGCCATCGCGCATCACGGCCGAGGCGTGGGCCACATCCGCCACCAGCCGCAGCGGGTCGAGGGGCTCGCGTGCACGCAGGCCGCAGGCCAGGGCCTGGGCCACCAGCGCCAGGGTCTGGCGGTCGCCGGCATCAAAGGCCGCGCCCTCCCGCGCCCGGAAGGCGACCAGGCAACCCGGCGCCTGCTCGGCATGGATGCCGCCATCGGCCCCATCCAGGGGGGGCGGGAGTTCCTGGCGCGGGGCCGTGGCCGCAGCCGTGGCCGCAGCCGTGGCGCTGTCGTGCAGCAGCAGATGGGCACCACCCGCTGCCGGCGGCAGGGCAAAACACTGCACTCTCTCCAGCTGCGGCACCAGGGCCTGGGCGCGCTGCACGGTGGCCTGGAACGTGGTGTCCAAGCCGGCCTGGAGCTGCTGGTGCAGGGCCGTCAACCGCTCGCCAACAAACCGGTATTCACTCTATTCCTGCTGCCAGCAAAACGCTTTGCTCCAGATGCTGCCCTGGCGCCAGATCCCGGCGCAGGGTTAGTTCCAGCAGCCCCGATTCAGCCGCTCGCCGCGCACGCAAACCCTCCGCCGCCAGGGCATCGAGCAGCACCCGCTGCTGGGGCTGCCCGGCCACCAGGGCGCCATCCAGGCCATAGGCCGGCCCGCAGCGCAGCAGCACCCGCCCCCGCCAGATCGCGTCCGGCGCCGGCCCCTGGGAGTAGGTGATCAGGCCGCTGCCGGTGCCCAGCTGCAGCACCACCTGCCGCCCCGCCAGCGAGCACGAGGGCCCGGGGGGGTGCAGCGGCTGATCGCCCGTGCGCACCCACAGCGCCTGCTGCAGCTCCTGGCGCAGCAGCTCCAGCGCCCGCTGCCCCTGCTGGCGCTCGCGCAGGTGCCGCCCCAGCCGCTGCGAGGCCTGGCTGTCGAGCAGCAGCGCCTGCAGCAGCGCCGCGCTCACCACGCCCGCCAGCAGCAGGCTCACCAGCAGCTCCACCAGGCTGAATCCGGCCTGGGGGCGACGCGTGACCCAGCGCGTTGGCAACACCGGCGGCCTCACAGCGTGGGGTCGGGCAGGCACTGGCCGGCCTGCAGCGCGCCGGCGGGTTCAGCGCCGTACTGGCCCAGCCGCAGCACCCCCAGCGGCAACGACCACACCACACAGCGGCGCAGCGGGGTGCCGGCCGCCGCCACCACCACCGTGCCGCCGTCGATCAGCAGGCCGTTGGCACTGAAGCGCAGCTGGGCGGGCAGGTTGTGGCGCAGCTCCACGCCGCCGTGCTCCGCCGCCAGCTGTTCCACCAGCCCGCCGGCCCCCTCCACCGCCAGGCTGGCCGCGCGCCCCTGGCGGAGGGCCCGGTCGCGCTCGCGCTCGATCGCCAGCACCACCTCCCGGCTGGCCGCCTCCACCCGCATCCGCGCCAGCGCCCCCTGGCCGCTGGGCAGGGCGATCGCCGCCAGGATCGCCAGCAGCGCCACCGCCAGCAGCAGCTCGGGCAGGCTGAAACCGGAGCCGGGGCTCGCACCCACCGGGGTTCGCTGGCCACACTGCTGGGGCGCCATGGCCGCTCCACGGGAACAGCCTCAGGGTTGCCACAGCCGGCTCAGCCCAAACCGGCTGCTCAGCCAAACACTGCAGCGGGGTCGATGGCCCCCACGGCCGGCAGGCGGCCGGAGAAGCCGGTGAGCCTGAGCATCAGGTCGTTGGTGGGATCGAGCCGCAGGTTGCCGTTGTTTACCAGCAGGTAGGTGCCGCGGATCTCGGCGCTGGTGGCCCGCACCAGCACCGCGGCCCCCCGCCGCAGCGCCTGGTCGCCAGCCTGCAGCCCATCGGCGTCGGCGAACACCGAGGCGGCCAGCTCCCGCAGCGTGGTGGCCGAGCTGTTGTTGTCAGCCCGGCTGAAGGAGCGGGGCACCGCCTGCAGCTTGCCCTTGGCCGAGCGCAGCGACATCCGGTCCTGCCCGAACACAAAGTCGGCGATCCGTTGCGGAGCCGTGATCGGCGAGTCGCCGAAGCGCACGCTGAAGCCAACCAGCCCGCCGCCACCGGTCACCAGATCCACACCGCCGCCACCCGCGTTGCCGGGCGGGCGACTGGAGCCGCCAGTGCCGCTGGTGACGCTGCTGCTGTTCTGGTTGGAGCTGGCGGTCACCACCTTCACCTGGGCGGCACCAGGGGGCGCGGTGACCACGGAGGTTTTCACCGTGGTTTGCGAGGTGGTCTCCACAGAGGGCGTCACCGTGATGCGGCTGGGGGCCGGGTTCGGCCCTGGCAGCTCCAGCGCAACGTTGGGGTTAGCCAGCACGGGGTTGGCCAGCACGCCGCTCTGGGCTCCGGCGACCGCCGCT
This sequence comes from Prochlorococcaceae cyanobacterium, assembly GCA_044238185.1. Lineage (GTDB taxonomy): Bacteria > Cyanobacteriota > Cyanobacteriia > PCC-6307 > Cyanobiaceae > NIES-981. The sequence goes on along the minus strand of JBIIDV010000050.1, from coordinate 15,654 downwards.
ACAACGGCTGCGGGCTTGGCCGCAGCATCGGCAATGGCCGCAGGCTTAGCGGCAGCCTCGGCAATGGCTGCAGGCTTAGCAACAGCCTCGGCAATCGCGGCAGGTTGGGCAACAGCCTCGGCAATGGCCGCGACAACGGCTGCTGGTTTCGTGGCAGCCTCAGCAATGGCTGCGGGTTTGGCAACGGCCGCTACAACAGCCGCGGGCTTGGCCACAGCCTCGATAATCGCTGCCGGTTGGGCAACAGCCGCCACTACGGCTAAGGGTTTCGCGACACCCTCGGCTATCGCTGCGGGTTTGGCAACGGCCGCTGCAACAGCTTCCACAGCGGTGTTGGCTTCTGGAACCACTGCTGGAACCACTGCTGGAACCACTGGTGTGACCAACCGGCCCACGTGGCTGTGATTGAAACCGGTGATCAAGTCCGTGGACACCATGTTCCGCCTGAAGGATCACACTCAGGCTGATCACGGTTTGCCGTGGTTCATCAGTTCAGATCCGGGGCAGATGGACTGCAGGGCCTCGCCCTGCGGCCGCCCTTCAGTCGTTGCCGCCGCAGAGCCCATAGGCCGCCGGGTCGTACCAGCGCTGCCGCTCGCTGCCGTCCGGGCCGCTGAGCCGCAGCAGCACCCCGTTGCCGTGGCGTTGCAGCATCGGCAGATGGAGCACCAGCCAGTCGGCAGCCCCATCGCAATCGCCACTGATCGGCGTGCCGGCCAGCTGCTGCAGCCGGACCTGTACCGCCAGCAGCTCCGCCTCCAGCTCCTGGCGTTGCCCCAACAGCTGCTCGCTGCGCTGGCTCCAGCGGCTGCCTGAGGCCCACACCTGCAGCGAGGCGCTGGCGCTGATCGCCAGCATCGAGGCCGCCACCAGGATCTCGGTGAGGGTCATGGCTGCACCTGGCGCAGGCCCAGCTCCCGCAGGGTGAGCAGCTGGGGCGCTGCATCCGGATCCGGCCGCCGCCAGTGCAGGGCGAAGGCAGCGGCCGCCTGATCCCCCTGCTGCAGCAGCAGCTGCGCCCGGCCTGCCAGCACCTGGCCGCCCACCACACCGCTGGGCTCACTGGAGTAGCGCACCAACCGCCACGGCTGGGCCACCCCTGGCCCAGGCCCCTGCCCCTGGCGCAGCTCCGCCAGCTCGCCGGCCGTGGCGCAGCCCGCCGCCCCCCAGCCCGCATCGTTCACAGCCAGCAGGCAGCGATGCCGCCGCTGCAGGCGGCCGGCCAGCTGCTGGGCCGCCGCCATCAGCTGGTCTTCCTGCTGGCGGCGGCGCTCCTGCACCGCCTGGAGGCCCCCTCCCTGGAGCGCCAGCGCCTGCAACGACAGGCTGCTGAGCAGCAGCAACAGCGATACGCTCAACGCCAGCGGCAGCATGATTCAGTTCAGCAACAGGCCCAGGGTTGCCACCACGGCGACACCAGTAATTTGGCCGCAGTTGAACGCCTCGATGCTCCGCGCGCTGCCCAGCCAACGCAACCATCGCCTGCTGCTGCTGGGTCTGGTGGCTGCGGCCACGGTGGTCATCCTCCAGGTTCAGCCCCCCGGCCTGCAGCTGCTGGCCATCGGCCTGTTGCTGATACTAGTGCTGTTGCTGGTGCAGCAGCAACGCCAGCAACAGCAACTGCAGGCCTCCGCCCTCGCCCTCAGCCAGATCGATCAGCTCACCGAGCTGCCCAACCGGCGCCACTTCCTGGAGCAGATCGAGCTGGAGTCGATGCGGGCACGCCGCTCCGGCAAGCCGTTTGCGGTGCTGTTCGTGGACATCGACCAGTTCCGCAGCCTCAACGACACCTACGGCCACGCCACCGGCGACCGGGTGCTGGTGGCCGTGGCCCAACGCCTGCGCGAAACCCTGCGCCTGGGGGATGGGCTGGCCCGCTACGGCGATGACGAATTCGCCGTGCTGATGGACCTCTCCGGCATCAGCGGCACCGATGAGCAGCTGCTCAAGGCCCACGCTTACCAGTGCGCCTCCCGGCTGGTGGCCCAGTTCCGGCCCGCCCTCAGCCTGGGCGACACCAGCCTCGATGTGGGCGTGAGCGTGGGCGTGAGCGTGGTGCAGCCGGAAACCACCGATGCCGCGGCGATCCTCCGCCAGCTCGATGGCGCCATCCTCCAGGCCAAGGCCCAGCGCCACGAGCGGGTGGCGGTGTTTGATCTCAGTGCCGGCAACGACACCAGCCTCGACGACTACCAACTGTTCATCGACCTCAAGGAGGCGATGCGCCAGGGCACGTTGCAGATGGCCTTCCAGCCGCTGGTGAACGGCAACGGCCAGTGGCGCAGCCTGGAGGCCCTGGCCCGCTGGCAGCACCCCAGCCGCGGCTTCATCCCGCCCGATCGCTTCATCGCCGTGGCCGAGCGCTACCGGCTGATGCGCGAGCTGGGCGATCAGATCTTCGCCCTCTCCCTGGAGGGCTACAGCGCCATCCGCACGGCCCTGCAGCTGCCCGATCTACGCCTCTCCGCCAACATCAGCCCCAGCCAGCTCAGCGATCCCGAGCTGCACGAGCGGCTGGCCACCATGCTGCGCCAGGCCGGCATCACCCCCCAGCAGATCACCCTGGAGATCACGGAGGCCTCGATCCTGGAGCGCAATCCAGCCACCGAGGCCAACCTCGAGCAGTTCCGCCACCAGGGCTATCGCCTCTCCCTCGACGATTTCGGCACCGGTTATTCCTCCCTCAGCCTGCTCGGCACCCTGCGGCCCGAAGAGATCAAGATCGACAAGTCGTTTGTGATGGCCCTCGACAGCGATGGCCTCGCGGGCCAGATCGTGGCCGTGGTAGCCGGCATCGCCCGCCAGATGAACCTGGAGCTGGTGGCCGAAGGCGTGGAGAACGCCGAGGTGCTGGCGGCCCTGCAGGCCCACGGCATCAACCTGTTCCAGGGCTACCACTTCCACCGGCCCCAGTCGGCGGAGGCCCTGATCGCCGCCGGCAACCCAGCCTAGATTCTCCAGATCCTGGCCCGGCAGGGGCACGCTGCCCTATTCAATGATGACCGAGCACAACCATGACGGAGCGCAACCACGACCGAGCACAAAGGCAGCGCGCCCCGTATAGCGCATCTCGAAATTGCCATACCTAGGATCTAGCCAACATTCAGACAGGAAAACAAGCATGTCTCCTACCAAACCACCGGATTCAGCCATCAAACCAATCCAAACCATGCCCCCGGGGGCGGGCACACTGCTGGCGGGCACACTGCTCTGCTTGATGCTGGCTCCGCATCCCGCCCGCGCCTTCGCCTGGTCGGAAAGCGGCGATGCCGGCGAACTCCCATCAACCAGTCAAGGTGTTTTTGGCCTGGGCAATCTGTCCACAATTTCGGGCACATTGATCAGCCTGGGAACCAGAAAAGACGATATCGATCTGTATCGCTTTATCATCAATCGACCCAAATCCTTCTCTGTTTCCACATCCGCCAATCTCACGGGAGACAACGACGCAAGCCTCTTCCTGTTCGACGAGGCCGGCAATCTCGCTCTCTACAACGACGACGGCGGGCCAGGTTTGCTACCCCAATTCAACCCCGGCGACCTGACTGGCTCAGCAGGGGTTTACATCCTGGGGATTAGCCTCTACGCCACACAACCCCAGCTCACGCCCACACTCACGGGCTGGAATCGCTTTCCATTCCCATTCCAAACGGGCACCTACACCCTCTCGATCACTGGCGCCGTCGGCGTTCCCGGCCCGCTGCCGATCTTGGGCTTGGGTGCTGCTTTCGGTTACAGCCGCAAGCTGCGCAAACGGATCAAAGCCCCCCTGGCCTAAGCGGCTTCAGCCGCCGCGGCGCTCGTGCAGCTGGAACGGCTCAAAGCTGGAGGTGATCCCGAATTCCTCAGCAAATTCCAGCACCCTGCACCAGGCCCGGGCCGACTCGCCAGGGGCGGAGGGGCGCAGGATGCCGCGCAGGATCACCGGCGCACTCGCCTGCTGCAGCGTCAGCTCCACCAGCGGCCAGCCCACCGAGGCCTGCACGCCGTCCTCCTGGTAGAGGGGCACCACGTCCAGCGCCCCCACCAGGATGCGCTGGCGGCTGGCCTCCCACTGGTAGGGCAGCTCGTAGCGCTCCAGCAGGTCGGCGGCCAGGGCCCAGCTGCGGCCGTGCTCGTCGATCTGGGTGGCCAGGGGCAGGCCGCGGGCCTCGATGCTGCCGGCCCGGCGGAACTGCAGCGGCTGGGGCGCCGGCCGGTCGGCCTCGCGCAGGATCTGGCGCACCCGCTCCCGCAGCTGCTCGCCGCCGGTGGGCGGGCCGCCCTTCTCCAGCTGCATCAGGTCCCAGCGCTCCCCCGTGCCGCCCCAGGCCACCGGGCCGTAGTTGTCGTGCATCACCCGGCCGTCGCGGTTGGCCGCCGCCTCGGCATGGGTCATCAGCCGCTGCACCGTGATCTGCTCAGCCCCCCAGCCCCAGCTGCGGGCCACGGTGGCGGCCTCCTGGCAGAGCGCCTCCAGCTGGGGTTCCGTGGGCGGGATCGCCCAGGGATCGGGCCGGCCGCCCATGCAGGCGCAGCTGATGCCGATGCTGTTGGCATTGCGCCGCCAGGTGTGGGCCGGCAGGTCGGCGGCGTAGCTGTGCAGCCGGTGCACGTGGCCGTCGCCGTTGATGATCGAGTGATAGAGGCCACTGCGCACCCAGTTGTAGGGGGTGGCGGTCCAGTGCAGATAGATGGTGGCGGGCATCGCCGCTGATTCGGCAGTGCGCTTTCAGTAGCCAAGGAGGTGGCCACTGGCAAGCGCTGGCAAGCGTGAACCTGCAGACCCGTGCTCCACGGGTTCTGTGTAAGCTAGGCCAATGGCCAACCTCACCCTTGTCGTCGACGACGCCCTGCTCAAGCAGGCCCGCGAAGCCGCCCTGCGCGAGAACACCTCGGTGAATGCCGTGGTGAGGGAGTTCCTGGCCCGCTACGTCGATGCCCGCAGCCGCAGGCTGGAGGCGCTCGCCCGCTTTGAGGCTGTTGCCGTCAGTTCGCAGAGCTGCAGCGAAGGGCCGTGGAGCCGCGATGCACTGCACGAGCGCAACTGATGCGCGCCTTCATCGACACCAACCTCTGGGCTTACAGGCTGGATGGTCGAGAGCCCGAGAAATCGAGGCGGATCGCCTCCTGGCTGGCAGACATCACCCGCAACCATGACGTGGTGATCAGCACGCAGGTGTTGATCGAACTGCGATCCATCGCCAGCCGCAAGCTGCAGCCGCCCCTGAGCCATCAGCAGATCACGGCCATGCTGGAGGCGTTATCCGGATTCGACGTGGTGGGCATGGACGCGAACCTGGTGCTCGATGCCCATCAACTGGCGGTCAAGGAATCGATCAGTTGGTTTGACGCCCTGATCGTGGAAGCGGCGATCCGCAGCCGCTGCGAGGTGCTCTTCACCGAAGACCTGAGCCACGGCCGCACGATTGGCACGCTTGAGCTGATCAATCCGCTTACTGGTTCAGCTTGAGCACGGCCATGAAGGCCTCCTGCGGCACATCCACCTTGCCCATCGCCTTCATCCGCTTCTTGCCCTTGGCCTGCTTCTGCAGCAGTTTCTTCTTGCGGCTGATGTCGCCGCCGTAGCACTTGGCGAGCACGTCCTTGCGCATGGCGCTGATGCTTTCGCTGGCGATCACCCGGCTGCCGATCGCCGCCTGAATCGGAATCTTGAACTGCTGGCGAGGAATCAGTTCCTTCAGTTTTTCCACCAGCCCCTTGCCCACGTTGTAGGCCTTGTCGCGGTGCACGATCGTGGTGAGCGGATCGGCCTTCTCGGCGTTGATCAACACGTCGAGGCGCACCAGTTCATTCTTGCGATAGCCGATCAGGCTGTACTCCATCGAGGCATAGCCCTTGGTGCGGCTCTTCATCTGGTCGAAGAAGTCGGTCACCACCTCCGCCAGGGGCATCTCGTAGTGCAGGGTCACCCGGTCGGTGGTGATGTATTTCATGTCAATGAATTCACCCCGCCGCTCCTGGCACAACTCCATCAACGTGCCGTTGTAGGTGTTGGGCGTGTAGATCTCGAGCTTCACATAGGGCTCTTCGATCGATTCCCGCTTCTGGGGATCGGGCAGGGTGGCCGGATTGTCCACCATCAAGGTGCTGCCATCGAGCATGTTCACCTGGTAGATCACCGACGGCGCGGTCACGATCAGATCCAGGTTGTATTCGCGCTCCAGCCGCTCCTGCACGATCTCCATGTGCAGCAGCCCGAGGAAGCCGCAGCGGAAGCCGAAGCCCATGGCGCTGCTGGTTTCCGGCTCGTATTTGAGCGCCGCGTCGCTGAGCTGCAGCTTGTCGAGGGCCTCGCGCAGGTCGGGGTACTGGTCGGCGTCGGTGGGGAACAGGCCACAGAACACCATCGGCTTGGCCTCGGTGTAGCCCGGCAGGGGCTCGGCCGCCGGCGCGTTCATCAGCGTGATCGTGTCGCCCACGCGGGCATCGGCCACTGCCTTGATCGAGGCCGCCAGGTAGCCCACCTCGCCGGCGTGCAGGGAATCCACCTGGCGCTGGTCGGGCGCCATCACGCCCACCTCGTCGAGCTCGTAGGTCTTGCCGCTGGCCATCAGCAGCACCTTGTCCTTGCGGCTGATCGTGCCGCTGATCACCCGGAAATACACGATCACCCCCCGGTAGGGGTCGTAGTAGGAGTCGAAGATCAGCGCCTTGAGCGGCTCGCTCACCAGATCGGCCGGCGGCGGCACCCGGTCCACCACCGCCTGCAGGATCTCCGGCACGCCCAGGCCGGTCTTGGCGGAGCAGGCGATCGCCTTGGAGCAATCCAGGCCGATGATCGCCTCGATCTCCTCCTTGATCCGCTCGGGATCAGCCCCCGGCAGATCGATCTTGTTGAGCACCGGAATGATCTCCAGATCGTTCTCCAGCGCCAGATACACGTTGGCCAGCGTCTGCGCTTCCACCCCCTGGCTGGCATCCACCACCAGCAGGGCCCCCTCGCAGGCCTGCAGCGAGCGGCTCACCTCGTAGGAGAAGTCCACATGGCCGGGGGTGTCGATCAGGTTGAGCACATAGCTCTCACCGTCGGCCGCTTTGTAGTCCATCCGGGCGGCCTGCAGCTTGATCGTGATGCCCCGCTCCCGCTCCAGTTCCATGTTGTCGAGGAACTGCTCCTGCATGTCGCGCGCCGCCACCGTGCCCGTGTCCTGCAGCAGCCGGTCGGCCAGGGTGGATTTGCCGTGGTCGATATGGGCAATGATGCAGAAATTGCGGATCCTGGATACGGGTGCGTCGGTCATGCGCTGGGGGTGGCCGCTGCCGCGGGAAGGGGCCGATGGCAGTCAGGGTCAGAATCCTAGGCAGCCAGCCAAGGGCCCTTGCTCTGGCTGCATAATGCTGGATGCGCAGTAGTACTTGGATCGCTGTGCCCATCCGTCGAGCAGGCAAAACGGGCCCCGACCGCAGACGCCTGGCGGACAGAGAGGAGGGCCAACGGCTGGTGTTCGCCGGCGCCCAGGACTACGCCCGCCGCGCCGGCAAGATCCGTGAGGGGCGCAACGCCAGCTACGAGCAGTCGGTGATCGGCCGCGGCGGCTACACCCTGCGCACCGACGACGGCACGCTGATCATGCGGGTGCCGCTGGAACAGGCCCGCGAGATGATGCGCTTCCGCCGTGCGCTGGCCCGCCAGTTGCTCAGCGGCCTGAAACAGGACGTGCTCAAGGAGAGCACCGCCGATGTGGAGCGGCGCCAGATCCGCGTGCAGCCCGAACACCTGCGGGCCCTGGCCTGGGCGATCGGTGCCGGCCGGCGCTTTCCCTATGAAGAAGGGGTGCGCAAACAGAAGCTGATCAGCCTGGGCCTGCTGCTGTGCTGCGTGGCGCCGGGGGTGATCTACTACCTCAAGCAGGTGCGGGCCCCCCACCGCCAATACCAGGCCGACCTCAAGGAGCTGGTGCAGCGCTGGCGCGTGCAGGGCAAACCGGATCCGCCGGCCAGCTTCTTCCTGCTCTACGACATCTAGCCCCGATCCCGTCGCGCCGATGCCGCGCCCCAGCCCGCCTTCCCTGCCGCAGGGCCCCAGCGCCTTCTCCCTGCCGGAGCTGATGATCAGCCTGGTGCTGCTGGCCATCGTGCTGGCCGTGGCGGGCCCCCAGCTGCAGGCCCTGCAGCGCCGCCAGCAGCTGCGCCAGGCCGCCGCGGCCCTGGCCGCTCAGCTGGAGGCCGGCCGCGCCGCCGCCCTGGCCAGCAACCGCCCCTGTGAACTCAATGCCGGCGGCGGCCAGCTGCGCCCCAGCCCCGGCAGCTGTGGCGAACCGCCCCTGGCCCCCCTGCAGCTGGGCCCGGCCATCCGCCTGGAGGGTGCGGCCACCAGCCTGCGCTTCTCCGCCAGCGGCATGCTCACCGGCAGTCCCGCCCGGCAGGAGCTGCTGCTGGCCAGGGCTGGCCTACAGCAGCGCCGGTGTGTGAGCGTGGAGCGGCCTTCGGCCCTGGTGCGCATCGGCCAGGCCGCCGCCGCCGGCAGCCCCTGCCGCTACGCGGGCTGAGCAACCACCGCCATGGCCAGCGCCCACCCCCGCCCCCACAGCCCCGCCAGCAGGCCCACAGCCCGCCCCGGCTCTGGCTTCACCCTGGTGGAGCTGCTGCTGATCGGCGCTGTGCTGGCCGGCCTGCTCGGCGGCGGCGGGGCGGCCCTGCTGCGCCACCAGCGCGCGAGCAGCGCAGAGCAGCTCAGCGACAGCGCCGACCTGCGGCGCGCCCGCCAGCAGCTGCAGCAGGAGATCAGCCTGGCCGCGCGCCACTCCACCAGTGCGGACGCTCTGCCCCCAGCCTGCGCCGGCCTGGAGAGCCCCCTGGTGCTGATCGGCCCCGAGGACGCCTGGCGCATCGTGTACGGCCTGGGCAAGCAGGGTCCGGATGCCGGCTGGCGCGGCCCGGCCCAGCTGCAGCGCTGCGGCCCGCCCCATGGCGATGCCGGCATCAGCGCCGCCGAGCCGCCACTGCGCTCGGTGGTGATCGATCGGCTGGCCGCCGCGAACGGCTTCCGCCCCAGCCTCAACGGCTCCGGCGTGGCGATCAACCTCCAGCCCCACAGCAGCACCGGGGCGATCCCCGCCAGCACGATCAACGCCCGCCTGGCCGGGGCCGATCGCTTCCCCGGCTGCAGGGGTCTGTGTGAGGAAACCGACAGCACCAACCACTGGCGCCCCAGTGGCGGCGAGATCGCCGGCGACGCCAGCAAAACCGACGTGGTGCACTTCCCCTTCGACCGCGCCAGCTACGAGCTCTCCGAGTCCTGCGACCGCTCGTTGTGCACCGTGAGCGGCATCCCCACGGCCGTGGTGTACAACGGCGATGTGCTGATGTTCAGCGACCAGGAACTAGCCCTGCGCTGAGTGCTCAACTAGTCTTCACGCCTAATGGGCTACCTGTTCAGGCCATGCCCCAGTGATGAGCCAACCCCTCCAGTCCAGTCCCGCCGATCAGCCCACCTCCACTCAGCCCAGCGAAGAGCGCCGCCGGATCAACCGCGAGGACGGTCTGATGCTGCTGTTCGCCGGCGCCCAGGATTTCGCCCGCCAGGAGGGCAGCTTGGCCGAGGGCGACCGGGCCTCGTTCGAGCGCTCCGTTTTGGGCCCCCACAGCTACACCCTGCGCGACGACAACGACGACCTGATCAGCCGGGTGCCCCTGCGCGAGGCCCGCGAGATGCTCAGCTACCGGCGTGAGCTGGCCCGCCAGATGATGGTGGAGGCCAAGGTGCAGCCGAAGGCCGAGAAGGGCCAGCCCCTGGAGCGGCGCAAGGTGCGGCTGCAGAAGGCGGAGGTGCGCGCCCTGAGCTGGGCGATCGGCTCCGGCCGCCGCTTCCCCTACCCGCCCCGGGAAAACCGGGAGGGGTTGATCACCCTGGCCCTGCTGCTCTGTTGCCTGCTGCCCGGCCTTGTGTATTACGTGCGCGTGGTGCTGCGCAACCGCAACGAGTACCAGAACAACCTCAACGAACTGGTGAACCGCTGGCGGCTGGTGGGCCAGCCAGATCCGCCGCCCACCTTCTTCGCCCACTACGACCTCAACTAGGGCCGGGCTTTCTAGGATCATCAAACCGTCTGCACCCCCGGCCATGAGCACCGACATCGCCGCCGCCAGTGATCCCCACGCCCTCACCCTGGAGAACGTGGAGCGCACCCTCGATGAGCTGCGCCCCTACCTGATGGCCGATGGCGGCAACGTGGAGGTGGTGGAGATCGACGGGCCGATCGTGAAGGTGCGCCTTCAGGGCGCCTGCGGCTCCTGCCCCAGCAGCACCATGACCCTGAAGATGGGCATCGAGCGCAAGCTGCGCGAGGCCATCCCCGAGGTGGCCGAAGTGGTGCAGGTGCTCTGATCCGACCCAGCCAACGAACAGCCCTCAGCGAATGAACACCGTGCGAGCGCGGGCGATCGAGCAGGCCGGCTGGTAGCCGTTCGGATACACCAGCCGATACACCAGCTGGCGGCTGTTGGTGCTCTGGCCCTGACAGCTCACCAGCTCGATCTGGGCGTCCCGCACCGCCACGCCGTCATGGAGCCCTAAACCGGGCAGGTGGTTGAGCACGCCGTTGCGCTGCACTGGCGGACCGCAGCGGTGCACGTTGCCGGCGAGGTTGTAGTAATAAATGAACGACACATTACCTTCCGTATCCAGATAGTTGCCGCTGTCGCGCGGCACTCGGAAGGCGGCGATCGAGGCCTGACCGGCAGCCTCGCAGCCAGCCGCCAGCGCCCGGCCCTGCTCCACCAGCGCCGCTTCGCTGGCCTCCACCTGCACCAAGTAGTCGAGCCGGCCGGCGTTATCGCGCTGGCGCTGGGCCAGCTCCAGCTGGGAGCTGCTGCGGATGTGGGAGAGCAGCACTGAGCCGGCGGCGGCGAACACCACCACCCCGGCCACCATCGCCACCAGCAACTCCACCAGGGTGAACCCCTGGCCGCCTCGCTTAAATCCGCGCATAGCTGTCACAGCCACTCTGCACGCCACCGCCACTGGCAGAGCCAATGTCGATCGAGCCCAGGATGCTGGAGAGGCGCACGCAGCGTCGGGGCCCGGCCCCATCGGCGGGAGCGATGCGGATCTCCAGGTCGTCGCGCAGGTTGGCCACCGAATCCGACGACCACATCCCCCGCGGCGTGAAGAACAGACGCACGCTGCCGGAACACAGGGCGGTGGGAATGCCACTGGCGCTGCAATCTGCCCCCGTGGGGGCATTGCTAATGGCACCGGTGGGAATGCTGTGGGAGATCTGAAAGCGCCCGCCCCAGGTATCCGGCACCCGCAGCTGCACCTCCCGCGCCGCGCAGCCGCTGATGCCGGCGATCACATCACCGGCCTGGGCATTGGCCTGCTGGGCGGCGATCACGATCGCGCAGCCGCCAGCGCCGGCATCGGGATTCACCTCGCGGGCGGCGATCGAGCGGGTCTCCTCCAGCCAGCCAGCGGTGTGGAAGGCCAGGGCATTCACCCGCTCCCGACGCAGCACAAACAGGAAAGAGGGCACCACAATCGCCGAGAGGATGCCGATCACGGCCACGATCACCAGTTGCTCCACCAAGGTGAAGCCCGCCCGTGGCCCCGGCCGTGGCGCCATCAGTTGCACCAGGCCGTCACCACAGGCGCCACTTTGATCATGCGCTGCATCGGGCTGTCGGGGGCGGTGTAGCGCACGATCACATTGTGATTCTTGGGGTCGGTGGGCGCTTCCCGCGCCACGCTGCTGCGGGTCACGCCGGCTCCCACCGCCGGCAGCTGGCCGATCGCCGTGATGAAGCCCTGGGTGATATGGCTACCCGCGCTGGTGGTGTTGCAGGCGGCGAAAAAAGCGGTGATGTTGGCCTCGTTCAGGCCCGGATCCACGGGGAAGTAGTAGGCGGCCTGGTCGGGCGTGATGCCCGTGCCGCAGCTCTGGCCCGCGGCCAGCATGCTGCCACTGGACACCTGGCAGGCGGTGTAGAGGCTGGCCAGCCGCTTGATCTCGGAGATGTCGTTGTCGATCGCCAGGTTCATGGCATTGATCTGGCCGCTGCGCACCAGCAGGTTGGAGATGCCCCGCAGGGCGCCGCTCGAGCCCATCAGCGCCACCGCCAGCACCACCGCCGCCACCAGCGCCTCGGTGAGGCTGAAGCCAGCGGCCGAAGTCGGCAGCCGCCTAGAAGCCGGAGGCATGGCTGAAGCTGCGGGCGATCATGTCGTAGAGCGGGATCTTCGCCGGCGGCGGGCAGCGGTGGTTGGAGCAGTAGGTGGGCATGCTCAGGGGCGAACGCACCTTGCTGTTGCCGTTGAGATAGATATTGTTGGTCCAGATCCTGCCCATGAAGTTGGGGTCGGCATTGCCGCCACCGCGCAGCTCCACCGAGGCCCGAGGGGCATAGATGTTCATCCCCACAGTGGAGGCCGTGCCACGCAGGGTGAAGGAGCCCGCCCCGAAGGCATAGGCGTTGAACAGCTCGGATTGGTCGTAAGAGCTGTTCTTGGTTGAGCAGTTCGGGTCGGCTTTGGCACCGGCGTCCGGATCACATTTCACCTGAAAGCCCGTGCGGTTCACAGTGGTCCAGGTGAGTACGGTGCTGCAGTTCCCCGGGGTGTATCCGCTGCGGCCGCAGTGCACCCGCCGGATCGTGGTGTTGCCGTTGCCACCCATGTACTCGCCGGTGTAGGCGGCATCATCGAAGTGGAAACTAATCATGGCGTAGGTGGTATCGATCGTGAGCGTCTGATTGCCGGAGGCGATGTCCCGGAAGCGGCAGTCGGCCACGGCGTAGGGAGCGGTAGGGTCCTTGGTCACGATGCAGTTGTCCATCGTGGTCACCGTGGATCCGGTCTTGCGCTTCATCCTGAGATCGGCAGGATCGAGATAGATGTTCGTGTCGCCGGAGATCGTGAGGGTGGGCTGCGGGAAGGCCGTGGCCCATTGGTTGAAAGGCTGGGTGTTGGCCTTCGGATAGGGCGCGCTGCCAAAGAAGGGTTCACTGCGGCAGAGGCCGATATCGGACAAATCGTTGCAGCTGTCGAAGGAGGGCACTGTGGCCGCCCCCCTGGTGTCGAACAGCTTCCAGCCCGCAAAAGTTCTCATCAAGTACGTGCCCAACAAGGTGGGCACCCAGTTACCGAAGGTGGGTCCCGGGTAGCTCTGCACATACAAGAAGTTGGCAATCCAGCCGCCGTCCGGACCACTACCGGGACCGGGGGCATCACCGAAGCGTGGCCGCGGCAGCTCCAGGTCGAAGGAAATTGGCACGAAGGTGACGCCCGGTTTGCTCTTGGAGGCCTTTCCCAGGGCCTGGGTACCGTTCACGCAAGCCGGGTTAGGGGTGCCGGTCAGGTCGGTATTGGCCGTGAGGTTGCCGCCCCAGCACAGGGCCCGGGTGATCAGGTTGTTCTGCTCATCGGCGATGTCGAGGGTGTTGTTGCTGCCACTTGGCCCGCCCCCACTGAGGCTGCCGATGATGCCGCGGCCCACGCCGTCATCCAGGGCCAGCGGACATTCAGCCACCGGATCAGTGCCCCAGGCCGGATCCGATTCGCCCACCCCAAGGCCTGAGTGCTTGCCGAAGGAGCGCTTGCAGCACTTCGGCACCACCTCAAACTCACGCGTGACCCGTGCCCGGCTCGTCTGGCTGTTGCGCTGCACCCGCCCCTGGATCGTCACCCGCAGCAGGGTGCGGTTGCCGCCCTGCAAGGCAGACCGGCGCACCGTGTGGCTGGGGATGTTGGCGTTGGTCGTGGCGAAGTCGAAGGGCGTGCGCTCGGAGCCTGTCGTTCGGTTCTCGTAGCGGTAGGTCACGTCCTCCACGAGGAACTGGCGGCTGCTGTCGCCAGTGATCAGGTTCTGCCAGCTCTCGCTGCGCATGAAGCGGTTGGCGCTGGTGGCCAACGCCGTGTTGGCCACGTACTTGCCGTTCACGAACTGGCCCGTGCACAGATTGCGATGCGCGGCGTTCGTGCCCCACTGGCCCACCTGGTCGTTTCCCGCCACTAACAACCAGCGGTTCTCCTCCCGGTTGAGCGTCACCGCAAAGTCGGTGATGGCGCTCTCGGCCACGTCGCGGGCTTCCCGGTTCACCCCCTGGAACACACTCGCGAGAAACCCCTGGCTGCTGCGCGTCCCCAGGGCGGCCAGGCCGATCAGCAGCAGCAGGGCGGCCACCACGGCGATCGGCAGCGAGAAACCAGCCGCCGCCCTGGCACCCAGCTGAAGCCGCCCGCGTGTGGCCCCTAACCGCCCTGATCCGCCCATCGGCACCTCAGTGCTGCCTTAACCTTATGCACGCTGCGGTCCTGCGCAACAGGGTGCGCCAGCGCCAGCTTTTAGGCTCTTGCCAGCTGCCCCCGCCCCGTGCTCGACCAGCGCCTGCTGCGCGACAACCCCGAACACATGGCCAACCAGCTGGCCCGCCGCGGCCTCTCCATGGATCTGGCTGGCCTGCAGCTGATCGCCCAGCAGGAGCGCAACCTGGAAGAGCAGCGCAGCAATCTCCAAGCCGCGGGCAATCAAATCGGTAAGCAGGTGGGGCAACTGATCAAGGGCGGCGCCGCGCCCACCGGGCCCGAGGTGCAGGCCCTGCGCGACGAGGGCAACCGCATCAAGCAGCAGGTGGCCGTGCTGGAGGAGGAGGAAAAAGCCCTCGAGCAGCGCCTGCGCAACGACCTGATCGCCCTGCCCAACCTGCCCGCGCCCGAGGTGCCCGACGGCCGCAGCGAGGCCGACAACGTGGAGGTGAAGCGCTGGGGCACGCCGCGCCAGGGCACCGGGCTGGAGGAGCACTGGCAGATCGGCGAGCGGCTGGGGTTATGGGAAACCGAGCGCTCCGTGCGCATCGCCCAGAGCCGCTTCATCACCCTGATGGGCGCCGGAGCCCGACTGGAGCGGGCCCTGATCAGCTTCATGCTCGACCAGCACACCGCCCGCGGCTACACCGAGGTGCTGCCGCCGATCCTGGTGAATTCCGCCAGCCTCACCGGCTCCGGCCAGCTGCCCAAGTTCGCCGAAGAGAGCTTCCGCTGCGCCGAGGACGACCTCTGGCTCACCCCCACCGCCGAGGTGCCGCTCACCTCCCTGCACCGCGATGAGGTGCTGGCCGCCGAGCAGCTACCCCTGCGTTATTGCGCCTACACCCCCTGCTTCCGCCGCGAGGCCGGCTCCTACGGCCGCGACACCCGCGGCCTGATCCGCCTGCACCAGTTCAACAAGGTGGAGCTCTACTGGTTCTGCCTGCCCGAGCAATCCACCGAGGCCCACGAACAGATCACCCGCCACGCCGAGGGGATCCTGGAAACCCTGGAGCTGCCCTACCGCCGCATCGAGCTGTGCACGGGTGATTTGGGCTTCTCCGCCGCCCGCACCTTCGATCTGGAGGTGTGGCTGCCCGGTGCCGGTGCCTACCGCGAGATCTCCAGCTGCTCGGTGTGCGGCGACTTCCAGGCCCGCCGCTCCTCGATTCGCTTCAAACAGGCCGACAGCAAGGGCACCCAGCTGGTGCACACCCTCAACGGCTCCGGCCTGGCCGTGGGCCGCACCATGGCCGCCCTGTTGGAGAACGGCCAGCAGGGCGACGGCTCCGTGCGTCTACCCGCCGCCTTGGTGCCTTACTTCGGCGGCGACACAATTGCGGCCAGCTGAAGGCGGAGGGTCAGCCCAGATCCAGCAACGACTGCCCTGGGGCAATCTCCCGCAACTC
>JBIIDV010000049.1:0-20182 GCA_044238185.1 Prochlorococcaceae cyanobacterium | reverse complement strand
TGCTCAATGGCCTGGAGCTGGGCGGCGGCTCGCTGCGCATCCACGATTCAGCCCTGCAGCGCCAGGTGCTGCAGACCATCGGCCTGCCCCTGGACGAGGCCGAGCGCCAGTTCGGCTTCCTGATGGAAGCGCTCGACATGGGCGCGCCGCCCCACGGCGGCCTGGCCTACGGCGTGGACCGGATCGTGATGCTGCTGGCCGGCGAGGAGTCGATCCGCGACACGATCGCCTTCCCCAAAACCCAGCAGGCCCGCTGCCTGATGACCCAGGCCCCCGCCGATGTGAGCGAGCGCCAGCTGGAGGAGCTGCACGTGGCCAGCACCTGGGTGGAGGAAGGGGCTGGCTGAATGGCGCGCCTCCGCCCTCTGGCCCTCATCGCTCTGGGGATGCTGGCCCTCAGCTCTTCGAGCGCCCCGGGGAAGGCTGCCGATCCCCAGCTCCTGCGGGTGGGCGTGGTGCAGAACGCCATGCCCTGATCCGACCTGAGCAACGGGCAAGCCGCAGGATCGGCGGTGGATCTGTGGCAGGCCATCGCCCAGCAGCAGGGCTGGCGCTACAGCTTTCAACCCATTCCCACGCCGAATGCGGCCATTGAGGCCGCCGCCGCGGGGCAGGTGGACGTTGCGATCTCCTGCCTGAACATCATTGCCGAGCGCCTGGAGAAGGCCGACTTTTCGGCGCCGTACCAGGAGGACAGCCTCGCCTTTCTCTCCCTCAAGACCAACGAAGGCATCCTCCCCCTGCTGCAGAGGATCGGCAATGAACGGATTCTGCGCGACTCGATCGCGCTGCTGTTCGCGATCACCGTTATCGCCGCAATTGCCCTCTGGCTGATCAGCCGTGGCTTCGATCACAAGGATATCGACAGCGGCCGCAGGCGAAACACCTTCTTTAAAGGTTGGATGATGCTAGTCATGGGCACCGGCATCTACAAAATGGGCCCTAGTCCACCCACGATTGCCATCATCACACTGGTCAACATCTGCAGGCTCGTCATCACGTCTGTCTTTGTGGGCACCACCGCGACAGTGGTGTTCAAGTCGACGCTTCCAAGCGATATCTCCCTGCAGGACAGCCTGACCGCCGCTCTACGCGATGGCGTTGGCGTTGATTCGGGAACAGTCAGTGAGCTCTGGCTGACAGAGCAGGTGCGCAAATTCAAGCGGCCGGAACTGCTCTCGAAGATCCGACCGATCAGTGGGGATAAAGCTCTGATCGAATCCCTCGAGCGCGGAACGGTGGGCAGCATCATGGCCGACTCGGCACGTGTGCAATCCCTGAGTGGAAAAGTGGAGAATCCCAATCGGTATCAGATCTCAGCCAAGACCTACAACCAAACCCCTCAGAGCTTCGTGTTCGGCGCCAACCTGAGTGAAACCAAACGCGATCTAATCAACAAGCAGATCTCCCGCATGCGTTTCGAAGGCCTGATTGAAACCATCATCAAACGCTGGGAAACCTCCTGATCCCCGTCCCCAGGGTTTCGCCTGGGGATCAGAGGTCGCACTCCCAGAGGTAGCCCCCCGCCGCTCCCGAGCGACAAGAAACCGAAGGAAACAGGACAGAAAGCGCTAGTCGCCTGCCTGCCCTGGCAAAGCTGGAGAAACCCGGCTGGCAGTCGTTGCCCAGAGCACCCTCCACCACCGACCTGGTGCGGCTGTACCTCCAGGAGATCGGCCGCGTGAACCTGCTGAGCCAGGAGGAGGAACTCACCCTGGCGCGCCTGGTGCAGGAGCGGGAGCGACTGCTGCAGCTTCAGCTGCCAGAGACCGACGAGCCAGAGGCAACGCAGGCGGCCTGGGCCGCGAAGGCGGGCCTGACCCCCACCCAGCTGAGGCAGGCCCTGCATCGGGGCAAGCGGGCGCGGGAGCGGATGATCCAGGCCAATCTGCGTCTGGTGGTGGCCGTGGCCAAGAAATACCAGCGCCGCGGCCTCGAATTGCTGGATCTGGTGCAGGAAGGCAGCCTGGGCCTGGAACGGGCCGTGGAACGGTTCGACCCCACCCGGGGCTTCCGCTTCAGCACCTATGCCTACTGGTGGATCCGCCAGGGCATCACCCGGGCCCTGGCCTGCCAGAGCCGCACCATCCGGCTGCCGGTGCACATCACCGAGAAGCTCAACCGCCTCAAGAAGGCCCAGCGGGAGCTGGCCATGCGGCTGGGGCGACTGCCGAATCTCGCCGAACTGGCCGGAGAACTGAACCTGAGCGAACAGGCCGTGCGCCAGATCCTGGTGCAGGTGCCGCGACCCGTGTCGCTGGAGGGGCGCGTGGGCCGGGATCAGGAGAGCGAGCTGGGGGACCTGCTGCAGGATGGGCACGCCACGCCGGAACAACTGCTCACCCGCGAGCAGTTGCATGACGACCTGGAAAGCCTGCTGGCCGAGCTGAACGGGCGCGAAGCCCAGGTGATCCGCGAGCGCTTCGGCCTCGATGACAACACCCCTCGCACCCTGAGCGAAATCGGCGAGGGCATGCATCTGTCGCGGGAGCGGGTGCGGCAGATCGAGTCGCGGGCTCTGCTGAAGCTGCGCCAGCCCCAGAACCGCTGCCGGGTGCGCGACTACCTGGGCAGCCTGGATGAGCGCTGACACACGCGCTCATTCAACGGTCGATCCAGCAAGAGCCATCCAGGAACAGCCCCTGGAAAAACAACGATCTCCAACAGCGGAGCGGCGGACAGCGCCAGAGGGACTAAAACGGAATTACTCCGCTTAAGCTTCTATGGCTGCCAAAGCATCCGCCACTGCCGCCCCTCCGATCGACATCGGCATCCCCGCCGAGCAGCGTTCCCAGATCGCCGAAGGCCTCGGCCGCGTGCTGGCCGACAGCACCGTGCTCTACGCCAAAACCCACGGCTTCCACTGGAACGTGACCGGGCCGATGTTCAACACCCTGCACCTGATGTTCATGGAGCAGTACACCGAACTCTGGAACGCCCTCGACGAGATCGCTGAGCGGATCCGTGCCCTTGGCTTCCCTGCCCCCTACGGCGGTGCCACCTACGCCGGCCTCTCCTCGATCCCTGAAACCCAGGGGATTCCGGCCGCCCTGGCCATGGTGCGGGAGCTGGTGGAGGGCCATGAAGCCGTGGCGCGCACCATCCGAGGCGTGTTCGCCGTCGCCGACGACGCCAACGACCAACCCACCGCCGACCTGCTCACCCAGCGGCTGCAGATCCACGAGAAAACCGCCTGGATGCTGCGCAGCCTCCTGGAGGGATGAACCCCGGAGCATGAGGGATGAGCCCATCGGCGCAAGTTCGGATAAATTCAGGCCAAGCACTGTTAAGTGGTCTTATGTTTTTTGCTTCCTGGACAATGCGCCGCTCACTGGCCCTCACCGACTCTTCAGGAGTGCGTGTCGCCAGCGCTGCAAAAGTCCATGGCAACCACAAAACAAAGTCCGGTCACCACATCGCGTGGCTTGCCGCCAGTGCGTGCCTGCTGCCTGCAGCACTAGGCAACCCGGCCCATGCCTCCTTGGTCACCTTCAACCTGAACCAAGACATGCCGGGCCAGCCCAGCGCCATCTCAGGGACGGTCGATGGGTTGACGTTCACCCTCTCCAACCCATCGAGCGGTTACTTCCGGTCCAGCGTGCCCAAGGGCTTCTGTCTCTACGGGGTTGGCGAGTGTGACAACGCCACCACAGGCGCCCCCCTCACCAGCTTTGAGGGGACGTTCGACCGCACAGTCCAACTGATCAGCTACACGATTTCTGTCGCCAGCTTCACGGGCGCGGAGCCCACACTCACCTTCTCCAGCGCTGGCCTATCAAGCGTGGAAAGCGCGCCGTTCATCGCCGGCACCACGCGCAACTTCAGCAATCCGTTCATCGTGCCTGCGGGCAGCACCATCAACTACGCCGCCTCCGGCGGCGGTGAGGGCTCCATCCGCCTGTCGGCCTTAACGATTGAGACTGATCCTGTGCCGGTGCCAGGTCCCCTGCCCGTCCTCGGGGCTACCGCTGCCTTGGCCTGGAGCAGGCGGCTTCGGAGCAGGATCCGCCAGCTACATTGAGGTTTGAACAGCTTTGCCATGACCTCACCCGCCGTCCAGCGAACTGCCAAGTTCGTCTTTGTCACCGGCGGGGTGGTGTCGAGCATCGGCAAGGGGATCGTGGCCGCCAGCCTGGGGCGCCTGCTCAAGAGCCGGGGTTACAGCGTGTCGATCCTCAAGCTCGACCCCTATCTGAACGTGGACCCGGGCACGATGAGCCCGTACCAACACGGTGAGGTGTTCGTCACCGAGGACGGCGCCGAGACCGACCTGGATCTGGGGCATTACGAACGCTTCACCGACACGGCCATGTCGCGTCTGAACAGCGTGACCACGGGCTCGATCTACCAGGCGGTGATCAACAAGGAACGCCGGGGCGACTACAACGGCGGCACCGTGCAGGTGATCCCCCACATCACCGGCGAGATCCGCGAGCGCATCCACCGGGTGGCGTCCAACTCCGGGGCCGACGTGGTGATCGGTGAGATCGGCGGCACGGTGGGCGACATCGAGTCGCTGCCGTTTCTGGAGGCGATCCGCGAATTCCGCGGCGATGTCGGCCGCCACGACATGGCCTACGTACACGTGACCCTGCTGCCCTACATCGGCACGTCGGGTGAGCTGAAGACCAAACCCACCCAGCACTCGGTGAAGGAGCTGCGCTCGATCGGCATCCAGCCCGACGTGCTGGTGTGCCGCAGCGACCGCACCATCTCCGAAGATCTCAAGCGCAAGATCGGCGGCTTCTGCGGCGTGCGCCCGGATGCGGTGATCCAGGCCCTCGACGCCGACAGCATCTATGCCGTTCCCCTGGCGATGGAGCAGGAAGGCCTCTGCCGTGAGGTTCTCGATGTGCTCAGGCTGGAGGACCGCACCAGCGACATGGCCGATTGGGCGGAACTGGTAACCAAACTGCGCAACCCGGGTCCTGCCGTGAAGGTGGCCCTGGTGGGCAAGTACGTGCAGCTCAACGACGCCTACCTCTCGGTGGTGGAGGCCCTGCGCCACGCCTGCCTCGCCCAGGACGCGTCCCTGGATCTGCACTGGATCTGCGCCGAACAGATTGAGCAACAAGGGGCAGAGTCCCTCCTCGATGGCATGGATGCGGTGGTGGTGCCGGGCGGCTTCGGCAACCGGGGCGTGGATGGCAAGGTGGCGGCGATTCGCTGGGCTCGGGAGCAGCGGGTGCCCTTCCTGGGTCTCTGCCTGGGCATGCAGTGCGCCGTGATTGAGTGGGCCCGCAACCAGGCCGGCCTGGCGGGCGCCACCAGCGCCGAACTGGATCCCCACACCCCCCATCCCGTGATCCACCTGCTGCCCGAGCAACAGGACGTGGTGGACCTGGGCGGCACCATGCGGCTGGGGGTCTATCCCTGCCGCCTCCAGGCCGGTACCCATGCCCATCGTCTCTATGGCGAGGAGGTGGTGTACGAGCGGCACCGCCACCGCTACGAGTTCAACAACGCCTATCGCAACCACTTTCTCGATGCTGGCTACACCATCAGTGGCACATCACCCGATGGTCGCCTGGTGGAACTGGTGGAGCTCACGGATCACCCCTTCTTCGCCGCCTGCCAATACCACCCCGAATTTCTATCCCGCCCGGGCAAACCTCACCCCCTGTTTCGCGGGCTGATCGAAGCGGCCCAGCAGCGGGCCGGCATCGATCAGGTTGTCAGCCGCGACCTCAGTGTTGTCTGAGGCGTTGTTGGCTGAGGCGCTGACTGAGGCATCTCCTGAGGTTGGTGATGAGAAAAGAATCTGCCACCTGTGATCAAAGCTGGCGCAGCGAATCCGTCTTGTCCTTGAAGCCACC
The DNA here is from genome assembly GCA_044238185.1 of Prochlorococcaceae cyanobacterium. Classification (GTDB taxonomy): domain Bacteria; phylum Cyanobacteriota; class Cyanobacteriia; order PCC-6307; family Cyanobiaceae; genus NIES-981. The sequence goes on along the minus strand of JBIIDV010000049.1, from coordinate 14,366 downwards.
TAGCAGGAGCTGCAGATAGGTAACCTTGCGAAGCTTGATATTGGCGGTCAGCGACATGCCCACCTGCAAGGGCAACTCTTGACCTGATTTCATCAGGAATTGCTGGCTGTCGAGCGATACGATCACCGGGAATCGGTAAACCTGGTTGCGCTCATCCGGCGGCAGGGCATCGGAGCCAATCGACTGAAGCGTGCCTTCCAGCACGCCAAAGTCGCTCGCGGGAAACGAATCAATACTGATCTCCACAGGCTTGCCCACCTGCACAAAGCCGATGTCACTGCTCTGCACCTCCACGCGAGCCTGAAGATCCTTGAAGGGCACGATCTTCATCACAGGTTCACTGCTCTGGGCCACAAAGCCTGGGCCCTTGGGTTTGAGATCAAATACCAGCCCATCCACCGGTGAGCGCACATCCTGGTAGCGGATGTTCACGCTGAGCTCGGTGAGTTGGCTGCGCAGTTCTGAGATCTCGCCGTTCAACTGGGCGACCGCCTGCTGCAGGATGGCCGTCTGGCGCTTGCGATCTACTGCTAACTTTTCGAGTTCACCTTCAACCTCTCTCACCTTGTTGCGCTGTTGGAGCACCTGCAATTCGGCCGCTGCTCCAGACTCCTCAAGGCTCTCCAATCGCGTGAGAATCTGAGCCTCAAGCTCAAGATTGCGAGAGAGAACCTTCTGCTCGGTGTCATTAAGATTGAGATAGCGCTGCAACTCCAGTTGCTTGAGCTGCAGCTGCTCCTGCTTGGCCCGAATCGACTCCTGCAGCGATTTGCGGCGATCGAGCGTGGCCTCATTGTCCAACCGCAACAACACCTGGCCCGCAGATACCCGCTCTCCCTCCTTCACCAGCATCTTCTGCAGCACACCGCCCACGGGCATCTGCACTGTTTTCACATCACCGATCGGCTGCAACTTGCCCGGCGCCACCACCACCTCATCGGTCTTGGCAAGGGCCAGCCAGGCCAGTGCTGCGGCCGTGGTACCCACCAGGGCCCAGGTGATCGAACGGGCCAGAAAGCGTGACTGTTGCAGCGCCATCGATTGATGGCTGCTGCGGACGCGCCGCTCAATGGCATCCTGGGTGAGCTTCAGCAGGGATCGACCAGGGAGAGGAGTGGACATCAGGCGGCCTCCTGCTGGCGATAGAGGGCGTAGTAGCGACCGCGACGCTCCATCAGCTCGTCGTGAGTACCCACTTCGGCAATGGCCCCTTCGTGCAACATCACGATCTGATCGGCGCGACGGATCGTGGACAGCCTATGGGTGATGAAGAACACCGTGCAGTGCTGAAGTTCCTGCAGCAGATTGTTGCAAACCCGCCGCTCCGTGTCGTAGTCGAGGGCACTGGTGGCTTCATCGAGCACCAGCAATTTGGGGTTGGAGAGCAAGGTGCGCGCCAGGGCCAGTCGCTGCCGTTGGCCGCCGGAGAGTCCAGCGCCGCGCTCTCCCACATCGGAGCTGTAGCCCCCGGGGAGATCCATGATGAAGTCGTGGGCACAGGCCATGCGGGCCGCCGAAACAATCGACTCGCTGCTGGCATCCGGATCGGTGAGGGCAATGTTCTCAGCCACGGTTCCACTGAACAGCAACGGCTCCTGCGGCACGATGCCGATCTGCCGACGCAGAGAGTAGAGCTCCACTTTGTCGATGTCGTAGTGATCGATCAGGATCCGCCCCGACGTTGGCGCATACAGGCGCGTGAGCAACTTCATCAATGTGCTCTTGCCACTGCCGCTCTGACCCACCACCCCTACGAAGGTTCCCACAGGGATCTGCAGATCCACATGTTTGAGCACCTGGGGTGATGAGGGCGTGAACCCGAAGGTCACATCCTGGAACACCACCTCGCCCTCGATCGGCGGCAGGGGAATCTTCTGCTTATCAGCCTCATTGGATTCCTCCGGCGTGTCCACCACATCGGCCAGTCGCTCGAAGGACACCTTCAGCTCCTGAATGTTCTGCCAGATCGATGAAAGCCGCAGCAAAGGCTGGGTGACATAGCCGGAAATGATGCGGAAAGCGATAAGCTGCCCAAGACTCATCTCCCCTTCAAGCACCAGCGAAGCTCCCACCCAGAGCACCAACAACTGTGAGAGTTTCTGCAACACCTGGGAGGTTTCCACCAGGGCAGTTCCGGTGATCGTCTTCTCAAAGCTGCGGGAGATGTAGCGGTTGTAGAGGTCCTGCCATTTCCAGCGGCTGATCATCTCCACGTTCTGGGCTTTCACCGTCTGGATTCCGGTGAGCACTTCCACAAGATGGCTCTGGGTGCGGGCGTTCTCCTGGGCCGCATCGCGATACTGGCGGCGGAACAGCGGTGCCCCCAGCAGGGTGAGGCCGACCTGGATGGGCAACACACAGAGGGCGATCAGGGTGAGGAGCCAGCTGTAGAACACCATCACCACGATGTAGATCACCGAGAAGGCGGTATCCAGCAGGGTGGTGAGGGCTTGGCCGGTGAGAAATTCTCGGATCTTCTCCAGCTCGGCCACCCGTGTCCCGAGTTCACCCACTGGGCGGCGATCGAAGTAGGAGAGCGGCAGGCGCAGCAGGTGGTCGATCACCTCGGCGCCCAGACGCAGATCGATGCGATTGGTGGTTTCAGTGAACAGGAACGTGCGCAGGGCACCGATCACCCCCTCCATCAGGGTCACCACCACCAGAGCGATGCCCAGCACCTGCAGGGTGTCGAGACTGCGCTGGCTGATCACTTTGTCGATGATCACCTGGATCAGCAGGGGGTTGGCCAGGCTGAACAGCTGCACCACAAAGGAGGCCACCAGCACCTGCAGCAGGATGCCCCGGTGGCGCTTGAGCGCTGGCCAGAACCAGCCAAAGCCGAAGCGCTGCTCCGGCGTGCTGCTGCTGCGCTCCACCAGCAGAACGTCGATGCCCTCCGGGTAGGCCTCCTCGATCTGGGACAACGTCAGCTCAACCCAGCCCTCCTTGGGTGAGGCCAGCACCAGACCGCGGGCGTCGGCGGCCCGCACCAGGGCAAAGCCCTGTTTCCAAGGCACCAGCGCCGGCACCTGCAAGCGATTGCCCTGGCTGGCTGGCACCCGCACACCACTCACATGCAGGCCCATCGAAGCGGCGATCGAGCCGCAGAGCTGCAGGTCGGGCGTCTGGCCACGCCGCAGCACATCGCGCAGGATCTTCTCCACCGCATCGCGGCGGAACGGCAATTTCAGCTGGGCCGCCAGCATCTGGAAACAGGCCAGGGTTTCCTCCAGGGCACCGCTGCCGCGCAGCAGCCGCAGTTCGGGCTGATCCCTCTGGCCCAGATCCAAACCGCTGGCCAGGGGGACCCCGCCGATCTCGGCAGGCCGGGCAGGATCAGCGCCGGCGGATGCCGGCCCCGTCGCGGCGATGGCAGATGGGCCGTTAGCGGCAGTCGGTGCCGCCAGAACTGCCCTTGGCAGGGCGATCAGCCGCGCGGGCAAGGGGCCCAGAACAGCCGGCACGCCGTCAGCCGGGTTGAGCTGGGATCCAAGGGGATGATCCACCAGGTTGTTGCTGGCGGCAAACAGGGCTTGATCGGCGGGCAGCTGCCGCAGAGCGGCGCCTGAGGGAGGCACCAGCTGGGCCTGCGCAGCCAGGTCACGCCAGGTTTGCAACAGGGAGGCACCCGCCTGGGCGCGCCGCCCAAGCAGGCTGCTGAGCAGGGCCAGAAGCTCCGCACTGAACATCTGAGCGGCCGCCCAGGCCGCGAAACTGGGTTCGTCCTTCAGCAGCGTGAGGATCAGGGCATCGGGGATCGCCAGCGCTTCCAGCTCCGAGGCCGCCGCCACCTCCTCACAGGGGGCAGCCCGCAGCAGGGAGACCAGCCCGACAAAGCTCCCAGGCCCGAGCTTCTCAGCGGTGCTCAGCATCCCGCCATCTCGAACCAGCAAGCGGGCTGATCCGGAGCGGATCAGCAACACCTCGCTGGGAATCAGGCTGTCATGGCAGAGGGGCTGACCCAGGCGGAAGCTGCGGGGCTGCAACTGCGAATCCAACAAGCCACGGGCCCGATCACTGAGCTCAGCAAATGCTGCATGGGCCGCAAGCAGGGATGAATCGGCCAAAGCCATGGAAGAAAGGGTGGGGTTGGCTGAATTCAGCTGCTGGTCCGTGCGCTGCCATTCTGCAGGCTCTGGATCCGTTGATTCACCTGCTCCTCAAGCCAAGCCTCCAGCAACTCCTGGGTCATGGCCTCAGCCGCATCAGGACCATAGGTGGCCGGCACATGATTTTCGAGACGCACCAGCACCCACCAGTCCTCAATCGGGAAGGGATCGAGCAGCACCCCAGTCTGGGCACTGGCGAGGCGTGTCACCAGTTCCGGATGTCCCTGGCTGAGGGGCACAGGCCCGACGATGCCGCGAGTGGTTCGCTCCGGACCTTCTGCATACTCAGCGGCGAGATCGGCAAAGTCGGCTTCGCCTTCGCGAACCTGCAGATAGAACTCGCGAATCAGGCCCGCATCCTTGTTGCGCAGCAGGCTGTAGACGACCCGATCGAGGCTCTGCTTACGGGCTAGAAAATGTGATTCGGCGCGGGCACCGAACTGCTGCTCAGCATATTTCCAAAGGCGCATGGGATGGGAAATCCGATACTCCAGGTCGGTCTCCGATAGACCGTGATACTGGCAGTAGCGAACAAGCTGCTGCTGATTCTCAAGGGAGTTCTCCTTGAGAAACTGCCGCTGGGCAGTGGCCAGCTCTTCAGGTTCCAGTGTGACCTCAGCCAGCACCTCCTGGAGCACCAGCTGACGCAGGTAGGGGCGAAGCAATTGAAAGCGCCCCAGCTTCGCCAGATCAACCTGGTTCATCACAGACTGATTCATCACAGAGCTAAGAGGACAGAGCTAAGAGGACAGAGCTGAGCGGCTGGTTCCCGAGACAGCTAGGTAGGTTGGAACCACTGTATTGATCGGGGCGGCATGGGCCCGCTTCCCCCTGCCCACACCAGCCTGCCGGTGGTGGAAACCTTCCACTCCCTCCAGGGGGAAGGGCTGCACGCCGGCCGCAGTGCGTTCTTCATCCGCCTGGGCGGCTGCAGCGTGGGCTGTGACTGGTGCGACACCAAGCACTCCTGGCCGGAAGCGGTGCACCCCCGCCGCACAGTTGCCGCTCTGGCGGCGGAATCCAGCGCCGCCGCCGCCGCAGGTGCGGCCTTCGTGGTGATCACCGGCGGCGAGCCGCTCCACCACAATCTCACGGCCCTTTGCACAGCCCTGGCAGGGGCAGGTCTGCCCCTGCACCTGGAGACCAGCGGTGTGGATCCGCTCACGGGCCAGTTCGCCTGGATCACCCTGTCGCCAAAGCGGCACCAACCGCCGTGCACCGCGCTGCTGATCGCGTGCCAGGAGCTCAAGGTGGTGGTGCATGAGCCGGCGGATCTGGCCTTTGCCGAGGCCATGGCAGCGGCCGCCTTCGCCGCCGGCAACCGGCCCGCCCTGTTGCTGCAACCTGGCTGGCAGAGCGGTGCCGGCCAGGCGCTGGCCGTGGAGCACGTGCGCCGGTCCCCCCACTGGCGCCTCAGCCTGCAGAGCCACAAGCAGCTGGGCGTGCGCTGATCAGAGCTGCTGGGCTTGCTGCTGGGCAGTTTCGGCTTTCCACAAGCGCCAGCGCACCTGCAGGTCGCGTGGGGCGTAGATCACGATCGGCAGGCTGGCGTTGTAGCGCACCACTGTGGGCTCACCGCCAAGGGCCACGAACTGGCGCCTGGTGGGCTGATCCGGCGGGCAGGCCATGCGGGTGGAGGCCACCCCATCCCCACCGCTGACCCGGAAGATGCGGTAGCCCCAGCCAGGGATCGTCTCTGCCTCAATCCGGCCGCGCAGCAGCTGGCGGTTGCAATCCACCTCCAGCTCCCGGCCCACGATCAGCTCCACCCGCCAGTCGGCCGGGTTGGTGGAGATGGCCGGATCGCTGCTGGGCCTCAGCACCCCCGGCAGCTGGATCACCCAGCGCCGCTGATCGGCCGCCGCGGCCGGGTAGGGCTTGAGGTCCAGGCGGGGAATGGCCGGCGCCGCGGACGGCGCGCTCAGACTGGTCGCCAGAGCAAGCAGCATCGCCAGACGGCCCCATCCAGCCGCTCCCCCCATCACTGCTGCACCCTTCACAGTTGTTCGGCATCACTGGCGCCATCGTGACCACCGGGGCCGCCAACGTCCAGCTCCACGCTCCAGCTTCACCCTCGGAGAAGATGGAGTCCTCCAACACCGCCTCGGTGGATCTCCAGCCGGGACCGGCCCCGGAGCGCACCGCGCGAACGACCATGCCGCCGCAACCGCAGCCGACATCCACCCCGGAGCCCAACCCGGCGGCGATCCGGGAGTCCATGCCCGAGCCTGGAAACAGGCCCTGCGCCATTGCCCTGCTCTCCGGGGGCCTGGATTCAGCCACCGCTGCGGCCCTAGCCCAGGAGGAGGGCTACCAGGTGATCGGCCTCTCCTTCGATTACGGCCAGCGCCACCGCCGCGAACTGGAGGCGGCCCGGCTGGTGGCCGCCAGCCTGGGGCTGGCCGAACACCACACGATCAGCGTGAACCTGGCGGCCTGGGGCGGCTCGGCCCTCACCGATCCAGCCATCCCCGTGCCCTGCGAGGGGGTGCAGGACGGGGTGATCCCCAGCACCTACGTGCCGGGGCGCAACACCGTGTTCATCGCCCTGGGCCTGAGCCTGGCCGAAGCACGGGGAGCCGAGCGGCTGGTGGTGGGGGTGAATGCCGTCGACTACTCCGGCTACCCCGACTGCCGCCCGGACTACCTGGCTGCTTTCCAGAACCTGGCCGACCTGGCCAGCAAGGCGGGCCGCGAAGGCCACGGTGCACGGCTCTGGGCACCGCTGGTGGAGTGGAGCAAAACCGAGATCGTGCAGCAGGCCCTGCGGCTGGGGGTGCCGATCGCCAGCACCTGGAGCTGCTACGGCGGCGGCACGGAGCCCTGCGGGGTCTGCGACAGCTGCCGCATCCGCAACGATGCCCTGATCGCCGCCGGTCAGCGTTCTCTGGCCAGTGCATGCCGGCCATGAACGCCAGGCATCGGCGGGAGCTGCCCTGGTGTGAACCCCAGGGGCTGGTCACGGCCCTGCTGCCCCAACTGGAGCGCGAGGGCCTGGTTTGGCTGGACAGTGATGGCTCCCGGCTGGGCAGCCACAGCTTCCTGGCGATCGAGCCCCAAGCCGAAGTGAGCTGTCGCGGACTGCCTGGCGACGCCGAGGCCCGCGACCCCTTCGCCGTGCTGGCCGAGCTGCAGGCCGATGGCGGCCATTGGCTGGGGTGGCTGGGGTACGAGGCGGCAGCCTGGCTCGAGCCGGGCAGCCATTGGCAGCAGCCGGCCATGGCGGTGCTCTGGGCGATGCGGGTGGATCCGCTGCTGGTGTTTGCCCATGGGCCGCAGCAGCTGTGGCTCGAGGGGGAGGATCCAAGACGGCTGGAACACCTGGGCAGGCGGCTGGAGGAGCTGATCGGGCGCCAGGCTGCGCCTGCCCCACATCCCATCGAACCCAGCAAGGCTGGGATGGCCCCGAGCCTGCCCCTGGAGAAGTGGCACTGGCACAGCGATTGCCGCAGCTTTGCCGCTGGCGTGCGCCAGCTCCAGGAGTTGATCGCCGCCGGCGATCTGTTCCAGGCCAATCTCACCACCTGCTGTGAGCAGCAGCTGGACACGCCACCCGACCCGCCAGCCCTGCTGGCCCTCTACCGGCAGCTGCGCCGCCACTGCCCGGCGCCCTTCGCCGGCCTGGCCATGGCCGGCACGGCAGCGCCGGGGGAGGCGATCCTGTCGGCATCACCCGAGCGCTTCCTGCGGCTGGATCCGCAGGGGCGGGTGGAAACCCGGCCGATCAAGGGCACCCGGCCCCGTCACCGCGACCCGCGTGCCGATGCCGACGCGGCGGCCGAGCTGGTGAGCAGCCCCAAGGACAGGGCCGAAAACGTGATGATCGTGGACCTGCTGCGCAACGACCTGGGCCGGGTGTGCCTGCCGGGCTCTGTGCGGGTGCCCCAGCTGGTGGGGCTGGAGAGCTACAGCCAGGTGCACCACCTCACCTCAGTGGTGCAGGGGCAACTGCGGCCGCACCTGGGCCCGGCAGAGCTGTTGCGGGCCTGCTGGCCGGGGGGCTCGATCACCGGGGCACCGAAGATCCGCGCCTGCCAGCGCCTCAACGCCCTGGAGAGAGTTCCAAGGGGGCCGTACTGCGGCAGCCTGTTTCGATTGAATGGCCGAGACAGCCTGGACAGCAGCATTCTGATCCGCTCGCTGTTCGTGCACCACCGCAACCTGCGGGTTCATGCGGGCTGCGGCATCGTGGCCGACTCCGATCCGGAGGCCGAGGCCGAGGAGCTCAACTGGAAACTGCAGCCTCTGCTGACGGCCCTGAGCGGCAGCGGTGCCGCCTGAACCGCCACCCATGACCAGCACCGCCGCCATCGCCTGGATCGAGAGCCCGGAGGCCAGTGGCCGCTGGGGTGCTCCTGAGGAGCTGAGTGTGCCCCTCAACGACCGGGGGCTGCTGCTGGCCGATGGGCTGTTTGAAACGGTGCTGATGCGTGACGGCCAGCCCCGTCTGCTGGCGGCCCACCTCGCGCGCTGGCATCAGGGAGCAGCGCTGCTGGGCATGGGCTCGCCACCAGCGGCCCGGAAACTGGAACCCCTGATCGACGAGGCGGTGCGGCGCAGCGGCATCCAGCAGGGAGCCCTGCGCCTCAACTGGAGCCGGGGCTCGGCCGTCGGCGCGGCCAGGGGCATCGGCATCCAGGCCCCCTGCCGCCACCGCTTCTGGCTGCAGCTCAGCGCTGCCGCCCCCTGCTTCGAGCCGGTGCGGGTGATCGTGAGCCCCACGGAGGAGCGCAGCGCCACCAGCCTGCTCAGCCGCTGCAAGACCTTCGCCTACGGCCCTGCCATCCAGGCCCGGCGCCAGGCCGAGGCCGCCGGAGCCGACGACGCGCTGCTGGTCAGCAGCGCCGGCGGCCTCTGCTGCGGCACCACCGCCAACCTGCTAGTGCGGCAGGAGGGCAGCTGGCTCACCCCGCCGCTGGCGAGCGGCTGCCTGCCGGGGGTGATGCGGGCCCGGGCCCTGGAGCGGGGACTGGCGAGCGAGGCCTCCCTGGGGACGCTGACCGAGGCCGACCTCTCCCGCTGCCCAGGCGCCCTGCTGCTGAACAGCCTCAGCTGCCGCCCCATCAGCCACCTGGGCGACACCCCCCTGGAGTGGCCCGAACAGGGTCCGGCGGGGTCGTGCAGCGCCAGCCACGAAGCCCGGACGCTCTGGCAGCTGCTGCTGCAGGGCGACCAGGACTGGTGTGGCGGCTGAGGCGGCAAGCGGCGGGGGAACTCAGACGCTCAGGAAGCGCTCCACCACATCCTTGCTGAGGTCCCTGGTGGAACCACTGGCCACCACCCCGCCCTTCTGCATGGCGTAGTACCAGTCGGCCTGGCGCACGAAGTGCAGGTGCTGCTCAACCAGCAGCACGCTGATGCCGGTGGTCTCGATGATGCGGCGCACGGCCCGCTCAATGTCGAGCACCACCGAGGGCTGGATGCCCTCGGTGGGCTCATCGAGCAGCAGCAGCTTGGGCTTGCCGAGCAGGGCGCGGGCAATCGCCAGCTGCTGCTGCTGACCACCGGAGAGGTCACCGCCGCGGCGATTGAGGAACGTCTCCAGGATCGGGAACAGCTCGAACACGATCGGATCGATGTGCCGGTTGCGCGCCAGGCCGCCCGGCAGGGCTTCCATCCCGAGCAGCAGGTTCTCACGCACCGTGAGCTGGGGGATGATCTCCCGGCCCTGGGGCACATAGCCGATGCCCCCCCGGGCCCGGCTGTGGGGCGGCAGGGCCGACACCTCCCGCTCCTGCAGGTGAACCGAGCCCCGGCGCTGGCGCAGCAGGCCGATCACGGTCTTGAGCAGGGTGGTCTTGCCCACCCCATTGCGGCCGATCAGACACACCATCTGGCCGGGCTGCACGGTGAGGTCCACATCGCGCAGGATGTGGCTCTCGCCGTAGTACACGTTGAGCCCCTGAACCTGGAGCGTGGGCGGCAGCGGTGCTCCGCTGGGACCGTGCTTCGGGTGATTGGCTGACACGTGTTCGCTGGCTGAACCATTGCTCGGCACCGTCATCGGAATTCCCCCTCCGTCTCGCTGCCGAGATACACCTCGATCACCTTCGGATCGCTCTGCACCTGATCCATCGAGCCCTCACAGAGCACATGCCCCTCGTGCAGCACGGTGACCGGCGCCTGCAGGTCGCGGATGAACTCCATGTCGTGCTCGATCACCAGCACGGTGTGCTCCCCCGCCAGCTGCTTGAGCAGGTCGGCTGTGCGCGCGGTCTCCTCATCGGTGAGACCAGCCACCGGCTCATCCACCAGCAGCAGCTGGGGATCCTGGGCCACGAGCATGGCGATCTCCAGCCACTGCTTCTGGCCGTGGGAGAGGCCACCGGCCAGCTGGTTGGCATGGGGCTCAAGCCCCACCACCCCGAGCAGATGCTGCACCCGGTCACGGGCCGTGGCGTCCAGACGACCGAACAGCAGATCCAGGGGCGAGGAGCGCCGGCTCACCGCCAGCTCCAGATTGCGGCGCGGGGTGAGGTTCTGATACACCCGCGGAGTCTGGAATTTGCGGCCGATCCCGAGGCGGGCGATGCGGTGCTCGGCGGTGCCCACCAGGGAGCGGCCGCGGAAGAGCACATCCCCCTTGGTGGGCTTCACCTTGCCGGTGATCACGTCGAGGAAGGTGGTCTTGCCGGCGCCGTTGGGGCCGATCACCGCACGCAACTCCCCAGGCGCCAGATGGAGATTGAGGTCATTGAGGGCCCAGAAGCCGTCAAAACTCACACTCACACTGCGCAGCTCGAGCAGGGGGGCCGTTCTTGCCGCCGCTCCGGCTGGCTTGGCCATCGCCGTGGTCATCGGGCACCTCCTTCGAATTCAGCTTTTTCGGCCTGGACGGCCGGATCGAGATCGAGCTCCGGGTAGGTGGCCGCCTCCGGCGGCCAGCCCACCATCGCCTGGATGCGGCCAGGGCCGCCGCTGCGCCACCAACCCACCAGTCCGTCAGGCAGGGCCGTCACCACCAGCAGGAACAGACCGCCCTGGATGAACAGCCAGGTTTCGGGGAGCGCCTCGCTCACCAAACTCTTGGCGTAGTTGATCAGGACCGCACCCAGCAGGGCACCGATCAAGGTGCCGCGGCCGCCCACGGCAACCCAGATCACCATCTCGATCGAGAAGGGCACCGCCATGAACTGGGGGGAAACGATGCCCGACTGAACCGTGTACAGGGCGCCGCTGATGCCTGCCAGGGCACCGGCAACGGCGAACACCAGAGTCTTGTAGGCCGTGGGGTTGTAGCCCGTGAAGCGAAGCCGGGCCTCGTCGTCCCGGATGGCGATCAGGGAATCCCCGAACCGGCCGCTGGTGAGCCAACGACAGAGAAGAAAGGCGCCCACCGCAAACAGCACCGTGAGCCAGAACAGGTAGCGCTGCATCCCATCACTGCCCACCAGCTGACCAAAGATCCGAGCGGTGTCGGTCTTGAGACCGTTGGTGCCGTTGATCAGCTTCTGCTGGCCGTTGAAGAAGTTGAAGAACACCAGCAGCGCTGCCTGGGTGAGAATCGAGAAATAGACACCCTTGATGCGATTCCTGAATACCAAATAGCCCAGCACGCCTGCCACCAGGGCAGGAATCACCCAGATGGCGAAGACGGTGAACAACGGCGAACCGAAGGGCTGCCAGAAGGCCGGCAGGCTCTGAACGCCATACAGGGAGAAAAACTCGGGCAGCTGTCCCGGCTCTAGCGAATTCAGCGACAGGTACATGCCCAGGGCATAGCCACCCAGGGAGAAAAAGATGCCCTGACCGAGGCTAAGCATGCCGGTGTAGCCCCAGATCAGATCCACGCCGAGCGCCACGATGCCGAGCGAAAGGAAGCGACCCAGCAGGTTGAGCCGGAAGGCTGGCAGCACGGCCGGCAAGAGAACTGCCAGCAACACAATCACCACCCAGGGCAAACCGCGGCGCAGGACACGGCTAGACAGAAGATCCGACATCGCTTAGGCCTCCACCATGCGGCCCTTCTGTGGGAACAGGCCGGCAGGCCTGAACTGCAGAAACACCACAATCAGCGCAAACACCAGCACCTTGGCCATCGAAGTGGTGGCAAAGAAGGTGACCAACTCGTTCAGCCCGCTGGGCATGGCGGGCCACACAAGCAGCAGGGAACCAGAACCAATCACATAGCTGAGAACGCCGATGCCCAGAGCCGCCACAACGGTGCCGAGCAACTTGCCGACACCACCAAGCACCACCACCATGAAGCAGTCCACGATGTAGTTGCCACCCAGGTTCGGGCCCACAGAGCCAAGCAACGTCACAGCCACCCCGGCCACGCCAGCAAGTCCTGATCCCACCAGAAAGGTGAGCGCATCCACAGTTTCCGTGGGGATGCCCAGGCAGCTGCTCATCGGCCGGTTCTGGGTCACGGCCCGAATGCGGATACCCCAGGCGCTCTTCTGCAGGAACCAGTTCACCGCCACCAGGGCCAGAGCCGTAAGAGCGATGATGAACAGCCGTCCGGTGGGCATGTTCACGCCCGCAACATCAATCGAGCCACGCAACCACTGGGGGGCGGTGACGTCGATGTTGCGGGCGCTGAACCAGGGCTGATCCAGGGCACGCACGTTACCGAGGCCAGAGGCCAGCGCGACGCCCACGGCCGCCGCAACGATCCAGCGGCCCACGGAAAGCAGGGGGGCCCAGCGCCGTTGCCACCAGGCCTGGGGGGTGAAACGAGGCGCCAGCAGGGCCAGCACCACGGCGGAAACCAGGCCGAGGATGAAAGCCGTGGACACCGAGCGCACGAACTGCTGCAGGATCAGACTCACCCCCCACGTGGCCAGGAGGGTTTCAAGCGGTCGCCCGTAGAGGCGGCGGATCACTGTCTTTTCAAGCAGCAAGCCAGCCAGGCCGCTCACGAGGAAGGCCGCCGGAATGGCAAAGAGGATGTAGGCAGGGAACAGCCCCTGCAGAGGGCCGGACTTGAACAGGTTCTGCACCACATAGGTGGTGTAAGCGCCGAGCATCATCAACTCGCCATGGGCCATGTTGATGACACCCATCAGGCCGAAGACCACGGCCAGGCCGAGGGCGGCAAGCATCAGCACCGAACCGATCGCCAAGCCGTTGAAAAGCGTGTCGAGAAGTGCAGTCATGGTGTCCCCGCGGGGACAAGGCAATGGGAATGAAAAGAAAAGGGGGGATCTGACTCCCCCCCCGGGTCTGGTGAGCGTGCTGTCGATCAGACGATCACAACTTGAACTTGCCTGCGTCAGGACGGTCCTGGCTCCAATCGCAGGTGTAACCCTTGGTTTCGGGCACGAACTGGTTCCAAGCCAGCGGCTTGACGATTCCGCTGTTCTCAATGATCTTGAACATGCCATCGTTCTGCACTTCCCCGATCATCACCAGCTCGGTAGTGTGATGGTTGGGCTGAACTTCGATCGGACCCTGAGGAGCATCGAAGGTCACGCCAATCAGTGCTTCACGCACCTTGTTGTCGTCAACACTATTGGCCTTTTCGGCAGCCTTGGCCCAAAGGTAGACCATGTTGTAGGCGGATTCAGCAGGGTCATTGGTGACCCGGTTGTCCCCATATTTGGCCTTGAAGTCTGCCGTGAACTTCTTGGATGCCGGGGTGTCAAGGCTCTGGAAGAAGTTCCAGGCAGCGAAGGTGCCCTCAAGATACTCAGGGCCAATGGCAGCCACTTCCTCTTCGGCGATCGAGAAACTCATGATCGCGTAGCCGTTGGCGGGGGTGATGCCAGCCGCCTTCAGCTGCTTGAAGAAGGCCACATTGCTGTCGCCGTTCAGGGTGTTGACAATCACACCACCATTGGGCAGGGCCTGCTTGATCTTGGCGATGATCGGAGCCACTTCGGTGTTGCCGAGGGGGAGATAGTCCTCACCCACCAGCTTGCCGCCTTCAACCTTGAGTTGCTCCTTGATGATGGTGTTGGCCGTGCGCGGATACACGTAATCCGAGCCCACCAGGAAGAAATCCTTGCCCTTGTTCTTCAGCAGCCACGACACCGCAGGCTCGGCCTGCTGGTTTGGAGTGGCACCGGAGTAGAAGATGTTCTTGGAGCATTCCTGACCCTCATATTGAATTGGGTAGAAGAGGAAATGGTCCTTGGCTTCAAACACCGGCAGCATGGCCTTGCGGCTGGCCGATGTCCAGCCTCCGAACACCACAGCCACCTGATCTTGGTCGATCAGCTTCTTGGCTTTCTCAGCGAAGGTGGGCCAATCGGAAGCGCCATCCTCTTCGATGGGCACAATCTTGAGCTTTTTGCCATCGATCGTGATGCC
>JBIIDV010000090.1:0-5955 GCA_044238185.1 Prochlorococcaceae cyanobacterium | reverse complement strand
TCAAGGAGCGCGAGGCGGTGGTGAAGCCCCTGGCCGAGCGCTTCAAGGCCCAGCCCGGCGAGATCGTGGAGCGAGTGAGCCAGCTGGCCGACGAGCTCAAGCTCACGCAAAAAGCTCTGGCGGCGGCCCGCGGCGAGCTGGCGGCGGCCAAGGCCTCCGCTCTGGCGGCCCAGGCGGAGCAGGTGGTGCCGGTCTCCGCTGCGGGCGCCGGCAGCGGGCCCTTCCAGCTGCTGGTGGCCCGCCTTGATGGCGTGGATGGCGCCGGCCTGCAAAGCGCGGTCCAGGGTCTGGCCGACCAGCTGGGCGACGGTGCCGCTGTGGTGTTGGGCGGTCTGCCCGATCCGGCCGACCTGGGCAAGGTGATCCTGGTGGCGGCCTTCGGCAAGGCGGTGATCGCCGCCGGACCCAAGGCCGGTGCCTTGATCGGTGGCGTGGCGAAAGCCTGCGGTGGCGGCGGTGGCGGCCGCCCCAACCTGGCCCAGGCCGGTGGCCGCGATGGCGCGGCCCTGGATGGGGCGCTGGAGCAGGCGCGGAAGGAGCTCCTCAGCACCCTGGCGGGGTGAACGCCGCCATCGCGGGCAGCACGGCGGCTGTCGGGTTTATTCCTCGGCAGGGCTGGCGCCGGTCACCGCCTGGAACAGCCGCCGCATGGTGCCCAGCAGACCTGTGTCCTGCTCCCCCCTGTCACGATCACCCAGTTGATCCAGCTCCTGCCGGCGTCGGCTCACCTGCTCGGCCAGCTGCCGCAGCAGCTCTGGCTGGGCCTGCAGCAGTGGGGCCAGGGCTGCCCGGTCGAGCTGGAGCAGCTGGCACTCCTCCAGAGCCCGTACGGTGGCGCTGCGGGGGGCATCCAGCAGCAGGGTCATCTCGCCGAACAATTCGCCTGGTTCCAATGTCCGCACCGCCACCTGCCGCCCAGGCCCCACGGCCTTGAGCACCTCCACCCGCCCCGCCACGAGCTGGTACAGGCAGTCGCCTGGCTCCCCTTCCCGCACAATCGCCTCGCCGGGAGCAAACGTGAGCACCCGGCCCGCTGCCGCCAGTTGCTGAAGCTGTTCCGCTGTCAACAGACGGAAGAGTTCGCCGCCCTCCAGGGTGCCCGAGTCCGGCCTGCTGGTCTGCGGGGTTTCACGCCGGCCTGCACGCAGCTCCCGCACCGGGAAGGGGATGCTCTGGCCGGCCCGCTGCAGGGCGTACCAGATCTGCTCCTGTAACTCGCTGCGCAGATCCAGCACCGCCCGCAGGTTCATCTCCTGCTGCCACACCTGCAGCTCGTAGAGGATCGAGCTCTCCGCGAACTCCTTGAGGCGGACCCGCGGCGCCGGGTTGTCCAGCACCAGCGGATGCTGGTGCAGCACGTCCTCCAGCAGGGCTCGGGCCCGGGCGGGCGGGAAGCCGTAGTCAAGTCCCAGGTCGAAACGGTTGCTGGCAGCGCCGCTGGCCGATCGGTTGCTGATCACCTCTGCGGTGATCTTGCTGTTGGGGATGATCAGCCGGCAGCCGTCCAGGTTGCGCAGCTGGGTGTCGCGCCAGGTGATCGTTTCCACCATCCCTTGCACGCCCTGGCCCAGATCCAGCCAGTCGCCCACCGCGAAGTCGTCACCGAGTTGCAGCTCGAGTCCGGCGAACAGGTCCTTGAGGGTTTCCTGGGCGGCGAAGCCCAGCACCGCGGTGAGCACGGCCGAGGTGGTGACCAGGCCCACGAGATCGAAACGGGCCGATTCCCGCACCACCAGCACGGTGAGCAGGGCCCCCAGGCCCAGCATCAGCAGCTGCAGCAGCAGCTCCGGTGGACGGCGCCACCAGCCCAGGCCGCCCGGCAGCTCCAGGCCCAGCCACAACCCCAGCCGCAGGGCCGCATAGCCGATCAGCAGTTCGTCCGCCATCCCCAGCCAGCGCCGGTAATCGGCTGGCAGGCCGAGCGCGTCGACCAGGGGCATCAGCGTCCAGCTGAGCAGGGCCAGCAACGGCAGCTCCATGGGGAGCTCCGGCAGGCGGCGGCGTTGCACCAGCATCCGCAGCAGCACAAGGGCGCTGAGGGCCAGCAATGCCGGCAGCAACCGTTGCAGCAGCACCATGGCCGGCCTGGGGGATGTCCAGTGGTTCCATGCTGGTGCCAGTCCGCGTACTCCGCCATGGCATCTGTCAAACCCTTGCCTCTGCCCCGGGTGTTGCTGCCGGCTGCTCTCCTGCTGCTCGCTGCTTCCGGCGTGTCCGTGCCTGCGCAGGCCCAGGTGCAGGTGCAACTGCAGTGCGCAGGCACCCTGCTCGAGACCAGGGGCAGCGCCGAGCTGAAACGCGACACCCAGCGCCTGGCCGTGTCGCTGGGGCTGGAGGCCGAAGCGGCCGATGCCGACGGGGCCCTGGCTGCCCTGCAACGGCGTTTGGCTGCGGTGCGGCAGCGGCTGGTGGCCCTGCGGGTTCAGGACCTGCGCGTCAGCTCACCCAGCACCTGGCAGCGCTCCCCGGAACCGCGCAGCGCCGGGCCGCGGGTGGTGGCGACGCTGCAGGTGAGCGGTGAGCTGGCGCCGGAGCGGCTGCAGGACTTCGTGCGCCAGGTGGGCGCCCTGGAGGGCGTGCGCCTCAATCCGGTGGCCGCCGTGGCCGACCCAGCCGCCATGCCCGCCGTGCGCGCCCGCCTTCTGCGCGAGGCCTACCAGGATGCGCTCGCCCAGGCACGGGAGCTTGCGGCCACCGTGGGCCGCGCTGCCCCGCAGCCCCTGGACGTGCGGGTGGAGGGCCATGACCTCCAGCCGATGCCGATGCGGGCCATGGCGGCGGATGCGGCGCCGTTTGATCCCGCCGAATTGCCGCAGCCCACCAATCGGCTCGCCCTGCAGGTGCGCTTCTGCGCCAGGTGAGCTGTGCTGCACCCGTCGCTCGCGTCACAATGGTCCCGACCTGAGCCGGGAGGCCTGTGTTCTGCCAGCGTCCGCAGCCTCACGCGCTCGCCCTGGCGGTGCTCGTTGCCGCCACAGCCATGCCACCCCCCCTGGCTGCTCAGCAGAGCCAGACCGCGGTGGTGCAGGAGATTCTGGATGGCAAGGAGCTGTTCATCGACCGCGAGCAGGCCCGCCTCAAGCAGCAGGCCCGCTCTCCCCAGTTGATCTCCACAGGCCGAAGCCGAGGCCAGCTCGCCTTTGATGGCGGTGCCGTGGGCCGACTCAACCGCCAGTCCCAGCTGCGGCTTGGCAGCACCTGCTTCCTGCTCGACAAGGGCCAGGTGCTGGTGTCGGGTAAACAGGGCGGGTGCACTCGCTCGGCGCGGCTCAGCGTGCGTGGCACCAACTATCTGCTGGAGGTGACCGAGGCAGGCGAGACCGAGATTTCGGTGCTGGAGGGGGCGGTGGAGGTGCAGGCCGGGCCTGAAGGCGCGGCGGCCCCCACCACCGGGCCCACCACCCTGCAGGCGGGCCAGCGGCTGCGCATCTCGCCGCAGGGGGTGGTGTTGGCGCTTCTGGCCCTCAGCAGCGGCGACTACACGCAGATCATCACCGGTCCGCTGTTCGAGGGCTTCACACTGCCGCTGCCCGCCCAGGCAGCGCTGGAGAGCTATCTGCGTTCCAACCTGCCCTCCGTGCGGATCCCCTCCCTGCCCGTCGGCCCGTCGCTGCCCTCCTTCCGGGGCTTCGGCTTCGGCCTGTTCTGAGCCGGGCTGACGCGCCATGGGACGTCGCCGCGTGTTGGCTCTGCTCTCGGGCCTGACGGCCTTTTGGGTGGGATTGTCGGCGGGTTGGCCCGGGCCCCGACTGAGGGTGTGGGAGCGCAATCTCGACACCCAGCTGCTCCAGCTGCGAGGACCGAGGACCCCCCCTGATTCGGTGCTGCTGGTGACGATCGATGATGCCACCCTCCAGCAGGGGGACTGGTTTGAGCAGGGCGAGCCCGGGCGGGCCCCTATCCCTGCCTGGGCCCGGGGCATCGGCGTGCTGCCCTGGCCGCGCGCTGCCTATGGCCGGCTCGTGCAGGCCCTGTTCCAGGCCGGTGCTGCGGCGGTGGCGATCAACGTGGTGTTCGAGGGCCCCAGTGGCCAGGGGCCGGCAGACGATGCGGCCCTCGCGTCCGCCCTGAGGCGCTACCCGGGGCGGATCGCCCTGGCCGCGGAGTGGCTGGAGCCCCAAGACAGCCAGGGCGCAGGGGGATTGGTGCTGGTGCGCCCCGATGGGCTGCAGGCCGCGGTTCCCGCCACGCTGCCGCTGGGGGTGACCAATGTTCTGCCGCCGCGGCCGGGGCAGCCCCAGTGGCACCCCGAGGCCTACCGCACGCTCTTGGCCAGCCAGGGTGTCGACTCCCCTCCGTCCCTGGCGCTGCGGTTGCTGCAGCTGGCCGGTCGCCGCAGCCGCCAGCCCGATGCCACCCAGGAGCTGCACAGCTATGGCCCGGAGGGGCACCTGCGCCGGATTCCCGCCTGGGAGGTGCTCGATCCCCAGCGCTGGGCCCACCAGCCCCTGCGCCCGGCCGTTCGCGGTGCCCTGGTGCTGGTGGGCCCTGTGGTGTCCCAGGGGGAGGCCGGCCACAGCTCCCCCTTCGGAGCCCTCTCCGGCCTCGAGGTGCTCGGCACGGCGGTGGCCAATTCCCTGGAGGGCGATGGCTTGGCCGCCTGGCCCGCCGCCCCCTGGCCCCGCTCGCTGCTGGCTGCCGGCATTGTGGCTTTGGCCGCGCTGTTGGCCCTGCGCCAGTCCTCCCTGGGCTGGCGCCTTGCGGTTGTGAGCATGGTTCTTGCCCTGCAGTTGCTGGCGGTGGGTCTGGCCCTGACCCTGGCGAACCGCTGGCTGCAGCTGCTGGCACCGGCCAGCGGACTGGTGGTGCTGGGACTGATCTACAGCGGCGATGCCTACCTGCGCGAGGGGCGGGAGCGGCGCCGCCTGCGCCGCACCTTCGAGCGCTACGTGGCCCCCAGCGTGGTGGCCGAGATCCTGGCCGACCCCGCTGCCGCCCAGGGAATGCTGCGTGGCCGCGTGCGGGAGGTGACGGTGCTCTTCTCCGATCTGAAGGGCTTCACCGACCTCACCCGTCGCCGCAGTGCCGCCGGGGAGACCGAGCTGCACGTGCGCCAGCTCAACACCTATCTCGGGGCGATGGTGGAGGTGATCACCGCCCATGGCGGCACCGTGGACAAGTTCATCGGCGATGCCGTGATGGCCGTGTTCGGTTCCCCCGTGGGCCGTGGTGTGGCGCAGGAGGCGGCGGCAGCAGTGCAGTGCGCCCTGGCGATGCGGGCACGCTTGGAGCAGCTCAACGCCATCTGGCGGGAGCAGGGGGTTGAGCCGTTGGCCAGCGGAGTGGGCCTGGCTTCCGGGGTGGTGCTCGCCGGCCAGATCGGCAGCCCCCAGCGGCTGGAGTTCACCGTGATCGGCGACACGGTGAACCTGGCCAGCCGCCTGGAGGCGCTGACCCGTCGCCTGGCCTGTTCCGTCTGTGTCGATGCCGCCACCGCCCGACTGCTCAGCGGCGACTGCCGCTTTGTGCTGAGCAGTTACGGCACGCAGGAGATCAAGGGGCTTGAGGCCACGGAGGTGTTTGCTGTGGAGGCGGCTGCGGGCCTCGCCGCTGGTGCCTGCGCCGCTCAACCGCCAAGCTGAGGGGCCATGGCCATCCCGTTGCCCCATCCCGTCGCCATGTCGGCCACCAGCGGCTACGCCATGTTCGCACTGCTGGCAATGGGTCATTTCCTGGGGGATTTCGGCCTCCAGAGCGACCGGATGGCCGTGGAGAAATGCCCTGGCAGGGATCACACACTCCCCTGGCCCTGGTGGCTCACCGCCCACGCCGCCATCCATGGCTTTTTGGTGGCCGTGCTCACGGGCTTACCGCTGCTGGGCCTGGCTGAGTGGCTCGCCCACGCCCTGATCGACCACCTCAAGTGCAGGGGGCTGTTTGGTCTTGGCGCCGACCAGGGCCTGCACCTGGCCTGCAAGCTGGTGTGGGTGCTGCTCGTCAGCCGCTGACCAGGCC
>JBIIDV010000048.1:0-20301 GCA_044238185.1 Prochlorococcaceae cyanobacterium | reverse complement strand
GGACCTTTTTTGAGTGAGCGTCCCATAGCGGATTAAGCGGCGTGCAAAGCGGTGTGGTTCATCAGGAATCGCGTCCGCCACGGCTCCGCTTGGAGGTGCGGCGACGTTTCCGGAGCACAAACCGGTTGCTCGGTTTGTTCCGCTTACGGGTTTTCAGGCCCAGGGCCGGCTTGCCCCAGGGAGTGACAGGACCGGAGCGGCCGATCGGCGCCCGACCCTCACCACCACCGTGAGGGTGATCGCAGGGGTTCATCACCGAACCGCGTACCTCGGGGCGGCGGCCCAGCCAGCGCTTGCGGCCTGCCTTGCCCAGGCTGGTGTTGCGCACTTCGGAGTTGCCCACTTCGCCGAGGGTGGCGTAGCACTCGCGGCGCACCAGGCGCACCTCGGTGGAGGGCAACTTGAGGGCCACATAGTCGCCTTCCTTGGCCATCACCTGGGCGCTGGCTCCGGCGGTGCGCACCATCTGGCCGCCGCGTCCGGCGTAGAGCTCCACGTTGTGGACGCTGGAGCCGAGGGGAATGGCTGACAGGGGCAGGGCGTTGCCGGTCTCGATCGGGGAGTCGGGTCCGGAGATCACCTGCTGGCCGATCTCAATGCCTGCCGGGGCCAGGATGTAGCGCTTCTCGCCATCGGCGTAGAAGAGCAGGGCCAGGCGAGCGTTGCGATGGGGGTCGTAGTGGATCGCCGCCACCTTCGCCTCCACGCCGTGCTTGTCACGGCGGAAGTCAACGATGCGATAGAGGCGCTTGTGGCCACCGCCGCGGTGGCGGCAGGTGATCACGCCGCGGTTGTTGCGGCCTTTGTGACGGTGCTTGGCCACCACCAGACCCTTGATGCGCTCGCGGCCGCTCACTTCAGCGAAATTGCTGGCGACGCGGGTACGGGTACCGGGGGTGATGGGGCGGTAGTTACGGATTGCCATGTGTCTTCAGACCCCTCAGGACTCAGGGAACAGCTGGATGGCGTTGCCCTCGGCCAGACGCACCACGGCTTTTTTCACCTGGGCACGCTTGCCGGCAAAGCGTCCGACGCGGCGCGTGCGGCGCGGCGGATTCATGGTGCTGACACCCACCACCTTGACGTCGAACAGTTCTTCGACGGCCGCCTTGATGTCGGGCTTGGCGGCCCGGTGGTCCACCTCAAAGGTGTACTGGTTCAGCTCGAGGGCGCGGGTGGCCTTCTCGGTGATCAGCGGCCGGCGGATCACATCCGCGAGCCGCCCTGCAAAACGTTCAGCCATCGCCGTAGACCTCCTGAATCTTCGCGAGTGCCTCCTCGCTCACCACCAGGGAACTGGCGTGGAGCAGGTCGAACACATTGAGCTGATCAGCGGCGATCAGCTTCACTTTCTCGAGGTTGCGCACGGATTTGCGTACCACCTCGCTGGGGCTGTCAAGAACCACCAGCACCTTGGTTCCGGGCTGGATGCCCAGGCGGCCCAGTCCAGCCACGATCTCCTTGGTTTTGGGGGCCTCCAGGCCGGCGCCGAATCCCTTAACCACGATCAGATCGTTGATCCGGGTCATCAGCGCGGTGCGCAGGGCCAGGCGACGCTCCTTGCGGTTCATCGCCAGGTTGTAGCTGCGGGGCTTGGGCCCGAACACCACACCACCGCCGGGCCGCAGGGGGGTGCGGATCGAGCCCTGGCGGGCCCGGCCGGTGCCTTTCTGCTTGTAGGGCTTGCGGCCACCGCCGGCCACTTCAGCGCGGGTCAGGGTGCTGGCCGTGCCCTGACGGGCGTGGGCCAGCTGCCGTACCACGGCGCGATGCACCAGGTCGGTGGCGGAACTCTCCTTGGCGACTTTGAGGTCGAGGCTGGCCTTGCCGGCCTCCTTGCCCTGCCAGTCGTGAATCACACAGTTAGCCATGTTGTCGGTCCTCCTCAATTGGCCGGCTTGGCGCCCACCCGGTTGGCCGGGCGGATGTTGAGCAGGGCGCCGGGCTTGCCGGGCACCGAACCCTTGACCACCAGCAGGTTGCGCTCGGCATCCACCTTGAGGATGGTGAGACCACGGGTGGTGATCTGCTTGCCGCCATAGCGGCCTGCCATGCGCTTGCCGGGGTAGATCCGGCCGGGGGTGGTGCCGGCGCCGGTGGAGCCGGGCTCCCGGTGGTTCTTCGAACCGTGGGTCATGGGTCCCCGGCTGAAGCCGTGGCGCTTTTGATAGCCGGCGAAGCCGCGGCCCATCGTGTCGCCACTCACATCGACTTTTTGTCCTGCCTCAAAGGCAGTCACGCTGACGGAGCCACCCAGCTCGAGCCCGTCAAGGCTGTCGACCCGGTATTCCTTGAGGTGGCGCAGAAGATCGTCGCCGGACTTGGCCAGGTGACCCTGGGCCGGCTTGTTGACGAGCTTCTGGCGCACGTCGCCGAAGCCGAGCTGCACGGCGTTGTAGCCGTCAGTGCTGGTGGATTTGAGCTGGGTGATGCGGCAGGGGCCGGCCTCGATCAGGGTGACCGGGATGGACCTGCCCTCGTCGTCGAAGAACTGGGACATGCCCAGTTTCTTCCCAAGGATGCCGATGGACATAGGAGGGATGGAAGCGCCAGCTGGACGTCCGGCCAGAGCCGGAAACCGGGAGACCCGGGGTGGCTGATGCGTTCCTGATCGTGCGGCCCGACGTCGCGATTGCACCTGGGCGCTGGCGCAGGGCCATCGCTCAGGTGAAGTCCTGGGGTCTGAGATCCGGATGGATCTGAAAATCCAAGGAGCTAGCGGGACGACCGATCAGAGACTGACCAGCTCGGCCTTGCGAACCTGACCCGACGGTCTGGTCCTTAAGGCCTGGTCTTAGGACTTGCCAGAACCGGACCTGACCCAGCTGAGCTAGGGCGATGCGTTCAGACAGTTTCCCGACCGTTGGCAGACCGCCACCACTGGCGATCTGGTGCTGAGACCTGGAGGCCCGGCTAGCGGACGGGCACAGGATTCAGAGCACAGCTCATGAATGTAACGCATCAGGTGCAGGAGCTATCCCCATCCTCAGAGCAGACAAGGTCGGGGGTGTTTTCAACTGTCAGACTCCCCAAAGCGTTCATCCAGCCCCATGCCCCTGCTGCTCTCCGGCCGCGGTTTCCGCCAGGAGCTGGAGCGGGCTGGTGCTCTGGCTCTCTTTGCCCCGCTCGAGGGCGGTGCCGAAACCCGTCTGCTACGCCGGCTTCGCGCCCACGGCTACCGCGCCCAGATCTGCTCCGCCCGGGGATTGGGAGATCCGGAGGCCTACCTTCTGCAACTACACGGCGTGCGGCCGCCCCATCTCGGTCACCAGAGTGTGGGCCGAGGAGCGGCCGTGGGCGAAGTGCAGCGGGTGATGCCCCAGCTCGGTGCCCTACTGGAGGGTGATGCGCCGATCGTGCTCTGGCTTCTGGAGGGGCAGGTGCTGTCCACCGCTGAGCGGGCCTCCCTGGTGGGCCTCTGTCAGCGTGAGCCGCGCCTGAAGCTGGTGGTGGAAATGGGTGGGTCTCGGGCGCTGCGCTGGCAGCCCTTGGCCGACCTCATTTGAACCAGTTGGCATTACCGGAGCGGTTCTTCCCCTGGCAGGGGCTGAGCGAACACATTCCGGTTGGCATCTGCGTGCTGCTCACCCAACCCGATGGTCAGCTGAGTTTCCAGTTCGCCAGTCGCCGCTGGCTGGAGATGGTGAACGTTGAGCTGGACGCCTTGCAGGCAGATCCCGACCTCGCCTTCCAGGCCGTCCACCCCGAGGAGAGAGAGAGCTTTCAACAACTCAGTGCAGCCCGAGTGGCGGCTGGTGAGCCCTTCCACTGGCAGGGACGCCTGCTGGTGGATGGGGAGGTGAGCTGGGTTCGCATCGATTCGATGCCCATCCCCCAGTCGGACGGTTGCCTGTTGTGGGAGGGCGTGATGATCGACATCAGCGACCTCAAGCAGCGCGAACTGGAGCTGCAGCAGCGGCAGCAGGAACTCAACCGCATTCTCGACAACCTGCCGATCCCGTTGGGCAGTAGCCGGATCGATGGCGATCAGCCGATTGTTTTTTTCAACCGCTGCTTCAGCGAAACCTTCGGCTACGAGCTCGGCAGTGTGCCCACGATCGCCAGCTGGATGGAGCAGGCCTATCCCCTTCCCCTGCGCCGCCGTTTCTACGAGGAGCGCTGGCAGCGCGATGTGGAGTCGGCCCTGCGAGGCGATGGCCGCATCCCCGCAAGGGAATACCGGATCACCAGTCGGGATGGCAGTCGCCGCGATGTGTGGCTCAGTGCCGTGGTGCTGGACGACCTGCTGGTGGCCGCGTTCCTGGACATCAGCGAGCGCAGACGCGCAGAGCTGGAGCTGCAGTTGGCTCGGCGCCGGGAGCGGGAGCGGGAGCGGGGGCAGCGGCAGCAGCAGCGGCAGGAGCTGGAGCGCAAGTTGCAATCCAGCCTCACGGCTGCTGCGATGGTGCATGAGATCCAGCAGCCGCTCAGCACGTTGCTGATTGGTGCCCAGCTGGCCCTCTCCAGCCTGCAGCAGGCCCCACTGCCAGGGTCCCAGCAGCTGCGCAGTTTGCTAGTCACCCAGCGGGACCAGGCGCAGCAGCTCCAGCAGACCACCGAGAAGATGCGCGCCCTGCTGCGCAATGTGCAGACCCCCCACCGGCCGGTGAATCTGAGCGAAGTGGTGGAGAGTGCGCTGCTGTTTCTGCGCCGCATCCTGCTGGATGCCGGCATCGCCGTGGAGATCCAGGCCACGAATGCGCCCTGCTGGGTGGCCGGCGATGGAGCCCAGCTCCAGATTGCGGTGGCCAACCTGCTGCGCAATGCCCGGGAAGCGTTGCTGTCAGCGGCCACGGTTGCCCCCCGCATTGACGTGACGTTGCGTCGTGATGGGGGTGCGCTGGAGTTGGAGGTGGCGGACAACGGCCCCGGCCTGCCACCTGACCTGCGCGATGCCAATCCTGTGGCCAGCTCCGAGGCCAAGGGGATGGGCGTCGGCCTGTACGTGGTTCAGACCACGATGGAGAACCATGGCGGAACGCTGCGCCTGGGTCGATCGCCCCTGGGTGGAGCCGCGGTGGTCTTGCGGTTACCAGCGCTGCCCACTCCCCCCTCAGGCCCCTCTCCCCTGTGACTCTCCGGGGCCGTGGCAATGCAGCCCTGGCTGCGGGGCGCTGGGTGAAATGGATCGGCGGTGCCTCCAATCAGGACCTTGGCGCGCTTGAGGATCTGGCTGGGATCTACACCTTGGCCGGGGTGCACTGCCTGGATCTGGCTGCTGACGGGGCCGTGGTGGCCGCCGCGCGCCGGGGGGTGGCCTGGGCGGTGGCCCGGGGTGCCGAGCCTCCCTGGTTGATGGTGAGCCTCAGTGATGGTCAGGATCCCCACTTCCGCAAGGCCTGGTTCGATCCCCGTCGCTGTCCGCCGCACTGCCCGCGCCCCTGTGAGCGGGTGTGTCCCGCCCAGGCCATCGGCGAGGAGGCAACGGGCCAGGCCGGGGTGCTGGCCGAGCGCTGTTACGGCTGTGGTCGCTGTCTGCCGGCCTGTCCCCTCGGGCTGATCGAGGAGCGCAGTCAGCTTCTCTCCCCCCAGACTGTGCCATCCCTGCTGCGCCAGCTCGCACCCGATGCCGTGGAGCTGCACACCCAGCCCGGCCGGCAGCAGGCCTTTGAAGACCGTCTCAGCCAGCTGGCGGCCTGCGGTGTTCCCCTGCACCGCCTTGCGGTGAGCGCCGGCGCCGAGGTGGCCCCGGTCGAGCTCTGGCAGCGGTTCGCAGCCCTGCGCCGCAGCGGCTTCCGCCCCCTCTGGCAGCTGGATGGTCGGCCGATGAGCGGGGATGTGGGCGATGGCACGGCCCGGGCGGCGGTGGCCCTGCTGGCCCGACGGCATCAAGAGATGCCCCCGGGGCCGTTGCAGCTGGCCGGTGGCACCAACCGGCGCAGTTTGCCCCTGCTGGCCGCCGAGCCGTCGGCCGCCGGTTTCTGCTCCGGGGTGGCCTTCGGGAGTGTCGCCCGTCGCCAGCTCCAGCCCCTGTTGCTGCAGGCCCAGGAACGGGGCGAGACCCTGCTCCAGGCCGGCGATCTCTGGCCCCAGGCACTTGCCCTGGCGCGGCAGCTGGTGAGGCCCTGGCTAGAACGGATCTGATCCTTTCTGCCGGTTGTTCGTGGTGTCCAGCTCCGAGCTGCCGGCCTCCCCTCCCCAGCGGGTCACCGACGACCTCGATCGGCTGCTGGCGGTGCTGCCCGAGGCCGTGGCCGGTGCTCTCAAGCGTGATCCCGATCGCGATCAGCTGCTGGAGGTTGTGCTCGATCTCGGCCGGGTGCCGGAGGCCCGCTATCCCGGCCGCGCGCTCAACCTGGGCGAGGAGCCGGTGCAACGCTGCGATCTGGCCGCCGTGGTGGAGCGGCTGGGGGTCTTCGGTGGCGACAACCGGGCCGGGATTGAGCGCACCCTCCATCGCATCAGCGCCATCCGCAACCGCAGCGGCGAGATCGTGGGGCTCACCTGCCGGGTGGGGCGGGCCGTGTTCGGCACGGTGGTGATGGTGCGCGACCTGCTGGATTCCGGCCAGTCGCTGCTGCTGATGGGCCGGCCGGGGGTGGGCAAGACCACGGCCCTGCGCGAGATCGCCCGGGTGCTGGCCGATGACCTCGAGAAACGGGTGGTGGTGATTGACACCAGCAACGAAATCGCCGGCGATGGCGACATCCCCCATCCGGCCATCGGCCGGGCCCGGCGCATGCAGGTGGCCCGCCCCGAGCTGCAGCACCAGGTGATGATCGAGGCGGTGGAAAACCACATGCCGGAAGTCATCGTGATCGATGAGATCGGCACCGAGCTGGAGGCCCAGGCAGCCCGCACGATCGCGGAGCGCGGGGTGATGCTGGTGGCCACGGCCCACGGCAACGCCCTGGCCAACCTGATCAAAAATCCCACCCTCGCCGATCTGGTGGGAGGGATTCAATCGGTGACCCTCGGCGATGAGGAGGCGCGCCGGCGGCGCACCCAGAAGACGGTGCTGGAGCGGGCCGCCGAGCCCACCTTCCCGCTGGCCGTGGAGATGCACAGCCGCCAGCGCTGGCTCGTGCACGCCGATGTGGCGGCCACGGTGGATGCCCTGCTGCGCGGCCAGCCAGCCCGGCCCCAGGTGCGGGAGCTGGCCGATGACGGCAGGCTGGAGGTACAGGAGGCGCCGCCACCGCCGCCCCTGTTGCGCGCGCTGCGGCGTCCGGCGGCCCCCTCCCTGGTGGCCGTGCCCCTGCCGCCCGTGCTCGATGCTCCGCTGGAGCCCGCCCCCGCCGCCACCAGTGCTCCCCTGCGGGTGTACGGCGCTGGTATCGGCCGCGGCTTGCTGGAGCAGGTGGTGCGGGCCCGCCAGCTGCCGGTGGAGGTGATGGGCAGCGTGGACAGGGCCGACGTGGTGCTGAGTGTGCGCCAACAGCTGGGCCGCGACCCCCAGGTGCGCCGCCAGGCCCAGGAGCTCGGCCTGCCGATTCTGGTGATCAAGAGCGACGCCCTGCCCCAGCTGCAGCGGGCCCTGGAGCGGCTCGTACAGCGCCACCGCCCTGCCGCTTTGCCGCTGACCGACTCCGGTGCCCTGGACGATGCCCATGCCGCCCTGGAGGAGTGCCGTCTCGCCGTGGAGCAGGTGGTCCTGGCCCAGGGACAGCCCGTGGAGCTGCTCCCCCGCAGTGCCGCCGTACGCCAGCAACAGGCGGAACTGGCCGCCCGCTACCGCCTACGCACGGCGGTGTTCGGCCATGGCGAGCAGCAGCGCCTGCGGGTGTTCCCGGCCTGAGTGCCACGCCGGACTGGCAGCCGGCCCCCGGGGCGTTGACGAAGGGCCGGGCGCTGTGGGTAACTAGCAAGGCAGCGGTTCTGCCGCTGAGCAAGTTCCAGGAGAAGCTGTTCTCCCGGCACCCTGCATTGGGCCGTCGCCAAGTGGTAAGGCAGCGGGTTTTGGTCCCGCCATTCCTAGGTTCGAATCCTAGCGGCCCAGTTTTGATCCATTTCTGCTGGATTCCGTTCTGCGGGCAACCATCGGTCCTGGCTTTTACCCTCGGCGCGTGTTCTGCGCTTTTTGGTTGTCCTGATGGTCACGCCTCCGCTGCTGGTGTGCGACTTCGATGGCGTGCTGGTGAACGGGATGGCCGAATACTGGTTTGCGGCCCGTCGGGCTGCCCTCGAGCTCGATGCCACACTCCGGTTGCCGGAGGCGCTGCCTGCCGCCTTCACTCGCCTCAGACCCCTCATCCACCAGGGCTGGGAAATGGTGCTGGTGGCGGCCGAACTGGCTGGGGCTGAGTTTGATCTTCAGCTCTGGCTTGAGGCCTACGCCGATCAGCTCACGCTGGCACTGGCGCGCTGGGGGTGGACTGTCGACCTGCTGCAGCGGCAGCTGGAGCGGGTACGCCAGCAGGCCATCGCCAGCGATCTGAAGGGCTGGCTCGGACTCCATCACTTCTATCCCGGCGTGCCGGAGCGCCTGCGCCGGCTTGGCGACGAGGGCGCGAGCTGGGCCGTGCTCACCACCAAGGGCGGTGCCTTCGCCCGGCAGATCCTGGCGTCTGCGGGCCTGGAGCCCTGGGCGCTCTACGGCCATGAACAGGGCAGTAAGCCAGAGGTGCTGGCCAGGCTGCTGCGGGATCAGCACCGACCTATCTGGTTCCTCGAGGATCGCCGGCCCACCCTGGAGCAGGTGTGCGACCAGCAGGGCCTGGCAGGCGTGCGCTGTTTCCTGGCCAGCTGGGGCTATCTCCTCCCCCGGGATGGCCAGGATCTGCCGGCGGGCATCCATTGGCTTGAGCCGGAAGCGTTTGCAGCCCCCCTGGCACACTGGCCCTGATTGCCGTACAGTACTTCTGTACTAAGCGCGGTTGAGACGCCGGCTCTCTGTTGGTGGCACTTGTTCTCTGGAGGTCGGAGTCGGGAGGTGTGACCTGGTCATCGCCTCTGTCTCTCCTGCTGGCATGTGCTGTCCTGGCAGCGCCTGTCTGCCGGGTCCAGAGTCCGCCAGGATGGCTGGGCGGCCCGTTCCATCGCATCTTTTTCCATGCCTGCTGATCCGAAGGCCGCTGTTTCCACCCCTTCAACGTCCACCCCTTCAACGGCTACCTCCTCCATGCCTGCTGCTTTGCCATCCAATGCCAGTTCGGTTGGTGCCGTTGACGCCAAGGCCATGGCCGAGCGCGACAAGGCCCTGGGGCTGGTGCTGAACCAGATCGAGCGAAATTTTGGCAAGGGCTCGATCATGCGCCTTGGCGACGCGTCGCGCATGCGGGTGGAGACCATCTCCACCGGGGCCCTCACCCTCGATCTGGCCCTGGGGGGGGGCTATCCGCGGGGCCGGGTGGTGGAGGTGTATGGCCCGGAGAGTTCGGGCAAGACCACCCTCACCCTCCACGCCATCGCCGAGGTGCAACGGCGCGGTGGCGTGGCCGCCTTCGTGGACGCCGAGCATGCTCTGGATCCGGTGTATGCGGCGGCCCTGGGGGTGGATATCGAGAATCTGCTGGTCTCCCAGCCGGATACCGGTGAGATGGCCCTGGAGATCGTGGATCAGCTGGTGCGCTCCGCCGCCGTTGACATCGTGGTGGTCGACTCGGTGGCTGCCCTGACGCCCCGGGCCGAGATCGAGGGGGAGATGGGTGATCTGGCTGTGGGCAGCCAGGCCCGTCTGATGAGCCAGGCGATGCGCAAGATCACCGGCAACATCGGCAAATCCGGCTGCACGGTGATCTTCCTCAACCAGCTGCGCCAGAAGATCGGCGTGACCTACGGCAACCCTGAAACCACCACCGGTGGCAACGCCCTCAAGTTCTACGCATCGGTGCGGCTGGATATCCGCCGCATCCAGACCCTGAAGCGTGGCACTGAGGAGTACGGCATCCGGGCCAAGGTGAAGGTGGCCAAGAACAAGGTGGCGCCGCCTTTCCGGATTGCCGAATTCGACATCCTGTTCGGCCGTGGCATCAGCACCCTGGGCTGTCTGCTCGACCTGGCCGAGGAAACCGGCGTGGTGACCCGCAAGGGGGCCTGGTACAGCTACGAGGGCGACAACATCGGCCAGGGCCGCGACAACACCATCACCTGGCTGGAACAGAATCCCGACCAGGCCCAGCTGATCGAGCAACTCACCCGTCAGAAGCTCACCGAGGGTTCTGAGGTCACCGCCAATTCGATGAAGCCCCTGGCTGCGGCTGCCAAGGCGGCTGTGGCCGAGCCTGCTGCTGCCCTGGGCTGAGGGTCCGGTTCAGGGGATCTGCGGCCCCTACCCTCCCCCTGCAATCAGCGCCGCTGATCAGTGGGTGGCAGTGGCCGTTTTACCTGACTTGGCAGCCGGCTTTGCGGAGGCAGGTTGTTGAAGCACTTCGGCAACCCGCTGCAACTCCTGAATGGCTTCGGCGCCCTCCAGCTTCACCAGCTCATGGCCGTCGCGGGATTCAACCCAGCTGATGCCGAAGTCCGACACCAGAAAGCGCACCATGTGGTTTTCGCCCAGATTGGCCACGAAGGACGCTCCCTGGCCGTTGCGGCCATCGCCGCAGGTGTAACAGGTGGCTGCCATGCCACGGTCCTGGAGGCTACGGGCCAAGGCCTGCAGGCTGAGCACGAGGTCGACGACCACGCTGCGGTACTGCTCCGCCAGACGAAGAAACATGGCTCAAGTCTCACGCGATGAGACAAGCATAAGGTTTTCTTCAGGTTTGCGTGGGTATGAATGCCTATCGCTCAGCTGTCTGCCAGGGTCCACCAGCCTGCGGCCGGGCCGATGAAGCGCACCGTGATCCAGAAGATCACCAGGGCGGAAATGCCGATCCAGGCCCCTTTGGTGGTGATCGTGACGAAGCGGTCGGCCTGGTCGCGGCTGAGGGGAAGCCAGGAGGCGATCCGGGGGCTGTTGTCGCTCGACGACTGGACCGGTTTGGCCTGCCGGGGGGACAGTCCTTGGATCTGGCGACGTTTGGCTTCCCCCATCGGTGCAACTCCCGCGTACTGGTCCCACGAGGCTAGACAGCCGGCTTCTGCTGGCAGCGCCTGCGCTGGCTCAGTGGGGCAGCAGGCGCGTGAGACTCAGCCAGGGTTCGAGGGCCACCAGGAGCGCCTGACCCCAGCTGCGTCCCCGCAGCCGGCCATCGAGGATGGCCAACCTGCCACCGCTGCGCCGCACTCCTGCTAGCGCAAGTTGCAGCCTGGTGATGCCATCGGGTAGCAGCCGCTCCCGGAACCAGTCCCGCCCCTGCAGGCGCAGATGCTGCACCTGGGCCGCCGTGAGCGGATCCTCCAGGCTGGCGATCGGCAGCAGGGCCACGATCAACTGGTCCGGCAGCGGGAGCCGGTTCTGGTGGGCCAGCCACCAGCTCCAGCGGCAGCAGAGCACGCCATTGCTCTCGGGCGCGGTGTGCTCCTGAACCACCCTGCTGCCGAATTCGGCGGCCAGGCCACTGGCCAGTCCGAGCCGCAGCGCGTCGTCGTCGATCAGCACCACGCTCAGTCCGGCCTGACCGAGCACCAGCCGCCGGCTCTGCTCCAGCAGATGCTCGCCGTAGCAGGGACTGTTTGGCAGCGGTTGGCGCATCGGTGCATAGAGCGGCAGGGGATCGGCCAGGGGCGGGTCGCCCAGCTCCACGCAAACGTCTGGGTCGCGGCCCAGCAGGCCCCGTGGGCTCCAGCCCGCCCCCAGCTGACCCACCAGCACGGTGCCCCGCCGCTCCAGCAGTTCCGGTACCGCCGCCAGCGGGTCGAGGGGTTGGCGGCGCAGGCTCCACTGCAGCAGTTGGGAGTCGCGGCGGGCCCAGCTGGTCCAGCTGGCGTTGCCATGGTCCAGCCAGCGCTTCCAGGGTTCAGGGAGATCCCGTAGTAGGGCCAGCAACTGCCGCAACGGCGCCTCGGCCTCGGCGGCAAGGGGCACCAGCCCATCAGCCGTGCGGGGATGGCCCAGCACCAGCCTGTTCAATCTGCCGTGCAGTTCCAGCAGGCTCAACTCCGCTTGCGGATGGGCACGGCGCAGCTGATCCCAGTGCTCGGGATCCAGGCGGATCTCCAGGGCTTGACGCAACGCGGAATCGAGCAGCTCCACTTCCGGGATCACCACCTGCCTGGAGCCCAGTTGGCGCTGTCGCCAGGCCCGCAGCAGCTGCCGGTGATTGAGCAGCCACACCCGGGCCGCGCCGGGCTCGTCCCCCTCGAAGCAGGGGAGGGCCAGCCCCTGGCCCGCAGCCTGCAGGCGAGGCAGTTCCACCCGTAGCAGGCGCTGGCGCAACGGTTCGCTCACCACCAGGGCCAGGGGGGCCTCGCTCAGGGCCAGGGGCACCAACAGGCCGATCAGCCAGCTGGGATCGCTGCCGGGCACCAGCCGCACCAGGGTCTGGTCGCCGCGGTGCAGGCTGCGGGCCACCAGCCGGCTGAGGCTGAGGTGGTGGGGCCAACGATCGCCCCCCTCGTGCCGTAGCAACGCCTTGAGCTGGTGGTGGGCGCGGGCCTCGAGCATCCGCTGTCAGCCGATGGGATCGAATCGTAGGAAGCTGGCCGGATCGCACTGCAGCAGCGATGACATCGCCCCCCGCCGGTTCCGGCCCCGAACGCACCCGTCCGCCCAGTGCTGACGCGAACCCCTGCCTGGCTGGTCCGGTGGGGATCGTGGGCCTGGGCCTGATCGGGGGGTCGCTGGGGCTCGACCTGCAGCGCCTCGGCGTTGAGGTGCGGGGGCTGGTGCATCGCCGGGCCACCGCCGAGCGGGCCCAGGCCCGGGGGCTGGCTCAGCGGGTGTCCACCGACCCCCAGCTGCTGGCCGACTGCGGCCTGGTGGTGTTGGCGCTGCCGCTGGATCGTCTGCTCGATCCCGATCCAGCCCTGGTGGCGGCCCTGCCGGCCCAGGCGGTGGTTACGGATGTGGGCTCGGTGAAGCAACCGGTGCTGGAGCGATGGCAGGCCCTGCACCCCCGCTTCGTGGCCAGCCACCCGATGGCGGGCACGGCCCAGGCCGGCGTGGAGGCGGGCGTGCTGCAGCTGTTCAGGGGGCGTCCCTGGGTGGCGACCCCCACGGACGCCACCGACCCCGCCGCCTTGCGGCAGGTGGAGGCCCTGGCCGCGGCTGTCGGTGCCCGGTGGCTGTGCTGCGGGGCGACGGAGCACGACCGGGCTGTTGCCCTGATTTCGCATCTGCCGGTGCTGGTGAGTGCTGCCCTGATCAAAACTGCCGATTGCCAGGCGGCCGCCGACCCCCAGGGCCAGCTGCCCGCCCTGGTGCGCCAGCTGGCCTCCAGTGGCTTTGCCGACACCAGTCGCGTGGGCGGGGGTAACCCGGAGCTCGGCACCCTGATGGCCCGCTGCAACCAGGCGGCCCTGCGCCAGGCCCTGGCTGGCTATCGCCGCTGTCTCGATGCCCTGGAGAGCGAGCTGGAGCAGGGCGACTGGCCAGCTCTCCAGGCGCTGCTTGCCCAGACCCAGCAGCTTCGGCCCCAGTTTCTGGCGACCGCGCAGGCCCTCACGCCAGCTCCAGCTCCAGCCCCCGCCCCGCCAGCAGCTGGCGACAGCACATCAGGGCCGACAGGCTGACGCCGGCGGTGCCCTCACCGGGGTAGATCGCATCGCCGCAGAGCCAGAGCCCGGGGATGGGGGTGCGGCTGGCCAGGCCGAAGGGGCCGAACAGCCGGGGCCGCTGGCCCAGTCCGCCCACAAAGCCGAAGGGCCGACCGGTCCAGCGGGCAAAGCCCCGTGGGGTGGCCAGCTCCTGGTGCAACCAGGCACTGGGATCGAGGCCCAGGCCAAGCTCCAGGCTGCGCTGGATTCCCTCAAGGGCCTGTTGCTTGGCGGCCTCGTAGTTCTGGCGATCGCCGCTGAACCAGGGGCGGGCCGCCGTGAACACGCTGGCGATCACGGTGGCCTGGCCGGCCGGGGCCCGACCATCCCCCTCCCTGCTCACCGATATGAACAGGGATCCCGGCTCGTCCCCGGCAAATTGGAGGTGGCCGGGGGTGTCTGCGGGCAGGCGACCCCGTTCCACGGCCCCGTAGAACACCAGGGCACCGGACGGGTCGGGCAGCCCTGCCAGCCGCTGGCGGTAGGGGCCCGGCAGGGCCTCCCCCAGCAGCTCAGGCAGCAGCTGGGGGGGCACGGCCAGCACCAGCTCGCTGGCCTCCTGGTGGAACTCCGAGCGGCCGCCGTTCCGTTCGCCGCTCACCAGCCAGCCGCCTGCGGCGCTGCGCCGCAGGGCGTTCACCCGGTGCCGCAGCCGCAGCTGCCCTCCAGCCGCCAGCAGCGCCTGCTCCAGGGTTGCGCTGAGGGCCTGCATGGAGCCCTCCAGATGCCACAGGCCCAGGGGCTCCTGGGCCATGGCCAGCACCGTGGCGCCATAGAGGGCCGCGGTGCGATCCGCCGGCTCCTGGGAGTAGAGCCGCAGCTGCAGATCGAGGAAGCGCCGCAGCCGCTGGTCGCCGCCGCAGCCACAGAGCCGCTGCAGATCGGCGATCGTGGCCCCCGTTAGAGGAGCGCAGAGCAGGTTGGCGGGCCCCAGGGCCCCCAGCAGCTGGGCCAGATCCCAGCCATTGCGCGGTGGCAGCACCGGATCCCGCCCGGCAAAGCCCCAGTTGGCCTGATGCAGCCAGGCGCACAGCTGCCAGAACCGCTCGCTGCCGGGGAAGTGCTGCTGCCGCTCCTGGCCCCAGCGGCTCGGATCACGCCACAGCCGCACCGGTGGTGTGCCATCGCCGAGATCGACGACGCAGCCCGGGTCGAGGGGGGTGGCGGCTGGCAGGGGCACCCCCAGGTGCTCACACAGCCGGGCATGGCTGCCGCCGGGTTCCAGGCCAGCCACCTGGGTTGCGCCCACATCGAAGGTGTAGGGGCCGCGGCGGAAGGTGCCGGCACAGCCGCCGCTCTGGTGGTGGGCCTCCAGCAGCACCACCTCCAGGCCGGCGTGGGCCAGCAGCGCCGCCGCCGTGAGCCCGGCGATGCCGGCCCCCACCACCACCACCGGCTGGCTGTTCTCCTCCATCGCGGCATGCTGGCAGTTGGGCCCCTGCACCGCGCCGCCTGTGGCTGCCGTTTCCACCCCCGCGCTGGCTGCCTGGCTGGCCAGCGAACTGGATGAGACGCTGCTGGGGATGGCTCCCGTGGGTGGGGGGTGCATTCACAGCAGTTGGTGTCTGCGGCTGGCCAGCGGCCGCCAGCTGTTCGCCAAGACCAACACGGCTGAGCGCCTGCCCCTGCTGGAGGCGGAGGTGGAGGGCCTGCGGGCCCTGGCAGCCTGGGGCCAGCCGCCGCTTCAGCTGCCCCATCCCCTCGCCCTCACCACCCTGGACGGCCAGGCCGTGCTGGTGCTCTCCTGGCTGGACCTCGAGGCCGGCGGTGGGTCCAGCGCCGGATGGGGACAGCTCGGCGAGAGCCTGGCCCGCCTGCACAGGGCCAGTGCCAGCGGCAATGGCGGGCGTGGCTATGGCCTGGAGCACGACAACTTCATCGGCCTTTCGCCCCAGCGCAATGGCTGGCAGAGCGACTGGGCCGGGTTTTTCCGCTCAGCCCGGCTAGAGCCCCAGATCTCCTGGGCGGCGGCGGTCGGGCAGAAGCTCCAAGGGGCTGAGCGGCTGCTGGAGCTCCTGCCCCAGTGGCTGAACGGGCATGGGGCCGAGCCGGTGCTCGTGCATGGCGATCTCTGGAGCGGCAATGCCGCCCTGCTGCGCGGCGGTGATGGAGCCCTGTTCGATCCAGCCTGTCATTGGGCCGACCGCGAGGTGGATCTGGCGATGGCCCAGCTGTTCGGTGGGGTCCCGTCGGCCTTCTTCGCCGGCTATGAAGCCCACTGGCCGCTACCGCCTGGGGCAGGAGAGCGCCAGCGGATCTACAACCTCTATCACCTGCTCAATCACGCCAACCTGTTCGGCGGTGGCTACTGGCAGCAGGCCCAGCGGAGCCTCAGCTCCATCCTGCGCCTGCTTCCCCCCAATTGACCGGGCTCAACTGATCGCACCTGGCCAGGCGACGGTTGATTCAGCCCAGGTATTCCTGGCGCAGGTGCTGCAGCTTGGCCACCACGGCATTGCGCTTTTCGCTGGTGGTGAGGTTCTTCCAGCTCCACTGGCCCACCACCACCAGGCCCAGAAGCTCTAGAAGGCCGGGCACGATCGGCAGCAGGTTGATCGTGTCCAGCACGCCCTTGATCAGCACCTGGGCAATGATCACCGCCAGCAGGATGCCCACGGATTTGCCGATGCGGCCCATCTGGCTCCAGTCCACCTGGTCGAGGGTCTGGTTCACCTTGCCGAGAATCTCGCTGTAGCGCTCGCTGAAGTGCACCCCGACGCCTTCGCCTTCGGTGCTCGCATCGCCGGCTGCTGGCGGGGTCTGATCAACAGCGTCCTGATCCGGGCTGGTGACGGAGGTGTCGGTCATGGACCTGGGCAGCAAAGCCTTGAGAATGCTCCATAAGGTATCGGGGTGACGAGCTTCACGCCATCAGGCCTGGCTGCAGATGCGGGCTTGCTGATCGTTCTCGGTCGGCTGTTGGCTGTTGCCGCCCCTGAGGAGGGCTGTGCGCTGTTGCTGGGGGATGGCGCCAGGTCGGTGTGGCGATTGCGGCGGCTGTGGCCCTGTTGCAACGTCTGGCCGGAGCCGGGCGAGCGCCATGAGCGCTTTGCCATCGATCCCCGCGAGCAGCTGGTGGCCCAGCGCTGGGCGCGGGAGCGGGGTTGGCAGGTGCTTGGGGTGGCCCACAGCCATCCCTCCAGCGCGCCCGTGCCTTCCCGCACCGATTGCAGCCTGTGCCTGCCTCCGGCCCTGATGGTGATCCAGGGGGTGGAGGCGGAGCTGCTGGCCTGGTGGCTGGCCGATGCTGATCGCCAACCCCGCCTGCTGCCGTGGAGAATGGGGGATTGATTGCCCCGCCGGCCTTGCTTCCTCCCGACATCAGCGGCGTTCAGCTCAGCCCCGATGAGGTGGCCCGCTTCTCGCGCCATCTGATCCTGCCGGAGGTGGGCATGGAGGGGCAGAAGCGCCTCAAGGCGGCTTCGGTGCTGTGCGTGGGCACCGGTGGCCTGGGCTCGCCGCTGCTCCTCTATCTGGCCGCCGCCGGCGTGGGCCGGATCGGCATCGTCGATTTCGACGTGGTGGATCACTCCAACCTGCAGCGGCAGGTGATCCACGGCACCAGCTGGGTGGGCAAGCCCAAGATCGAATCGGCCAAGGCGCGGATTCTGGAGATCAATCCCCACTGCCAGGTGGATCTCTACGAGACGGCCCTCACCAGCGAGAACGCCCTGGCGATCATCGAGCCCTACGACATCGTCTGCGACGGCACCGACAACTTCCCCACCCGCTACCTGGTGAACGACGCCTGCGTGCTGCTGGGCAAGCCGAACGTGTATGGCTCGATCTTCCGCTTTGAGGGCCAGGCCACGGTGTTCAACCTGGATGCAGACAGCCCCAACTACCGAGATCTCTTCCCCGAGCCGCCGCCGCCGGGCATGGTGCCCTCCTGCGCCGAGGGCGGTGTGGTTGGGGTGCTGCCCGGAATCATCGGTGTGATCCAGGCCACTGAAGCGGTGAAGATCATCACCGGCATCGGCACAACCCTCAGCGGCCGCCTGCTGCTGTTTGATGCCCTGGGCATGAAGTTCCGCGAGCTCAAGCTGCGGCCCAGCCCGGAGCGGCCCGTGATCGACAAGCTGATCGATTACCAGGAGTTCTGCGGCGTGGGCGGCACCGCCCCGGGCCAGGAGGAGGCAGGCTCGGTGCCCAGCATCACCGTGGCCGAGCTGAAAACGGTGATCGACGGCCAGATCGAGGACATCCTGCTGCTCGATGTGCGCAACCCCCAGGAGGCCGACATCGCCGTGATTCCTGGCTCGGTGCTGGTGCCCCTGGACAGGATCGAGAGCGGTGAGGCGATCGATGATGTGCGCCAGTTGGCCGCTGGCAAGCAGCTCTATGTGCACTGCAAGCTGGGCGGCCGCAGTGCCAAGGCCCTGATCGCCCTGGGTCGCCACGGCATCGAGGGTGTGAACGTGAGCGGTGGGATCGACGCCTGGAGCCAGCACGTGGATCCCGAGGTGCCCCGCTACTGAGGCGCTGAGCCGCCGCTGAGCGGCCGTCGGCTGGGGAGGCTCAGTAGTCGACCCCCCGCTTGAGATCCACGCCCCGCTCGGCGTAGTGCTTGTGGCACACCATCTCGGAGTGCACTGAGGCCAGGTCGAAGTAGGCCGGGCGGTTCTTGCAGCGGCCGGTGAGGATCACCTCGGTTTCGGCGGGCTTGCGCAACAGGGTCTGCACGATCGGCTCCACCGGCAGCAGTTCGAGATCCACGGTGGGGTTGATCTCATCGAGGATCACGGTCTTGTAGAGACCGCTGGAGATGGCGGCGCGGGCAATCTCCCAGGCCCGCTCGGCCTCCACATAATCAATGGGTTGCTGCTGGCCGCGCCACACGATTGCGTCGCGGCCCGAGCGCAGGTGGTCCACTAGGTGGGGATAGCTCTCCCGCAAAGCGGCGATGGCGGCGTCCTCGGTGTAGCCGCTGCCCCCCTTGAGCCATTGCAGGATCAGCACCCGGTGGCTCTTGTCCTGGCTGATGCCGCGGCCGATGGCCTGCAGGGCCTTGCCCAGGGCGCTGGTGCTCTTGCCCTTGCCTTCACCGGTGTAGATCTCGATGCCGTCGAGGCCCAGGGCGCCAGCCTGCTCGCCACTGTCCCCCTGGCGCCGGTGGGCCCGCATCTCCGAGTGCAGGTCGGCCAGCTGCACCAGCTGCCGCGGGGCGCCTCGGCCGGTGCAGATCACCTCCATCCCGGGGGGTTTGGCCGCCAGGGTGCGGCACACCTCCTCGGGGTCGAGCAGGCCCAGGTCGAGCACCGGGTTGAGCTCATCGAGCACCACCACCGAATACAGGTCAGAGGCGATGGCGCCCTTGGCGATGTCCCAGCCCCGCTGGGCCTCCTGGCGGTCGAATTTGGTCACCTCCTCAGCCGTGAAGAAGTCGCCGCGGCCGGTGCGCACCTGGTCGATCAGGTGGGGAAAACCCTGCTGCAGCGCCTCGATGGCTCCGTCCTCGTCGTAGGTCCGGCCCGGACCCTTGAGGAAGCGCAGCAGCAGCACCCGGGTGCGTTTCCGCTCGCAGATGCCCAGGCCAATCGTGCGCAGCACCACCCCCAGGGCGGCCTGGCTCTTGCCCTTGCCGTCGCCGTCGTACACGTGCAGCTGACCGTGGGCGCGTTCATCGCTGCCGGAGGCAGTGCGGATGCCGATCCCCCGGCCGGTGCCCCGCTGCGGCGTCTGGGTGCTGCTGGGGCTCATGGCTGGCAGGTGCGTGAGCCGATGCTATCGGGGTTGACTCGCCCGTCAGCCCGCGCCGGAGTTTGCCAGGATCCCGCCAACGCCCCGGATTTGGGCCAGGTTGATGTTCTTTTCCCTGCTGGAGCCCCTCCCCCCTGCCCTGGAGGAGGGGCTGGCCGCTCTGCGGGCAGAGCTGGCGGCTCTGGAGAGGGTGGTGGTGGCCTACTCCGGGGGGGTGGACAGCGCCCTGGTGGCCGCCATCGCCGTGGAGCAACTGGGGGCGGGGGCCCTGGCGTTCACCGGCGTGTCCCCCGCTTTGGCCCCCCATTTGCGCCGGGAAGCAGCTGAGCAGGCCCACTGGCTGGGGATCGCCCATCGGGAGGTCCCCACGGCCGAACTGGCCGATCCCGCCTACGCCACCAACCCCACCGACCGCTGCTATGCCTGCAAGCGGGAACTGCACCAGCTGCTGGCCCCGATTGCCCGGGAGGCCGGTGCCGCCCAGGTGCTGGACGGGGTGAACGCCGACGATCTTCTGGACCACCGACCAGGGATCCGGGCAGCCCGGGAGTTCGGGGTGCGCTCCCCGCTGGCCGATCAGCAGATCGACAAGGCGGGCGTGCGCCGGATCTCCCGGGCGCTGGGGCTGCCCTGGTGGGACAAGCCGGCCCAGCCCTGCCTGGCCTCCCGCTTCCCCTACGGCGAGCCGATCACAGCTGCCCGGCTGCAGCAGGTGGCGGCTGCCGAAGCCCTGCTGCGCCAGCAGGGCTGGGCCGAGGTGCGGGTGCGCTGCCAGGGCCAGACGGCCCGCATCGAACTGCCGGCGGCCCGCTTGAAGGAAGCCCTCAGCCTCTGGCGGGAGGATCTGCTGCGCGAGGCGTTGGTGCAGGGGCTGATGGCTCTGGGTTTCACCGCCGTGGCCCTCGATCTGGAGGGCCTGGTGAGCGGCAAGCTGAACCGGCAGCTGTAGGGGACCTCAGGCCGCCAGGACCGGCTCCCGTTCGCTGTCGGCGATGGCGGCCGGGGTTTCCCGGCGGAAGCTGGTGAGCTTGTGGCTGGCGGCGCCAAGTTCGGCGGCGAGCACGGCACAGGCCCGTTCGG
>JBIIDV010000047.1:0-20313 GCA_044238185.1 Prochlorococcaceae cyanobacterium | reverse complement strand
CCGATCAACAGCTGGCCCGATAACGGCAACCTCGACAAGGCCCGCCGGCTGCTGTGGCCGATCAAGCAGACCTACGGCAACCAGATCTCCTGGGCCGACCTGATGATCCTGGCCGGCAACGTGGCCCTGGAATCGATGGGTTTTCAGACCTTCGGATTCGGTGGCGGGCGCGCCGACATCTGGCAGCCGGAGGAGGACATCTACTGGGGCAACGAGCGCACCTGGCTGGGGGATGAGCGCTACAGCGGCGAGCGGGAGCTGGAGAATCCGCTGGCGGCGGTGCAGATGGGCCTGATCTACGTGAACCCGGAGGGGCCCAACGGCGAACCGGATCCGGTGGCCTCCGGCCGCGACGTGCGCGAGACCTTCCTCCGCATGGCGATGAACGACGAGGAAACGGTGGCCCTCACCGCCGGCGGCCACACCTTCGGCAAGGCCCACGGCGCCGGCAGCGCCGAGCTGCTGGGCCCGGCGCCCGAGGGGGCACCGCTGGAGGAGATGGGCCTGGGCTGGCGCAGCCGCCACGGCAGCGGTGTGGGGGCCGATGCCACCACCAGCGGCATTGAGGGCGCCTGGAAACCCAACCCCAACCGCTGGGACATGGGCTACTTCGACATGCTGTTCGGCTACGAGTGGGAGCTGATCAAGAGCCCCGCCGGTGCCTGGCAGTGGCAGGCCAAAGACTGCCGTGAGGAGCACCTGATCCCCGACGCCCACATCCCCGGGCTCAAGCACCCGCCGATGATGACCACGGCGGATCTTTCGCTGCGCTTCGATCCGAT
This sequence comes from Prochlorococcaceae cyanobacterium, assembly GCA_044238185.1. Classification (GTDB taxonomy): domain Bacteria; phylum Cyanobacteriota; class Cyanobacteriia; order PCC-6307; family Cyanobiaceae; genus NIES-981. Next base: position 19,531 of record JBIIDV010000047.1, on the reverse strand, counting down.
CTACGAGCCGATCTCGCGCCACTTCCACCAGCACCCGGAGGCCTTCGCCGATGCCTTCGCCCGGGCCTGGTTCAAGCTCACCCACCGCGACATGGGGCCCAAGACCCTCTACCTCGGCCCCGAAGTGCCCGAGGAAGACCTGATCTGGCAGGACCCGATCCCGGCGGTGGATCACCCCCTGGTGGACGAGGCCGCCATCGCCGATCTCAAGGCGCGGCTGCGGGCCGCCGGGCTGAGCGTGGCGGAACTGGTGAGCACCGCCTGGGCCTCGGCCTCCAGCTTCCGCGGCTCCGACAGGCGCGGCGGCGCCAACGGCGCCCGGGTGCGGCTGGCCCCCCAAAAAGACTGGGCCGTGAACCAACCCGAGCAGCTGCATCGGGTGCTGGCCGTGCTCGAGGGCATCCAGCAGGCCTTCAACGCCTCCCGCTCAGGTGGCGTGCGCGTGTCGCTGGCGGATCTGATCGTGCTGGCGGGTGGCGTGGGCGTGGAGCAGGCGGCGGCCGCCGCCGGCCAGGCCGTGGAGGTGCCCTTCACCCCCGGCCGCATGGATGCCAGCCAGGAGCAAACGGATGCGGCCTCGTTTGCGGTGATGGAGCCCCAGGCCGATGGCTTCCGCAACTGGCAGAAGGGCCCGATGAGCGTGAGTGCCGAGCACCTGCTGCTGGACCGGGCCCAGCTGCTGGGGCTGAGCGCCCCGGAGATGACCGTGCTGGTGGGCGGCCTGCGGGTGCTGGGTGCCAACCGCGGTGGCGTGCCCCATGGCGTGTTCACCGAGCGGCCGGGGGTGCTGAGCAACGACTTCTTCGTGAACCTGCTCTACATGGCCACCAGCTGGAGCCCCGTCGACGAGAGCGGCGAGCTGTTTGAGGGGCGCGATCGCCGCAGCGGGCAGCTGCGCTGGAGCGGCACCCGGGTGGATCTGGTGTTCGGCTCCAACTCCCAGCTGCGGGCCATTGCCGAGGTGTATGCCCAGAGCGATGGCGCCGGCCGCTTGGTGTGCGACTTCGTGGCCGCCTGGGTGAAGGTGATGGAGGCCGATCGCTTCGATCTCAGGCGCTGAGCAGGGACTCGGCAACCGTCGCCAGCAGCTCGTCGGCAATCTCCAGCGCCTGGGGACAGAAGCGCCCGGCCAGCCTGCGGAAGCGGCCACTGGTCACCTTGCCACCCCAGCAGTGGAGCAGGGTGGCCGGCTCTCCCCGCTTAAGCAGGGGTTCAGCGTCGCGGGGGGAGAGGTTGTAGTGACGGGGTAGCTCCAGCACAGGCGTCTGGCTGGTGAAAATGGCCCTGGCCAAGGCCAGTTGGTCATGACGGGCGAAGCGCTGCCATTCACGGTGCCAGGCCTCGAACAGCGCCATGCTGGTCGCGCTGCGCCGCCAGAGGATCAGACCACTGTTGAACTGGCGGGTGCTCGCCGGCAGGCACTCCAGGGTGAAGGCCACCTCCTCCGGGGCAATGTGATCACACAGACCGATCTCAGGCAGGCGGTCGGGCACCAGGGCCAGATCGTCCTGCTCAAGGATGTTCCAGAGGCTGGTCAGCGGCTGCACCGGCAGCATGTCGGCATCCAGGTAGAGCGTGTCCCGGTGGGGGCTGAAGGTGTGAATCCGGGTTTTAACGGCCCGCGACAGGCTCAAGCCTGACCCATGGTGCGGTTGCGGCAGCAGACGCGCCTCCAGCCCATGGCGCTCGATTGGCAGCGCTGCCAGAGCGGGCAGATCCGACACAACGGTGATCGGCAGGTCGGGATGGAGAGCCCTCAGCGCCAGGGCACTGATCAGGGCCGCCTCCAGATAACAGAACTGCTGTACCGCGAGGTAGACAACGCCCCGATCAGCCATGCAAAACCAACTCTGCACCGGCAATGAAACCACGTATCCGTCACCAAAGCTGCGAGCGGGCAGCACCCTTCAAACTCTGCTTTGAGTGGAATTCAGTCGTTGTCGAGAAAATGCAAATGATGACGCCCAAACCGTGATTTGCACGCCTCGCGCATGTGCTCTGGAGCACATGCCGGGGTGTGACCAGCGATTTGGCAGGGCAGACCTGGCGACAGAGCCAACGGCGCCGGACCGAAGTTGCTCATTTCCAGCACCTGTTGGCTGTCGATGCCGGGACCCATGAATGGAGCACTGATACGCACCATTAGTCCAAGACGGGCAAATCGGCTGCGACTCTCCAGCCAGCCTCAGATTCTCGGACCGAGGCGCAGTCGCTCTCGTGTGACGCCCGGCACGGTCTCACCCGGAATGATCAGGATTCGGTTGCCGGCTTTGATCTCGATCTTGTCGGTGAAGTCCCGATAATCGGTGATATCACACACCTCAATCACCTAGTGCACTTTACGGAGCAAGCGAAAGGTGCCGGCCAGGGTTAAGTCCACCGATGCGGGCCCCACGAGCTCAGAGCTGCAGGGCATGATCACGATCGACACTCCCCCCACTGCCGAGAGGATGTCTTGTCTTCTGAGAACCGGGATCGGCTAGGCGCTCCATCTTCAAAAGCTGTCTCCTCCGATACGTCAACACATCACGCAGGGTTTGTAGGATTTCTTCAGATTTTTTACTCCCCTCCCATGACCGAATCCAGTGCTGCCTCGCCCCGCTTTGGCTTCGTGGCCTTTGCCGAGACCTGGAACGGCCGTCTGGCCATGCTTGGCTTTGTGATCGGTCTCGGCACCGAAGTGATCACCGGCCAGGGAATCCTCGGCCAGCTCGGCCTGGGTTGATATGGCCCAGGCCAGCCCGCTGCTGTTCCTGCTGGCTCCGCCCGAGGCCCTCAGTGAGGACAAGGCATCCAATGTTGATCTGCAAGCGGTGCAGCGTCAGGGCGTAGCCAGCGCCTTCGCCCTACGCATCGTGCTCACCATGAATCTGGGGGGTCAGCTCAACCGGGTGTGCGACGCGATCACGCCCCGCTTTGAACCCGAGCGGCTCTGGCTGGCTGTGTATCAGCCATGCCCGAACGACCTGGATTGCTGGCAGCAGCTCGATCGCTTCCCACTGAGCGAAGCCACCAATGACACCTGCTGGTTCTATCCCACCCACAACGGTCACTACCTCAGTTGGCAACGCGAGCTGGGCGTGACGCTTGGGCCAGGACAGATCGCGGACCTGCCCGATGACCACCACAAGGGCTATAGGCGCGACCACATTGCCCTGCTCTGGAGCCTGCTTGCCGATGACGCAAGCCTCACCTGCGTCGGCATCACCTACAGGGGGCGTCGCATCGACTGGCCCTTGCAGAAACCCCAGTGGGCCGACTCGGCTCGCTGGAGCGAATTCACCGTGGACAGCACACGAGAGCAGCACCTGGTGGTGCACAGCAGCCAGGTGGTGAACAGCAAGAGCGGGAGTGCAGACGACCCACACCCCGCCTAAAGCGGGGGACTACTGGAATGCGCACTGAATGCACGGCCAACGGCCGCCTCATCACTCCTCGTCGGCACCTCCGGCGGGGATCAGCTTGATCTGCTTGCGCCCCAGCTTGATCTCGAATTCATCGCCGGGCTGGAGGTCCAGCATGGCCGTGTAGGCCTTGCCCACCAACAGGTTGCCGTTGCCCTGCACCGTGGCCACATAGCTGAGCTTGCGGCCACCATTGCCACGGCCGACGCCATCACTGCCAAGACTGAGCCCCTTGGCCTCCAGCAGCGCCTCATAGAAGGCCGTGAAGTTCAGCCGCTCACCACCATCCTTCTTGGTGCTCACGTAGCCGCATTCACGCACCAGTTCAGACTTGGAGGCATCCCCCAACTCCTTCACTTTGGTCAGCAGGTCAGATCCGGTCAGCATGGTCTTGAGCTTGGTCTGATAGCCAGCATAGGCAATAAACCCGCTCATGGGTAGTGCTTGCCAGCATGAATGAACAGAGAAATTCCAGACTTGCCCCATGGTGATCTGCGCGCTAGGGCCAGGACTCAGTCCTGTTGATCCCAATCAAAAGGACCCAGACAAAAGGAATAGCACAGGATGGGGTGCACCCTGAATGCGACAGCCATTCGGCTGGAACTGGGGGAGCACAAGCGCTGGGCGACCACAAAGAACGTGCTGAGCTGCTGAAGATGATGGTTTCCTCAATCCAGCCGCCAGCGAGGATCAGGTTCAAAGCCAACCAATCCCAATCACCGCTCCAGCCCTGTAAACCTCCAGAAAAGGCCCGTGGAGCACTGATGCCCTTGTGGGCCCAGCCTTTACGCCTCGCCCCGCCAACGCTGACTAGAGCATGGTCAAGCCCGTCGATAGCGGTTTAATAGGGCTGAATTAATGATCACGGATAAGGAGCTCAAGGCCATTGCCGCACCAGCAATCATTGGATTGAGCCAACCCATGGCCGCAATCGGCACAGCCAGGCTGTTGTAGATGAAAGCCCAGAACAGATTCTGGCGGATTTTGAGCATCGTGGCCCTTGACAGGCCAAGGGCGGTGAGCACGGCGCGCAGATCATTGCCCAGCAACAGCAGGTCGCCTGCCTCCTTGGCCACATCCGATCCGGAACCGATGGCAATGCCGATGTCAGCAGTGGCCAGCGCGGGTGCATCGTTGACGCCATCGCCCACCATCGCCACCACCTGGCCTGCCCGCTGCAGAGCGCGAATCGTGGCGGCCTTGTCGCCGGGACGCACCTCGGCGATCACCTCACCGATGCCGAGCTGCTGCGCAATGGACTGAGCCGTGGTGTGGTGATCGCCACTGAGCATCACCACCTGGATGTGACGCCGTTGCAATGCCTCGATCACCTGCTTGGCCTCCGGTCGCACGGTGTCCGCCACCCCCAGCAGCCCCAGCACGTCATGGCCCTGGCCCAGGAGGACCACGGAGATGCCTCCGGCTTCCAATTGCAGCAGGGGACTCTGCACCGCTTCCACAAGGTGGGGAACAAACCGGCCGGCCAGTTGGCGGTTGCCGAGCCAGAAGGGCTGGCCACGCACATCCGCCATCACCCCCTCCCCCACCCGGGCGCGAAAATCTTCGATCGGCAACAAGTCCAGCCCCTGGGCCGCTGCCGCCCCGCGAAGGGCCATGGCCAGGGGGTGTTCAGAACCGTATTCCAGCGATGCGGCCAACTGGAGCACCTGCTCGCTGCCCAGCTCGCCAACGGGCACCACAGTGGTGAGGGCGGGCTTGCCGCGGGTGAGGGTGCCGGTCTTATCGAACACCACAGTGGTGAGTTGCTCCACCCGCTCCAGCACCTCGCCGCTGCGGATCAGGATGCCCAGTTCGGCACCTTTGCCCACCCCCACCATCAGCGCTGCAGGGGTGGCGATCCCCAGGGCGCAGGGGCAGGAGATCACCAGCACGGCGATGAAGGCCAGCAGGCCGCCACTGAAACTGCCTCCCAGGGTCCAGAGGGCCATGGTGAGAAACGCCACCGCCACCACCACCGGCACAAACCAGGCGGTGACACGATCGGCGAGGCGCTGCACCGGGGCGGAGCTGGCCTGGGCCTGTTCCACGATGCGAATGATCTGGGCCAGGGCTGTCTCCGCCCCCACCCGGGTGGCCTCGAAACGCAACAGCCCCTGACCGTTGATCGTGCCACCGATCAGCTCCGAGCCCACCTTCTTGCTCACCGGCAGGGATTCGCCCGTGATCAGCGCCTCGTCCACCGACGACTGCCCATCGAGCACCACCCCATCGGCGGGCACCTTGTCGCCGGGCCGCACCACCACCACATCGCCGCGTTGCACCGCCTCCACCGGCACCTCCATCTCCTCACCGGCGCGAATCACGATGGCCGTGGATGGCTGGAGATCCAGCAAGCGGCGCACGGCTGCCGAGGAGCGCTGCTTGATCATCTCCTCCATGGTCTTGCCGAGCAGCACAAAGGCGATCACCACAGCCGACACTTCGAAATAGACATTCCGCTCATCCACCCCAACCGGCAACAGTTGGGGAGCGAACACCACAAACACGCTGTAGATGTAGGCCACAGAGGTGCCCAGCGCGATCAGCACATCCATGTTCAGAACACGCCGCTGCAGGGCCAGCCAGGCGCCGGTGTAGAAACTCCAACCGCCGATCACCTGCACCGGCGTGGCCAGCAGGAACATCCACACGCCCCAGGTGAGCCAGGGCAACTGGGGCACCGGAGCCCAGCTCAGCAGGCTCACCCCGGCCGCCAGAGCCAGAAAGGCTCCGGCCCGGAGAACCGCAAGCGCCAGCACCCCGCCGAGGGCAACAGCAATCCGACGGCGCATCTGGCGCATCTGCTGCTGGGGGGCCAGAAAGGTCTGGCGGCAGCCCTGGCTGCAGAAGTAATAGTGGCGTCCGGCCCGCTCAGCGGTGAGAGCGGTGGCTTTCGGAACCACCATCCCACAGATCGGATCCTTGGCCATGTTGTGATCAGTGGCCATGTTGTGATCAGTGGCCACAGGATCGTCTTGCTGCGTGTGCTGAGGAGGGCTGGTCATGGTTTTGGATCGTCCAATTCGGCTATCAACAAAATCTCCCCAGGCATCGTGCACGAGCGGCAGATCCCCTTGCATTCAATCAGCGCTGTTGAGCATCAAGCACTGCTGACTGTGCATCGAGTCAGCAGCAGATGTGAATCAAACCGCCAGCCCATTGAAGATCATCAGCGCATGATCACTTGGATAAGCCAATAGAAGTCAATGACGATGCCGAGCCGAACTGGCTACCAGCTCCGTTGCACGCTCAGCTACGGGGATATCTATGGACAGATCATGGTCTGGCTGCTGCTCACATTTCTGAGCCTTGCCACTGCGGCTGCACTTGGCGCTGCAGGGCATCCAATCGCCGGTGTGGCCGTGATCGCCTTGATCGTTGCCCTCACTCTGCCATTTCTGCTGTTTTCTTTTACAACCACATTGATCAGTCATCTGGTGATTGATGAGCAGGCTCTGAATCCACAGGGGCGTCGCCAACCAGAAACGATCTGACACGGGCTCGGAAAGCCTCCTCCGGCATGGCACCAACGATTTCCCCCCCCAACGGAGAAGTCAGCTTCTGGCTCTTGAACAAGCAGATACGTGGGGAGCGATATGTCATGTTTATCGGGGTGGCAGGATAAGAGAATTTGGCGATACGGCCCATAGGAGACTGGATCTTTCATGTTCACATCGTGAAAATGCAGTCCCATCCCCAGAGCAACACTTTCATCAAACGTCGCCATGAATTGACAGGCAGAGCAGTCATGAGCACTGAACTTGAGCAGAACTGGCCTTGATCTTGTGGTCAACGAACCCTCCCAGGCTGTAGTTTTCATTGTGATGTTCACTTTGATACTGAGGTTGTCATTGGCAAAGGCCTGCAGGGATTTGCTGCACTTTCAAGGCAATTCAGCTGGCATGGTTGCAAGTGAGAGTGGATAGTAATGGCGGCAAACGTTCTGCTCACGGCAGACCGTGCCATGAGATCCACTGGGTGCGGTATGACAGTCCAGCCAGCGTGACCGCCTTGACTGACGGGGTGGAACGCACGACCAGCTGGGCCAGGCAGACCTCATTGGCCTGGTTCACCATCACAGCGGCCGCTGAAGCCACCATGACCCCATCCCTGCGTCACGGCCTGCGGCTGATCAGCCTCTGGTTGGCATGGCTGCTGGCCATGTTGTTTCACGTGGACCTGGGCTTGATGCCGCTATTTCATGGGCAATCAGCGGAGATCCACAGCCATCTGCAGCAGGACCTGCTGCCCTGGCTGTTTGGCGCCATGCTCGGCTACTTCCTGCTCCCTCTGGTCAGCATCGTGCTGATTGCCTATGCCTGCACGTCGGCGGCTCCCAGCAACCACTGGAGGAGAGTGCGGCGGGGGCATTTCTGGTTCAGTGTGGTGTATTCGATCACCAACCTCCTGCACCTGATTGCCGACATCCTGGTGCCGGATGCTCGCCTGGATCAGGTGCTGCTGATGGTGGGTCTGCTGGTGTTTGGCCTGCTGATCAACCTGGAGGGCTGGCACTGGTGGCGCGATGAGCCATGGAGCCTCAGCTGATCCAGGGCTCCCGGCGCTGATCGGGCAGTTGCGGTGGAGGTGCCGGCTTCAGCAACGGTGCCATGCTGCTGATCCCCAGCATCAGGAAGCTGAAGGCGCCCAACAACGCCAGCAGCCTCAAGCCGAGGCTCCGGCCACGATCCTCGAGGAGATCATCGAGGTCGTCGTCGAGGTCGGGCGGGGGCGGGACAGGAGGGTTGCTCATCGGGGCCACCGGTTCGTTCTGCTGATCCATCCAGAACAGTGGGGAGGACGGTGGACCGTGGGATGGGGGCCCGCACCTGCCACACCGCTCAAGGGGCCGGCTCCTCAGACGGCACGGGCGGTGGCGGTGCGATCGGTAGCGGAGTTGCCATGGGCGGTGGCGGTGCCATCTCTGGCGGCGGTGCCGAATCCTGGGCAGGCGCCCCCCCGTCACCGGGCTCACCCGGCAATGGTGGCTCGGTGACCAGCGTCTCCCGTTCGAGCTGCTCCAGCTGCTGGCGCAGCCGTTTCGCTTCCGGCGCCGAGAAGCTGCGTGGCCCGATGGCCTCGAGCTCCTGGCTGGCCATCGCCATCAGGCTCGCCCGCTGCTCTCCGCTGCTCTCCCGCGCTGAGGCCAGGGCTCTGGCCACCTTCTCGAGGCGCCGCAGATCGTTGTTCTCCTCCATCAGCACACCTCGGGCGTCCCGGGCCAGCTGATCGAGGCTTTGGCGGCGTTGCTCCTGCTCTGGCGTCAGCCTGGCGCTGGCGAGCACGAGCAAGTGCCGCTCCAGCTCAATCAGGGCCCGCTCATAAGCGCGGAGATCAGTGGCCTGGCGGAGATCCTGTTCAGCCTGATCAGCCGCCTGCAGCGCCTGGATCACCCCACCGGCAACCTGGACGCCGGGACAGAACCCCACCAGGGCGCAGAGGTCGGTGCTGCGCAGCACCACCACACCGCCTGCCACCACCAGCGCCGTGACCAAAGCGAGCAGCACGAGGCTGCAGCCCGAGACCCCACGCTCTTGGGGCTGGGCCAGGGGTGCTGGCTCGACCGGCCAGACAGGCGCTGGTGGCGGCGGAGCTTGGGGTTGGGGTTGGGGTTGGGGTTGAGGCGGGGATGGGGGAGGTGTCCAAGCCGGGGGCGGCGGTGGTGCTGTCAGCTGCTCCGGGGCAGCGGGCCGGACATCCAGGCCAGGCCCAGGAGATGTCTGGACCTGGGGAGTAGCCGCCCCGTCCGACCGCCCCAGCGATCCAGGGGGCAGATCCAGGAAGCCATCCAGCAGCTCAGCGATCGCCGCGATCACCGGCAGTGAGTAGGTGGCCTCCAACTCCTGGAGCAGCACGTCCCGCTGCACCGCGCCACTGCCGCTGCCGGCCCTGGGAATCAGGGCCTGAAAGGCAGGCCGGGTCACCAGATCCTTCAGGGGCAGCAGCAGCGCTGTGTGCCCGGCCGCCAGGTCTGCCACCAGACCCTGCAGCCGAGCCGGCGTGGTGATGGCTCCATTGCTCTGGCGCAGGGTGTGGGCCAGGCGCTCACCCAGCTCCCGCCACTGCGGCTGCCCACTCCCCTTCACCCGCTGCCCAGAGCGCACTGCCTCCAGCATGGCCTGGCAGTGGGCTCAGGTCTGCCCCGCGGCTGCCGCCATGTACTGCCCCCACAACTCGGCCACCAGGGCGCCGCTGGCGGCCGCCGCCGGCTGGTTGTCGTCATTGCCCATCCAGATCGCCGTGAGCAGATCCATCGCCGGCGAATAGCCGATGAACAGCACATCCACGCCGTCGTTGGTGGTGCCGGTCTTGCCGCGGGCATCCGCCACAACCCCTGCAGCCTGGCCCGTTCCCCTCACCACCGCGGCCCGCAGCATCCGGTCCATGGCGGCGGCATGCTCTTCGCTCAGCAACTGGCGCGGCTTCTCCCCGAGGGCCACCGTCACCCCGCGATCGGGGCACTGCTCCAGGCTCTGCAGCGACTGGCAGATGCCCAGGTCGTAGATGCGGGTCACGCCATGCATCGGCACCCAGCGACCGCCGTTGGCCACCACCGCATAGGCCCGGGCCAGCTCGTAGAGATAGGTTTCGCGGCCACCGAGCATGGCCGAGTAGTCGGCATCCAGGGGGGTGCTGATCCCCAGCTGCCGCGCCAGGCGCACCACCTGATTCAGCCCCGCCCGCTCGGCCACCCGCAAGGCCACCACGTTCTCCGAGAGGGCCAGGCCGTCGATCATGGTGATCGGTGCACTGCTCCGCCGGCAGCCGGCCACGTAGCCCAAGGCTGCGCAGCTCACCAGCTCCTGCTCCTGCATCCCGGCCTGCAGGGCGGCGATAAAGGGGAACAGCTTGAAGGTTGAGCCCGGCTGACGCAGGGCCTGCACGCGATCAAAACTGGAGCGCTCGTAGTTGCCGCCGCCCACATAGGCCAGGATTTCGCCGCTGCTGGGCCTCAGGCTGATCAGGGCCCCCTGGCCCAGACCCACCGCCGTCGCCGGCCCCTCCAGAAAGCGCCGCAACTGCCGCTGGGCCAGGGCCTGCAGCGGCGGGTCGATCGTGCTCACCGCCACGTAGTTGCCGCCCTCCGTGCCGCCCAGATTGAGGCCGTACCGTCTCCCCTCCAGCTCCCCGATCACGTAGTCGGAGAAGAAGGGGTAGCTGGTGATCGGCGACTCTCGGCAGGCCGAGGGATCGATGTTCAGCGGTTGCCTCTGGGCATCCCGCAGGCCCTGATCGCTGAGAGCCCCCTGGCCGTGCATCAGCTCCAGCACCAGGTTGCGGCGTTTCACGGGCAACCAGGGGCCGGAGCGCACCGCCGCGATCCGCTGCTGCTGGTGCGCACTGAGGTCGCCGCCGCGCTTGGTCATGGCCGTTTCCAGCTCGGTCGCCTCCTCCTCCTGGCTGGGGGCATGGCAGGGGCTGTAGCCATTGGGGCTGGGCAGCAGCCCCACCAGGAAGGCCGACTCCGCCACATCCAGATCCCGGGCTGACTTGCGGAAATAGAGCTGGGCCGCCTGTTCAAACCCATCCGTTCCCAGACCCAGATGGGCTCGGTCGAGATACATCTTCAGGATGCGGTTCTTGCTGTAGCCCACCTCCAGCTGCAGGGCAACCCACAGCTCACGCAGCTTGCGGGTGAGGCTCACGTCGCGCCCAACATCCGGGTAGTAGAGCCGCGCCACCTGCTGGGTCAGCCCACTGCCCCCGCCCGTGCCCAACAGGGCGGAGCGCAGCGTGCCGAACAGATCGATGCCACTGTTCCAGCCAAAACGGGCCTCTTCCGAGGCCAGCAGCGCCTGGCGCAGATGCAGGGGATAGTCGGCCAGCGACGGCAGAGCCGTGGCCGATCCCTGCTGGGCGTCGATCTGCTGGCCGCCTGCCGAGAGGATCTTCACCGGGCCATCGATCACCCGGATCTTCGAGCCGCCGCCAACGGTGGCCGCCAGCAGCATCCCTGACGCCAGCAGGGCAGAGCCCACCAGGCTGGCAATGCCTACGGCGTGGACCCCCAGCTCCAGAGCGCTGCGGCGGTGGTGGTAGCGCAGCAGCGGCGTGTCGCCCTTCAGCGACGAGCCCAGCACCACCGTGTCGCCATGGCGCAGCACGATCGAGCGGATCCGCCGGTCGCGGTGAAACAGGCCATTGCTGGAGTCGAAATCCACCAGCGTGTGGTCGCGATCACTGGGGCGCCGCCGCTCCAGCACGGCGTGCACCCGGCTGAGGCCAGGGCAATCGAGGGCCAGCTCACAGGCCGGGTCCCGGCCGATGCGCACCCGTCCCTCCCCAAGCTCCAGCCGCCGCACCAGCCGCTGGCCCTGCCACAGTTCCGCAGATGCCTGGTGCTTGCGCAACGCGGCCCAGGCCCGGCGGATCGCCGCCGGCCGCCCGGCCGGGTCGCCCTGGGCACAGGCCGTCACCAGCTCCCGCCAAAGGCGCTGCCGCGATGGGCTGGACTGGGGGGGAGACGCCTCGATCAAGGGGCGATGGCAACCCGGGACTCCCTCCACGCTACGGACCTACCCTGGCCCCATTCGCTGGAGCGGTGCGTGGCCCAGCCGCGTGATCCCTGGGAGCCCTTTCGCTTCTGGTTGGCCTTCACGTTGGCCATCTATGCCCTGCGGGCCCTGTTTGCCGCCCAGTGGCCTGGCGCCATCCCGGGCTGGGTGTTGCTCACCCTGCTGCTGGTGGCCCTGGCCCTGGCCAGCAAGGCGCTGATCTTCCCCGGCCGGGTGCAGCCCTTCCGCCAGGGGGATGGCGGCTTCTGGAACGATCTGCGCGACGACTGGCAGCTGTGGTGGAAGCGCCGCCGGGGTGAGGAATGACAGGACCCGCCCTGCTCCAGCTGCGCGATGCACCCGAGAAATGCCTGCGGCTCAATCCAGACCAGCCCCTCACCATCGGCCGTGCCAGCGGCAACCAGCTGGCCCTGCCCACCCAGGAAGCGGTGTCGGCACACCATGCCGTGGTGCGCTTCTCCCGCCGCCATGGCTGGCTGGTGTGCGACTGGCAGAGCAGCGATGGCACCTACCTGGAGGGGGAGCGGGTGCAGCGCTGCCGGCCGATCGGCGATGGCGATGAGATCCGCCTCGGCCGCTCCGGGCCCGTGCTGGTGTTCCGGCTGACGGCCGCAGCGACGACCGCCAAGCCCGCCAGCCCCCCCAGCCAGGCCCGGCCAGCTACAGCCAAACCCCAGAGTGCACCGGCCACGGTGGCCATCGGCGGGGAAGCCATCCGCCTCGATCAGATCCGCAGTGCCGTGGTGCAGAGCGAACCCCAGTTTCCCCACATCTTCAGCTGGTGGGTGTTGCTGAGTGTGGCGCTGCTGCTGCTGCTGCCGGTGCGCATCGGCCCCGTGGGGATCTTCTGGCCCCTGCAAGTGGCGGTGTTGGTGGCGGCCGTGCTGCTGGGTTCGCGCAAACAGCACACCCTGCAGGTGGAACTCCGCGATGGCCAGGCCCGCAAGCACCCCTTTGCCAACCGCCGCACCGCCCTGGCCCACCGCAACGGCATCCGCAACGCCATCGGCCAGGGCCCGGCACCTAGCGCAGGGGCACCATCGCGATGACCTGGATCCTCCCCGAGGGCAGCAGGCTCTCCTTTGAGGGCCTGAGCACGCCACTCCAGGTGGTGCGCGGCATCGGCAGCGGCAGCCAGGGGCAGGTGTACGAGGTGGAGCTGGCCGGTGAACGCCTGGCCCTGAAGTGGTATCTGCCGGCCTGCATTGCCCGCGATCCGGGGCTGGAACGCCGCCTGCTCGCCGCGATCAGCAGCACCGCCCCCAGCGCCAGCTTTCTCTGGCCCATCGCCCTGCTGCGGCCCACTGCAGAATCCGAGCAACAGTTCCGCTGCCAGGAGCCGGGCTTCGGGTACCTGATGAACCTGCGACCGGCGGGGTTCGTGGGGGCCGTGGAGCACTACGGCGGACGGTTGGACCTCAGCCTGGCCAGCGTGCTGCGCGCCTGCCTGGAACTCACCGCCGGCTTCCATGCCCTCCACAGCCGGGGGCTCTGTTACAAGGACATCTCACTGGGCAATCTCTTCCTCGAAGCAGCCAGCGGCCGCATCCTGATCTGCGACAACGACAACGTCGATGTGGATGGCCGGGACCCCGGCGGCGTGCTCGGCACCCCGGGGTTCATCGCCCCTGAGGTGCTGATGGGCCGCGCCAGACCCAGTGCCAACAGCGACCTCCACTCCCTTGCGGTGCTGCTGTTTCGCCTGCTCACCCGCCATGACCCCTTCCGTGGCGCCCTGGAGCTGGAGATCCGCTGCCTCGATGAACCCGCCCGCCGCCGCCTCTACGGCGAGGATCCGGTGTTCATTTTTGATCCCAGCGACCAGCGCAACCGCCCCGATCCCCACTGGCACAGCGCGGCGCTGCTCACCTGGCCCATCTACCCAGCCGACCTGCAGGAGCTGTTCGAGCAAACCTTCGGGCCGGGGCTGCTCGACCCCGCCAGGAGGGTGCTCACCGGCCAATGGCAGGAGGGTCTGGCCCGCACCCTCGATCGGCGCCAGATCTGCCAGGCCTGCGGCCAGGAGAACTTCCGCAGCCACCAGAGTCCTCCCCCGCCCTGCTGGAGCTGCGGCGCACCACTGCCGCCGCCCCTGCGCCTGCAACTGGCCTGCGGCGAAGTGGTGGCCGCCGCCGGCACCACCCTGCACCGCCACCACTTCGATGCGCTGCAACCGCCGCAGTTCGACCACCCCCTGGCCGAGGTGGTGGCCCACCCAAGCGACGCCACCGTCCTCGGCCTGCGCAACTGCAGCCGAACGCCCTGGCAGGTGACCCTGCTGCACGGCCAGGAGTTGCAGGTGGATCCTGGGCGAAGCTGCAACCTCGCTGCCGTGACTGAACTGATCAGCCACGATGGTGCTGTGCGCATCGCCCGCTAGAGGCAGCCCGAGCCACAACCATGGTGCCCCGCTGATGCCCTCCTTCCCCAACGTGCGCCTGGCCAATCGGCCCCTGCACTTCATCTACATCTGCGACTGCTCCGGCTCGATGGCCGCCCAGGGCAAGATGCAGGCCCTCAACCAGGCCATCCGCCAGTCGCTGCCGGGCATGGCCCGGGTGGCGCGGGAGAACCCCGAGGCCCGGGTGCTGGTGCGGGCGGTGCGTTTTGCCGACCGCGCCCACTGGCACATCGCTGAGCCCACGCCGGTGGAGCAGCTGCAGTGGCACGACCTCCAGGCCGGCGGGGTGACGGCGATGGGCGAGGCCCTGGAGCTGGTGGCCGGCCAGCTGGCCTCACCACCGATGGAGGAGCGGGCGCTGCCGCCGGTGCTGGTTCTGATCTCCGACGGCCAGCCCACCGACGACTTCGAGGCAGGGCTGGCCCGACTGCTGCGTCAACCCTGGGCCCAGAAAGCCGTTCGCCTGGCCATCGCCGTCGGCCACGACGCCGACCAGGAGGTGCTGCAGCAGTTCATCGGTCCAGAGCCGAGTGCGCCGCGGGGCGGCGCGGAAGTGCCCGGCGGCAGCGGTGAGATGCCCCGGCACCGGCTGGCCGGCTCGTCCCGCTCCCCAAGGCGGCCCCTGCAGGCCAGCAATGCCACGGCCCTGGCCCAGTACATCCAGTGGGCCTCCACCGCGGTGGTAGGCGCCGCCTCGATGCCCGCCAGCCGCCTTGCCCAGCAGGGCGAGCCAGCCGGCAACATTCCCCTGCCGGATCTCCCCCCCACCCTGCTTGATCCCGTCGGCGACGTGGGTCCGGTGGTGTGGTGAGCCGCGAGGTGCTGGGCGCTGGCTGGGGTGCGCCTTGGCACTGCACCGTGATCGGTGCAGCCCACCAGCGCAAGGGTGTGGTGTGCCAGGACGCCTCTCTGGTGCGCCAGCTGCGCGCTCCGGCAGGCCAGACCCTGCAGCTGCTGGCGGTGGCCGATGGCCATGGCGGCGAGCGCTACCGCTACAGCGACACGGGCAGTCGCCTGGCCTGTGAGCTGGCGGCGGCAGCGATCCAGGCCGCCCTGCAGACGACCCCCCTTGGAAACCAGGGAGCCTGGAAGCGGCTGCTGAACCACGATCTGCCAGCCGCCATCCAGGACAACTGGCTGCGGGCAATCCAGCGGGATTGGCATCAGAAACCAGACGCAGCCGACCAGCCCTTCTGCCCTTCCCTCTATGGCAGCACCCTGGGACTGGTGCTGCTGGCACCAACCTGGTGGGGTTGCACCGGGTTGGGCGACTGGGACCTGGTGCAGGTGGGCAGTGATGGCACGGAACTCGTCAGCGAAGAGCACCCCCAACCAGGCGGTGGAGAGGCCACCGCCAGCCTGTGCCAGGCGGTGGCTGCTGCCCGCTGGGCTGAGCGGGCTCAGCTGCAGCCGATTGCTACCGCTGATCACCGCTTTGCCCTGCTGCTCAGCACCGATGGCGTGCGCAAGTCGTGCGCCACCGACCAGGACTTCCTGGAGCTCTGCAGCCAGATCGTCGCACTCGGCGACGGGGCGGAACTGGCGGAGGGGCTGGCGGAAATCAGCGCCAGTGGCAGTGGCGATGATCTTTCAGTCGCCGTGGGCTCCTGGGGCAGCTCACACAGCGCCTCCAGGGCCGGCCCAAGCTCACAGGCACTGGGGAGCACGGCCAGCCTCCTGCTGCTGGTGCCGCTGGTGCTGGCCCTGGGCGCTGTCGCCTGGTGGGCCTGGTCGCAGCGCGGCAGCTGGATCCAGACCGAGCAACCGACCAGCATCACACCGGCTCTGATCGATCCGCGCCCCTCGATCAGCCAGGAGGCAGTAAGACTCTGCCGCGATCCCAGGTTGATTGGCCCAACCCTGGCCCAGCGCAAGGGGCAATTCAGCCAGCTGCTCAGCGGCGCCCTCTCCCGCCAGGACCTGCTCGGCGCTGCCCATCAGGACCCCCTGGGCGGCCTGATCGCCTGGAGCCAGCCCAGCACGCCTCAGCCGGCAGCCAGTCAGCCATCGACCTTGCCGATGCCCCGGCCCCTGCAAGGCAGCTGCCCTGCCCTGGAGCAGGCCCTGGCCAACCAGTGGCGTGGGCTCAGCCAGCCACGGCTCGATCCGGCCCCTGCCCCAACACGCTCGACGGATCTCTGACAGTCCTGGGGGAGTGGTGGTTCTGAACAGCCCGGTCGCCGTCCACTGCATTGCTTGAGGTGCTCCAGAGCCAACGGACTGTCCCAATCGACAGCTGGCCCCAGGTGCCAGCGCCGGCAGCTCAGCCCACAGCTGAGCGGGCCCAACGGTATCCCTGATGGCGGACAGGGATGCAGTGCCAGACCAAGGAGGGCATGGGCCAACAGTCAGTTGTCAACACTGATCGATACCCATCATCAATGCACGCCATCGATGCTCACCAGTGATCCCCACCGACACCTCAAATCGAAGCTCACATCCAACATCCCATCCAAAGGTCAGCTCACGAACACCTGAACCCTGGCCATCAACAAAGAGAGATCACTAAATCTGCTAAGTTTTCTAACAAATTTGAGCTTGCATCAGTTGTCGGCAGCAATCCCAGCAAGTCAATCCCCACCAAATATCATTGTGCAGTGGGGCGATTCGATGACATATTTTCTTGGCGCTACTCGTATTGCCAGACGCCTAGGTGTAGATATACAGGTCATCAATCGTGGTGTTGGCGGACAACGATCGGTCGAGATTGCCGGTCGCCAGGGAGGAATTATTGCTTCCGGCCGTGTTGACGGTGGGCGAATACCGCCATCCGGTGCAATAGCTATCACCAATCTATCAGCAACCATTGCTAGGGGGATGACCAGCGGCCTCCCCGTCACGATCGCGGGCGTTTCAGGAATCCTGAAGCCGGTTGGCAGCGCCTCTTCACCCACGGGCTACCAGTTTGTGCGATCTGTGTCGGGGAAAGCTGTCACAGCAATCGGAACACAGGTCATCACCCCAGTGACAACGGACAGCATTAACGGAACGGCCTACGAGCTCAACAGCCATAGCGCCATCCTCTGGCTTGGCCGCAATGGAATCGGCAGAACAACCGAAACCGATGTCAGCATCTATCAAAAGATGCTGGCAAAGATAGCTGGAACAAACAAACCTGTTCTGATGCTTCCAGTCTTCAATGGAGGCTATAACAGTGAAGGCGGCGGCAATCCAGCACTCAAAACCGCACCATCCTCGGGTTACAGCAACATCATCAACCGGAATTCGTCAGTAGCAGCAGTATTTCCCCAGCATTGGTATGACGTACGCCGAGACTTCATCGATGGAGCTGAAGCGTGGATGAAGGCTAAATTCCCCACTCAGTACGCCAGCGACTGGGGCCAAGCGTTTCCAACCAGAAGCGAGACAAACCTGGGATCGAACAGCGCATGGGACGTAGCCAACGACATCCCGCCACGGGCATTACGAAGTGACAAGGTTCATCTGAATGCCATGGGCAACGAGTTTCTTGCGGAGCTAATTGCTAACAAAATTAAATCCTTGGGATGGACAGGAATGCCAGCCATCACCTCCATCAGTGTGGAGGGGAGCCAACTGCTGCTGCTGTTCTCGGAAGCCGTTGTCACCACTGGGCTAAGCGCCAATCGCTTCGTGATTACCGTGGCCGGCAGCAGCCGGACAATCAGTGCAATCACTCCTGGCGCCAGCAGCAGCCAACTGCGCCTCAGCATCGCTGGTTCGGAACCCACCAGCATGCAGAGTGTGCGGCTGCGCTACACCGATCTCTCCAGCTCCAACGACGCTCATGGTGTGATTCAGGACCAGGATGGCAATGACATGCACACGATTGCTGCACCGGGACTAGCGGCAGACACCTTCCACAGCAGCGTCACCGTGACCTCGCTGGCCAGCACCACCGCCAACCTGAAGCTCACCGGCAGCAATGACATTAACGGAACCGGCAATAACCTGGCAAACACGATCACCGGCAACTCAGCTACCAATGTTCTCAATGGTGGAATCGGCAATGACACCCTGATTGGTGGTCTTGGCAATGACATCCTCACCGGCGGACTGGGTGCCGACATCTTCCGTTTTGACACAACTCCCAACAGCAGCAGCAATCGCGACCGCATCACCGATTTCAACGGCGCTCAGGGTGATCGGATCCAATTCGACAAATCGGTATTCACAGCTCTCCCGGACACTGGCATTCTCGCAGCAGCTGCCTTCAGCTCAGGCAGCAGTTTCAGCAGCACCAATCAACGGA
This sequence comes from Prochlorococcaceae cyanobacterium, assembly GCA_044238185.1. Lineage (GTDB taxonomy): Bacteria > Cyanobacteriota > Cyanobacteriia > PCC-6307 > Cyanobiaceae > NIES-981. The sequence continues at coordinate 979 of JBIIDV010000047.1, read as the reverse complement.
TCCTGTATAACCCAGCAACAGGCGACCTCAGCTATGACAGCAACGGCAGCGCTGCCGGAGGCACATCGGCGATCTTGGCCACCCTGGCCAAAGGCCTAAATATCAACAGCACACATTTCGCTGTAGTATAATATTTTACACTACATGGGATGACTTACTCAGTAGCACCCATGCACAAAACGCGTATTCCAACCTGAACTTGCAAGGAGAAAATGATTTCTCGATCGGCTGACCAATATCGACAGCCTCTTCAATGCCCTACACAGGACTTACCTGGCGCAGCAGCAGCAGATGGATTGGATTGTCCTCAAAGCAACTGTTGCCTTCATGCTGATCGGCGATCTGAAAAGGACGTGAGCCAACAGCGGCATAGCGTTGACCACGAGCCCGCCGCAGAGGGGTAGGAGGGTACCAAGGTCAATCAACTGGACCGTGAACAACACCACCATCGCAATCGAAGCCACCGATCACAGCCTCTGATTGAACCTGCTGATCCACGCAACGGGTCACCCCCCTAAGAGCAGCTGATCAACTCTGAGGCTGACCAGACCTCAACGAAAACGCTGGCAGCCTGGGGTGTTGGGGGACGCCATGCACTGATGGAGTCGATCGGCCTGCCTGGCAATCGGCACCAGGCTGGCCGCGATGATCACCAGGGCCACGGTGCTCACCGCAGCCAGCACGGGGTAGGCATGGGCTCGCACCATCTCGCGGGGTGTGAGCGTCCGTCCATCGTGGTCAGTCATTGAGTCTCCTGCACTAGAGCGAGCTTGCCTGGTCAGTGGCCAGTCCAGACCAGATCATCCGTGGTCGAGCGATGCAGCGGCGGCCTGCACCTCAAGATTGCTGGCATTGTCAGGCGACATCGAAAACTGAGCCAGAGGCGACACCAAAACTGAGCCACCTGGAGGCCGAGGAAGGGAGAGCAGCAACAGCAGGCCAGGGGCCAATGGTCCCGGCCGAGACGGACACGGCAATG
>JBIIDV010000046.1:0-20514 GCA_044238185.1 Prochlorococcaceae cyanobacterium | reverse complement strand
AGCTGTTGCTGCCGGCCCTGCGCCAGTGGCAGATCGAGCGGGGCTATCCCTTCAGCTTCGCCACCGAGGCCTCGGTGGATCTCGCCGCCGATCAGGAGCTGATGGACCTGATGGCCGAGTGCAGGTTCGAGAGTGTGTTTCTGGGCATTGAGACGCCCGATGCCGCCAGCCTGGAAACGGCCCGCAAGCTGCAGAACACCCGCACCTCCCTGGAGGAATCGGTGGAGAAGATCACCGCCAGCGGCCTGCGGGTGATGGCCGGCTTCATCATCGGCTTCGACGGCGAGCAGCGCGGCGCCGGCAACCGGATCGTGGAGTTCGTGACCCGCACCGGCATCCCCCACGCGATGATGGGAATGTTGCAGGCTCTGCCCAACACCGCGATGTGGACGCGGTTGGAGCAGGAGGGCCGCCTGATCCAGGACAGTGCCGCTGCCAAAGGGGTCAACCAGACCAACCTGCTCAACTTCGTGCCCACCCGGCCGATTCAGGACATCGCCACCGAATACATGGAGGCGTTCTCCACCCTGTATGAGCCCAACGCCTACATCGATCGGGTCTACAGCTATTTCCTCAAACTGCCTCCCCAGCGCTATCGGCAGATCCTGCGGGAGCAGGCCGCCAATGGGATGGCAACAGGTGGAGATGCAGACCTGTCGGGCAACCAGCCAGCTCCCAAAAAGAAAGGGATGTCCTGGGTGGATCTGCGTGCCCTGGCGATCGTGGTATGGCGCCAAGGGGTCAAGCGCAACACCCGCTGGCGGTTCTGGCGGGCCCTGGCCGGCATGGCCCGCCACAACCCCGCCCGCTTCAAGGGCTTCATTTCGATCCTGGCCCACAGCGAGCACTTCCTCGAATACCGCCAGATCGTGCGACGGGAAATCCAGGAGCAGATCGCCGGCCTGCCGCAGGATCCCTCCCATTCCCTGATGGTGGCCCCGCCCCAGATGGTGGCCAGCTAGGCCTCAGGGCCTGGGCTAGTCCTGCACGTAATCAGCACCGACCGCCAGGGCAGCTTCGGCCCGTTGCAGTTCGCGCCCGAGATAGAGAGCGTGATCGAGGCAGCTCAACGGGTGAGGACCTTCGCCCTCCGTGAGGGCCATCCCCAGTTCCTTGGCGCTGCGCCCCCTGTAGACCGCCAGGGGCGCCCTCGGGCCTGCACCGCGGCAACTGATCACCTCGCCGGTGTCGGGATCGGTGGCCAGGCCCCGGTCGTCGATGCTGTTGGCGTAGTGCTCGGCGATCAACTCACCGGCCTCGCGGTCGACCTTGATCAGGAAATAGCCCGCCGGATCGAGGGCGATGAAGCGCTGTGAGAGCTGGTCATCGAGCTCACGCCGCTGGGTCGGATCGAGGGGTTCGGGCATGGGGTGGATCGTAAGCAGCGGTGAACGGCAGCTCAGCGTTGATCGCCTCGATTTCCCGGGCCATCTCAGCGTTGGCGCCCGGCAGCCAGTCGCGCAGGATCGCTCCGAAGCGGGGGTCGCCCCAGCGGTGCAGGCTCACCCGCGGCTGGGCCACGAAGCCGCGGCGACGCTTGTGGCTGCCACCGGCGCCGGGATCGAAGTGGCGGATGCCGTTGGCGATCGCCCAGTCGATCGGCGCGTAGTAACACACCTCGAAGTGCAGGCAGTCGATCTCCACCTCGCTGCCCCAGTAGCGGCCCCAGAGGTGGTCGCCACCGCGCACGCACAGCGACATGGCCACGGGGTCGGAGGGATCGCCGCGGTGGGCGCTGAACAGCACCAGATGGCGGCGCAGCGCTGGATCAGCGGCCAGAGCCGCAAAGAACTCCTCACTGAGGTATTTGCTGCCCCAGGGGCCCCAGCGGGCGCAGTGCTGGTCGTAGAACTCGTGCATGCGGCCCACCAGCTCTGGGGCGATCGCCTCGCCCACCAGCGGCTGCACCGCCAGGCCAGCGGCAGCCACCGCCTTGCGCTCCCGCTTGATGTTGCGGCGCTGGTTGGCGTTGAAGCTGGCCAGGTAGCCATTGAAATCAGGGTGCCCGGGGTTGCTCCACTGGCTCTGCTGGTTCACCCAGGCGGCGCAGCCGGCCGCTTCGGCCAGGGGCTGCCATTCCGGATCCACGTAGAGAAAGTTGCAGCTGAGGATGCGGTGTTCCAGGCAAAACTGGTCGATCAGCTCCAGCAGCAGGGCGGTGAGCGAGGCAGCGTCCTCACCAGGGGCGATCAGGAAGCGATAGCCCTGCACCGGACTCACCGGGCTCATGCCCACCAGCTTGGGGTAGTAGCGCAGACCCAGCTGGCCAGCGAGCTGGGCGAAGCTCTGGTCGAACACGAATTCGCCGTAGCTGTGCCCCTTGAGGTAAAGCGGGGCGACAGCAATCAGCTGATCGCCCCGCGAGAGGCTCAGGTGGCAGGCCTGCCAGCCCTGGCCAGGCACGATGCTGCCGCTGGCCTCCAACTGCCACAACCAGCGCCAGCGATAGAACGGGGATGCCGCGTCAGGGAGCAGCTGATCCCAGGCAGACTCCTGGAGATCCGCCAGCGACCGGTGCCAGCGGGCTTGCAGCTCAGCCATGGCTGCGGCGGCAGTGACGGCAAAACTAACCAGCGAGCCCCCAGGTCGTGACGTTCCCCCGCCTCCACCCCACTGCTCTGCTGCTGCTGGCGAGCATGCTCTGGCCCCAGACAGCCCTTGCCGGCCTGTGGCGCCCCGTGCTGAACATGATGCGGCCGCAGCTGGAGGATCGCCTCACCCAGGCCTGCGTGGAGGGTCTTGCCGGCAAGCAGCCGAACCTGGCCAGCCAGCTGGAGCGCCCCTGCCGCCAGCTGGCCGCCCCCACCAGCCGCTGCCTGGTGCAGGAAACGGATGCCAGCGGCAAGGGGCTGGCCGTGCTGAGCGAACTGCTGCAGCGGGAGCTGGGCCCTGAGGGCGAGCGGATCGTGAAGCGCTGCATTGCCCGCCAGCTGGGACTGCCCGCCAGCAGCCTCGACGGACTCTCCCTGCGGGAGCTCACTCAGCGGTCCGGCTCCTCCTCCCGGCCGTAGCGCAACAGCAGCTCATTGCCCCCCAGGGGCCGCTGCTCCAACAGCCGCCAGCGGCCCAGCCCCTGCAGGGAGTCCGCCAGGCACCAGCTGTGGGCTCCGCCCAGCAGCAGCGGACAGAGGGTGAGCTGGAGCTCATCCACCATGCCGGCGGCCAGCCACTGGCTGGCCAGGTCGGCACCACCCAGCAGCACCAACCGGAACAGGCCCAGGGCGGCCAGCTGCCGGCGCAGTCCCTGCCAGCTGTCGAAGGCCAGCTGCCGTTCAAAACCCTCCCCTGCCTGGTCTGGGGCCAGCGAGCGGGGCCGCAGCCACCAGCGCTGCAGCGGCTGGCGCCAGAACGGCAACTGGAGCGGCAGCAGCCCAGTGCGGCTGAGCACCAGGGCATGGGGTTGGTCGGGGCGGTCCTGGCCACGGCGCTGGGCCAGCAGATCCGGCTGATGGATCAGGCAGGTGCTGCCATGGCGGCGCAGGGTCTCCGCCCCCACCAAGGCCCCATCGGCCCAGGCGAGCGCCTCCTCCAGCACCCGGCGATCACCAGGCCCGCCGAGCTGGGCGGCGCCCCCTGACGGGGGTGCCAGCCGGCCATCGAGGCTGACCGCCAGCACCAGCCGCAGCCTCGTGCCGTCAGCCAGCGACCAGGGCCTCGAGGGCGGCGGGGATCATCTCCAGCTGGGGGGTCTCGGCAAACACCTCGGCCGCGTTGTTGGGACTCTCCTGCAGGCGCACCTTGTGCAGGCGGGCGCCGATGGAGGCAACCGGACCCGTGAGCAGGTCGGCGATGTGCAGGGCGATGTTCTCGGCCGTGGGCACGGTGCTGGCGAAGTGCTCCACGTCCTTGTTGAGGAAGGTGTGGTCGAAGGGCTCCACCACCAGCTCGTCGACCAGGCGCTGCAGGGCGGCCAGATCGCACACCATGCCGGTGCGGGGCTCGATGTGCCCGCGCACGGTGACATCGAGCAGGTAGTTGTGGCCATGGCCGTGGGGGCGGGCGCACTTGCCGTAGATGGCCTCGTTCTCCGCCTGGCTGAGTTCCGGCCGGGCCAGCCGGTGGGCGGCGGCGAAGTGGGTGCGGATCGAGAGGAAGGCTTCCATGGGAGCGGCGATGCGGGCAGGGGAATCAGGGCTTGAAGCCGGTTGGGGCAGCAGATCCACCCAGAGGTTGTCCTGCTCATAGAGGCGCAGGCCCACCAGCGGCAGGTGCCCCGCCAGGCGGGTCCAGATCGCCCGGCAGAGGGCCTCGGTGCTGGGCAGGGTGGCTTCGGGTTGGGCCAGGTCAAACTCAGGCCACACATCGTTGAGGTGGCGGAAGTCGAGCTGGCCGGTTACCTCAGCCCGAATGGCGTGCTTCACCTCGGAGAGGTTGAGCACCATGCCATCCGCATCGAGCCCGCCCCCCATGGCCACGATCAGTTCATAGTTGTGGCCATGGCCGGGGGCCAGGGTGCAGGGGCCGAAGCGGGCTTCGTTCTCAGCGGCGCTGAGTTCGGGCAACCAGTACCGGTGGCTGGCGCTGAAGCGGGCCCGGCGGGTGATCACGCAGGGCCGGCCGGCGCCATGGGCCGGAACCGAAAGCGGCGAGGCAGGCTGGCGTGACGCAGGAGGTGACGCAGGGCGGGGAGTGGCGCTGGCCGTCATCGCCCGGATCCACAAGGCTCCCCATCCTAGAAACGGGATCCGTTCAGCCGCCGGTGCCGCCATGGCCCCTCCCACCCACCTGGAGCTGGCCCAGCGCCTGCAGGGTCTCAACCTCTACCTGGTGGGAATGATGGGGGCGGGCAAGAGCGCCGTGGGCCGCCCCCTGGCCGATGCCCTTGGCTATCGCTTTGTGGATGCCGACAGGGTGCTGGAGGGGGCCGCAGGCCGCTCGATCGCCGAGATCTTCGCCAGCGACGGCGAGGCGGAGTTCCGTGAGCTGGAAACGGCGGTCTTGGGGCAGATCAGCGGCTGGCATTCGCTGGTGGTGGCCACCGGTGGAGGGGTGGTGACCCGACCCGAGAACTGGGGCCACATGCGCCAGGGCGTGGTGGTGTGGCTGGACGCGCCGGCAGACCAGCTGCTGGCGCGATTGAGCAGCGACCCCACCCCGCGGCCGTTGCTGCAGGCCGACGACCCCGGCAGCCGGCTGCAACTGCTGCTGGCCGAGCGCCAACCGCTCTATGCCCAGGCCGATCTGCACATCAGGCAACAGCAGGAACAGCCTCCCCAGGTGGCCCAGCTGGTGCTGGAGGGCCTGCCAGGGATCCTGCGCGAGCGGCCCGAGGCACCACGCCAACCCGCGCTGCTGCAGAACCAGGAGGGCAGGATCACCCCCAGCCTCAACTAGAGCCGGGGGGGTCCAGGCGAACGGCGAACCACTGCACACTGCGGCCGGGCTCCAGTTCCAGCTGGCAGGCGGTTTCCAGCAGGCGCTCGGCCTGAAGCCGGAGCTCGGGCAGACCCTCCAGATCGGCCGGTGGCGCGGCCATCGTGGCGAGCTGCTGCTCCAGCCACTGCAGGGTTTCGGCCGCACTGAGAATGCGCTCGCCGCTCGCGGGCTCCAGCACCACGTAATGATCGAGCTCCCGCATGAGGGGATCTGACATGGCCGGCAGGCAGCTGCGCACCATCCTGGCGGGAACGGCCCTGGCGCTCGGCCTGCTGCTCTGGCTCTCTCTCGCATCCCCCATGCTTGCAGCGGGATCTGGCGACGCTGAGGGGCGGCTGGCCGAGCGGGTGAGGCAGTGGCCCCAGTGGGAGCTACCAGCACCGCTGCAGCGCCCGGGCCGCAGGGATCTGGTGTATCCCGACTGGTTCCTGGGCGACTGGCAGGTGAGCAGCAGCGACGGCAGCAGCTATCGCGTGCGCTTCATCCCCTCGCCTGCGGGGGTGGTGGGCGACCGCAGCTTCAATGCTGCGGCCGTGGGGCGGGCCCTGCTGGGGGACCAGTTACGCAGGGTGGCCAACGACCCCGCCAACCCCAACCGCCAGATCGCCCATCTGCGCCGGGCCGACGGCCAGGGACTGGAACTGGAGTCCACCGTGGTGGGTCGCCGCCGGGAGCTGCCGACCAGCGATGAGCTGCTGGTGGATGAACTGGCCCTGCAGGTGCTCCACGGCGCTGGCGATCCGGCAGTGAGCCGGGTGGAGACCCTGAGCCGCTTCCGCCAGGAACAGGACGGTTCCATCAGCGCTGAGCAATGGCAGGCGAGCTATGGATCTCCGGCTGGAGGGCTGGCTGCGCCCGCGCTGCGCAGCGACCACCTCAGCCTCAGGCTGGAGCGCGTGGGGCCAGCAGCTGATCCCGCCAGCGGAACAGGGGAGCCAGCAGGGGATTGTCGGCAATGCCCATGACGCCGCGGCCGGCGAGGGGAGCGCCGCTGCTGGCCGGGAAACAGAGCAGGGAGAGCTGGGCGGCCACCGCCAGGTCGGCCAGGCTGAGCTGGTCGCCCACCAGATAGGGCCCGGCAGCGCAGAGGACGGCCAGCTGTTCGAGATTGCGCTGCAGCTGCAGGGAGGCATCACCGGCCACCATGCCGCTGAGGGCTTCACCCACCCCGCCCAACAGCCCGGCAGGCAAGCCGCCCACCAGCTGGCGCAGGGGGGCTGGGGTGGCATCCGGCAACAGGGCCGACCGCAGCACGGGATCGCCCGCAGCGGCCTGGAGCAGGGCGAGGCGGCAGCCGGAGGCCAGAGCGGTGTCGGCCCAGTCCTCAAGCAACAGCACCCGGGCGCGCTGCTGGGGATCGGCCGGCAGCAGGGCCGGCAGGGGATGCCGCCGTTCCAGGTGCAGGGCGATGGCGGTGGAATCGGCGATCACGTCGGTGCCATCCACCAGCACCGGCACCTGCCGCTGGCCGGAAATGCGGAACAGCTCCAGCTGGCCGATGCCCGGGGTGACCTCCACCACGCCGTAGTCGAGGCCCTTGGCCTCCAGCACCAGGCGCACCTTCTCGCAGAAGGCCGAATGGCGGAACTGGTGGAGCTGCATGCGCCGGGTCACGGGGCCAGGCGGCAGAGTAGCCAGCAGCACTGATGGGCTGCCCCCGGGGCGATGAAGGACTTCTTCCTCAACGTGACGCGCTACCCGCGCTATCTGATCGCCTTTGGCCTGGGCGTGGCCAACTCGGTGCTGGAGCCGCTGGCGGCCCGGGCCCGCAACCCCGTCACCGCTGTGGCCCTGATCGGGGCAGCGGTGAGTGGCGTGCTCAGTCTGGGCCTGATCCTGCGTGCGATGGTGAACATCCAACCAGTCGCATAGCGATGGCACAGGGCCGACGGGTGGAACGGGTGGCATCCCTGATCCGCCGAGAAGTGAGCCAGCTGCTGCAAGGTGGCATCAAGGACGAGCGGGTGGGCCATGGCCTGGTGAGCGTCACCCACGTGGAGGTGGCCGGCGACCTGCAGCACTGCAAGATCTTCGTGAGCGTGTTCGGCTCCGACGACGACCGGGACCAGGCGATGGAGGGTCTGCGGTCGGCCACGCCCTATGTGAAAGGGGAGCTGGGCCGGCGATTGAAGATGCGCCGCACGCCGGAGGTGGTGTTCGTGCATGACCGGGGCATGGAGCGGGGCACCTCCGTGCTGAGCCTGCTCAACCAGCTGGAGAGAGAACGCGGCCAGCGCGAGGAGCCCGTGGAGGAGCCTGCTGAGGAGCCGGCCGCCGACCAGGACAGCGACGGGCTCCTGCCATGACCACGGCGGCGGCGGAGCAGGCGCTGCAGCGGTTGATCGCCAGCCTGGTGGTGGTGCGGGCCAGTGGCCACCTCGCCGACCACCAGCGCCGCTATCCCCAGTGGGAGCTGGCCAATGCCGAGCTCCAGGAGCTGCTGGCCATGGGGGTGGGCGGCGTGATTCTGCTGGGGGGCAGCGCCGCCGAACTGGCCCTGCGCACCCGCCAGCTGCAGATCTGGGCAAACCAGCCCCTGCTGCTCTGCGCCGATGTGGAGGAAGGGGTGGGCCAGCGCTTCGAGGGAGCCAGCTGGCTGGTGCCCCCCCTGGCCCTGGGAAGGCTGCACCGCCGGGATCCCGCCCGGGCCCTGGAGCTGGCCGAACGCTACGGACGCTGTTGCGGCCAGGACTCCCGGGCGGTGGGGCTCAACTGGGTGCTGGGGCCGGTGTGTGACGTGAACAACAACCCGGCGAATCCGGTGATCAACGTGCGCGCCTGGGGTGAGGATCCAGCCAGCGCCGGAGCCCTGGCTGCGGCCTTCCTGCGGGGGTTGCAGGGCACAGGCGTGCTGGGCTGCGCCAAGCACTTTCCAGGCCATGGCGACACCACCAGCGACTCCCACCTGGAACTGCCCCTGCTGCCCCACAGCCGCGAGCGGCTGGAGCAGGTGGAGCTGCCCCCCTTCCGCCAGGCCATCGCCGCCGGCGTGGAGGCGGTGATGACCGGCCACCTCACCCTGCCGGCGCTCGATCCCGATCGGCCGGCCACCCTCTCGCGGGCCGTGCTGCATCAACTGCTGCGCGAGCAACTGGGCTTTGACGGGCTGGTGGTGACCGATGCCCTGGTAATGGAGGCGATTGCCGGCCGGTACGGGGCCGGGGAAGCGGCTGTGCTGGCCCTGGAGGCCGGCGCCGATCTGGTGCTGATGCCGGCCGATGCCCGGCTGGCCATCGCCGCCATCCTCTCGGCGGTGCAATCGGGCCGCCTGCCGCTCGCCCAGCTGGAAGCCAGTGCCGGGCGCCGCCAGCGGGCCCTCAGCCGCTGCGGGGCAGGCCCGGCCGACCCAAACGGGGCCGCCTGCCCCGACCTGGAGCTCTGCCGGGAGCTGGTGAGCGCCACCCTGGAACACCAGGGTGGCCAGCTGGCCACCGGCAGCGGGCCACCTGGGCAGGGCGTGAATCTGCTGCGGCTGGACCAGGCCCTGCAGGCCCCGTTCCTGCCGGCCACTGCGGCGGCCCTGGGCCTGCCGGCCGCCGCGGGCTTCCAGCCGCTGCTGATGGCCGCTGAAACCGCGAGCCTGTGGTCGACCGATCCCGCAGCACCCTTGGCCCTGGACCGGCTGGGCTCGGGCCCGGTGCTGGTGCAGCTGTTCGTGCGGGGCAACCCCTTCCGCGGCAACGCCGGCCAAGGCGAGCCCTGGGCGGCGGCCCTGGAGCAACTGCAGCAGGCCGGTCGCCTGGCCGGTGTGGCGGTGTACGGCAGCCCCTACCTGTGGGACGCCCTGCGCCAGATCCTCCCCCCGGCTACGCCGGCGGCTTACAGCCCCGGCCAGATGCCCCTGGCCCAGCAGGCCGTGCTCGAGGCCCTGGGTCTGGGCCACCGTGCCGGCCATGGTGGGTTCACCGACTAGGGCCGCCCGATGCAGCTCAGCCTGTCGATGATCGTGCGCAACGAGGCCGAGCGGCTGGAGCGCTGCCTGGCCTCGGTGGCCGACTTCGTGGACGAAATGGTGGTGCTGGACACCGGCTCCAGCGATGCCACCGTGGCGATCGCCGAGCGCTGCGGTGCGGTGGTGCACCACATCAGCTGGCCGGGCGACTTTGCCCCGGCCCGCAATGCGGCCCTGGAGCATGTGCGGGGCGATTGGGTGCTGGTGCTCGATGCCGATGAACAGCTGCTGGCGGAGGCCCGCGAGCCCCTGCGCCAGCTGATGGCCCAGCAGGATCTGCTGGTGGTGAACCTGCTGCGCCTGGAACGGGGGGCCCGCCAGTCGCCCTATTCGCGGGTGAGCCGCCTGTTTCGCCGCCACCCGGGGATCCGCTGGAGCCGGCCCTATCACTCGATGATCGACGACAGCGTGCTGGCCCTGCTGCAACGGGAACCGCACTGGCGCATCACCGATTGCGCCATCCCGGCCCTGAGCCACGACGGCTACCGGCCCGAGCTGCTGCAGAGCGGCGACAAGGCCGCCCGGCTGCGCCAGGCGATGGAGGCCGAACTGGAGCGCCACCCCGGCGACCCCTACGCCTGCGCCAAGTTGGGCAGCCTGCTGGTGAGCGAAGGGGAGCTGGCGCGGGGCCGGGCCCTGCTGCGTCTCGGGCTGGAGAACTGCACCACTGAGGCCCTGGCGGAGCGCTATGAACTGCTGCTGCACCTGGCGATGGCCGAAGCCCCCCACAACCCAACCCAGGCCGAGCACCTCTACCGCGAGGCCATGGCCCTGCCCCTACAGCCGCGGGTCACCCTGGCGGCAGCCCTCAACCTGGCGGGCCTGCTGCTGGAACGGGCGGACGGAGCGGCGGCGGCAGACCGGGAGCGGACGCTGGCGCAGGCCGCCGACCTCTGCCGCACGGCCAGCGCGGCTGCCCCGGAGCTGGCCCTTGGTTGGGCGAGCCTGGGGTTGGTGGAGCGGCGCCGGGGCCAACTCGGCGCTGCCATCGCCGCCTACCAGCAGGCCCTCAGCCTCGAACCGGAGCAACCGGACCTGCACCGCAATCTGGCCGCAGCCCACCTGCTGGCAGGCGACATCGGCGGCGCCCGCGCCGGGTTCCGCCAGGCGATCCTGCTGCTCGATCAACAGGGACAGACCGCAGCGGCCCAGGCCCTGCGCCAGCAGGTGGAGCCCCTGGTGAAGCTCGACGGCTGATCCCCGCTACCCGCCCGTGTTCCAACCGCCCAGCCCGCCCCCCAGTGCTCCATGACCACCGCCGACGTGCCAGCAGCCCTACCCCTGAGCGGTCGACGGGTGGCGCTCACCCGGGCTGAGCACCAACTGGGGGCGGCGCGGACCTTGTTCAGCGCGGCAGGAGCTGAGGTGCTCGATCTCCCGGCCCTGGTGGTGACCGCACCGGACAGCTGGGGGCCCTTGGACGATGCCCTCGACGAACTGGCGGACTTCCACTGGCTGGTGTTCTCCAGCAGCAACGGCGTGGAGGCCGTGGAGCAACGGCTGCGGCGGCGCGGCGGCGGCCTGGCCCGGCGGCCTGCTGGGGTCCGCATTGCTGCTGTCGGCCGCAAGACGGCCCAGCTGCTGGAGGAACTGGGTGCACCGGCCGACTTTGTGCCCCCAGCCTTCGTGGCCGACAGCCTGGTGGAGCACTTTCCGGTGTCCGGCTGGGGGTTGCGGCTGCTGCTGCCCCGGGTGCAGAGCGGCGGGCGCACTCTGCTGGCTGCGGCCTTCGCCGCCGCAGGCTCCCGGGTGGTGGAGGTGCCCGCCTACGAGACCCGCTGTCCAGAGGCGCTGCCCACCGCCACGCTGGCGGCGCTGGAGCGGGGCCAGCTCGATGCCATCACCTTCAGCAGCGGCAAGACCGTGAGCCACACGGCCCATCTGTTGCAGGCGGCCTTCGGTGACGACTGGCGCCGGCGGCTGGAGGGGCTGGCGATTGTGTCGATCGGTCCCCAGACCAGCGATCGCTGCCGGCAGGAGCTGGGGCGCGTGGATGCGGAAGCCAGCCCCTACGACCTCGATGGGCTGCTCCAGGCCTGCATCGAGGCCCTTGAGCAGAGACCCCTCAGAACAACTGGGTCGTGACCGTGCGGCTGCCCTTGCGCAGGGTGAGACGACCCCGTTCCACATCGATCTTGGTGACGCCCCAACCCTTGGGCAGCACCGAAGGAAGGCCTGAAGCGGGACAGCTGCCGTCGGGGCCTGGGCAGACCGGCCCACTCTGATCGCCCACCTGGATAAAGGCCTGGGGAGTGGATCCCGCCCGCAGCACGCCGCTGAAACGGAAGTCGTCGGGGAGCTCCAGCCGGGCAGGGGCTCGCGGACGGCGGGTCGCCGCAGGCGCCCCCTGGGGGGTCGGTGAGGAGGTTGCCTGCCGACTGGCAGGACCTGGAGGCGGGGAGGAGGAGGCTGAGCCAGAGCTACTGGGCACTGGGATCTGGGGCGCGAGGGGGTCCTCTCGTCCGATCGGCACGGACGTCAACAGCTCGTTGGCACTGGGCAATGGCGTGAGGCCAGCAAGAGAAGCTGGTGGAGCCTCCACCTCAGCAGGCTCGGCAGGGGGCGGGAGCGGGACCTCCGCCTTGGGAGAACGGCCCAGCAGGCCACAACCACTGATTAACAGGACAATCGCAACCGGGCCGGGCGCCAGTCGACCTGCCTTACCGGTAGATGTCTTCAACCAGGTCACGAAAGCGGTCAAGGTTGGCCTGGAGTTCTTTGGTGACAATGCCACCCAGAATGCTCGGTTCCATCAGCGGTGCCAAGACCCCCGGCAGCTCATAGCTGACACTCAGCTTCACGGCAGTGCAGCCATTCTCCAAGGGATAGAAACGTACCCCCCCCTTGGTGGGCAGGCCGCCCACCGATTCCCAGTGGAGCTGCTGAGCCTCCACCCGCTGGGTGATGCGGGCCTTCCAGTGGAAGCGAAAGCCCTGGGCGGCCAGGGTCCAGTCGGTGAGATCGGGGTTGCCAGGTTCGGTGACCACCGACTCGATCCAGCGCATCCAGCGGGGCATGGCCTCCAGATCACTCCACACCGCCCACACCTGCTCCACCGGGGCGTTGATCTCAGTGGTGACGCTGTGTTCGAGCCAACGGCCCATGGTGTTCAGGTTGAGGAAAGGAGAGCTGGCTCGGGGACGGCCGGGTTGGTGGCCAGCTGGGCCTGCTTGCCCAGAATGGCAGCTGCCGCAAGCCGGCCGCTCATGGTGGCGCCCTCCATCGAATCGATGTAGTCCTGCTTGGTGTAGCTGCCGGCAAGGAAGAAGTTGGCCACCGGCGTGCGCTGATCGGGCCGGTAGGGCTCCATACCGGGGGCCTCGCGGTACAGCGACTGGGCCAGCTTCACCACATTGCTCCACACCAGTTTCAGGCCCGCAGCCGAGGGGAACAGCGCCCGCACCTGGGCATCGGTGTGGGCCACGATCTCCTCGGTTTTCTTCGGGATCCAGGGATCACCGGGGGTGAGCACGCACTGCAGCAGCGAGCCCAGGCCCTCCTTGCGGTAGTCCTCGGGGCTGGCCAGGGCCAGATCAGCGAAGCAGCTGAAGTCGGCGTCGGCCGTGTAGAGCAAGTTGTCGAGGCCAGCGGGCCGGTGCACATCGGCGCGGGCGGAGGCGGCTGCAGGGGTGTCGCCCAGCTCGGTGACCCAGCCGTCGTAACGCAGCTGCACGGTGGCCACCGGCACGGCCTCGAGCTTGTAGATGTTGTCGAACAGGGGCCAGCGGCGCCAGGCTTCCGGGATCATCCGCTGGATACCAGGCACATCGCAGGCGGCCAGGTAGATGTCGGCCTCCACGGTGATCTCCCCCTCCGGCGTGCCGAGCTTGAGGCCGCTCACCTGCGTGCTGGGCTGGCCATCGGGAGTGGTAGCGGCGCCGGCGGCACCCTCCTGGAACAGCACCTCGCTGACGCGATGACGCAGGTGCAGCTGGCCGCCGCGCTGGGTGATGTAGTCGAGGATCGGGCCGGTGAGCCAGCGGTGGGGCGAGCCCTTGAGCAGGTTGAGCTTGGAGGCCTCGGTTTTGGCCGCGAACATCATGAAGATGGTGAGCATGCAGCGGGCCGAGATCGCCTCGCAGTCGATGAAGCCCAGGGCGTAGGCGATCGGATTCCACATCCGCTTGATGCTCTGCACGCTGCCTCCGTGGCCCACGAACCACTCCTGGAAGCTGATCCGGTCCAGGGCCCGGATCGTCTTCATGGCGCCCTCGTAATCGACCAGGCCGCGCACAATCGGGCTGGTACCCAGGGCCAGGGCGTTGCGCAGCTTGTCGATCCAGTCGAGCTGGGGGGTGGTGAAGAAGGCCTTGAGACCGTTGAACGGCGCACCGAGAGCGAAGCGGAAATCGAGCTCGCGCAGGTCGCCGCCCGTGTTCACGAACAGGTGGGTGTGCTCCTTGGGTAGCAGGTTCTCGAACGCCCCCACCTTGCGCAGCAGGGCGAACAGGTTGGCGTAATTGAAGAAGAACACATGCAACCCCATCTCGATGTGGTTGCCGCCCTCGTCCACCCAGCTGCCCACCTTGCCGCCCATGAACGGCCGGGCCTCATAGAGATCCACCTGGTGGCCGGCGTCCACCAGATCAACGGCCGCCGCCAAGCCGGCCAGTCCAGCACCCACGATGGCGACGCGCACCGCCCAATCCACAAACGTGAGCAGACTCTATGGAGCCGGCCCTGCCGGCAGTGGTTCGCAGGACCGGGAACCCACCAGGCAGCCCCCGGGCAGGCTCCATACAGTGGTGCCACGATGGTGCCACGAGAAGCGATTTGCCATCAGCATGCCCATGAGCACCGAAACTGTCCTTCCTGAAACGGCCGCCCCCCAGGCCAGCCAGGGCCCAATCGCCACCCACACCGCCAAAGACGGCAAGGGCATCCAGATCACCGAGCCGGCCATGAAGCAGCTGGCGGGGCTGATGCAGCAGCAGGGCGCAGGGAAGGTGCTGCGGGTGGGCGTCCGCTCAGGCGGTTGCAGCGGCATGAGCTACACGATGGACTTCATCGAAACCGAGGGAATCCAGGCCGACGACGAGCGTTACACCTACGAGCCCGCGAATACCCCGAGCTTTGAGGTGGTGTGCGACCCCAAGAGCCTGCTCTACATCTATGGGATGCAGCTGGATTTCTCCAGCGCCTTGATCGGCGGCGGCTTCAACTTCACCAATCCGAACGCCACCCAGACCTGCGGCTGCGGCAGCTCCTTCGCCGTGTAAGGGGTGGGGAAGCGGCGAACCCCCGGCAACTCCGAGTGGCAATCTGAGTGCACGACCGGCAGATCCCTTCCATCCCCGTGACCGAGCAGAAAGCCACCACCAACAGCCCCTCCACCACAGCGAGCGACGCCGCCTGTGACAGCGAGGACAGCTCATTGTTCGACCAGGCGATCAGCCGCTACAACGCCGGGGCCCCCGCCGGCGAGCTGATCGCCGATTTCATGGCGATCACCCAGCAAGCTCCACGCCAGTCCGCAGGCTGGACCTGCCTCGCCTGGCTGCAACTGCTCGACGGGCAGCCCCTGGAGGCCCTGCGGGCCGCCCGCACCGCCGTGAAGCTCAATCCCCAGGATCCGCAGGCCCGGGTGAACCTCAGCCTGGCCATGCTGGAGACCGGCGCCAAGGGGGTGCGCGAGCACATCGAGATTGTGCAGCGGGTCCTGGTGATGGCCCCGGAACTGGCCAGCGAACTGCAGGATTCCATGGCCGATGGCCTGCGGCGCCGGCCCGGCTGGGCCGCGATCGAAAAAGTGAAGGCCTGGCTCAATGGCTGAAGCCCAGGCCCAGCCGCTGCTCCAGCGGTTGAAGAACGGGATCGACCTGCTGTTGGTGATCGACGTGTTTCTGGTGATCGCCGGAGCCCTGTGGTTCGCCGTGGCGGTGGTCTGCCACAGCCAGAAGATTGAGACACCACTCAACCTGTTTCAACAGCTCTGGGAGCCGCTGTTCACGCCGGCCATCGGCCTGTTGATGGCGGCTGCCCTGGTCAGCGGCGCCCTGGGCTGGTGGCAGCGGCGAGGGCAGCGCTGAGCTCCGAGTACTGAAACTGAAAGCCCAGCGCCTGCAGACGCTGGGGCAGCACCCGTTGACCTTCCAGCACGACCTTGGCGCCATCCCCCAGCAACACCTGCAGCAGGGGCCCGGGCACCGGCAGCAGATTGGGTCGACCCAGGGTGCGTCCCAGCTCCGCGGTGAAGCTTGCCATCGTCACCGGCTGGGGACCCACGGCGTTGTACGCCCCGGCGAAGGAGGCATCTTCAAGCGCGCGACCAATCAGGCGGCAGAGATCCTGACGGTGAATCCAGCTCATCCACTGGCGTCCATTGCCCAGGGGTCCACCAAACCCCATCCGGAACACGGGCAGCATCTTGCTGAGGGCCCCACCGTCGGGACCGAGCACGATGCCGATCCGCAGGATCACCAGCCGGCAGCCAGCGGGCCGGCGGGCCGCGGCCTCCTCCCAGCGCTGACAGATCTCAGCCAGCAGATCGCGGCCGGGAGGGCTTTCCTCGCCGAAGGTCTCCGTTTCACTGGTGCCATAGAAACCGACGGCCGAAGCATTCACCAGCACAGCCGGTGGGCTGTCCAAGCGGGCCATGGCCTGCACCAGATGCTCAGTGGTGGCCAGCCGGCTGCTGAGCAGCAACTCCCGCTGTGCGAAGGTCCAGCGCTTCTCGGCGATCGGCTCGCCGGCCAGATTCACCACCCCTTCAGCGGCGGCCAAGGCCTGGAGAAGGCCATCGTGCTGCCAGCTTTCCGCCTGGGCTGGATCGAGCTGCAGACACACCAGGCGATCCCCCGCCAGGGTGGGGTAGGGATCGGCCTGGCGGCTCACCACGGTGAGGTGGTGACCGAGTTCCAGCAGGAAGGGCACCAACTCGCGGCCCACGAATCCAGAACAGCCCAGAAGCAACAAGCGCACGCCTTGATCACGCCGTGGTTGCTGGAGGCTAGAACCCTTGGCCGAGGCGAGGCGGCCTAGCCTGGCCACACTGATGCCACCCGCCATGGCCCCTGAAGCCCCCAGCACCGAAGCCCCCGGCGGTGCTGCCCCAGCCCCTGCGCCCGCGCCGATCAAGAAAGGGAGCCTCGTGCGGGTGAACCGCCAGCGCTACCAGGGCAGTGTGGAGGCCGGGGCCAGCGATGCCCAGGCCCCCGATTACATTTTTGAAGGGCCGGGTGAAGTGCTGCTGGTGAGAGGCGACTACGCCCAGTTGCGCTGGCGGCGACCGGTGCCGGATGTGTGGCTGCGGCTGGACCAGCTGGAGACCTATTCCAGCTCTTGAACCCTCTCAGCGGCGCAGCTGGCGGCAGCGCTGGTGCAGGACACTGCGCCGCGCCTTGGCTTGGCGCAACAGTTCTCGGCCATCGCGGAGATAGCTGTCGACATAGCCCATGGTGAAGCGCTCGAGGTCAACCAGGGCGTCCTTCATCAGGCTCAGGCAGTGGTAGAGGTCGAGCCCCAGCTCCTTGAGCCCGGCCGGACATGGCTGGGAGCGATAGAGCGTTTCGCCCCTAGCCAGGCGACCCTGGCATTGCTCCAGAAAGGCACAGAAGGCCTCCATCAGGGTGTCGTCGTAGGGATCCGCCGCCAGCGCCCGCAACTGAGCAGCAAAAGGATTGACCACCTGGCCGAGCAGACGATCAACCGGCCCATAGACCTGCTGCATCCAGAGGGCGATCTCCTCCTCGCCTGCAGCGCCTGTACCGGGGCGTCCGGTCGGCCGAGCCGAACCCATGGGGGCGCTTGTGTTGACCGGGGGGTCATCCGGTCGCCGCTGGGCGTCGTAGCGCCGGCGGCGGTCGCCGTCACCCAGCACCTCCCAGGCGGCATTGAGGGCCAGCATCGTGCTGGCATCGCCGCCGGCATCGGGGTGGTGACGCTTCACCAGGGCCCGATAGGCCGCCTTGATCTCGGCTCCACTGGCCTGCGATGAGACGCCGAGCACCCGGTAGGGGTCGGATTCAACCTGAGCAGGCCGGGAGCGGGTCAAGCGCTGACTGCTAGCGGGGTTCTCAACCTAGACAACCCCTACCGGCGGAGCTGCTGTGCTGGGCCATGAAAAAACCCCGGCAAAGCCGGGGTGTCAACCGAACTCCGGACGACCGGACTCGGGGAAGAGATGGTGAGAAGTGATGAAACGCGGATGGGCTGGGGTTGTGTGAGGAGACCAGCCCAGACCGCAGGGTTCTGAAAATCAGAACTTGAAGGTGGTCTTGATGAGACCGCCGTAGGTGTCATCAGCACCGTCGTTGCCAACCCAGAAGAAGGCGGGGGTGACGCTGATGTTGTCAGTGACCTGGAACTTATACCAGAGTTCGTAGGCCAGGGTCTCACGACCGTTGGGGATCCAGATGCCGCCGGTGCAGTTGCCACCGTCGAAGCGGCTGCACTTGCCCTTGGCAGCAGAGCCGGCACTACCCAGAGCCATGCCGAGGGCGTTGCCCTCCATGAAGGAGTCGGCCCACTGGAGACCCACCATCCAGCTCCAGGCATCATCGTTGCCGTTGCGGAAGGGGTTGCCCTGATCAGAGAAGCCGAAGCCGGCGCTGATCGAGGGAGCCCAGCCGGCATCCAGAGGAGACCAGTAGCCGCTCAGACCGATGGCATTGGCGTCGCCAAAGTTACGGGTGTCGGTGTAGGTGTAGGCGAAGGCAGCACCCCAGCTTTCAGCGGCATAGCCGAGCTGGAAGGTGGCGGTGAGGTCTTCACCAGCGCCAACCCGGGCATCCTCAGCGGCGCCTTCGTTGGACACGTAGTTGGCGCTGATGCTGAAGCCTTCCTTCTGCCAGGAGATGCCAAGACCGGCACCCAGGTTCAGGCTGTAGGCGGCACGGGCGCCGGCGTAGGTGAACAGGTCAAGGACCGTGTCAGCCGGGTAGGCACTGGGCCACATGGCCAGCATGTCGTCCTGACGGACCTTGGCACCCACGGTGGCGGTGAAGCCATCGCCAACAGGGAACTTGTAGAAGAGGCGGTTGATGCCAACGGTGTCAACACCGGTGTCGGCGCCAGCGTCTTCCTGGAAAGCCACTTCCAGAGCGGTGTTGCCCTTGCCAAACACGGAGTCAGCGAAGTTACCGGCCCGCAGGGTGGTGCGGAGCAGATCCTTGCCGGTGAAGCTGGTGTCGAAGTTCAGACGAACGTCGTAGTTCACGGTGACATTGTCACCGAAACCGGTGTTGCCGGCGCCGCCCACCACCATGGTGGCGATACCGTTCAGCTTGGTGGTGGTGGAGAACTGGTTGGCCTCCAGCTCAGTCACCTTGGCCTCCAGGCCATCAACGCGGCCCTTGAGCACGGCGAGTTCCTTCTCGAACTCGGCCATCAGACGCTTGAGCTCGTCGGTCACTTCGGTGACGCGGTCGAGGCAGGCGTTCAGAAGAGCGGCAGCCTCGTAGCGGGTCATGGCACGGCCACCCTTGAAGGTGCCGTCGGGATAACCGGCAACACAGCCGTAGCGCTCAATCAGGTTGGAGAGAGCCTGATAGGCCCAGTCGGTGGGACGGACGTCCGAGAACTGGGAGATGCTGGTGACCTGCTCCTCACTGGCGTACTGGTTGACGCCGGACAGGTTGACTTCGGCGGCAGAGGCGGCCATCGGGGCCATCAGGCCGAGGGCCGCGGGAGCCACCAGCAGTTGCTGGAAGAATTTCATGGTGGTGTTCCTCACACAAAGAGGCGCAATGCGCCGAGTCACAGTTTCAAGGGGTATCACCCCAACCACCAGCCCTCCTGTGCCAGAGCGCACAATGGCCCGTGTCAGGCCTGACACAGGCACAGACAAGTGGCCGCAAAAGCGATGCCCCCGATGGCCTGCTTCTCCGGGTGGAGATTCAGGCCATCGGGGGCTCTCGCCGGGTCCGCGTCGATCGCGGAACCGTTTGATCAGGGTTGAGGTGCCGAAATCAGCCGGCGTTCTCCGCGATCAGCAGACCCTTGGTGAAACAACTGGATTGCATGGACACCTCCTCCTGGTGGGGATATGGCCAGCCGGAGACGCCTTCGGGAACTGGTACAAGACCAATTCCCACGTCACTGCTGACAGAACGCGCTAATCCTAGAGGTGGTGGAGCCGGACCGCTCGCTGGGGGCCTGCATACGCTCAACAGCAATCGCTAGCGACAGGCCCTTGACCCTCGGCGCCCCCCAATCCCGTTCCGACGGCAGCCGCCAGGATCCGGCCAAGCGGCACTGGACCTTCCCGGCCCGCAACCGCAAGGCCAGACTGCGCCGCTGGTTCCATGGCGCGCTGGAGCGCCTGGTGTGCCGTTTTGCCATTCACGGCGACCGGCCAGTGTTCGCGGCGGAGCAGTTCAGCTGGATTGGCGAGGTGGAGGCCAACTGGCAGCAGGTGCGTCGCGAGCTGGATGCGGTGATGGCCTACCGGGAGGCCATGCCCAACTTCCAGGACATCCTGCGGGAAGTGGGCAGCATCCAGAAAGACGACAACTGGAAGACCTTCTTCCTCAAGGGCGTGGGCATGAACTGCACGGAGAACGCCCGCCGCTGTCCGGAAACGATGCGGCTTCTGGCCGCCATTCCCTGCTGCACCACCGCCTTCTTCTCGATCCTGTCGCCCCACAAACACATCCCCCCCCACCGAGGAGCCTGGGCCGGCGTGCTGCGCCTGCATCTGGCCCTGATGGTGCCGGAGCCCGCTGAGCACTGCCGCATCCGCATCGCCAATCAAATTCACACCTGGCAGGAGGGTCGCTGCCTGGTGTTCGACGACACCTACAACCACCAGGTGTGGAATGACACCGATGGCTACCGGGTGGTGTTGTTTGTGGACTTTGAACGACCACTGCGCTGGCCGCTGCGCAGTCTCAATCACTGGCTGCTGAACTTGGCCGCTCTTGCGCCGTTCCTGCGGGAGGCCAATGCCAGACAGGAGGCAGCGGAGCGCAGCTTCTGGCAACGAATTGCGGCCGCCGCAGTAGGGCCATAAAAAAGCGCCCCAGTGGGGGCGCTTGCAGAAGAAGGCACTGAAACCTGGTCGGAATCAATCGATCCGGTGGATGGTGCGATCGATCAGAGAGCGTTACCCCGGGGCAGGACCTCTTCAGGGAAGACGAAGTTTTCATGCGGCTGGTCAGCCGGTGCCATCCAGGCACGCAGACCTTCATTCAGAAGAATGTTCTTGGTGTAGAAGGTCTCGAACTCGGGGTCCTCAGCGGCGCGGA
>JBIIDV010000045.1:0-20675 GCA_044238185.1 Prochlorococcaceae cyanobacterium | reverse complement strand
CAGCAGCCCCTCAGCAGAATCCTGCTCAATTGCCGCAGTGCCAGTCACTGGCTCGACGCGCTCCCAGCTGAGAGCCTGCCCAAGTCGCTGCAGGCTGGACTCCTTCAGCTCTGCGGGGATGGCGAGCGGGTGGTGGCCACGATGGAGCGCATGCGCATGCTGCTGCGCAATGTGGAGACCGAGCACGCCCCGATAGACCTTGCCGCCAGCGTGGACAGCGGCCTGCTGTATCTCAAGAACGACCTGGCCGATGCCGGGGTGCAGACACTGCTGGAGGGCCTCGACCAACCCTGCCACCTCAACGGGGATGGCGCCCAGCTGCAGATCGCCGTGGTGAATCTGATCCGCAATGCTCTGCAGGCGATGCACCAGCAGCAGCCCGGCAACCGCCAGCTCCGGTTGCGGCTGCAACAGCATGGCGATCGGGTGGAGCTCTCCGTAGCCGACAGCGGCCCTGGCTTTCCCGAGGCCTACAGCTCCGACACGAGCTGGGAGCTCCTCAAGAGCACCAAGGCCAGCGGCATGGGCATCGGCCTGTTCATCGCCCAGACCGCCGCCACCAACCACCACGGCCAACTGAGCATCGGCCGCAGCTCCGAACTGGGGGGGGCTGAGGTGGTGATCGAGCTGCCAATCATCCACACCATTCACAAATGACGTCTCCAAACAGGAGATCCGAACCCATCCAAGCCCTGGCCCTCAGACAGCTGATGGGCGCCGTTGCGGGGCTGCGCTCCGCCATGGAGCGGGTGTGGGGCGACCGCTCCTACCGGCAGAAGGCCCAGCAGCTGCAGGGCACCCCTGGCTGCACCGTCTCGGTCTGCTGAGCCCTCGGGCACTGGCCCGGCTGTCGGTTGGTGGCCGGGCCATGAATCCCCATTCACGAACAGATCATCGGGCCGATGAGCAGGAAGCTGGGTCGAGCGCTCAGCAGCCGCTTCCCTCAGCTCTCCTGGCCTGACTGGTGATGCATCAGATACCTGGCGGCCACAAACCGCGACCGCTGGCCGGCTTTGCTGAGGCTGGAATTGGCGCGATGGATGTCCTGCTCCGTCGCGCGGGTTGTGTAGAGCGCTGAGCCCGTATCCCGTTGGAGAAGCACATCGTCGCTGGCCTCGGCGGCGGCGGGCTTGGGCATGACGGGGCAGCGGCAGGAAGCGCTGGGGCACAGCAAAGCGGAGCCGGGCTGCCGGTGCCAGTGCCGCTCCACTGGTGTTGTGATGGCCTTGACGGCCTCCAGGGAGCGCTTGGCGATGCTCGGGGTCTGCAGGTTCAGCGTGCCGCCGTGCTCATGGCCGGTGCCATGCACAGCAGCGGATCTCTCCCCGCCGGAGCCAGCAGAGCGACCAGGCTTCTGTGTGATCTGCAACGCCAGGGTTCTGCGCTGTCTGCTGGCCCGCCAAGGGACAGGCGCTGATCGCCCTGGCCCCGATCGGCATGCAGGTGGTATCGGTGCGCCGCTGAGACCAGCATCAGGCCCCCGGAGATTGGGTGTACGCTCTCTCGCCCCTCCCTGGCAGAGCTGCGGCCATGGACACCACCACCCCACGGGCCCGTGGCCCCCAACTGCTTGTGCTGCACCCGCACCAGCTGGCGGATGCCCAGACCCTGATCCAGGCGGTGAAACGCAACCAGACCGTGGTGCTCAATGCCAGCAGCGCCGACGACGGCCAGGCGCAGCGGTTGATTGATTTCGCCTGCGGCGGCATGGAGGCGATCGATGGCCAGGCCCACCGCATCGACGCCGACACCTTCCTGTTCAGCCCGGCGCGAGCACGGGTGGAGCAGTGGCCGCTGGCGGCCTGAGGCCTCCACCGCATCCTCAACGGCAGGTGCAGAGCGCCGGGCTTGCAGGGATTCCTCGGCCAGGCTGGGAGCAGACAATGGCCCCTGGTTCTCAAGCAGACAGCCATGGCCACCGGCATCACGGTCACGTCCAACCCGGATCAAGGGCAGCTGGAGAGCCTGGGCGTGAGCAGCTGGCCCACCTGGGGCTGTGGGGTCAGCAGCTTCCCCTGGACCTACGACGAACAGGAAACCTGCCTGCTGCTGGAAGGGGATGTGACGGTCACGCCCGATGGCGGCGAGCCGGTGCGCTTTGGCGCCGGGGATCTGGTGGTGTTTGACGCCGGGCTGAGCTGCACCTGGGAGGTGCATGCCCCGGTGCGCAAGCACTACCGCTTTGGTTGAACGGCCACCAGAGTGGACTGGATGGAACGACCGCACCGCCCCACACCGCGCGAGACCACAGAAGCGATGGTGCGGACCATCGGCCGCGAGCTGGCGGAGATCGAGCAGGCCATCGGCCGCTGCCGGGGGGATCTCATCGCCGAGCCGAAACTGACGGGCAGCTGGATGGCCCTGCTGTTGATCAGCAGCCGGGAGCTCCTGCACAACCTGCTGATCGACACCGCCCGAATGCCCCAGCGGATCGAGCCGCCGCCGGCTGGTGATCAGGCCGCCCCGCTGCGGTGGTTACCGCCCAGGCCGTGAAGCCCCCTTCATGAAGAGCCATTGCCGCCGGTGAAGAGCGGTGTCGAATGCTCTGCTGGCCTTGCCGCTTTCCGCAGGCCAGCCCATCGTGGTGGCAACGGGATTCGGAGGCTCCATCGATGGACGACACCCCCCCTGAGCACCAGTCAGGAGCGCGCTGACGATCCGGCCCCTGCTCCAACACTCTCGACGGATCTCTGACGTTCCTGGCGTGTGGCTGTTGTCTTGAACAGCCCAGTCGCCGTCCATTGCATCGCTTGAGGTGCCCCGGACCCAACGGAACGTCCCAATCGACACCTGGCCCCAGGTGCCAGCGCCGGCAGCTCCGCCCACAACTGAAGAACACCTGATCTGAAAACGATCACCTGATTACCAAGCAAAAACCTGGCACAGCTGCGTCCAACCCCCTTGGGCCCGATCCCCTGGGACAAAACCACGGCTGAGCAGACAAATGCCCGGGGGCCTCAACCCGGGCTTTGTTGTGATCAGGGGTGGACTCAGCTCACTGCCGGCTAGCGCTTTTGCGTGGAGTAGATCGCCGCTCCTCCAGCTGCCAGCACCAGGCCACCGCTGATGGCCAGGAACACCAGGGTCTGGAGGATCAGCAGGAAGAAACCAAGGGCCGAGAAGGCCACGATCTGCACCCTGGCCTTGATCAGCAGGGTGAGCAGCAGCAGCACCGTGGCCTTCAGGGCCAGCACCTTCGCGGTGCTGAACGGCCAGAAGGGATTGAGAAGCACGTGGGACTCGCAGATCGGCCAAATCTGGCGGCCGGTTGCGAGGGACGTGGGCTGACCACTCTGGCCATCACAACACAACTGCCTCAGATCGGCAGCACCAGGGCCTCGGGTGCCGGGTGATCCCGCCGGAACAACCGATCATCCGCTGCCCGCCGGCAGGTGAGCAAGAACAGCGGCATGTCGATGCCAAAGGTCTGCTCGAACAGGGCCACCACACCTGCGGTGCGATCCAGCCCGCAGGCCTTGATGGCGCGCCTGAGGCCTTGGCGCGGCTGATCGGTGAGGGCCGCAAACAGCTTGTTGAGGCGCTGCTCCAGCAGGGCCTGGGCTGGCGTCATCCCGCGGACCTGTTCAAAGCTGAAATTCAGGCAGTCTTCTGAGACGCCAAGAGCCTGGGGAATCGCCGTGATTTCGATCGGCTCTTGTAAATGCACACCAAAATAGTGCCGTGCCTTGGCGACGATTTGCATCGGGCTCCCGCAGGCTCCTGGTGCCGCTTGCAAAGTTTGCGATCTCACGGTCGGCATCATTCCATGCTGCCGAGGACTGGGAGGTCGTGACCGGGCGAGCAGGCAAACCAAACACTCCGTAAGCAGCAGTGACTGAGTGCAATCTGCTGTGTCAAATCAACACACAGCACGTAAAGCTGAGTTGATTCAAACGATTGCCCGCACCGTCGCCCCACGGTCTGCACGCTGAACGTGATCGCCCGCAGCTCCTGTCGGGCGGTTTAGGGAGGTCTAAGCGTCGCTACGGCGGCGCTTTTTTGCTGCGCTCTCGCTGCGCCAAAGCGAGCAGCCATGCCAGTGGATGGACGATTTCAGGGCCGTCCACCGCCTTGGTGTAGGGTGAATTTGATTCAACGACCACTCTTCTGCGGGTCTCTTTTCCAGGCGGTGAGTTCCACGGGCTCCAAGCCCCTGCTGTTCTCCACTCGGCCAGCAACTTTCTTCAGGGCATTCAACGAATCGCGTTCATAAGTTCGTTCATTTCATGACCATCTACGTGGGCAACCTCTCCTTCGATGCCGAAGTGGAGGACCTTCAGCAGCTGTTCGCCGAGTATGGATCGGTGAGCAAGTGCAGCTTGCCGCTCGACCGCGAGACCGGCCGCAAGCGTGGCTTCGCCTTCATCGAGATGGCAGACGCCAGCGCTGAGACCAAGGCCATCTCAGAGCTCCAGGACGTGGAGTGGATGGGCCGGATGATCCGGGTGAACAAGGCCGAACCCCGGCCCACTGCCTCTGCGGGCGGCGGTCGCTGGTGACCTGAACTGATTGACCGCAGCGCTGCTGCGGCTGAGTGGCCGCTCCAGAGGGGCGGCTTTTTCATGCCTCACTTGCCGAGCGCAGCCATCGGCTGGGCCGTTGGCCCCGGATCCCAGCGGCATTGGCCCAGGACCTCCAGTCCCAGCCGATCCCGTTACAACTCATTACACTGATCTCAACTTTTCTTGACGAGAATGACTGATTCCTCTCCTCGTTTTGGCTTTGTCGCATTCGCTGAGACCTGGAATGGCCGCATGGCCATGCTCGGCTTTGTGATCGGCCTGGCCACTGAGCTGCTTACCGGCCAGAGCATCCTTCAGCAGATCGGTCTCGGTTGATCGGCCTGGTGGCCCTGCTGAGCGGCATGACGGTTTTCGTGCTCAGCCGCCCCAGCGACCTTGCCCCCAGCACCCGGCGATGAACGGCGCCCTCCTTCTGCTGCCGCCCGCAGCGGCCGACTGATGCACCACTCCATCCCCTGCACTGGAAGCTTCATGGCCAACACGTCTGCCAACGAGAACGAGAAGCGGTTCCAGGACCGCGCCGAGCAGCTCATCCTCCTCGAGCAGCTCATCCTCCTCGAGCAGCTCATCCTCCTCGAGCAGCTCGATCGGGCTGAACGGTTCAACGGCCGCGCCGCCATGCTCGGCATCGTGATCGGCATCCTCACCGAGGCCATCACCGGCTCCGGCATCGTCCACCAGATCGGTCTGGGCGCCCTGGCGGATGGCTACGCCGCCTGCCGCACCCAGTTCCTGCCCTTCTGCTTCTGAGCCTCCGTCCGGCTTGTTCACCCCCCACCCCCGGCAACCCCGGGGGGCTTTTGATGGCCACCGCTGCACTCCCATTCCCAGGACGGGCAACCTCCAGGCCATTGGCTTCCTGTTCATCTGGGTGCTGGGCTGGGGACGCTTGCCACCTTCATCCTCCGGAGCCTGCTTTGGGGCGTCGGCGGGGTCTGGCTCTACCGGCGCTGGACGCAGCCCGTCACCCCCGACCGCTGATCAGCAGGTGGGCCATCTGCGTTCTCTTCAACCGGGGCACTGCCGCAAGGGCATCCCATTGCTTCTCTGGTCCCGGTGGGGCGTGGGCCAGGCACCTCGTCGTGCGCCACGGCCACCCAGCCGGCTGAGGTGGTTGTTCTGCAGCTGGGGCGGTAGCCCCTCAGCTGTCCGTCAATGAGCTTGCAAAGAGGGTCAACGTGTCCTCCACCACAAGGCTGTGGTCAGCCTGGCTGTCGACGCGAAATCGGCTCCAGGTCGCCATCGGCTCAGGGCTGAGCGCTCGTAATGGCCAGTCGAGGCGTTGGCCGCCGTAGGTGAGGCCCACACAGGTGAGGCTGGCATCGTCGCCCAGCAGGCTCCAGAGCACGGAGATCCTGCTGCGCTCATAGGGCGCCCTGCTCAGCTCCTCGGGGTCATCCGCGATCGAGCCAGGCTGCAGGGTGAGCTGCAGACCACCCTCCCAGCTCAGAAAGGTGCCGTCGTGCGTGGGATAGAACCAGCAGTTGGCATTGCTCAACTCGCTCAACGCCACGCGATCGAGGCACTGCAGGCTTGTGGGATCGTTCGGAACGCCTTGATAGATCCCGAGCCAGTGGTGCTGTGGCTCGATCCGCACGATCAGGGCGTCGCAGAGCAACTGGGTGCCATCGCTGCTGCGCCGCTGATCACCGGTGAGTCGGCCATCGAGAGGAAGCCCGCCCAGGTCGGGGTGCTCAGCGCCCCGACTGAAGATCCGCAAGGCGAAACCGGAGGCTGGCCCCGCGGCCTGAGCCGCCTGCAGATCCTCCAGTGAGGTGGCGCCTTCAGGAAGCTGCGTGGCCGGAGCCACAACGAAGATCAGAGGGGGGGGGGCATGGCGACAGATCTGGCGTCAGGACAACAGCCTTGGAGGACAGCCGCCACCCGGGGAGGCTTCCTCCTTCACTCTGATCCCCGTCACTGGACACGTGGGTCCGGGGAATTCGGAGCTCAGAGAGAGTGCAAGGCCTCTAGACACGAGGGCTTACCCCCTGGGACTGGGAGTCACGGTCACGGGGACGGCACGCAATTCACCAGCGTCGATTGGGGAGCTGGCCGCCCCAGAGCCAACGGCCGCACTGAGGTCGTCGAGCAAGGCCGGGACGATGCCGGCATCAAACGAGAACCGGCCCGGGCCGTTACAGAGCAGCGCTAAGCTGCCGCCCAGATACAGCAGCACCAACTCGAGCACGTAGATGTTGAAACCGGCGGTGGAGATGTGCTGATAGGCCGCCACCGTCATCGTGCCGCTCAGGGCCAGGGCACCAAGGGGCGTGAGTAGGCCGAGGATCACCAGCCAGCTGCCGATCAGCTCCGAGAAGCCGGCTGCATAGGCGAAGAACAACGGGAAAGGTAAGTGCAGCGAGGCCACGTAGGTGTTGGCGAACTGCTGGGGATCGGCGAGCTTCTCCTGCCCGTGGTGAATCATCAGCCCGCCGATGCACAGCCGTAGCAGCAGCAGACCAACGGATGCCAGACGGTCGGGGCCCTGCAGATAGGCCCGCACCGCAGGAGCCAGCGACGTGAACTGCGCCAGCGGAGCAGACCTGAAGGATGGTCTGCCTAAGGCGACGAACCAGAGGGCGAAGCAGGCAGCCGCGAAGCCCCCGAACAACTCGAGAAGGGTGGACGTGGACACGGGGAAAGACGCGTTTCTGAAATCATGCCAAGCTTCATTAAGGAACGTGAAGCGACGGGAACGACGAGTCAAGCCCTGGCGCGGCAAGCACTCTGGTAGGGGAAATGGCGGTGGCGGCCTCGCGGCAATCCCGTCAAGGCGCCAGGATGTAACAACTCCGTTACAAAGCGATGACCGCTGGCGTGCTGTTTCTAGAGAGCCTCAGCTCCGGCGTGATTACCCAGGCCGAGGTCGACTGGCTGCTGAACCAGCAAGGTCGCTTCTCCAGGGCCGAGCAGGCAGCGATGCAGAGGCTGGGACGCCTCCTCGATGAGGGGCAGATTCAGCTGGGGTGCCGGGTGGCACCGCAGCGGCTCCAGCTCGCTTGACGCGAGATCACGGCCACGGTCTGGGCATGCGTTCGGTTCCGACTGCTTTGATTGGTCGGGGCCACGGCATCAAGCTTCACGCTGGCCTGTAAGACGACCAATTCAGCGGCGCAAGACCAGAGCTTCCGCTTCCGGGTGTTCCAGGCGGAACAGTCGGTCATCGGCGGCATGGCGGCTGATGTGCAGGAACAGGGGCTTGTCGATTCCGAACTCCTGCGCGAACAAATCCGTCCCTCCCTTGGTCTCACCCAGCCCACTGGCGCGGATGGCCCGGTCGAGCCCCTGGCGCGGTTGGTTTGTAGGCACCGCGAACAATTCGTTAAGGCGATGTTCCTGCAATGACCGAAAGGGCGTGAGGCCATGGATGCGATCAAAGCTGAAATCCAGTCAGCGTCGGCAGCTCCGACCACAACTGAAAACCACCTGATCTGAAAACCACCTGATCTGAAAACCACCTGATCTGAACATGATCACGGCTGTTGCCAAGCCTTATAACTCGCGCAGCTGCACCCCAATGGCACCGCCATCGAGGGCGAGTGGGAGCCGGTGTTCAACGCGATTGAGGCCTGCCACCGTGTCTACACCACCGTCAAAATCAATATCCGCACCGACAAGAAGCAGAGACTGGAAGACAAGGTGGCCAGCGTGCAGGTCCTGCTCTGATGCCAGACAAGGGGGACAAGCAGCTGAGGTTCTGGACTTCTGGTTTGCCGAAGCCGAGCCGTGCCAGTGGTTCGCCAAGGACACGGCCTTTGATGCCCTCCTGCGGGAACGGTTTCTGGACCTGACGCGGCGGGCGATCGCCGGTGAGCTCGACGCCTGGGGCGCGGAAGCGGCCGGGGGCTTGGCGATGGTCCTATTGCTGGATCAGTCCCCGCGGCAGAGCTGGCGCGACACCGCCATGGCCTTCGCTGGCGATCCCCAGGCCCTGGCGCTGAGCCTGCGGGCTGTGGAGCACGGCTGGCTGGAGGCGGAGCCCGAGCAGGCGCGGCGGCAGTTCTGGCTGATGCAGCTGATGCACTCGGAAGACTTGGCGGTGCAGGAGGCGGCGCTGCCGTTGTTCGAGCAATTCACCGATTCCCGCACCATGGATTTCGCTCGGAAGCACCGTGATGTGAGCGCTCTGCGGGGCAGGGGGGTGGCAGCCATGGGGAGCGCAGGGCTGGCAGCCGGCATGGCGCTTGGGGGCCAGAGCTTGATCGCCTCACAGATGAGCTTGGGCCCCCGAGCACCCCAAGCGCCTTGACTCTCCATTAACTAGAGACATGACACTGGAGCAATCCCGCGCTGTTTCCGGCTGCCATGGCCTCCTCCGCTCTTCATGCCGTCCGGCTTTACCGGATGGATCTGCCGGACCACGCCTGCCCCTGGGGTTTGCGGGCGATGCGGCTGCTGCAGGAACGGCACATCCCCTTTGAGGACCATCGCCTCACCAGTGCCGAGGAGGTGGAAACCTTCAAGGCTGCCCATGGTGTGGCCACCACGCCGCAGGTCTTCTCGGGGGATGAGCGGATCGGTGGGTACAACGCTCTGGCGGCGCGGCTCGGCGTACGTCCGGAATCCGCAGACATCTCCTACGCGCCAGTGGTGGCCGTGTTCCTCACCGCCGGCCTGATGGCGCTCGTGTTGGCAGCCGGGGTGGGCGGCTTCATGGGCTTCGCCATCTGCCTGCTGGCCATGCTCAAGATGATGGATGTTGAGGCGTTCGCTGCCAGCTTCCGTAAGTACGACCTGCTCAGCCAGCGTTGGCGGCCCTGGGGTCGCCTCTACCCCGGGATCGAGCTGCTGGTGGGCCTAGGGGTGCTGCTCCAACCCGAGCCCACTGCCGCTGGCCAGCTGGTGGGCGCCGTTGCCGTTCTGCTCGGTGCCATGGGCATGGTGTCGGTGAGCAAGGCCATGTTCATCGATCACCTGGCGCTCAACTGCGCCTGCGTGGGCGGCAATTCCAAAACCCCGCTCGGCGTGGTGAGCTTTGCGGAGAACCTGATCATGGCCGCGATGGGGGCGGTGATGCTCGCCGGTCGCTGATCCGCACTCAGGTCTTGGCTCTGCGGCCTGACAGCAGCAGGGCCAGGCCGGAACCAATCACCACCACGGTAAACAGCCCCAGCAGCCCTGAGTAATAGGGCTGCAGATTCAGCGGACCAAAGCGGCCGGCGTGGATCTTGAGCAACCAGAAGGCATCGATGCCACGCTCCAGCAGCAGGCTGTAGAGAGAGCCGGTGGCCGCCGTGAGCAACAACGGCACCGCCGCGATCGGCACCACCCAGCGGTGGAGTTGGCGCCAGCGGGTTTTGGGCAGCAGAGCCATGGCGCTTTAGTGGTGACGGAGGTGCTGGTGCAGGGTCGCCTCGTTGCTGCAAGGCATCCACTTGCCGTTGTTCTGGTGGGTGCCCATGCAGCCGAGCTCCTTGGCGCGCTGCTCCGCTTGCTGCTGGGTGTCATAAAGCCCTCTGGGGTGGGCGTTGAGGGCCAGCGGCATTGCCACCAGCGCCAGGGCGATCAGGGTCATGCGGTTGGCCATGGAAAAGGAAGTCGTCAACGGCATAGCGACAAGGCCATCAAGAGTCAGAACCGAAAGAGTGCGTCGTATTGGCTGTACTCCGGCTTGCTCAATCCCTCCAGGCGCAGCATGCGGCGCAGCTCGATGATTTCGGCGCGCTGGGCGACGATGATCTCCCGCGCTAACCGGCGCACGGTGGGATTGGTGCTCTTGTTGAGGGCGTCGTGGGCCATCTCCAGGGCACCGCCGTGGTGGGCGATCATCCCTTCGAGAAACCACACCACCCGGTTGTCTTTGGTGGGGGTTGAGCCCATCATCTGCATCGCCTGGATCTGGGCCGCGCTCATGCGCTCTAGACCGGCCATCGCGTTGGGATCTCCACCGACCTTGAGGGCCACGGGGTACACCGGAGCTGCCGGATACCAGGCCTTACGCCACTGGCCCATGGCCTTGATTTCGCGGGCCTGCTCACGCCAGATGCTGGTGGCCAGGGCGCCGACACCGGGGGAGCCGATGTTGAACACGAATTCGCTCATCCGCAGCGCACCGGTGTGGTGCTGCACCATCGCGTCGAGCCAACGCAGGTTGTAGGTGGCGCCGGCCGGGCCGACCTCATGGCTGTGGCTGGCATGGCTGCCGTGCCCCTGGCCCTGGGGAGCGGCAGCAGGGGCGGCCTGATGGTGCTGGTGGTGGTTGTGGTGCTGGTGGTGGTTGTGGTGATGCTGGTGGGGATCGCCCTGGGCCAGGGCCGGGGCGGCCCAGATGCCTGCCAGCACGAGCGATGCGGCGAACAAACGCATGGGGAGCCAACCATCAGTGCTCTTACGATGAGGTCTCCCCTTGGTGGAGAGTCAAGTGGCTGCGCGACAGCTGGCGGAGCTGCCGACCCATGAGCTTGAAAAGATCGGTGCGGTGGCCGCTCGCTCGGGCGTTTCGGTGAAGACGATTCGCTTCTACTGCGACCAGGGCCTGCTGCAGCCCTCAGCACGCAGCGAGGGGCGCTATCGGTTGTTCGATGCGTCGGTGTACGGCGAGCTGGCCCTGATCCGCACCCTGCGGGCCCTCGACATTCCCTTGCCCACCATCACAGCCGTGCTGGAAGCGCGTCGCTCCGGGGTGTGCACCTGCGACAACCTGCAGACCACGATCCGCGGCAAAGCCGGCGAGATCGAGCAGCGGATTGCCGATCTCCAGGCCTTGCACAGCGAGCTCAATGCACTGCTCAGCACCTGGCAGCGCTGCGGCGGCCGGCCGGTTCAGATCAGCGCAGGCAGCTGAAGCAAAAACGTGCTGCCAGAGCCAGGGGTGCTCAGCAGGGTGATCCGACCCCGATGGCGCCGGGCGACGGCCTGGGCAATGGCCAGCCCCAACCCCGTGCCGCCGGATTGGCGCGACCGGCTGTAATCGCTGCGGTAGAAGCGCTCAAAGATCCGCGCCTGCTCCCCCTCGGCAAGTCCTGGCCCCTGGTCGCTCACGGCGACACACAGCTCGGATCCCCGCCGGTCCAGCTCGACGCGCACCACGCCCCCTGCTGGGCTGTGTTGGATGGCGTTGCCGAGCAGGTTGGCCAGCAGTCGCGCCAGTTCACTCTCCCGACCGCTCACCACTGCGTTGGCAGCGCTGATCTGCAACTGCAGGGTCACCCCCTTCTCGCTGGCTGTTTCGCTGAAATCTTCGATCAGATCCTCCAGGCATTCCGCGATCCGGCAGGGCTCCTGCGACTCCGGCCGGGTGGGCTGCTCCAGGCTGGCCAACAGCAGTAGGTCGGCGATCAGCCGTTGCAACCGCTGGCCCTGGACCAGCACCCGATTCAGGCTGGCCGTTGCCGATGGATTCGCCTGCTCTGCTGCACCCCGCTCGGCTTCCACCACCGCCAGCAGGTTGGCCAGTGGCGTACGCAGCTCATGGGCCACATCGGAGCTGAATTGCTCCTGACGCCGGTAGGCCTCAAGCAGCGGAGCCATGGCCAGACCTGCCAACCACCAGCTGGCAGCAGCCATCGCCAGCATCGCCAGGAGAAAAATGCTGTGACCCAGCCACCACAACCGCATCTGCTTCCGCATCGAGATCGGCCAGGCTGCGCGAGATCTGCAGGTAGCCCCAGGTGGGCTCACCTGGACCATGGGCGTGGTGCAGGTGAATGGCGTAAGTGGCCCAGCGCCCGGTGCTGCGATCGCCTGACAGCGACCAGCCGAGTTGCCCCGGCTTTGGCCCCTGGGGTATCGCTCCTGGCGAGCTGGCGATCAGGCCGCCGCGTTGATCGAGCACCCGCAACTTGAACCGATCGGGGTCGGTGGCACTGATCGCATGGCGATGGATCAGATCGGCTGGCGACCTGCAGGGCTCACCGGCCAGGCACAGGCCTGGCAGCACTACAGCCAAGGATGCAGAGGGCCGGGCCTGTTGCGGCAGGGCAGGTTTGAGGCTGTCGTGCAGGGTGCCGGCCAGCGTCTCCAGCTCTCGTTGGATCGCTGCCTCCTGGGTTTGCAGCAGCAGTCGTCCCATGGCAAAACCGGCGCCATAGACCAGGGAACCCATCACGAGCAGCGACAGGCCTGCAAGCCGCAAGCGTGCCCGCCACAGCAGTTGCGGTGCTGGGGAGCGGAGTTGGCTCACGGCTGGAGGGCTGCCTGCGGATCAAACCGATAGCCCTTGCTGGGCACCGTTTGAATCGGCGAGGGCAGGCCATGGCCCGCCAGCCTGCGCCGCAGCAGCCGCACCTGGGCAGCCACCACATTGCTCACCGGGTCCTGGTGCAGGTCCCACAGCTGGTTTCGCAATCGCGAGCCCGGGATGATCTGGCCGGGGTGCTCCAGGAAATAGGCCATCAGCTGCTGTTCCTTGCCAGCCAGCGGGATCGTGACCACACCAGCGGATGTGCTGACCTGCAGCTGGCCGGACTGGGGATCGAACCGGTAGGGCCCGACCTCCAGCACAGGCTCGCGGTAACTGGGCTGACGGCGCTGCAGAGCCCGCACCCGAGCGAGCAGTTCCTCCATCGCGAACGGCTTGCTCAGGTAGTCGTCAGCCCCAGCATCCAGTCCTTCCACCCGATCGGCAGTGTCGCTGCGGGCAGTGAGCAACAGCAGCGGCAGGCCCATGCCGGTTGCTCTGGCACGGCGGCAGAGATCAAGGCCGCTCAGGTCGGGCAGCATCCAGTCGAGGATCGCAAGGTCGTAGCGGGGGCCGTCAACCTCGGCCGGTTCGCCACTGAGCAACGTCCAGCCAGTGAGGCCATCACCGCAATGGTCCACCACATGGCCCTGGCGCTGCAGCACTGTCTGGATGGCGGAGGCCAGGTCCTCCTCGTCTTCTACCAGCAGGATCCGCAGCGGCATTGAAGGTGGGCTCCGGCCGGCAGATGCTAGGCAGCACGGGCGATTTCACCTGTTTTTCATCCTGGTTGCGCCAACCTTCGCCCATCCGCCGCACCCCCGGGCCATTGCTCAACCGGATCCTGCAGCTGGCTGCCAAGGCCAGCTTTTGCGCAGCTGCCCTATTCACCATCCCCACAGCAGCCCCCGTGGCGTTGGCCCATGTGGGCCACGGCGATGAGTTCCAGCAGCAGGGCGACGCGCGCCAGGTGCAGCGCAACGCTGAGAGCGATGGGCTGCTGGGGGTGGCTACCGCCAGGCCGGAACAGGGACCAGACGGGCTCTCGGTGCCATCCACTGCACTAGTGGATGCCAACGGCAAACCGCTGCTGTTCGTGCAGACGGAGAAGACCTACGACCCGGTGTATGTGCAGACCGGCGCCAACCAAGGCGACAGCGTGGTGGTGGCGGAGGGCGTCGATCCCACCGATGACGTGGTGATCTCCGGTGCACTGTCGCTCTATGCCGAGTCGATGAAGACCCAGCAGGCCGAGCCAGCAGTAGGGGATGACAAGCCTGCTGCCCAAGGCGATACCCAACCGGCGAACAGCGGCACCATTCCCGGGCCAGTTCTGGCCACCGGTGGCGTTGTGGTGCTGGCCGGCGGGGCCTTCTGGTTGAGCCGCCGCAGGAAGACGAATGGTTGAGCGGCTGCTCAACGCCACGCTGCGCTTTTCTATTGCTCGCCGCTGGCTGATCGTGGCGGCAGCTGTCGTCATCAGCGCCTGGGGTGTGCTGGCCGTGGGCCAGATGCCGCTGGATGTGTTTCCACCTTTTGCGCCACCCCAGGTGGATGTGCAAACCAGCGCCTCCGGTCTCTCTCCGGAGGAAGTGGAAACCCGCATCACCCTGCCGATCGAATCGGCCGTGAACGGCATCGCCGGGGTGGAGACCGTGCGCTCCTCCTCCAAGGCGGGGCTGTCGATGGTGCAGGTGGTGTTCAACCAGAACGCCGATATTTATCGCGCCCGCCAGTCGGTGGCCGAGCGGCTGCAACAGGTGACGGCCCAGTTGCCCGCCAATGCCAGTGCACCGGAACTGTCGCCGCTGGTCTCACCGCTAGGCACGATCCTGCAGGTTGCCTTCACGCTGAGCGGGGATGGTGCCACCTCGCTGATGGATCTGCAGCAGCTGGTGCTGCGCTCGTACCGCCAGTCGATTCTGGCGGTGCCGGGGGTGGCCCAGGTCACGATCTACGGCGGTGATGAGCAGCAGTTTCAGGTGCTGATCGATCCCCAGGAGCTGCAGGTTCAGGGCGTTTCGCTGCCGGCGGTGCTGGAGGGGGTGTCAGCGGCGATGGCCACCAGCCCCGGCGGCTTCCTGATCGGTGGCGGCCAGGAGCGGCTGATTCGGCCCATGGCCCAGATCACCCAGGTGAATGATCTGGCCGATACGGCGGTGCGCAACCAACAGGGTCAACCGGTGTTGCTCTCCACCCTGGCGGAGGTGAAGCGCGGCCCAGCGCTCAAGCGGGGGGACGCCAGCTTCAACGGCAAACCGGCTGTGGTGCTGATGGTGACCAAGCAGCCCGATGTGGACACCCCCACGGTGACCCGGGCGGTGGAACAGCGACTGGCCGAACTCAACCGCACCCTGCCGGCTGACGTGCAGATCCAGACCACATTCCGGCAGAGCAATTTCATCGACAGTGCAATCCGCAATGTGAGCGAGTCGCTGCTGCAGGGAGTGGTGATTGTGTCGCTGGTGATCGTGCTGTTTCTGATGAACTGGCGCGCCGCCGTGATCAGCCTCAGCGCCATTCCGCTTTCGCTGCTGATCGGTCTGATGCTGATGAAGGCCCTGGGCCTCGGCATCAACACGATGACCCTGGGCGGGCTGGTGGTGGCGATCGGTTCGGTGGTCGACGACTCGATCGTTGACATGGAGAACTGCTACCGCGGCCTGCGCAGCAACCAGACGAGCAAGACGCCGAAATCACCCCTGCAGGTGGTGTTTGACACCTCGGTGGAGGTGCGCCAACCGGTGCTGTTCTCCACCGTGATCATCGCGGTGGTGTTTGCGCCGATCTTTTCCCTCACCGGGGTGGAAGGGCGGATCTTTGCGCCGATGGGCCTGGCCTACCTGTTGTCGATCGGCGCCTCCACGCTGGTGGCTGTGACCCTCTCGCCGGCTCTCTGCTCCATTCTGCTGGCGCCGGTGCAGCTGCCGGAGGAGAACACCTGGATGGCCAATCAGGCCGTGCGGCTGTATCGGCCGATCCTCGATCAGGCCCTGGCCTCGCCGCGGCGGGTGCTGGCCGTGGCCCTGGCCCTGGTGGTGGCCACCACCTTGATCGTGCCGGCTCTGGGGCGGGTGTTCCTGCCGGAATTCCGAGAGCAATCCCTGGTGAATTCGATGGTGCTCTACCCCGGGGTCTCTCTCGACATGACCAACCGGGCTGGCCTGGCCCTCACCCGTTCCCTGCAGAACAATCCCCTCTTCTCGTGGGTGCAGGTGCGTACGGGCCGGGCTCCCGGTGATGCCGATGGCGCGGGCGTGAACCTGGCCCACGTGGATGTGGAGCTGAGTGAGCAGGCCATGGCCAATCGGCCCGCTGCCATTGCTGAACTGCGTCAGGCCTTTCTGCGGCTGCCAGGTGTGGCTCCCAACGTGGGTGGCTTCATCTCCCACCGCATGGATGAGGTGCTCTCCGGGGTGCGCAGTGCCATCGCCATCAAGATCTATGGCACCGATTTGGGCGAGTTGCGTCGCATCGGCGAAGCCGTGGAGAGGGCGATCGAGCCGATTGCGGGGGTGGTGGATCTGCAGCTCGAACCCCAGCTGCCCATCCCCCAGGTGCAGATCCACGTCGACCGCCCGCTGGCTGCGGCCCTGGGATTGACGGTGGATGAGCTCTCGCAGGCCGTGGAAATCGCGCTCAACGGCAAGGTGGCCGGCCACGTGGTGGAAGCGGGGGTGCGCAGCGACGTGCTGGTGCAACTCAAGGAGGACAGCCGCCAGAGCCTCGATGCCATGCGCTCGCTGCCGGTGGCCTTCACCAACGGCATGACGGTTCCGCTCGGCAGTGTGGCCTGGATTGAGGAAGGCCTGGGCGCCAACGTCGTCAATCGCGAGGACGTGTCTCGCCTGATCGTGGTGTCGGCCAACGTCAGTGGCCGCCCTCTGGGCAGCGTTGTGAAAGACATCCAGCGCACCATCGCCCGCGAGGTGCGCCTGCCCCAGGGCTATTCGATTCGCTACGGCGGCCAGTTCGAATCCGAGGAACGGGCCACCGCCAGCCTGGTTTTCTACAGCCTGGTAGCCGCCGTTGTGATCAGCGTGCTGATGGTGGCCTCCATCAAGTCCCTGCCGGCCACGGTGGCGATCATGCTTAACCTGCCCCTGGCCCTGATCGGTGGGGCGGCGGCGGTGTTGCTCACCGGTGGGGTGCTCTCGATCGCCTCGCTGATCGGCTTCATCACCCTGTTTGGCATTGCCGTGCGCAACGGCCTGCTGCTGGTCGACAACTACAACTGCCGCCACGCAGAAGGCCAGCCCTTGAATCAGGTGATCCGGGAAGGAAGCCTTGAGCGCCTCAACGCGATCCTGATGACCGCCCTTTCTTCCGCTCTGGGTGCCCTGCCGCTGGCCCTGGCGTTTGGGGCTGGCAACGAACTTCTCCAGCC
Organism: Prochlorococcaceae cyanobacterium; assembly: GCA_044238185.1. Lineage (GTDB taxonomy): Bacteria > Cyanobacteriota > Cyanobacteriia > PCC-6307 > Cyanobiaceae > NIES-981. The sequence goes on along the minus strand of JBIIDV010000045.1, from coordinate 3,643 downwards.
CCTGGCGATTGTTGTGCTCGGCGGCCTGCTCACCTCCACGGCGCTGACGCTGCTGGTGATTCCGGCTCTGTATGCCCGCTTTGGCCGCTGGCTATTGCCCCCTGTTGCGGTTCCGTCGCCTTCCCTTGTTGCGCCCCAGTCATGAACCTGAGCCTGCAGCGCATCACGGATCGTCTGCGTCAGCCCCGGGTGCTGCTTCCTTTGGCCATCGGGGGATCACTACTGCTGGGCATTGCGCTGGGGCGCAGCCAAATCAGCCCTCCAACACCACCCTCGGCTGAAGCAACAGCAAGCACCACGCGCAGCGGCTCCCTTGCCTTCAGTGAAGAGCAACTGCGGCGCTCGGGGCTGAGCACGATCCGCCCTGAGGTGAGCACAGGCACGGAACGTCCGATTTCTGGCTTTGTGGAAGCAGCTGTGGGAGCGCGCTCCAGCGTGGGCATGCCGGTGGCGGGCCGCATCACGCGCCTGCTGGTGGCCCCAGGCACTGCCGTGCGGGCTGGTGAGCCGATCGCCGAAGTGCAGAGCCCCGACGCGGCGGTGGTGCGAGCGGATGCGGAGGCGGCCCGGGCTACAGCCCAGTCGTTGGCTTATCAATACCGCCTGGCCCTGCCCATGGGGCAGCAGGGTGCACTCTCGGCCCAGGAACTCGAGAGCCGCCGCATCGCCAGCGTCACCGCAGCCAGCACCGCCAGGGCGGCGGCAGCCAAGGCCATGGCGATGGGTGAGCCCGATGCCCTGGGACGCCTGCTGATCCGCAGCCCGATCCGTGGCCAGATCGCTGCCGTGAAGGGCTCCCCCGGGGCGGTGCTCCAGACCGGCGATGAGGTGGCCCAGATCAGCGATTCGCGTGGCAGTGAACTGCGGTTCCTGGTGTCGCCAGTGCTGGCCGCCAACCTGGAGAGCGGTCAGCTGTTGCGGGTGAAAGCAGGCACGCGGGATCTGCGGGCTCGCGTGGTGGCAGTCGCACCCGACAGCGGCAGCGGCAACCGGATCACCGTGGTGCGGGCCGAGACGGTGGATGCGCCGATGCCCCCTGCCGGCACGGCAGTGACGGCCTTTGTACTGGTGCCGGCTTCTGAGCAACGGTTCACGGTGCCGGCCGATGCCGTTCAGTTGATCAATGGCTCTGCGGTGGTGTTCCGTTACCAACGAGGTGTGGTGGAACCGGTGCCGGTGGTGGTGGGCCAGCAGTCGGCTGCGCGGGCTGAGATCCTGCGAGGGGTGCGCGGTGGCGATCTACTGCTCAGTGGCAATACCGCGAAGCTGCGCGACGCCCTGGCCGGGGAACAGCGACTCAGCGAGAACTGATCGAGCTGCCCAGAGCAATTTGGCGGCAGCGTCCCCCCTGATCAGCACCCTCGCCGGTGCGGGCTCGGCCCAGAGCTTGATCGCCTCCTCCCGGGTGATCTCCTTGCGGCACTGCGGCTTCGCGGAAGGCTGCGCCTAGAGCAGCAGCACCATCTGGGTGATCACAGAAGACCCACGCGGCGAGGCCGGCGGGTCGATCACGACAGTGCTGTTCCCTGACGACTACTGAGCCAAACCAGTAGATCCCAGTAACTGAACCAGCGCCTGATCAATCGGAACAGTCGGAACAGATCGCCTCAGCACCGCTGTCCTGTTGCAAGGCCCAGTCAATCAACTGCAAAGCCAGTTCATCGATGCTGCGGCCGGTGGTCTGGCTGAGGCTCTTCAGCTGCTCCAGCACTGCAGGCGGCAGCTCCAGATCCAGGCGGATGGGGAGACGCTCAAGGTCGGCAGGGATCGTGTCGGGGGCCATGGCTGAGCAAGCAAGGGGGCGAAAGCTCAGAGGACTAGCTGTTGAAGCAATCAGTACAACTCAAGACCTCGCAACATGCCGTAACGCCTTATCGGTACAGGCAAGGCATGCGAGGAATCGAAGCGCATGACTGGCTTTCGCTCGTCTTGGTTCTAAGTGCAAGCCTATTTACACCCACCATTCTTTAGAACCCTTTAAGGTCTGCCTCGAGATCACTGCAGTATGCGGCGGCTATCACAAGCCGCGTGATTCCATGTCCCTCAAGCCACGGCGCATCTCCATCACCCTTCCGCATGTGACGGCCGAGCTGCTGGAGCAGCGCAGCCTGCGGGAAGGGCGTTCGCTATCCAACCTCGCGGCCCATCTTCTAGAGAGGGCTCTGATGGAGAACACTCCGATGGAGAACAGGGGCCTAGCGCCTGAGCAGGGGGCCCCAGTGACCCAGCGATCCGTGCAATCTCAGCCACGACGCCATGGCTGAGGCAGCCCATGGACGGTGGATCGGTGTTGCGCCAGATCTGCCGAGGGGGAACTGATCGAGCAGCAGCACCAGCGCCAGGACGGTGCTGGCCTCAGCCCACCAGGCCTCGAGCTCACCGGCGATCGCCTGGCGGGTGAGCCCAAGGACGCGGTGCCGCAGCAGCGCGTCGAAGGCCGGGTCCTTGGCGAACCACTGGCGCGGTTTGGTTTCAGCGAACCAGAAGGCCAGGACCTCCGCTGCTTGCTCCCGCTGGCCTGGCATCAGAGCAGGGCCTGCACGCTGGCCACCTTGTCTTCCAGGGTCTGGTCTTTGTCGGTGCGGGTGTTGATCTTGACGGTGGTGTAGACGCGAGCACAGCCCATGGCGTGCACGGCCTGGTGGCAGGCCTCGATGGCGGCGAACACCTGCTCCCACTCGCCCTCGATGGCAGTGCCGTTGGGATGCAGCTGGATCTTGAGACCGGCCTCCGTGAGCACCCTTTCGCAGGCAGCGATGTAGGGGGCCAGATGCACGCCCACACCGATCGGCACCACGCACAAATCCACGATCACTTTCACGGTCAACCCAGCCGGATTGCTCCCATCGTGGGTGGAGATCCCCCGGTGCTGCCGTGTCCGTCTTCCCGCTGCTGGTGATCGTCCATGCCCTCGCCGCCACGGTGTGGACTGGCGGCCATCTGGTGCTCGATCTGGGGGTGCTGCCCCGGGCGCTGCGGGCACAGAGCGCGGCAGCGATCCGCGCCTTCGAGGAGACGTTCGAGCCGCTGGGCCTCACGGCCCTGGCCATGCAGGTGGTGACGGGGCTGTGGATGGGCTGGATCTATCTGCCCGGCTTCCAGGGGCTGTTCAGCCCAGCCCATCCGATCGGGATGTTGGTGGGCGTGAAGCTGCTGCTGCTGGCCGCCACGGCCGTGCTGGCCCTGCATGCCCGCCTGCGCCTGATCCCCAGCCTCACCGATGACAACCTCAGCGGCCTGGCCTGGCACATCCGTGGCATCACTGCCCTGGCGATCGCCTTCGTGGTGGTGGGTGCTTTGATCCGGCTGGGTGGGCTGGGCTGAACTCGCTCGATTCCCACAACAAAGCCCGGAGCGTTGGCCCCGGGCATTTGTCTGCTCAGCCGTGGTTTTGTCCCAGGGGATCGGGCCCAAGGGGGTTGGGCGCAGCTGCGCGGACGGTTGATCGTCAGATCAGGGTGTCTTTGGTTGTGGGCGGAGCTGCCGGCGCTGGCACCTGGGGCCAGGTGTTGATTGGGACGTTCCGTTGAATCCGGGGCACCTCAAGCGATGCAATGGACGGCGACTGGGCTGTTCAAGACAACAGCCACACGCCAGGAACGTCAGAGATCCGTCGAGAGTGTTGGAGCAGGGGCCGGATCGT
>JBIIDV010000010.1:0-61206 GCA_044238185.1 Prochlorococcaceae cyanobacterium | reverse complement strand
CGCCGTCCGCCAGCTCCAGCACGGAGGTGATCCGGCCCAGGCGCCCCTCCTGGCTGCCGCCCTCTGGCCCGGGGTTGAACAGGCCCTGGCCCGCTTCCGGGGCAGGGCCGCCCTCGCCGAGGCGCCAGTGCCAGCGGCGCAACTGTTGCTTCACGCCGTCGTAGGTGGCCAGTTTGGCCAGGGTTTCCTGGCCCACGTAGCAGCCCTTGCTCAGCCCCACCCGGCCGGCCAGTCCCAGTTCGAAGGGGTTGTGGTCGTCGTTGAGCTCGGCGGGCATCGCCGGCAGCCCCTGCTGGATCCGCCAGCGCTCCGCTTCGCCGGGCTCCAGCGGACGCCGTGCCTCCAGCTCCGGCGGCAGGGGCTGATCCAGCGGCAGCACCACCGTGTTGCCCAGCCGCCAGCCGCTGCCCTCGCCGCAGGGCTGCCAGCTGCCGGCGGCGGTGGCCGCCAGCCCCTCCTGCTCGGCGCCGAGGGGCGTGACCCAGCGCACCGCCTGCAGGGGGCCCAGCGTGACCCGGTCGGCGGGAAACAGCACCCGGTCGATGGCCTGGTGCACCAGGGCCGGATCGCCGCTGCCCACCAGCAGCCAGGCCCCGCCCCCATCCACCAGCACCTCGGCCAGGGCCCGCAGCCGGGCGGTGGCCGTGATGCAGCAGGTGGGGATCCAGCTGCCGGGTCGGGCGCCCTCGATGCCGGCGCTGGTCTGGCCGTGCAGCACCCGCAGGGCGTCGGGTCCGTCCAGCCGCATCAGGCCGGCGGGCCGCTCCAGGCGGCAAGCGCCGCTGGGAATCCAGGGAAAGGGATTGCTCATGCCTGCAGCCTGGCGGCGGTGGCGGCGATCTCCTCGAGCAGGAACAGGCTGCGCAGATCCAGGCCAGCGGCGGTCATCGCCTCCAGGCCCCCCTCCTGGCGATCCACGATCGTCACCACCCGGTTCACCGTGTATCCCGCCTCCCGCAGCTGGGCCACGGCCTTCAGCGACGACCCGCCGGTGGTCACCACGTCCTCCAGCACGGTGACGGTGCTGCCGGCTGCCGGCAGCGGTCCCTCCAGCCAGGCGCCGGTGCCATGGCCCTTGGCCTCCTTGCGCACGATCAGGGCATCGAGGGCCCGTCCGGCGAGGGCGGCCTGCAGGGCCACCGCACTCACCAGCGGGTCGGCGCCGAGGGTGAGGCCGGCCACGGCGACGGCCTCACCCTCCACCTCCGCCAGCAGCTGGTCCCCCAGCAGGGCCAGGCCCTCGCCGCTGAGGCTCACCGGCTTGCAGTTCACGTAGTGGTCGCTGCTGCGGCCGGAGGCCAGGGTGAAGGTGCCGTGGCGGTAGGCCCGCTCCGCCAGGCGCCCCAGCAGCAGCTGGCGCCGGCCGGCGGCTGTGTCCGGCAGGCGGATGCCTGATGGGGAGACCGGAGAGGACACTGGTGCTGGCGCGTTGGATTGTCTAGTTTGCGACCTGCGGGGTGCTGCCCACCCATCACCGGCCCAGCGGCTCGTCCCTCCACAGGCTGAATTCTTTACCAGCTGTCCTCTCCATGGTTGCCACGTCACGGTTGCTGCTGCCTGCCCTGATCGCCCTGGCGGCTCCGCTGCTGGCCCCTCCATTGCAGGCCGGCCCCGCCGTCTGCACCACCACCCTGGAGGCCCCCCCCCCGCGCCAAGCCAGCGCCGCCGGCCCGGCGGCTCCGGTGGAGGTGACCCGCTGCGGGATCGTTCAGACCGTGCCGGAGCTGGTGCAGCGCCGCTTCTTCAGCTACACGGCTCCCTTTGCTGAAGGGGTGAGCCTCACCGGCCAGATCACCTCCCTGTTCGGCATCGCCATGGGCGGCGGCGACGGCCGGCGGGTGATGGGGCTGGGATTCCCCGATCAGACGATCATCTGGGACGGCACGGCCATCCAGAACACCACCCAGTTCCTGCTCCAGCAACAGAGCGAGCCGATGCCCTGGCGCACCGGTGATGTGTCCAGTGGCTTCTCAGGCAGCCTCAGTGCTGGTCAGGCTGGTGGCCAGAGCCTGAATTCCGGCTGGCAGGATGGCGGCGCCGTTCAGGCGTTGCCGGTGCAGAGCTTCCGCTGACCACTGCCGCAACTCCCGTGGGGGTCTAGCAATCTGGTGAATGCAGCGGACTCATAATCCGCCTTAGGCGAGTTCGATCCTCGCGACCCCCATCGCCCTGCCCCCATCGCCCAGAGGCCATCGTTACGGTGGCGCTTTGCCCTGCGGAGCGATGCCCTGGACAGCCGCCGACATTCCGGATCAGACCGGCCGGCTGGCGTTGATCACCGGTGGCAACAGCGGCCTTGGGCTGGAAACAGCTCGGGCCCTGGCGGCCAAGGGGGCAACGGTAATTTTGGGCTGCCGGTCGCTGGAGCGGGCGGAGCAGGCCCGCCAGCAGCTGCGGGCTGGGGCTGGGGCGGCGATCGATCTGCTGGAGCTGGATCTGGCCCACCTCGCCTCGGTGCGGGATGGGGCCCGCCAGCTGCACGAGCGCTATGGCCGGCTTGATCTGCTGATCAACAACGCCGGGGTGATGGGCCTGCCGCGCAGCCTCACTCTTGACGGCTTTGAGCGTCAGTTCGGCATCAATCACCTGGGCCACTTTGCCCTCACCCAGGCGCTGCTGCCGCTGCTGCGGGGCCGGGCCGATGCCCGGGTGGTCACCGTCACCTCCGGAGCCCAGTATTTCGGCCGCATCAGCTTCGACGACCTCCAGGGCGAACGCCGCTACGAGCGCTGGCAGGCCTATGGCCAGAGCAAGCTGGCCAATGTGATGTTTGCCCTGGAACTGCAGCAGCGGCTCGATGCCGAGGCGGCGGGAGTCACCTCCTTGGCGGCCCACCCGGGGGTGGCCCGCACCAACCTGCAGCCGGCCTCGGTGGCGGCCAGCGGATCCTGGGGGGAGGCGCTGGCCTACCGGCTGATGACCCCCCTGTTCCAGAGCGCTGCCCAGGGTGCGCTTCCCCAGCTCCATGCCGCCACTGCGCCCGACGTCAGGCCCGGCGGCCACTACGGGCCCGATCAGCTGGGGGGCCTGCGCGGTTGGCCCGCGGAGGTGCGGGTGGCGCCGGCAGCCCTCGATGCCGAGCAGCGCCGCCGCCTCTGGCAGGTGAGTGAGGAGCTCTGCGCGGCGGCCTAACCCAGCTCCAGGCAGGCCAGCCCGAACACGTCCTGGAGCGGCACCACGGGCCGCGGCCCGCGGTACATCCGCTGGGTGCGCGACAGGGGCCGGAAGCCAAGCTCCCGCAGCAGGGGTGCAGCGGCGGCGTTGGCGTCGGGCACGTCGATCAGCACCACGCCGGGGTGGCTGGCGATCAGGCCCTGCAGCAGCTGGCCAGCCAGATCGGCGCTGTCGGCCAGCAGGGGCCCGATCCGCCAGCCCTCGCCCTGGCGCAGCAGGCAGGGCCGGATCCGGCCGAAGCCATGGCAGCGGCCATTGCCGTCGATCAGGGCCTGCACACTGCCGGCCGGGTGGCCCAGCCAGTCGGCCAGGAAATGGGGCCTGGGGCTGGGTTCCCGCTCGACGTCGTAGCGCTGCACGGCCTCAGTGGGAATGGCGGCGCCTGCCATCAGCGCCAGCCCGGCGCTGCCGTGGGTGCTGCTGCCGTGGTCACCGCTGAGCGCCAGTTCCGGCTCGCCACCCTGGATCAATTGCCAGCGGGTGGTGACGGAGGCCGGTTCAAAACCCCAGCCGGCGTAGTCGGCGATGCGCTCCGGCGCGGCCTCCAGGCCGATGCAGGGCAGGTCGCTCAGGTGCTCGAGGGCGTGGCGCCAGAGGGCTAAGCCAAACCCCTTGCCGCGCTGCTCAGGAGTCACCAGGAAGAGGCCGATGAACCCGTAGGCGGCGTTGTAGCGAACCCCGGCGATGCAGCCCACCGGCTCCCCCTCCAGCCATCCCAGCCACAGTCCCTGGCGGTCGGTGTGGCGGTAGATCGCCACATCCCCCAGCCCCGGCGTGAACCCCTCCGTCCGGGCCCAGCCGGTCACTACCTCGATGTCACGCCGGTTGAGTGGGCGGATCTGCAGGCCGTCGCCCATCGGCATCCTGGTGGCAGCGTCTGGCTCCGGTTTAGCCCGGGCAGGCATCGGTGGGGAGTCGGCCGATAATCCAGGCAGCAAGCTGTTGTCCTGGCCATCCCGCCCCCCATGCTTCCGCCCCTCACTCTGACCATCCTGTCTGCCTCCTCTCGCGCTGCCGGGAGTTCTGACCGGTCTGGAGCGCTGTGATCCAGCTGTTGGTGCTGGCCGTTCTGATCGCCCTGTTGGCCTTCTTCTCGGCAGGAGAGATGGCCCTGATCCGGCTGCGGCCCAGCCGGGTTCAGCAACTGGTGGAGGACGGCCAGGCCGGCGCCGGCGCGGTGGCCAAGCTGCAGCGGCGCCTGCGGCGGGCCCTGGTGGCCACCCAGCTGGGCATGGTGCTGGCCCTGGTGGCCCTGGGCTGGGCCGGTCGCGGTGTGGCTGAGCGGCTGAGCTGGTCCTGGACAGAGGCGATGCCCCAGGCAGCGCTGGATCTGGCTGTTTTTCTTCTGGTGTCCCTGCTGGCGACCCTGCTGGGCGGGCTGGCGCCCAAGGCCTGGGTGCTGCACCGCCCGGAGCGCTCAGCCCTCAGCCTGGCCCCCCTGCTGGATGCCCTCAGCCGTTCCCTGGCTCCCCTGCTCAGCCTGGTGGAGCGGCTGGCCTCCCTGCTGCTGCACCTGCTGGGTCTGCCCCGCAACTGGGATGAACTGGTGCCAGCCCTCTCTGCTGGCGAGCTTGAAAGTCTGATCGAAACCGGCAGCGTCACAGGCCTGATGCCGGATGAGCGCAACATCCTTGAAGGGGTGTTTTCCCTGCGCGACACCCTGGTGCGGGAGGTGATGGTGCCCCGCTCTGGCATGGTCACCCTGCCAGTGGAGGTGACCTTCGCCGAGTTGATGCGGGCCGTGCATGACACGGCCCATGCCCGCTTCCCGGTGATCGGCAGCTCCCTTGACGACGTGCGGGGCATGCTCGATCTGCGCCATCTGGCCGATCCGATCGCCAGCGGCCTGCTGCAGCCCGATTCACCCCTTCAGCCCTACATCCGGGCGGTGGCCCGCGTGCAGGAGAGCACGCCTCTGGCCGAGTTGCTCCCTCTGATCCGCAGTGGTCAGCCCCTGCTGGTGGTGGTGGATGAGCACGGCGGCACGGAGGGCTTGGTCACCGTCGCCGATCTCACCAGTGAGATCGTCGGCGACGACGACAATCCCCTCGAACCGGATACCGATCTGATCAGTCTGGAGGCGGGGCGCTGGTCTGTGGCCGGCGATCTGGAGATCGTCGAGCTCAATCGCCAGTTGCCGCTGCAGTTGCCGGAGGCAGAAGGGCATCACACCCTGGCTGGCTTCATGTTGGAGCGCCTCCAACACATCCCGGCGCCAGGTGAAGGGTTGCGCTGGAAGGGCTATCAGTTCCAGATCCTGGCCATGGACGGGCCGAGGATCGACCGGGTGCAGATCGAGCGGCGCGGCGGCACGGACAGCTGATTGGTCCTCAGGGCCCTTGCAGCGGTCATGCATCACCGATAATCAACTGTTTGTGACCCTTGCCATGAACCCGGTTCGCGTGGGGGTCATCGGCATCGGCAACATGGGCTGGCATCACGCTCGTGTCCTCAGCCTGATCAAGGACGCAGAACTGGTCGGCGTGGCCGATCCAGATCCGAGCCGAGGCCGTCTCGCCACCGAGCAGTTCGGCTGCCGCTGGTTTGCTGACTACGCCCAGCTGCTGCAACAGGTGGACGCGGTGTGCATCGCCGTGCCCACCCTGCTGCACCACCGGGTGGGGCTGGCCTGCCTGCAGGCGGGCAGGCATGTTCTGATCGAGAAGCCGATCGCCGCCAGCCAGGAGGAGGCCACAGACCTGATCCATGCCGCTGAGCGGGCCGGGGTGCTGCTGCAGGTGGGTCACATCGAGCGCTTCAATCCCGCCTTTCGTGAGCTGCTGAAGGTGGTGGCGGGCGAGGAGGTGGTGGTGCTGGAGGCCCGCCGCCACAGCCCCAATCCCGACCGGGCCAACGACGTGTCGGTGGTGCTCGACCTGATGATTCACGACATCGACCTGGTGCTGGAGCTGGCCGGTGCGCCGGTGGTGCGCCTGGCGGCAGCCGGCGGCCGCAGCGCCGAGGGCCCGATCGACTACGTGAATGCCACCCTGGCGTTCGCCAACGGCGTGGTGGCGAGCCTCACGGCCAGCAAGATGGCCCATCGCAAGATCCGCAGCCTCAGTGCCCACTGCCGCGGCAGCCTGGTTGAGACGGATTTCCTCAACCGCACCCTGCACATCCACAGGCGTTCCCACCAATCGGTGAGCGCCGACCACGGTGAGCTGGTGTACCGCTCCGACGGCGTGATTGAAGAGGTGAGCACCACCTCGATCGAGCCCCTCTACGCCGAGCTCGAGCACTTCCTGGCTTGCGTTCGCGGTGAGGAGTCGCCGGCGGTGGATGGCCTGCAGGCCTCCCGCGCCCTGCTCTTGGCCGACCTGATCGAGCAGTGTGTGGAGCAGCCCAGCCTGTGCATGAGTCTGGAGCAGCCGCTCTGAAACCAGCCGCTCAGCCCATTCACTCCAGTTCGCTCAGCTCCCGCAGGGCCTGCAGCTGCCAGCGCCGGCAGGCGGCTGGGGACGCCCGGTAGAAGCGATCCCAGGCATCGGCCTTGTGCTGGCCGTAGTCCTCGGCGGGAACCTCGGGATGCTGTTGCTGCCAGCCCACGCGCACGGCGTGGCCGATCACCACATCCAGGGCCAGGTCGTCCTCGAAGCGCACCTGGGGATTGGCCTCCACGAAGGCCATCAGGGTGATCAGGGTTTCGGTGCAGAGCTGCCGGTATTCCGGCGCCTCGATCTTGCTGAGCAGGTGTTCCACCAGGGAGGCGAAGTTGCGCTCGCCTGCGGTCTTCTCGCTGAGCAGCGGCGCGCTCTCCAGCCGGTTGCGCTTTTCCAGCTTGTCGCCGATCACGATGCCGCGGCAGTGGTGCAGCAGTTCCCACACCCCGGCGAAGAAGTCACGCGGCACGCGGCCAAGGGCCCCCAGCCGCATGCGCTGCTGCAGCCAGCAGGCTCCCCTGGGCAGCTCCTCCTGGGGATCGGGCACGGTCCAGCGCACCCGGCCGCTCAGGTGCAGTTGTTCGTTGCGCTGGAGGGCCGCCCGGGCATGGTCGCCATCGGCCAGCACGGCCCGCAAACGACGCCGGATTGCATGGGGTGGCTGTTGGCAGAGTCGCTCGAAGGCGTCGATCGGATTGAGCTGGTGTTCGGCGGCCAGCTCACTGGTGAGCAGCAGCAGCAACTGTCCCAGCTGCAGGGTGAGGCCGCCGCTCAGCAGCCTGGGCTCGTGCCGGGCAACACCATCGAGGGCCAGCAGCAGTTCCTGCTGCAGCATCCATTCGCGGCCATCCTCACCGCTGAAGCGCTGGATCATCGCCGCGATCGAGCCGCTGTCCAGCGGGGCGCTGATCAGGGAGTCGGCCGTGTAGTTCCGGCCCACCACCACCTGCTTCTGGCGCACCAGCAGATCGGTGAGGGCATCCTCGAGTTGGGGATGCACCAGCTCCAGCTGGCCGGCCATTCGCCTCACCACATCCCAGTCGCCGGCGCTGAGTGCCCGCCTGTACACCTCCTCCAGCAGGCTGCGCAGGGCCACGGGCTCGCCGCTGTCCGGCCCCGTGAGCATCGCCTCGCTCCCCAGGCGTCGGCCGAGCTGCTCCAGCACCTCCGCCTGTTCCGCCAGGGATGTGCTGCCCCAGAGTCGTTCGGCCAGATCCGTGGTGCTGAGGTCGTCGCGCTCAAGGGCCTGTTCCTCGGCGGCGGAGAGCGGCGCCTGGCTGCGGCTCTCCTGCAGGGGCAGGGGCTGAGGGTTGTCGGGAGGTGAGGGGATGGTGGCCGCTGGCGGCAGGTCCACCCAGGCCGCCTGGTCCGCCAGTGCGGCCAGCGGGCCCAGCTGCACTGGCACACCGTCGATTTCACCGCTGCGTAGCTGCTCAGCAAGGCTGAGAAAGGGCTCCGGATTGGCCGTGAAGGGGGCTTCGGGGATGGGAATCAGCAAGAGCGGCGCCCCCTGCCCCCGCCAGTGACGTCGCAGCAGCCGCAGTTCGGCTACCACGGCATCCACCAGCTGCTCCGGGTCGTCGGCCAGGTAGAAGGTGCCCTCCTCGAGCACCGCCGGCAGGAAGGCCAGTCGCTCCTGGGGCTCTCCGGCGGGCAGGGGCCGGCGGTACAGCCGGGCCGTTGCCAGGGTTTCCATCCGCACCGGGGGATGGCCGCTGAGGCCCAGCCTGGAGTTGGCCCCCACCTGGTTGAGGCAACTCGCCAGCTCTTGGGGACTGCCGATGCTGAAGGCCTGCCTCTCATCGCCATCGCTGCTGCAGGGGAGGTGGCGCTGGTGCAAGGCGGTGGCGATGGCCTCCGTGCCGGGCACCAGTGCCACCAGCACCACCTCCGCCCCGGGGGGCTCGGGCCGGCGACGGCCACTGGGATCGAGATCGGCGGGGGTGATCAGGCCGGCCAGCAGCAGATCCCCCAACCAGGTGAGGCTCTGGGTCCAGAGCAGGGGCACGTTGGCGTTGGCCTGGCGCGGCTGGCTGCCCGGTTGCAGGCGCTCCGCCGCCACCAGCGCCTCCGGCACTAGGTAGAGCTCGGGCAGCAGGGCCACGCCGTCCACATTCACACTCACGCTGGCCAGTCGCTGGCGCCACTGGCGGGCCTCCTGCCAGCGCTCCTCGCAGCAGGCGGTGATCAGTTCGTAGGCCCAGAACAGGGGCCATTCGCATTCGATGTGCTCGAACTGGGCCAGCTCCTCGCGCTCGTAGTGCAGCCGGGTGTGGTCCTCCACCACGGTCTGGTGGCCGTCGCGGCGGAAGCGCTTGTAGCCGTAGCCGCCGCCCAGCTGGGCACGGATCTTGGCGCGGGTGCGCTCCGCTAGCTGGGCATCCTCCACGGCCCAGGCCGGGTAGCCGATCACCGACAGGCAGGCGGCATCCACCTCCTTGCTGGCCGATTCCCGCGGCAGCAGGGCATCGAGGGCCCGGCGCAGCCGCACGATCGCGTCGTGGGGGATCACCAGGCAGTTGCTGCCATCGCCGTGGGGGCCATAGAGATCGAGCCCCTCCAGGGCCTCCAGGGCGGCTTTCACCAGGCCGATCGAACTGGCGTTGCGCTCCGGCAGGCCGTGGTTGCCCTTGTCGCCCCGCTCCCAGATGCCGTAATCCGGGATCCGGTAGGCCTGGGCCACGTAGTACACCAGGTTCTGCACGAAGTCGTGTTCGTGGCTGGAGCGCACCACCACCAGGCCGGCGCGGGTGAGCTGGGCCAGTTGCAGCAGGAACAGGCCGGTGGCATCGAGCTGCAGGTGGCCCCAGCCGTCGTCGGGCACCACCGGGTTGCCGCTGCCGGTGTCGAACTTGGCGTGGATCGCGTCCAGCCGGTGCAGGCTGTGCTTGAAGCGCTCCACCTTGGCGGCCTGGCGGGCCATGGCATTGAGCAGGCCGCGCATCAGTTGCAGCACCCGCTGCTCCAGCTCGAACATCCGCCGGCTGGCGCCACGCAGGCGCCGGTGGGCCAGGGCCAGCCCCCAGACGCACTGGATTGAGTACACGCAGTCGCGCACCCAGGCGTCGCCGTAGTTGCCGTGCACCGTGTTGGCGGTGCTGGCCGGCAGCAGGCCGGTGATCGGGTGTTGGCGGCTGAGCACCACGGCCTCGATCTGGCGGTCCAGTTCCTGCAGCACGGTCCAGGCCCGGCCCTCGGGATCAGCCAGGACGGCCGTTGGGGCGGGGGCGGGGGCGCTGGCCATCTCGGAAGGCGGCATCGGCTGGGGGCGGTGGAGAGGGATGGCTGGCGATCCCAAAGGAAAACCAAAACATCGCCAGCCATAGATTCTCTCCTTCCGCCGCATCCCCAATGGCAGCAATGGCAACCGACCACCGCACCACCGTGCTGGGGGTGCCGGTGGATGCCTGCGGGAATGTGTTCGCCTCTGCCCTGGCCCTGCACCAGCAGGGCGGCGGCCAGATCGTGACCCTCAATGCCGAGATGACCATGGCGGCCCTGGCCCAGCCCGAGCTGGCCCGGGCGATCTCCAAGGCCGGGCTGGTGATTCCCGATGGAGCCGGCGTGGTGTGGGCGCTGGGGCGCCAGGGGCTGCGGGTGCAACGCAGTCCGGGGATCGAGTTGGCCTGGCGCCTGCTGGAGCACGCTGCGGCCCAAGGGTGGCGGGTGGCTCTGGTGGGGGCGTCCCCTGAGGTGATGGAGGCGCTGATCGCGCGGTTGCGGGCTGCGATCCCATCCCTGCAGCTGGCCTTCCAGGCCCATGGCTACCAGAGCACCGAATCCTGGCCAGGTCTCGAGCGGCAGCTGCTGGACGTGGGGCCTGATCTGGTGCTGGTGGCCCTCGGCGTGCCCCGCCAGGAGACCTGGATCGCCGACCTGCCCGGCCGCAGCGGTGGCCTCTGGATGGGCGTTGGCGGCAGCTTCGACGTGTGGGCCGGCGTCAAAAAAAGGGCTCCCCGGTGGATGGGAGCCCTGCAGATTGAGTGGTTGTACCGGCTGTGGCAGGAACCCAGCCGTTGGCGGCGGATGCTCGCCCTGCCGGAATTTGCCTGGGCCGTGCTGCGCAGCTGAGCAGGACTGGCTTCAGCGGAAACCCACAGAGGCCTGCCAAACAAAGGCCAGCAGCAGGAAGAAGAAGGGAATGATCGGCAGGATGTCCACTAGGGGCGCGAAGGCCTGGTAGGCCTCGGGCAGCTGGGCCAGGGTCTGCAGGGCGAAGGCGGCCATCCCGAAACTCACGTGTCGCGTGAGGCGGACGCTACCACGTGTGGGCAGCCGCGGAGCCTGACTCCCAGGGAGCGAAATCCTCTGCAAAACAGCCCTCGCGGATTGCCTGGCCCATCGCCGTGGTGAAGCGCACCAGCTGGGTGATGTTGTGCAGGCTGAGCAGGATCTTGCCGAGCATTTCCTCACTCTTGATCAGGTGGTGCAGGTAGGCCCGGCTGTGGCTGTGGCATGCCGGGCAGGAGCAGCTGGGATCGAGGGGGGTGTGGTCGTGGCGGAAGCGGGCGTTCTTGAGGTTCCAGCGCTCGCCGCCCACCAGGGCCGCCCCGTGGCGCCCGAGCCGGGTGGGCAGCACACAATCAAAAAGGTCGAAACCGTTGGCCACGGCGATCGCCATCTCCCGCAGGGTGCCCACGCCCATCAGGTAGTGGGGCACGGCCTCGGGCAGCAGCGGCCCCACCTGGCGCACGATCCGGTGCATCTCCTCCACCGGCTCACCCACGCTCACCCCGCCCACGGCGATGCCGGGCAGCCCCATGGCGGCCACCACCCGGGCCGATTCCTCGCGCAGGAGGGGGAAGCAGCCCCCCTGCACGATGCCGAACAGGGCTTGATCCGGCCTGGTGTGGCTGGCGATGCAACGCTCCAGCCAGCTGTGGGTGCGGCGGCAGGCGGCTGCCACATCCGCCTCGCTGGCCGGATAGGGCGGGCACTGGTCGAAGGCCATGGCCACATCAGCGCCCAGGGCCATCTGGATCGCCATGGAGCGCTCCGGCGTCAGGTCGATCCGGCGGCCGTCCCGGGGGGAGCGGAACACCACGCCGTGGTCGCTGATCCGGTTGATGTCCCCAAGGCTGAACACCTGGAACCCGCCGGAATCGGTGAGCAGCGGGCCCTCCCAGGCCATGAAGCGGTGCAGGCCGCCAGCGTCGGCCACGATCTCCTCGCCCGGCTGCAGGTGCAGGTGGTAGGTGTTGGCCAGCACCATCTGGGCACCGGTGCCGGCCAGTTGCTCGGTGGTGACTCCCTTCACCGTGGCCAGGGTGCCCACCGGCATGAAGCGGGGGGTGTGCACCGGCCCGTGGGGGGTGAGGAAGCAGCCGCAGCGGGCCCGGCTGTGGGGGCACTGGGCTGTGACCTGGAAGCTGAAGGGGAGCGGGCCAGCCCCCTGGGGTGAAAAGCTGATGGGACCGCAGCGGTGCTGCCCTGACGCTAGAGGTCGCCTGGCTCACTCCCCCGGCCCCCGCTCCCCCGATGCCGCCGGTGGTGATGACGCTGCCGGGGCACCGGCCTGGCTGCGCGATCTGGCGGGCGCCTGGATCTTCTACTCAGTGCTGCCGGCCTGGCCCTGGCCCCAGCCCCGCTTTCAGCGGATCGCCCGCTTTGCCCCTTGGATCGGCCTGGTGCTGGGCGGGTTGCAGGGGCTGCTCTGGTGGTTGGTGGCTGGCTGGCTGCCCGCGGCCACCCGGCTGGCGCTGGTGATGGCTCTGGGCCTGTGGCTCACGGGTGGCCTGCATCACGATGGCGCCCTGGACACCGCCGATGGTCTGGCCGCCGGCCCCCGGCGCCGGCTGGAGGCGATGGCCGACAGCCGGGTGGGCGCCGCGGGGGTGCAGGCGGCTCTGCAGCTGGCCCTGTTGCGCGCTGCGGCCCTGGCCTGCCTGCTGCAGGCGCCGCCGCTGCTGGGGGGGCTGTTGCTGGTGTGGGCCGCGGTCTGGGGGCGGCTGTCACCGCTGCTGGCGATGGAGTTCCATCCCTATCTGCGCCGCGAGGGCAGCGCGGCCTTCCACCGGCGCCACTGGCAGGGGATCGGCCGGGAGCTGCGTCCCGCAGGGCTGGCGCTGGCCGTGCTGGTGCCACTGGTCTGGCTGCTGCCCATACCGTTGTCTGGGTGGTGGCTTGGCCTGCTCGGTGTGTTCCCAGCCTGCTGGGTCCCCTGGTGGCTTGGGCGCCGGCTGGGCGGCCACAGCGGTGACAGCTACGGCGCCAGCGTGGAATGGACGGAAACCCTGGCCTTGCTGCTCATGGGGCTGGCGGTGTGCCTGGGGGCAGCCTGAGCAGGAAGGCGTTGCCTCGCTCTGGCAAGCCCTGGGCCAGCTGCGCAGGCGATGGCTCCAGCCGCAGGTCGCCGCCCAGCTGGCGGGCCAGTTGCCGTGCCAGGGCCAGGCCCAGGCCCGAGCCGGGTAGATCGGCACTGCTCCGCCCCCGCTCTCCGGGCTCGAAGATCCGCTCGCGCTCCCCAGGGGCGATCGGCTCGCCGCCATCCCACACGCAGAGCTCCCATCCCCCGTCGGCAGCCGCAGCCACGTGCAGTCCCACGCCGGCGCCAGAGCGGCTGTAGCGGAAGGCGTTCTCCAGCAGATTGGCCAGGATCTCCGCCACACTGCCCGCATCCCCCTGCCACTGGGGCAGTTGGTCGGGCCCGTGCCAGGGGCGCCCCTGCAGGGCTGCCGTGGCGGTGGCGCGCTGCAGCAGGGGCTGGAGCAAGGCCGCCAGCGGCTGTGCGCTGGCATTCCCCAGGCTGGGAGGCAGCAGCAGCGGGGTTGCTTCGCCCGCCGGGGAGATGGCGGTTTCGAGCCGGTCGAGGGCATCGATCGCATCCACATAGCGCTGCAGCTGGTGTTCCTCCTGCAGCAGGCCCTCCACCAGGGGGCGGTTGCGGGGATCGTGTTCTAGCCGACGCAACAGCAACTGGCCGAAGGTGCGCAGCGCCGCCAGGGGATTGCGCAGTTGATGCACGAGCACCTTCAGCTGCTCTCGCTGCTGCTGCAACTGCACTTGCAGCTGGTGGTGCTCCAGGTCGAGGCACAGGCTTTCGGTGAGGCAGTGACTCACCGAAAGCAACCGTTGCTGCAGGGTTTCAGGCCAGGGCAGCTCAGTGGTTTCCACAAGTACTGCACCCAGCAACACCCCGCCCTGGCGCATGGCCAGCCAGCGGCGGTGTTCCGCCGGCCTGCGCAGATCGCTGTCGCTGGTGAGGGCGGGAAGCGTCCTGTTGGCACTTGGCCAGTGCCCCACTGGGATCAGATCCGGTTCTCCAGAGCTGCCCGGTTCGGTGACGTACACCACCACGGATGTCACATCACTGCGGTCGGCGAACTGGGCCAACTGAAACTTCACCAGGCTCAGAAACCTTTTGGAGACAGGCATCTGGACGTTGGGTGCAGCGCGTCCCGCAAAGGGCAAAAAAAATTCCGGATGACCTGAGTCAAATCCGGGAAAAAGTCTTAAGATCTTTCGTATCGACCACTACCACGCGTTCGCCGCGGGGCTTTTGGTCAGCGATGTGAAGCCGTCAGTTGCGCTTTTGTTCAACTGAGGCTACAGCAGAGGTGTATTCAGGTGACGGGTTCCCCGGGCCTGCTTCGCCCCTCACCGCTGGGTTGGTGTGCCGTTTTTTCGGTGCATCTCCAACGGGTCGTTGACCTGTTCGGCACCGTCGGCACCAGCTGGTTGGGAGTTGTTCAGCGAAGGTCTCCACTGGATCCTTCGCCAGCTGGCGGCTCACCCCGCTTCTCCTCGTCCCCCTCGATCCTCCCGCCTCCGGGAGTTCTGCCATGTCTAAGAAGCGCAAGCGGATCAGCCGCCGCCGTCTTGCCGGCCAGCGAGTTCTGGCCCACGTTCCCACCTTCAACCTGGAGACCGGCTCCCATAAGCCCGTCACCGCTGCCCGCCGCTACATCGCTGAACAGGCGTTGGTGCCGCCGGCGCTGCTCAATGTGCGCCGTAACGAGCACACCACCGACCGCTTTTTCTGGGGTGAGAAGGGACTGTTTAGCGCCCAGTACGCCGAGGAGAATCACTTCCTGTTCCCCTCCCTGCGCGACATCGTTGATCGCATTGGCGAAGAGGTGCTGTTTGAGGGGATCGAAGCACTCGCTTCCGACGACTGGGAGGAGATGGAAGAGTACGAGTACGCCTTCGTCTGAGTTCAGCTGGGCCCAACTCCAGACGAACTCTCGCCTGGAGTTGGGCCTTGATCTTGAACCACTAACGGCTGGATGGGCCTTTTGGATCTGTCCGGCTGTTTTTTCTTGGGTGGTTTTTATTGGGCTGTTTTTACTGGGCTGTTGTTTTGTTGGACTGATGTGCTGTTTGGCTCTTGTGCTGCCTTGCTGATTCGCTTCAGTCCCAGCAGCTGCTGAGGAAACGGCGGATGGCGGGAAACAGATCGGGATCGATGGCATGGCCGCCCTCGAAGCCCAGCAGCTCAACTCCGGCGCCGGCTGCCTGCAGTTGGTCCCTCAGCGCTTCCGAGGCCTCGTAGGGCACCACTGAATCCTGCCGGCCGTGGCTGAGCAGAACCGCAGGGGCCAGGCCGGGTTTGGGGGCCCAGTCCGGATGGGGGTAGCCGCTGCAGCCGATCAGTCCGGCGATCGGCATGGCCCCGGGGCTGGTGGTCACGTCCAGGGCCATCGCCGCCCCCTGGGAGAAGCCGAGCAACACCGTGCGCTGCAGGCTCAGTTCGGCATCCAGAGCCTGCAGTCGCTTGCGCAGGTCGTCGCGGGCGGCCGGTAGTTGGGGCCAGCCCGGTTGCTGCAGGTCATACCACTGGCGCCCGACGCCGGCGGGGTGGGGCAAGGGCGCCTGCAGGGCCACCACGCTCACGTCCGGGCCCACCAGCAGCCGGCCCAGGTCAAGCAGGTCGTCGGCATCAGCACCCCAGCCGTGCAGCAGCACCAGCCGCTGCCGGGCCGTGGAAGGACCCAGGCGGATCAGGCCGGCATCGCCAGTGCCACTGGGTAAATCGGTGGTCATGCCGCTGGCTCCCTGCAGGCGTGCTGTCGCTGCGTAGGTTGGCCGTTCACATCCACGATCGCGAGCCATGGCCCCGACGGCCCTTCTGAGTGTGTCCAACAAAGAAGGCCTGGTGCCCCTGGCGGAAGGTCTGCTGGCCGCCGGTTTTCAGTTGATCTCCAGCGGTGGCACAGCCGCGGCCCTGCAGGCCGCCGGCCTACTGGTGACCCGGGTCGCGGAGCACACGGGAGCCCCGGAGATCCTCGGTGGGCGGGTAAAGACCCTCCATCCCCGCATCCATGGCGGCATCCTGGCCCGGCGCTCCGATCCTGGCCATCAGGCCGATCTGGCGGCCCAGGACATCCCCCCCATCGACGTGGTGGTGGTGAATCTCTATCCCTTCCGGGAAACCGTGGCCGATCCGGCCGTGGCCTTCGACACCGCCATTGAAAACATCGACATCGGCGGCCCGGCGATGGTGCGGGCCGCGGCCAAAAACCACGCGGATGTGGCCGTGCTCACCAGTCCTGAGCAGTACCCCGGCTTCCTGGCGGCCCTGCGGGAGGGACGGCTGGATCAGAGCTTCCGCCGGGCCCTAGCCCTGGCCGCGTTTGAGCACACCGCCAGCTACGACGCCGCCATCAGCTGCTGGATGGGGGCCCAGCTTGCTGCCGGGGCGGCAGCGGAGCCCCTGCGCCTGGAGCTGCCGCCCCGCCAGAGCCTGCGCTACGGCGAGAATCCCCACCAGCCAGCCACCTGGTACAGCCAGCCCGGCGCCGGCTGGGGGGCGGCCGACCAGCTCCAGGGCAAGGAGCTCAGCTACAACAACCTGATCGACCTCGATGCCGCCCTGGCCACGGTGCGGGAGTTCGGCTACGGCCCGGATGCCCTGCCTGCCGCCGTGGTGGTGAAGCACACCAATCCCTGCGGGGTGGCCACCGGCAACAGCTGCGCCCATGCGTTGGAGCGGGCCCTCGATGCCGATCGGGTGTCCGCCTTCGGCGGCATCGTGGCGCTCAATGCGCCGGTGGACGGCGCGGCTGCCGAGCAACTCACCAGCCTGTTCCTGGAGTGTGTGGTGGCTCCCGCCTTCGACGCGGCCGCCCGCGAGCGCCTGGGGGCACGCGCCAATCTGCGCCTGCTGGAGTTGGCCCCGGCCGCAATCGCCCCGGCTTCCAACCAGCAGCTGCGCTCTGTGCTCGGCGGTGTGCTGGCCCAGGAGCTCGACGACCAGCCGGTGGATGAGAGGGCCTGGCAGGTGGTGAGCGAGCGCCAGCCCAGCACCGAGGAGTTCAACGATCTGCGCTTCGCCTGGAAGCTGGTGCGCCACATCCGCTCCAATGCCATTGCGGTGGCCCGCAGCGGCCAGAGTCTGGGGATCGGCGCCGGCCAGATGAACCGGGTGGGCTCGGCGCGGCTGGCCCTGGAGGCCGCAGGCCAGCGGACCCAGGGGGCCGTGCTGGCCAGCGATGGCTTCTTCCCGTTTGACGACACCGTGAAGCTGGCGGCACGCCACGGCATCAGCGCCGTGATTCAGCCGGGGGGCAGCTTGCGCGATGCCGATTCGATTGCGGCCTGCAATGCCCTCGGGCTGGCGATGGTGGTCACCGGCCGCCGCCACTTCCTTCACTAAGCGCCAGCTAGGTTCGCTGCACCGTTCCGGCTGCTCCCCTTCACGATGCCTGAAGCGCTCGCCTACAACCTCAACTTCCTTCACCCGCTGCTGATGTGGGTGCTCTTCGGCCTCAGCGGTTACGCCATGGTGCTGGGGATCAAGGCCAAGAAAACCCGCACCGCTGATGCCGAGACGCGCAAGCAGCTGATCAAGGGGCACTTCGCCAAGCGCCACTTTCAGATTGGCGGAGCACTGCTGGCCCTGATGGTGCTGGGCACCTTCGGTGGCATGGCCGTCACCTACCTCAACAACGGCAAGCTGTTTGTGGGCCCCCATCTGCTGGTGGGGATCGGCATGACCTGCCTGGTGGCCCTTGCCGTGGCGCTGATCCCCATGATCCAGCAGGGCAATCTGCTGGCGCGCAAGGCCCACGTGGGGCTCAACATGCTGATGATGACCCTGTTCCTCTGGCAGGCGGTGAGCGGCATGCAGATCCTCAACAAGATCTGGGAAAACCGCCCCGCCTGAGTCGGTCGGCCTGGTCGCGAGCCGGCCTCAGAACTGGGCCCGCCGTCGCGGAGGACAGTCCAGCTCATGGCTGGCGTGGAAATCCTCCTGGACTTTCCAGGTGAGCTTGCGTGAGATCTGGCGCACGATCTGGCGCAGCAGATGATCGCCGCTGGTCTGCACCAGTTGGTCGGGCAGGAGGGTGATCACCCCTGGCAGGCGGATCCAAACCGAGAGGTCGAGCTGCCAGCGCACCAGGGTCACCTCCGATTCAGCCGCTTCATCCAGGCTGAGGGAGGCGTTGAAGTCCACGTCGTAGAGCCGCTCCAGGCCGCTGCTCTCGCCCCCTGCCGGCACGGTGACAATGCGGTAGATCCCCTGGCTCTGGGGGAGGAGCTCCAGGCCAATCGTGGGCTCCACCTCAAAGCCGAAGTTGCCGAAACGCCCCAGGGTGAGGCGATAGCCGTTGGAGGCAAGCGGCTCCACCGTCATCGGTGCAGCACAGCGCCGGAACCAGCCCTCATGCCGATCGAGATAGGCCTCCACCTTGGGGGCAGGCGCCCGCATCTCCATCACATCGGCGAACTGGCTCACGTAGCAGCGCACCCGCCCGTCTTTCTGATGGCGCAGCAGCTCAGCTGACTCAGCGCGGCTGCCGGTTGGGCTGGACGGTGTGTCCGGCGACGACAGCGATGGACTGGACAACGTCACGCAACGGGCTCTCGCGAGGGGGCAGCGGAATCACCAGTGGCCCGGATGAATCAATGTAAAGCCACGGCTTGGGAGGGATGGCAGTCCCTGTGACAGAGCTGCCGCTTCAGGACTGGGTCAGATCGATCAGGCGTTGGATCACCTGTTCCACGATCCGGTCGGGCGTGGAGGCTCCGGAGGTGATCCCCACCCGGATCGGCCCTTCCGGCAGGAAGGGATCCTCCACATCCAGTTCGCCGCCCAGGGGCATGTGCTCGATCCGGTTGCCCGGCCCGATGCGCTCCGGCGTGTCGATGTGGAAGGAGCGGATGCCGCGGCTCACGGCGATCTCCTGCAGGTGGGTGGTGTTCGACGAGTTGTAGCCGCCGATCACCACCATCAGATCCAGCGGCTCGTCCACCAGGGCGAACATGGCGTCCTGGCGCTCCTGGGTGGCGTCGCAGATGGTGTTGAAGGCCAGGAAGTGGTCGTTCAGTTCGGCGGGGCCGAAGCGCTGCAGCATGGTGCGCTCGAACAGCTTGCCGATCTCCTCGGTTTCGCTCTTGAGCATGGTGGTCTGGTTGGCGACGCCCACCCGCACCAGGTCGCGGTCGGGATCGAAGCCCGGTGAGCAGGCCTTGGCAAAGCGCTGCATGAACGCCTGGCGCTCCTCGGGGGTGGGACCGTCACCGTTGGCGCCCGAGAGGATGTAGTCACACACCAGCTGGGCCTCGGCCAGGTCGAGCACCACCAGGTAGGTGCCGGCGAAGCTGCTGGTGGCCAGGGTTTCCTCGTGCTTCACCTTGCCGTGAATGATCGAGGTGAAGCTGTGCTTCTTGTGCTTCTCCACGGTGTTCCACACCTTGGACACCCACGGGCAGGTGGTGTCGACGATGTGGCAGCCACGCTCGTTGAGCAGCTGCATCTCCTGCACGGTGGCACCGAAGGCCGGCAGGATCACCACGTCGCCGCCGGCTACCTCCGAGAAGTCCTTCACCCCTTCCTCCACGGGGATGAACTGCACGTCCATCTCCCGCAGGTGGTCGTTCACCGACGGGTTGTGGATGATCTCGTTGGTGATCCAGATGCGCTCAGTTGGGTAGTGGCGCCTGGTTTCGTAGGCCATGGCCACCGCTCGCTCCACGCCCCAGCAGAAGCCGAAGGCCTCGGCCAGGCGCACCGTGAGCCGCCCCTGGTTCAGTTCGTAACCGTTCTCCCTGAGGCTGCCCACCAGGTCGCTCTGGTAGGCCGTCTGCAGGGTGCCCGCCACCTCATTGCCCAGGCCGAAGCCGCGGCGGTTGTAGCGCTCCGAGTGGTGCAGGGAGCGTTTGAAGGCACGGGTATCCACAGCTGCGAGACGCAGGGGCGTCAACTGTATGGGCTTTCCGGGGAGAGGGGTTGGTGCGCCAGCCAGGAGCGCCGCGGTCGGTTCAGGCGGCCGCGGCGGTGATCGCGTGCAGGCCAGCGATTCCCTGCCAGCCCAGGTACATCCCCAGCAGCAGGGCAAAGACCCCCACAAGCCACTCGGCCCTGTGCACGAGCCAGTCGTTGAGCCGGTTGAGAGGCTGGCGCAGGCTGCCGCCACTCAGCAGCCAGGCCAGGGGTGGCAGCAGCAGCAGGGAGGTCGTCACGGCCACGAAGACAGCCCCCACCTCCAGATCCCCCAGCAGGGAGGTGTGGTTGGTGAGCAGCATGCCCCCTTCCTTGGCGTAGAACACCAGGTTTTCCGGGCTGATCAGGGCGCAGCCCGCCCCAAGGCCGAGCAGCGGCAGCCAGTCGAGCTCGGGCAGCTGGCCCATCAGCTGCATGGCCCAGCTCTCCTCGCCGATGGCCACCGCCGGTGTCAGCTGGAACAGGCCGAGGGCCACCAGGGCTCCGGCTCCGATCAGGTCCATCAGCACCTGGCCGCGGCTGCCCAGGTGCATTGCCCAGCTGAAGCGGCTGCCGACCAGCACCACGGTGCCGAGGGCGGCGCCATTGGCCAGCACCCAGCCGGTGAGATAGACGGCACAGCGGCGCAGGGGGGAGCGGCCCAGCAGGAGCAGGGCCACCAGGGCGATGTTGAGAGGACTGAAGGAGATGCCCAGACCAAGGGCCACGGTCTGGGTGAGCCAGTGAAAGGGAAGCATCGGCGGATTGTGACGCCTCGGGCTTCAGGGCGCGGGCTGGGCCGTCTCGACGGCGGCCACGCCCTGCCAGATCACCTGGTCAGCGGCGTAGCTGTAGATGCACGGCAGCACCTCCATGCCTGCGGCCAGGGCCGTGCGGAACAGCTCGCCATAGCGCGGGTCGGCGGCATCGCCAGGGGCGAAGCGACGCACATCGCCGCGGCTCAGACAGGGCAGCAGCACGGCTCGGGCCTCCGGCGGCAGGGCAGCCAGCTCCTGCAGGTGCTTCTGGCCCCGCTCGGTCACCGTGTCGGGGAACAGGGCCAGCTCGCCCTGGGTCCAGGTGGTGTTCTTCACCTCCACGTAGATCGGCCGCGGATCGGCCGCCCCCTCAGCGGGAGTGAGCAGCAGGTCGATGCGGCTGCGGCGGTTTTCGCCATAGGGCACCTCGGCCCTGATCGCCCCGATCGGTCCTAGCCAGGGCTCCAGCAGGCCGGCCTCGATCGTCGCCCGCACCAGCCGGTTGGGCAGGGCCGTGTTGACCCCCACCCAGACCGGCTGTCCGCCGGCTCCCGGTGTCTCCGCCTGCTCCCAGGTCCAGGCCAGCTTGCGGCTGGGGGAGGGGTCGTGACGCAGGCGCACTCGGCCACCGGGGTGCAGCACCCCGGTCATCGGACCGGTGTTGGGGCAGTGGGCCGTGACCAGCTGGCCGGCTCCGCTGCCATCCGGTCCCGGCTGCAGCAGTTCCACGTCCGCCAGAAAGCGCTTGTAGCGCTTGATCAGGCGCCCCTCCACCAGGGGGCCGGTGTGCAGGATCGGAGTGGCCATGCTCGGGGTGGGGGTGGCGGCCATACTGCCGCTCGAACATCAGCTGCCAGCGGGCCGAGGGCCCGTCCCCCGCCCGCCATGGCCCCATCCCTGCGCCGTATCGCCCTGATCGTGGCCGTGGCCACGGCCCTGAGCAAGGTGGCAGGCCTGGTGCGCCAGCAGGTGATCGCCGCCGCCTTCGGGGTGGGTGCCGCCTACGACGCCTACAACTACGCCTATGTGCTGCCGGGCTTCCTGCTGATCTTGCTGGGCGGCATCAACGGCCCGTTCCACAGCGCCATGGTGGGTGCCCTGGCCCGTCGCCCCCGGGAGGAGGGGGCCCACGTGCTGGCGGCGATCAACACCCTGGTGGGTGCCGCTCTGCTGGTGGTCACCGTCCTGCTGCTGGTGGCAGCCGATCCACTGATCACCCTGGTGGGGCCTGGCCTCGATCCCGACCGCCATGCAATCGCCGTGCTGCAGCTGCGCTGGATGGCCCCGATGGCCCTGTTCGCCGGCCTGATCGGCCTGGGCTTCGGGGCCCTCAACGCCGCCGATGAATTCTGGTTGCCCTCGGTGAGTCCGCTGCTCTCGAGCGTGGCGGTGATCGGCGGCATCGGCCTGCTCTGGGGATCGCTGGGCCCGGCCATCACCCTGCCCCAGTCGGCTGTCATCGGCGGCGTGGTGCTGGCCGCCAGCACCACGCTGGGGGCCGTGTTCCAGTGGCTGATCCAGTTGCCGGCCCTGGCCAGGCAGGGATTGCAGCGCCTGCAGTTGGTGTGGGACTGGAAGCATCCCGGCGTACGCGAGGTGTTGCAGGTGATGGGGCCGGCCACCCTCTCCTCGGGCATGTTGCAGATCAACGTGTTCACGGATCTGTTTTTCGCCTCTGGAATCGTGGGGGCAGCCGCCGGCCTGGGCTACGCCAACCTGCTGGTGCAGACCCCCCTGGGGCTGCTCTCCAACGCCCTGCTGGTGCCGCTGCTGCCGGTCTACGCCCGACT
This sequence comes from Prochlorococcaceae cyanobacterium, assembly GCA_044238185.1. Classification (GTDB taxonomy): domain Bacteria; phylum Cyanobacteriota; class Cyanobacteriia; order PCC-6307; family Cyanobiaceae; genus NIES-981. The sequence continues at coordinate 38,957 of JBIIDV010000010.1, read as the reverse complement.
CACGGCGCCCCAGGACCGGCCGGAACTGGTGGGCCGGATCCGCCAGGGCCTGATGCTCTCCAACGCCTCGATGCTGCCCCTGGGGGCCTTGATGGTGGCCCTGGCCGGGCCGATCGTGGCCCTGGTGTACGAGCGCGGCGCCTTTGATGCCGGAGCTGCTGTGCTGGTGGGGGGGCTGCTGATGGCCTACGGGGTGGGGATGCCGGCCTATCTGGCCAGGGATGTGTTGGTGCGGGTGTTCTACGCCCTGGGGGATGGCACCACGCCATTCAGGTTTTCGGTGGCGGGCATCGGCCTGAACGTGGCCTTCGACTGGCTGTTGGTAGGGGGGCCCACTCCCTGGGGCCTGCAGCTGCCGGCCCTCAATTTCGGAGCCCCTGGTCTGGTGCTGGCCACCGTGGGGGTGAACGTGATCACCTGCCTCGGCCTGCTGCTGGCGCTGGGCCAGCGCCTGGGCGGGTTGCCGCTGCTGGGCTGGGCCCGCGACACGCTGCTGCTGCTTGTGGCGTCGCTGCTGGCCGGACTGGCGGCCTGGGCGCTGGCCTCCCAGGTGGACTGGCCGGCCGACCTGGTGGGACGCCTCTGGCAGACAGGCCTCAGTGGCGGAGTGGGGCTGCTGCTCTACACCGCTGTGGCCGGGGCGCTGCGGGTGCCGGAAGCCCAGCAGATGATCCATCAGTTCACGGCCAAGCTGCCGCGCCTGGGCAGGGGCTAAGCCTCAGCTGGGCTTGCCGCCGCCGCCCTGCACCTGGCGGAGTTCCCGCACCTGCAGGGGCAGTTCCAGGTGGGATCGGCCCAGCAGTTTCCCTCCCTCCACCGAGGCGATGCGGGCTTCGATACCGAACTCGCGGAAGGCTGTTTCCAGTTCCTGGATCAGGGCCTTCTCCACCTGGGCCTCCGCGTCCACCACCTTGCCGATCAGCCGGCTGCCCAGGCGGCCGATGCGCTGGCTGATCACCTCCCGGGCGTTTGTGACTTCAATCAGCAGCACAGGGGCAGCAGCACTGGGGACCATGGGGGATAGGCGCAACCCTATCGGCAAAACGGTTCCAGCACCTCTTCCAGGTCGCGCAACTGTCCGGCCGGCACCAGGCGGGCCAGGGGGAGCCGGGTGGCTCCGCCGCCGATCGGCACCTGCACGGCCTCCAACGCCTGGCGGGCGCACACTGCACTGCCCTGGTCGAGACGGGCGGCACACTCGATCGCCAGGGCCTGGGCCAGCCCGGCATCGCCCAGGTAGAGGTGCCAGCCGGCGATCTGCAGGTAGAGGCGATCGGCCAGGGCCACTTCTAGGTCGTGCAGGTCGGATGCGGAGAGGCTCATGGTTCCAGGGAGCGGCCCGGTCTCAGGGCCAGCACCACCCCAGCGTGCACCAGCAGCAAGGCCAGCCAGCCGAGGCTGAACCAGTTGAGATGGTTCCAGGGATGGCGAAGCTCCTGAACCACCCACAGGCCGCTGTTGAGGGCGGAGAACAGGGCGGCGTGCAGCGTGAGGTTCACGATCCGCTCGAAGTGCCGGTAGGTGGGGTCGGCGGGGTTGGCCGGGCCGTACCAGCGGATCGGCATGGGTGGAGGGGCCGCAACGTCTCCTGAATCATGCCGCCGCAGCCAGCCATTCCGGCAGGTGGTGGGGGGTGGTTGACGGATGGGCCCCCTGTGCGGTGAGAATGCAGGGGTGGGCGCGATGGCGACCACATGTTGGCGACCACAGTTGCGCTTGTAGCTCAGCGGATTAGAGCATCTGACTACGGATCAGAGGGTCGGGAGTTCGAATCTCTCCAGGCGCGTTTCTTAATTGACTGTCCAGCTGTCCAGGGAACTGGTTTTTGGCCTTCAGACAACCGAAATCTCGCGCGTTAGCCGATTCGATTGGTCTTGGGCCAGTGAGCAGATGGCCGATTCAATTCAGCGTTTGAATCCACCAGCTCCGCCCGGGGGCTGCTATGAGCTGGCTGTTTCGTTCTGGAGCCTGCGCCCTGGGCTCCGTCAGGCCCGTTGAGTCCGTTTGCGTGTGGGCCCCGCGGCATTGGCCTGGACGCGCCAGCCCGAGCGTCGGCGCTTCCTTACGATTCCCTTCAAGACGTCTCCGCACCCCAGTACCGATGGCTGATCTCGCCGCGACCAACCAGCCCCTGGCGGCCGGTGATCCCGCTATCGCGGCCCTGATCGGCAAGGAATTGGAGCGCCAGCAGACCCACCTGGAGCTGATCGCCTCGGAGAACTTCGCCTCCCGGGCCGTGATGGAAGCCCAGGGCTCGGTGCTCACCAACAAGTACGCCGAAGGTCTGCCGTCGAAGCGCTACTACGGCGGCTGTGAGCACGTGGACGCGATTGAGGAGCTGGCGATCGAGCGGGCCAAGCAGTTGTTTGGTGCCGCCTGGGCCAACGTGCAGCCCCACAGCGGCGCCCAGGCCAACTTCGCGGTGTTCCTGGCGCTGCTGCAGCCCGGCGACACGATCCTGGGCATGGACCTCAGCCATGGCGGCCACCTCACCCACGGCTCGCCGGTGAACGTGAGCGGCAAGTGGTTCAAGGCCGTGCACTACGGCGTCGACCCCGACACCCAGCAGCTCAACTTCGCCACGATCCGGGAGCTGGCCCTGGAACACAGGCCCAAGCTGATCGTGTGCGGCTATTCCGCCTATCCCCGTACCATTGATTTCCAGGCCTTCCGCGCCATCGCCGATGAGGTGGGCGCCTACCTGCTCGCCGACATGGCCCACATCGCCGGGCTGGTGGCCGCCGGTGTGCATCCCAACCCGGTGCCCGTCTGCGACGTGGTCACCACCACCACCCACAAGACCCTGCGCGGCCCCCGCGGCGGCCTGATCCTCTGCCGCGATGCCGAGTTCGCCAAGCAGTTCGACAAGGCCGTCTTCCCCGGCAGCCAGGGCGGTCCGCTCGAGCATGTGATCGCCGCCAAGGCCGTGGCCTTCGGTGAGGCGCTGCAGCCCAGCTTCCAGGCCTATGCCCGCCAGGTGGTGGCCAACGCCCAGGCCCTGGCTGCCCGCATCCAGGAGCGCGGCATCGCCGTGGTGAGCGGCGGCACCGACAACCACATCGTGCTGCTCGATCTGCGCAGCATCGGCATGACCGGCAAGGTGGCCGACCTGCTGGTGAGCGATGTGCACATCACCGCCAACAAGAACACCGTGCCCTTCGATCCCCAGTCGCCGTTCGTGACCAGCGGCCTGCGCCTGGGCACCGCCGCCTGCACCACCCGCGGCTTTGATGAGGCAGCCTTCCGCGAGGTGGCCGATGTGATCGCCGACCGGCTGCTCAATCCTGAGGATTCCTCCATCGAGCAGGGCTGCCGCGAGCGGGTTGCGGCCCTGTGTGAGCGCTTTCCGCTCTACACCTCAGCCCGTGAGCTGCAACACGCCTGATGGTCGCTGCCGCCCGTAAGGTGTCGCCAGAAGCTTGCCCCCGAGGGGTTTGCGTCAGCCAGCCGTCTTGACTCTCGCCTACAGCCCCAACGCGGCAGCTCTGCTCACCTTCGCGGTGGCCGCGCTGCTCACCGCCCTGATCGTGCCGGTGGTGCGGCGCTATGGCCTGCGCTGGGGGGTCACCGACACTCCAGATGCCCGCAAGCAACACACCCGGCCGATGGTGCGCCTCGGCGGCGTGGGCATCGTGCTGGGCTTCAGTGCGGCCCTTGCGCTCACCTGGCTTCTGGGGGGCTTTGCCGAGCTGGAGCCCAGCAAGGATCGCCTGATCTGGAGCACCCTGGCTGGCTGCCTCTGTTTTTTTGCGATTGGACTGGCGGACGACCTGTTCGCCCTGCCACCGCTGCCTCGCCTGGCGCTCCAGCTCGCCGTGTCGATGGTGGTGTGGTCCGAAGGGGTACGCATCGGCACGATTGAGCTTCCCTTTGGCGGGGTGGATGGATCCGGGGTGCTGCTCACCCTGCCCGACTGGCTGAGTGTGCTGGCCACGGTGGTCTGGCTGGTGGGAATCACCAATGCGATCAACTGGCTGGATGGCCTCGATGGCCTGGCCGCCGGCGTGAGCGGTATTGCTGCCGTGGGCCTCCTGTCCGTGAGTTTCAGCCTGCATCAACCTGCAGCGGGGTTGCTCGCCTCCGCCCTGGCTGGTAGCTGCCTGGGTTTTCTGCGCCACAACTTCAACCCTGCCCGCATCTTTATGGGCGATGGGGGCTCCTACTTTCTGGGTTTTTCCCTGGCGGCGATCAGCATCGTGGGACCCGCCAAAGGACTCACCAGCGTGAGCCTGCTGCTGCCGCTGCTGATCCTTTCCCTGCCGCTGGCCGACATGTCTGCGGTGATCATGGGCCGCCTCAGCGAGGGGCGATCTCCGTTTTATCCCGATCGACGCCATCTGCACCATCGCCTACTGCGGACCGGGCTCAGCCACAGACACACCGTGCTGCTGATCTATGCCTTCACCCAGTGGCTCGCCTCACTGGCTCTGGTGCTGGTGAATGCCGAGATGCGTTTCCTCTGGCTCGCCCTGGCTACGGCGGTGCTGATCTGGGTGCTGGTGAGCACCCGCCGCCAGCTGCAGCAGGCCGATGAACCCTGATCTGGGTGCCAGGGGGCTCCGATGAGCGCTGAGATCCTCTGCGTGGGCAGCGAGCTGCTGCTCGGCAACATCACCAACGCCAATGCCCGCTGGCTCGCCGAGCAGCTGGCGGGCCTGGGCATCCCCCATCACCGCCAGCTGGTTGTGGGCGACAACCGCGAGCGGCTGATAGACACTGTGCGCGAGGCGGCTGGCCGCTGCCGTCTGCTGATCACCACGGGGGGGCTGGGCCCTACGCCCGATGACCTCACCACCGAGGCCATCGCTGCCGCCTTTGCCACGCCCCTGGCTGAGCGCCCGGAGGTGTGGGCCGACATCCAGACCAAGCTGGAGGCGAGCGGCCGGTCCGTGACCCCCAGTCTGCGCCGCCAGTCCCTGCTGCCGGTGGGCTCTGAGCTTCTGCCCAATGCCACCGGTTCCGCCCCGGGCATGATTTGGAGCCCCGATCCGGCTGGGCTCCCCTTCACGGTTCAGCCCGGTTTCACGATCTTCACCTTCCCGGGGGTGCCCAGTGAGATGCGGGCCATGTGGCAGGCCACTGCCGTGCCCTGGCTGCGGGGTTCCGGCCTGGCGGAAGGGGTGTTTGGCAGCCGCATGCTGCGCTTCTGGGGGGTGACCGAATCCACCCTGGCCGAGCAGGTGGCCGATCTGCTGGAGAGCGCCAATCCCACAGTGGCTCCCTATGCAGGCGCCGGCGAGGTGAAGCTGCGGCTCACCGCCCGGGCCGCCAGCACGGCTGGGGCGGAGGCTCTGCTGGAACCGGTGGAGGCGGAGATCCGTTCCCGGGCCGGCATGGCTTGTTTTGGTAGCGACGATGACTCCCTGGCCTCGGTGGTGCTGGAGCAGTTGCGGCGACGGGGCCAGAGCCTCGCGGTGGCAGAGAGCTGCACCGGGGGTGGAGTGGGGGCTGCCCTCGCGGCGGTGCCCGGCGCTTCCGATGTGTTTTTGGGCGGGGTGATCGCCTATGCCAACACCGTCAAGCAGCAGCTGCTGGACGTGCCGGCTGACGATCTTCAGACTTGCGGTGCCGTGAGTGACCCGGTGGCACAGGCGATGGCTGAGGGCGTTCGCCGTGCCACCGGGGCCGACTGGGCGATTGCCGTGACCGGGATCGCCGGCCCCGGTGGCGGCAGCGCAGACAAGCCGGTGGGATTGGTTCACATCGCCATCGCCGGCCCCGACGGCTGTGAGAGTGAGGGGCTGCGCTTCGGGGCCAGCCGCAGCCGCAGCTGGATCCAGGCGCTCAGTGTGGGGGAGGCCCTCAACCGCCTGCGGCTGAAGCTGTTGGCGGTCTGATGATGGCCCCCTCCCTGGCCCGTTGGATCCTGTGGTGGCGCCGATCCCCCACCTGGCTGCCGTTGCTGGTGTTTCCCCTGCTGGTGGCTGCGATTGTTGTGGCTTTGCCCGAAGGGGGTCGGGGGCCTCTGGGTCCGGCGGGCCTGGATCATCTCCAACGGCTGGCGGAGTCCCGGCGCTATCTGCACCTGGATGTGATGGGCACCGCCGCCTTTGCACTTGCCGGTTTTTTGCGGGCGGTCGAGCGCCGTTATGACCTTTGGGGTGCCTTCGTGCTCACCTTGCTGCCTGCCGTAGGGGGCGGCGTGATCAGGGACCTTCTCATCGGCGGCGATCGCCTCCCCCTGCGGCTGCTGCGGGATCCCTTGCCCCTGGTGGTGGTGCTGGCGGTGCTGCTGGTGGGTGCGACACTCTCCCGCCTGATCAGCCCCCGTCGATTGGCAGCTCCGATCTGGAGCGGCCTGCACATGGTGTTTGACAGCATCGGGCTCGCCAGTTTTGCCGTGATCGGCACCCGGGTTGCCTTGCTGGCCCAGCTCAGCTGGTGGTGGCTGCCCCTCGCGGCGGCCCTGACCTGCGCCGGCGGTGGCGTACTGATGGATGTGGTGAGTGGGCGCGAACCGCGCAGTTTTCAGGGTGAGCCCTATGAGGAACTGGCGATTCTGGGCAGCCTGGCGCTGATCCTGCTCTGGTCGTTGGCCAGCCGATTGGAGCCGCTCACCTGGCCGGTGACTGCAGCCATGGCCTGCTCCTGGTGGCTTGTGTTTCTCACCCGCTTGCTGGTGGTGCGTCTGGGCTGGCGCTCCTGGCGTCTGGGTTTGCCCCCTCGCTGATGACTGTTCCCACTGATGACAGAGTTGACCCTTGTCAAGGGGGGCAGGCTGTGAATAATGAAAATGTAGCTTCTGTCACTCATCACCGGGGAGACCTAACAGGGCACGTGCAGGAGCGCGCGATCTCAGCTGTCATTCATTCACCCGTGGGCACACCATTGGTGGGGGATTCAGCTGTGGTGATCCTGGCCAGGCTCCTTACGGACGCGGAGCCCTGGCTAGCTGTTCTCCAATCCGGGGGGCTCCAGGCCGTCTGGATGCCCACCATGCCGCAGGAGGCTGGAGGCGGCGCCCAGCGCTTTCAGCCCCCAGACCTTTGGTTGCTTCTGGAGCCTGACCTGCTTCCAGCACTGGGTCGTCAACACAGCGGCCCCCGGGAGGTTCCGGTGGTGCTGCTCCTTGCTCCTCACGACCTCCAGCGCACGCCGGATCTGTTGTTGGCCGGTGCGGCGGATGTCTGGTCCCAGGACCTGCCGACGCCCCTGTTGCTGCGGCGCCTGCAGATGGAGATCCAGCTGCGCCGCCAGGAGCGGATCCTGGCCAAGCAGCTGCGTTATGAAGCCGCTGTGGCCGAGTGTGCCCGGCTGTTGGTGGGGCGCGGACCCCTGGGCCAGCACCTGCAGCGGGTGTTGGAGATTCTTCAGCGCGCCTCAGAGGTGAGCCGCGCTTACGTGTTTCGCAACCATCAAGACCCGGAGCGCGGTCTTTGTGTGTCCTAGGTGCATGAGGCCTGCGCCCCCGGCATTGAACCCCAGATTGACAATCCCCAGCTCCAGGATCAACCATTCGCTAGCGATGCGCCCAATGCCCTGGCTTTGCTCGCCACCGGGGAGCCCTTTGTGGGACTGGTGGACGATCTGCCTGAGCCGGAGCAGGAGTTGATGCGCTCCCAGGGGATCCTCAGCCTGCTGATCCTGCCGATTTTCTGTGGCGACGAGTTCTGGGGGTTCATCGGCTTTGACGACTGTGAGCGGCCCACGCTCTGGCATCACGATGAAATTGCCCTGCTGGGCATCGTGGCGGAGACCACCGGGCTGGCGATTGAGCGGCAGCAGGCCGAAGATGAGCTCTACTTGTTGGCCGTTCGCGATCCCCTCACCGGCCTTCACAACCGCCGCCATATCACCCAGCAACTCACGAGCCTGATCAGTCAGGCCCGTCGGGAAGACATCCACTTCTCCGTGGCCTTGCTGGATATCGATTGGTTCAAACGCATCAATGACACCTTTGGTCATCAGGGAGGTGACCAGGTGTTGCAGGAGTTCGCTCGGGCCCTGGAACGGGGTTGTCGCGCCTACGACCTGGTGGGCCGCTATGGCGGTGAGGAGTTTTTAGTAGCCATCCTCCATGCGGATCCCGACCAAGTGGCCAAGCGGTTGCTGCGGCTCCGCGAGGAGCTTGCCAACAGCCCGGTTCAGCATCACGGCTCCGCGATCCCCCTCACCTTCAGTGCCGGTATCGCCGGCAGTCACGAGCTCGGTGGGCCGTTGACGGTCGATGCCCTGATCAAGTTGGCCGACCGGCGGCTCTATGACGCCAAGCAGCAGGGGCGTGACCGCATTGTGATCGGCGGCCTGATCGCCGCGATCTAGGCAGGCCGTCAGCCGTGCCCATCACCTTCTAGGCGCGGCATTTCGTCGATTCCCTGGCCCCAATGGCTGCAGGCGCGAGGCGGTGCGCTGCGGATGAAGCCACGGCTGGGCCTGGATCCGGAGGCTCATCGCCGCTGAACCACGACGCGTGAATCACAACATTTACTTGTGAATTACAACATCCACGCCGCTGCTGCGGCGCTTCACCAGCACGCCGGTGTCCAGCTCCCCCCGGTGCACCTGCAGGTCGATTTCCTCCTCGCCCAGCCGCAGCCCGTGGATCTCCAGCAGGTTGATCCGCTCCGGTAGCACCGGATTGCGGAACACCACCTCCACGCGGCCGCTGTCGGGGTTGTGGCTGATCCCCATGCCAGTGATGGCCTCGAGCAGCCCGAACATGCTGCCGCTGGCCCACGCCTGGGGGCTGCAGGCCACGGGGTAGTGGGTCGGCCCCTCGTCCGGGTGGCGCGGGAAGCCGCAGAACAGTTCCGGCAGGCGGTGCAGCGGCATGGCCTGGGCGGTGTCGAACAGGCCCATCAGCACCCGCATGGCCTCCGGGGTGTGGCCATAGCGGGCCAGCCCCATGGCGATCAGGGCGTTGTCGTGGGGCCACACCGACCCGTTGTGATAGCTCATCGGGTTGTAGCGGGCTTCGCCCTCGTCCAGGGTGCGAATCCCCCAGCCGTTGAAGCTGCTGGGGGCCAGCAGCTGGCGGGCGATTGCGCTGGCAGCGGTCTTGCTGGCCAGGCCGGTCCAGAGACAGTGGCCGGCATTGGAGGCGCGCACCTCGCAGGCTTCGCCCTGGCCGTCGAGGGCGAGGGCATAGGAGCCGATCCGCTCGCACCAGAAAGCGTCGTGGAAGCGCCGCTGCAGCTGCCGGGCTTCCTGCAGCAACCGCTCCGCTTCCGCGTCGTGGCCGAAGTGCCGCTGGATACGGGCCATGGCCAGGCGGGCCCCATAGCTGTAAGCCTGCACTTCGCACAGGGCGATCGACCCCTCAGCCAGGCGTCCATCGGCGTGGTGGACGGCATCGTCGGAATCCTTCCAGCCCTGGTTGCGCAGACCCCCCTGAGCTGCGCACTGATAGCGCAGGAAGCCATCGGCAGCGCTGCTCTCGGTGGTGCGGATCCAGGCCATCGCCGCGTCCAGGGCGCCGCCCAGTTCGCGGATGAAGGCCTGATCGCCACTGCGCGTCAGGTAGTCGCCTGCCAGGATCAAAAACAGCGGCGTCGCATCGACGCTGCCGTAGTAGTGGGCAAAGGGCACCTCCCCCAGCGCGGCCATCTCCCCCAGCCGGGCCTCGTGCAGCACCTTGCCCGGTTCCGCATCATTGGCGGGGTCGTGATGGCGGGCCTGGTGCTCCGCCAGAAAACCCAGCACACCACGGGCCAGCCGGGGTTCAAACAGCAGCAGCTGCCGGGCTGTGATCAGGCCATCGCGCCCGAACGGACAACTGAACCAGGGCACTCCGGCGTAGGGGTACAGGCCGTGGTCCAGCTGGCTGGAGAGCAGGTGCACATCCGAGGTGGAGCGGGCGATCCAGCAGTTGAAGGCAGGGTTGTCGCTGGTCACGCTGGCGGCCAGCCGGCCAGCCTCGCGGAAGCGCTCCACCGCGGCCTCCAGGGCCGCATCAAAGGCCGCCTCCGGCGTTGAAGGATGGCGGCGGCCATCGGGATGGAAGTCGAGCACCAGGCAGAGCCGCCGCGGGCGGCGGGGCTCCAGTTCCAGGCTCACCTGCAGGCAGGTTTCGTCCACCTCCTGCACGGGGCCACTCAGTTGCACCAGGGTGCAGCGATCGCTGTTGTCGAGCCCGCGGTACACCGCTTCCAGCCCCTCGGGGGTGCAGGTGCGCACGGTGCGGCCGCGCTCCGGCCGCTGGTAGCCCCGCACCTCGAAGATGTCGCGAAAGTCGGCGTCGAAGAGCAGCGTGATCGGCACCTGCAACGAGGTCTGGGCAAAGCTGGTGAAGGTGAGTTGCTGCAGGCAGGCCGTTGGCGTGAGCACCGTGCTCCGCTCCAGATGCACGGTTTCGTCGTCGTTGCTGAGATGGCTCACCTGCAGGCCCAGTTCCCCCCGTTCGGTGGAGCTCAGCACGGCCCCCGGACGGCCCCACAGCAACCATTCCAGTCGGCTCACATGACGGGTGCCCCGGTGAAACACCCCTGAGTCCGCATGGGTGTCGGGGTGGATCTCGCCGCGGGCATCGAGCATCGCGAAGGTTTCCCCGTTCTTCAGCACGAACGGGGGGAGCACGTCATGCGGCATGGAGCAGGGGGTCGCAGGGCGGGCAGGGGCAGCGCAGGGGGCGGTTGCCGTCCTGGGCTTCGGGATCGTTGTGGACGTCGATCAGGTGGCGGTAGAGCTGTTCGTACTGCTCTGCCTGGCGGGTCACGCTGAAGCGCTGCTCGAAGTCCCGGCGCACCGCCCGGCGATCGAGCCGGTCGAGCTGGCGCACGGCGGCCACGGCCTCGGCGATCGAGTCGACCAGCACGCCATTGAGCCAGGGGCGGATCACTTCGGGCGTGGAGCCGTTGCGCCAGGCGATCACGGGGGTGCCACAGGCGTTGGCTTCGATCATCACCAGCCCGAAGGGCTCCGCCCAATCGATCGGGAACAGCAGGGCCAGGGCGTTGCCCAGCAACTCCTGCTTGCCGTCGTCGTCGACCTCGCCGATGAACTCCACCAGGGGATTGCCTTCGATCAGGCCCGCGATGTGGTCGCGGTAGTAGGGCGCATCGCAGCGATCGATCTTCGCGGCCACCTTCAGCGGCAGGCCCAGCTGGCCGGCGATCGCGATGGCCCGGTCGAGGCGTTTTTCTGGCGAGATGCGTCCCACGAAAGCCAGGTAGCTGTCGGGTTCGAGCACGGGTTGATAGAGATCCAGGGGCAGGCCGTGGTGCACGGTGGCGAGCCAATTGGCCTCGGGCAGGGGTTGGCGCTGCGCCTCCGAGATCGACACCAGGGGCAGCTGGTGGAACTGTCGATACAGCTGGGCGCGGTCAGGGGCCGTCAGGGGACCATGCAGGGTGTTGAGGTGGGGCACCGGCAGCCGCCGCACCAGGGGGTAGTGGCTTGCCCCCGTGTGGAAGTGCAGCACGTCGAAGCGATCGAGCTGGTCCATCAACTGGTCCAGCTGGATCAGTTCCGGCACGGAGGGGTCGCCGTTGTAACCCGCCAGGCGCAGGGCCTCGGGCACGCAGGGGAACAGCTCGGCGCTGGTGCGGGAATCGCCGCTGGCGAACAGCACCACGGCATGGCCGCGCCGCACCAGCTCTTCGGTGAGGTAATGCACCACCCGTTCGGTGCCGCCGTAGCGCTGGGGCGGGATGCTCTCGCAGAGCGGGGAAATCTGGGCAATGCGCATCACTTGCGAGAACAGAGAGGTGCCGCGGCTGGTGTTATCCAGAACATCTCAGTCCTAGAGAGGGTTTGGAGGCGTGCCGCAGCCGAATCTGTGGCGGATGGGCCCCGGGGTGCAGCTCTAGGCTGGTTCGTCAGTCGAACGGGTCACCCGTGAGCGCCGGCACCCTTTACGACAAGGTCTGGGATCTGCATCAGGTGGCCCAGTTGCCTGGGGGCTCCACCCAGCTGTTCATTGGGCTGCACCTGATCCATGAGGTCACCAGCCCCCAGGCCTTCGCGGCCCTCAAGGACCTGGGCCTGTCGGTGCGCCACCCCGAGCGCACTGTTGCAACGGTGGATCACATCGTGCCCACCACCTCCCAGGTGCGGCCCTTTGCCGATCCACTGGCCGAGGAGATGCTGGCCACCCTGGAGGCCAACTGCGCCGAGCACGGCATCACCCTGCATGGCATCGGCAGCGGCCGCCAGGGGATCGTGCACGTGATCGCCCCCGAGCTGGGCCTCAGCCAGCCCGGCATGACCGTGGCCTGCGGCGACTCCCACACCTCCACTCACGGCGCCTTCGGCGCGATTGCCTTCGGCATCGGCACCAGCCAGGTGCGCGATGTGCTGGCCAGCCAAAGCCTGGCCATGAACAAGCTCAAGGTGCGCCGCATCTGGGTGGACGGCCAGCTGCAGGCTGGCGTGTTCGCCAAGGACCTGGTGCTGCACGTGATCCGCACCCTTGGCGTGAAGGGTGGCGTGGGCTATGCCTATGAATTTGCGGGCCCGGCGATCGAGGCGCTGTCGATGGAGGAGCGCATGACCCTCTGCAACATGGCGATCGAGGGCGGTGCCCGCTGCGGCTACGTGAACCCCGACCCGATCACCTTCGCCTACCTGCAGGGGCGCCCCTTCGCCCCCGGCGGTGAGGCCTGGGAGCGGGCCGTGGCCTGGTGGAGCAGCCTGGCCAGTGGCCCGGATGCCGTGTTCGACGATGAGGTGCGCTTCGATGCCGCCGCCATCGCTCCCACCGTGACCTGGGGGATCACCCCCGGCCAGGGCATCGGCGTGGATGAGGCGGTACCCACCCTTGAGCAGACGCCTCCCGAGGAGCGCCCCCTGGCCCAGGAGGCCTATCGCTACATGGACCTGCAGCCCGGCAGCCCGATCGCCGGTACGCCCGTGGATGTGTGCTTCATCGGCAGCTGCACCAACGGCCGCCTCAGCGACCTGCAGGCTGCCGCCGCCGTGGCCAAAGGGCGTCAGGTGGCGGCCGGGATCAAGGCCTTCGTGGTGCCCGGCAGCGAGCAGGTGGCCGCGGCGGCCGAGGCCGAAGGGCTCGATCGGGTGTTTGTGGCAGCTGGCTTCGAGTGGCGTGAGCCGGGCTGCTCGATGTGCCTGGCGATGAACCCCGATCGTCTCGAGGGGCGCCAGATCAGCGCCAGCTCCTCCAACCGCAACTTCAAGGGCCGCCAGGGCTCGGCCAGCGGCCGCACCCTGCTGATGAGCCCGGCGATGGTGGCCGCCGCCGCGGTCACCGGCCGGGTCACTGACGTGCGCGAGCTGCTCCACCCCTGAATCAACCCGCAGCGGCCCTGCCAGAGCAGTGGCTGAGCCCAGGATTTTCACAGCACCCCACTCCGCCATGCCCAGACCCCGCCCGTTCCCCTCAGGTCCGATCCGCAACCACCGCGGCCGCGGCGTCGCCGTGGTGGGGGCTGACATCGACACCGACCGGATCATCCCGGCCCGCTTCCTCAAGTGCGTCACCTTTGACGACCTGGCTCGCGGTGCCTTCGCCGACGACCGCACCGAGCTGGCTGGGGCCCATCCCTTTGATCGCGATGAGCACCAGGAGGCCTCGGTGCTGTTGGTGAACAGCAACTTCGGCTGTGGTTCCAGCCGCGAGCATGCTCCCCAGGCGCTGATGCGCTGGGGGATCCGGGCCCTGATCGGCGAGAGCTTCGCCGAGATCTTCTTCGGCAACTGCCTGGCCCTGGGCATCCCCTGCTTCAGCGCTGAGCCCGACACGGTGCGCGCCCTGCAGGAGGCCATCGCCGCGGATCCCGGCGCTGAACTGCTGCTCGATCTGGACGCCCTGGAGGTGGAGCTGGAGAGCGAATTCGTGGGCGCGAACCGCTGGCGGGTGCACCTCGATCCCGGGCCCCACCAGATGCTGTTGAGCGGCCAGTGGGATGCCACCGGGCAGTTGCTGGCCAACGATCAGTCGCTTCTGGCCACCGCGGCCCGGCTGCCCTACCTGGCTGGTTTCAGCGCTGGCTGAGCGGTCAGTTGGGCTCGAGGTTCGACCTGGCCGGCCGCGGCACAAAGGGCGTGCCGCCGCCTCGGAAACTGAAGTCGTTCAGGCGGATCCGGATTCCGCCGATCTTGTCGTAGGGGCTGTAGTACACCCCTAACTCATAGGAGCGCTGAAGCAGTTTGAGCTCCAGGTAGGAGTAGCTCACATCGCCATAGAAGCGGGAGTTGGTGTCAATGTTCACCGTGGCGCCTGCCTCCAGCACAAGCGGGCCATACAACTGCTGGGCAGCGCGGAAGCTGAGGGTGCCGAGGTCCACGGCCCGGTCAAAGCCGAAGGGACTGCGTCCGTCCCGCAGGGTGCCACCCACCAGAACCGCCAACTGGCTGTAGTCGAACCAGGGGCGGCGGAACCGACCGAGGGTGATGGCAGGCCCGCCGAAGAGGGTGAGGGTGTTCTGGCGGGCACCCTCCTCGTAGCGGGCCAGGGAGCTGGCCAGGCCGAAATTGAGGGCCAGTCCTGGCCGTACCGGTTCTGCCGCGTAGCGCAGGGCAGACAGCTCAGTGCGCTCGGGGTCCAGGCTGGCTTGCCACAGACGCAGAGAGCTGCTCAGCCCCGCGTTGAGGCGGCCGCGCCATTGGGTGTCCAGCTGGTCGGTTGCAAACAGGCTGGCCTGGTAGTTGCCGGCAACGGCGCGCCAGTCGAGTTCCACCGGGCCGAAGTAGGGCGTGCGCCGCTGGTCGTTGCCGGGATCGGCCGGATCTGGATTGAAGCGCAGGCTTCCCTCCAGCTGGCCGCCGTAGGAGTACACCAGGGTTTGCAGGCCCAGGCTGCCGTTGTAGATCCGTTCCCGGTAGGAGCCGAACAGCTGCCCCTGGGAGCTGGAGTGTCCCGCCAGCCCCAGGGGCGTGACCAGGCGCACGATGCTGCGGGTGCCGGCAGCCAGGTTGTCCGGACTGAGGGTGGAGAGGCTGGTGTCAGCCTGCAGTCGGAAACGGTCGATCGGCAGGTCCAGCACGCCGGTGAGACCGAACAGGTCGCCGGCCCGCAGATCCTGGTTCACCCGCTGCCCGGCGAGCGATTTGCCTGGGGCGGTGTAGCTCTCGGTGCGGCCCTGGATGGTTCGCTGCAGCATGAACTGGGGCTGCAGGTTCAGTTTTCCCTTCTCGCCGATGCGCAGGGTGGGCAGGTTGTAGCCCAGGTAGATGCCGTCGCGGTCGCGCTTGTCGGTGTCAATGGTCAGTTGCAGGGCGTCTTCGCCGATCACGGCCCTGTTGATCCCAGGCAAGGTGAGTCGGTTGCTGAGCAGAATCCGGGTGCGCCTGGCCTGGATGCGGGTGATGCCGTCGCCTTCGAACTGGGCTTCAACCTGGTAACCGATGGTCCAGGACTGGGCGGGGGTGAACGGGTCGTTGGTGAAAGCCACCTCCCGGGCACTCCAGCGGTTGCCGCGGATCGCCAGGTTGGAGGCCTGAAAGCGCAGACGGTTGAGCTTGCCGCGGCTCGGCTTGGGCCGTCGGTAGATGCTTACGCCCCGCGGCCCGCTGGTGCTCGTTTCCTCCTCGGAGTCGATCACGGCCACCAGGTCGAGCTTGATCGAGGTGTCCACCGCCTGTCGGAAGCGCACCCCCTGGACCCGCTGATCCTGGGGCTGGTGGAGGGGCTGGACCGTCGTCCGGCGCTGCTCGCGCCCACTGTCCAAGGTCGTCCTGATCGGTTGCTCGGCAGTGCTCTCCGCAACCGAGGATCCCCCAGGCCCTGACAGGCTTCTGAGCAGCTCGTCGAGAGCTCTTGGCGGGATCGGCTCGTCGGCGCCTGGACAGCCACGGGGAGCGGGCATGGAAGGCATGGGTTCCCAGCGCGGTGGCAGCAGCCCCAGGACGGGGCGTTGGTCGCTGTGGCTGCGCAGCTCGGGGCAGGCAAAACCCTTGTCGGGCTCCTCACGCTCCAGGTTGTCCGACTGTGGGTCAGCTGGTTGCCGCAGGGCGTTGAGCTCCCGGTCCACCGCCTCCTGGTCGATCACGCCGTAGATGTCATCCAGCTCCCCGCTGCCCTCGAGCTGGCTGTAACGCAGACGGCTGGCCTGGAGCATCTGGTTCCCCTTGTAGAGCCGCAGGCGTCCGGTGGCGTACACCGTGCGGCTGGGTTCGATCACCTCCACCCGGTCGGCCAGCAGCAGCCAGCCCTGAAACCGGGCCTCCACGTCTCCTTCGGCCACCAGCACACGGCGTTCTGCATCCACCGTCTGGCGGTCGGCGCGGATCAGCAGAAAAGACGGTGGCTGGGCGCTGGCATGGACGCCAGGGGATTCGCTGCCCGCAGAATCAACCTCGCTCGGGAGCGGACCTGGAGGACCTGGCGGAGCTCCTGCTCCAGCAGCATTGCTGGCAGCTGGCTCCCCCGACGACTCCGAGGTGCCCATCCCCGCATCTGAAGTCAGCTCCGGGCCGACTGCATCTGAGGGTTGGTCAGTTTTCGATGGCGACGCGCTGCGGGCCTGCCCCTGGCTCGGGGCCCCTGCGTTCTTGACCTCTGCCGCATTGACCTCTGGCGCCACCGACAGAGGTCCGAGGAGCACGAGCCCCGCTGCGAATGCATGGCCCATCTCTGCGCGCCAGAGGGACGGTGGCCTGCCGTGGGGCTGAAGCGTCAAGGCAAAGCAGCCTGGTCGTCAGGGACCCTATGCGAGGCGTGCCGGCTGTGAAGCGGCGGGTTTGACGGCCTGACGAGATTCAGTCCTCGAGGTCCTTGCGGCTGGGGGTGCGGCTGGGATCGCTGGCCAAAAAGCCGAACACGAAAATCCCGATAAAAAAGAAGACGACCGAATAAACCGAGATCTTGAGAGCCAGCATGGTTCGGTCTTGCGGGAGACGAGCGTGGTGACAGGGAGTGACGGGCCGGGTTGAGGGCCTAGTCGACCCTGCGGCGGCGGCATCATCCTATGGGACCTGCTTGGCCATCCAACGATGACTGAGGCCCCGGGGCCTGGGCTCTTTCACCAAGTTGAAATGTTTGGGCCGGCGATCGAGCCGCCCGCCGTGGGCGAGCCCTGGGATTTGCGGCCGCTCTGGCGCTGTGCGGGGCTGGATGGCGAGCCCATCAGCGCCCTGGCGCATCCCTGGGGGGAGCGCCACCGTCCGGACTGGCACGCCCGTGGGCTGGTGGTCTGGTCCCGGGGCGGCCAGTGGCGGGAGCTGCGGTTGCGGCTTCCCTGTCCGGCCCGCTGGCAGGCCCTGCAGCAGGCCGGGCCTGCGGTGCGCGCCCGCCTGGTGCTGCGCTGGTGGGCCGATGCGGCGGAACTCTGCGTGGATGGCCAGCCCGTGCACCGGGGCGACCTGTTCGACACGGCCTGCCGCTGGGTTCTGCCCGAGCGCTGGTGGCGGGGTGAGGCGCTGCAGCTGGAGCTGCGGCTGCGCAGTCCGCTGCACGACGACGGCGCCCTGATCCTCAGCCGGGTGGAGATCGAGCCCCTGGAGCCGGCGGATCCCTGCGGCGTGCTGGCCAGCCAGCGGCGCGAGCTGCTGGAGCTGCGCCAGGCGGCCGGGGTGGCCGCCGACCCCCCAAGCCAGCCCGGTTTCCATGTGCTGGGCCATGCCCATCTCGACCTGGCCTGGCTGTGGCCCGTGGCCGACACCTGGCAGGCGGCCGAGCGCACGTTCGCCTCGGCCCTCGATCTGATCGAGCGCTTCCCTGAGCTGCATTTCGCCCACTCCACCCCGGCCCTCTACGCCTGGCTTGAGCAGCACCGCCCCGCCCTCTGGCAGCGCCTGCTGGCGGCGGTGGAGGCCGGCCGCTTCGAGCCGATCAATGGTCCCTGGGTGGAGACCGACTGCGTGCTGGTGAGCACCGCCTCCCTGCTGCGCCAGTTCCAACTTGGGCAGGCCGACAGCCGGCGGCGGTTCCCCCAGGTGCCGCACGAGCTCGCCTGGCTGCCGGACAGCTTCGGTTTCGCGGCCGGCCTGCCGGCCGTGGCGGCTGCCACCGGCGTGCGCTGGTTCTGCACCCACAAGCTGTTCTGGAACGCCACCAATCCCTTCCCCCATCGGCTGTTCCGCTGGCGCGCCCGCTGCGGCTCCGAGCTGCTGGCCCTGATGACCGCTCCGATCGGCACCGACGGGGACCCCGTGGCGATGGAGCGCCACCGCCTGGAGTGGCAGGGCGCCACCGGCCTCTCCCCCAGCCTCTGGTTGCCGGGGGTGGGGGATCACGGCGGTGGCCCCACCGCGGAAATGCTCGAGCAGCTGGCGCTGTGGCAGTCCCAGCCCGTGGCGGCCCGCCAGCACCACGGCAGCCTGCGCAGCTACCTGCAGCAGCTGGAGCCGGCCGCCCCCCAGCTGCCGGTGTGGCGCGACGAGCTCTACCTGGAGCTGCATCGCGGCTGCGCCACCAGCCGCCCCGACCAGAAGCGTCACAACCGCACCCTGGAGCGGCTGCTGCGGGAGGCCGACCTGGCGGTGGCCCTGGCCGCGATGGCCGCCGCATGGCCGACCGAGGCCCTGCCCCAGCCGGATTGGCGCCCTCTGCTGTTCCAGCAGTTTCACGACATCCTGCCCGGCACCTCCGTGCCCGAGGTGTTCGAGCAGGCCGAGCCCCAGTGGCGCGCCGCCCGCCGCCAGGCCTGCCGCCAGCGGGACCGGGCCCTGCAGGCCTGGTTGGGTCCCGCCGCTGGCGATCGGGCCGCTGGCGATCGCTGGTGGGCCGCCCAGCTGGCGCCCCTGCCGCAGCGTGCCCGCACCGTCCGCCTGCCGGCGGGCCAGTGGCAGGCCCGGGGCGCGCTGCTGCCCAGCCAGCCGGCCCCGGCGGGGGGGGCCTGGGTGCAGCTGCCCGCCATCGGCGGGGTTGGCGCCCTGCCCCTGCGCCGGCTGACCTCCACCCCGGCACCCTCCTCAGCGCCGACTCCGGCCCTCCAGGCCCCGGTGTGGGTGGAGGGCCGCCGCGCCGGCAATGGCCTGGTGGGTGTGGAGCTGGGGCCGGCCGGGGTGGAGCAGCTCATCGACAGCCAGGGGCGGCCCCAGTTGCAGGCTCCCCTGGCCTGGCGTCGCTACGGCGATCGCGGCGAGTTCTGGGACGCCTGGGACCTGGCCGCCGACTACTCCTCCCACCCCCTGCCCTGGTGCTGGGAGGGGGAGCCGCAGTGGTGTGAGCAGGGCCCTCTCTGCGCCCGCTTTGTGTGGCACGGCCGCTGCGGCGCCAGCGCCGTGCGCCTGGATGGCCGGCTGCTGGCCGGCACCCCCTGGCTGGAGCTGGTGCTCAGCGTCGACTGGCGCCAGCGCCACGAGCTGTTGCGGCTGGAGGTGCCGCTGCAGCAGCGGGCCGATCGCTGGGCCGCCGACACCAGTGGCGGGGTGTTGGAGCGGCCCGCCGAGGCCCGCACCGCCCGCGAGCAGGCCCGCTGGGAGGTGGCGGCGGTGAGCTGGCTGGTCTCCTGCAGCCACGCGGGCGGCCTGGCCCTCCTGTTGGATGGCCCCCAGGGCGTGTCCGGATCTGCCGAGCGGCTGGGGGTGTCCCTGCTGCGGGCGCCCACCTGGCCGGACCCAGGCGCCGACAACGGCTGGCAGCGGCTGCGGCTGGCCCTGCTGCCCTGCCCCGGGGGCTGGCGGGCCGATGCCGTGCCCGATCACGCCCAGGCGTTTCGCGAGCCCCTCTGGCTGCGGCCGGCCGCGGCATCCCAGCCGTTGCAGCGGCCGCTGGCCCTGCCGCCCTTGCCCGCCGGGGTGCAGATGGTCGGTCTGCGCAGCCTTGGTGATGGCACGGCGACGCTCGCCCTGGCCAATCACACCCCCTGCCGTCAGTCGGTGGATCTGGGCCCGGCCTGGCAGCTGCTGGCCCGGTTGGACGGCCTGGATCAGTCGCTGGGGCCGGCCCGCGGCTCAAGCCTGCAGCTCACGCCCTGGCAGCTGGGCTTCTGGGGGATCCGGCCAGCCTGAGCAAGGCGCCCTTGCGACTGGCCCGATCAGTCGTCGTGGTCGTCGAAGGGATCGGTGAGCCCCTTGGAGGGCGGGCCGAAGGCCAGGTAGATGCCCAGACCGGTGAGCCCGAGCAAGACCGCCAGCACCGTGATCGCGACCGAGAGGGCAGGGGAGCCGGTGCTGCTGGGATCCATCGGGTGGGGGTTTTGGGTTGGTGGTGTGGCTGGGGTTTGGCAGTGGCGTGGGCAGCGGTCTCGGTGGGGACTCCCTCGGCCGAGGTCCTCCATCACAAGTCTCGACAGCCGCTCCCGCCGGAGAGGCGGTGCCCCTTACAGTAACCAGAGCGATTTTCTGCCGGAGAGGCCGAAGCAGCCATGGCTCAACGCACCCGTCTCGGCGACCTGCTGCGCCCCCTCAACTCGGAGTACGGCAAGGTCGTGCCCGGTTGGGGCACCACCCCGGTGATGGGGGTGTTCATGCTGCTGTTCCTGGTGTTCCTGCTGGTGATCCTGCAGCTGTACAACCAGTCGCTGCTGCTCGAGGGCATCAAGGTCAACTGGAACGGGGCCGGCTGACGCGCTTCCCCGTCCCGGTTGTGGTCCTGATGCGATGAACTTCTTCGGCATTGGTTTACCTGAAATGGCGGTGATTGCCGCCATTGGCCTGCTTGTGTTCGGGCCCAAGCGGCTGCCCGAGCTGGGTCGCACCCTTGGCCGCACCCTCAAGGGCTTCCAGTCGGCCTCCAGCGAGTTCGAAAAGGAGTTCCGCACCGCCATCGCAACGGTCGAAACCACCGCTGCCGATTCCTCCGCAGCGGTGGCTCCGTTGGCCGCCGGCCCCGGCTCCAGTGTTGAGGCAGGTGCTGAACAAGGGGTCAGTGCCGACCCAGCCCCGGCCCCCGAAACCGTCCCCCACTCCAGCCAGGACGTTCCCTCCAGCTGATCGTCCGTGCCAGGCCTGCAACTGGTGGTCGGTCTGGGCAATCCCGGATCGAAGTACCTCGATACCCGTCACAACGTTGGCTTCATGGCCGTGGAGCGGCTCGCCGCTGAGCGCGGTGGGTCGTTTCGCCAGCAAGCGAAGCTCCACGGTCTGCTGGCGGATGTGGGTCAGGGAGCCTCGCGGCTGCGGCTGCTGATGCCCCAGACGTTTATGAACGACAGTGGTCGTGCGATCCGCGCCGCCCTCGACTGGTTCGACCTGCAGCCGGCAGACCTGCTCGTGCTCGTGGATGACATGGACCTGCCCCTGGGGCGGTTGCGCCTGCGGGCCAGCGGCAGTGCCGGCGGTCACAACGGCCTGCGCAGCGCCATCAGTCACCTCGGCAGCCAGGACTTCCCCCGACTGCGCATTGGCATCGGTGCCCCGGCAGACGACCCGGTGGAGCGCAGGGCCCGCACCATCGGCCATGTGCTCGGACGCTTCAGCCCCGCCGAGCGCCCCCTGCTTAACGATGTGCTGGCCGAAGTGGAGGCGGGTGTCGGCCTGATTCAACGGCTGGGGCTGGAGCGGGCCGGTAACCGGCTGAACGGTTTCCGTGGCCAGGCGGGGCCAGGCTGAGGACATGGCCCGTCTGCCCGCTACCACGGCCCGTCTGCGCGTGCTGCACCAGAGCTTCAGCGAGCGCCTGCTGGAGGGCGAGGTGAGTGCCGGCAGCTTTTCCTGGACCTTCCGTTGGGCCTTTGACCGCGGCGAGCTCAGTGTGGAACCATCCCTGGGGCGGGCCCTGATCCAGGACGCTCTGCTGCGCTTTCTGCTGCGGGCCGATTACCAGCTTGAGCCGGGAGCTGACTATGCGTTCACCGTGCGGGCACGCTTTTAGAGGCCAGCGTCAAGCTGCAGCTTCGGGCAGATGGCGCCACACCGAGCCGCAGCGTCGCGTCAGTGGCCTGCCCAGATGCCGCTCCAGCAGCAACTGGGCGACAACGTCATCGATATCCCTGGGGGGCAGGCGCAGGCCGCGGGGCAGACAACGGCGCCAGCCTCGGGGGGGCTCCAGCTGCCAGTACCGCTGACGCGCGGCCAGGGTGGTACCCCACTCATCAAGTTGCTGGCTGGCCAGTCCCGATTGCGCCAGCTGCTTGCGCCAGCTGGAACTGCCCGTGCCGTTACCGAGCACCACCAGGCTGAGCCCCTGGCCCTGCCACTGCCGCAGCAGCGCGAGGCTGTCGCCGGGGGGCAGGATCGCTGCAGCCACAATCGTCTGGCCGGCCTGGTCGGTCACCGCCAGACCGCATTTGCTGCGCCCTGGGTCCACAGCGGCAATCCCCAGGCTGTCCAGTCTGTGTTCGGTCACGGTCGCCGCGGAGCTCTGGGGCCATCGCCACTGCTTCGGAGGTTGGCCAGACGCAGCTCCACGGCAATCGGGTCGGGCGTGTCGCTGTCGATCACGGCCACGGCCTCCAGTTGCGCCACCTGACCGGCAGGCCGATCAGCGAGGGTGCGGGTGAGCTGGTTGAACTGGCCGACGTCAAACTGCAGGCCATCCGCCAGGGTGCCCTGACGCTGGGCGCGGGCATAGGCCGCCGCCAGCAGCAGGTTGAGGCGTCGGCCGATCTGCTCTGGGTCGCGCAGATCCCCTTCCAGGGTGGTGCTCGCCAATACTTCCCCCTTGCGGGCCACCCGGCGGTTGGGGCGCAGGTCGGGGAAGGCCAGCACCTGTTTCTCCCCACGCAGCACATTCGCGGCCGAGCGGATGCTCACCACCCAGTTGCCGGGCTGTTTCAGCAGACCTTCCAATTTGGTGATGTCGCTGGTGGGTACCAACAGGATCTGGCGTGTGGGTGGTTCACCGGGCAACACCCGTCGGAAGGCGTTGAGATTGGCTTGCTGCAGCAGAGCGGTGATCACCTCCTGGGCCTGGGCTGGCCGCTCCAGCTTCACCTTGGCGGTCGCCAGGGGCTGGCCGCTGGTGAGCACCACATCGCCGCGGCGCAGAGCGATCAGGTTGGCCTCCAGGCCTTCCAGTTCGCGGGAGCCGGCCTCGATCTTCTCGCCCAATTGGGCCAGCTCCGCTTCCGTGCGCCGGATCTCCCCGTCGCGGCGGATCACCTCCCCACTGAGGCGCTCCCGCTCCGCCTGGAGCCGGCTGCGTTCCTGCTGGAGGGGGGCCAGTTCCTGGCGCAGGGCGGTGGCTCGTTGCTCAGCCTGGGCCAGTTCCTGCTGCACCCGTTGCTGGCCCTGCTGCGCTCGGGCCACGTCGGCTTTGCTGGCCTGCAGATCGGCCTTGCTGGCCCGCAGATCCCGCTGGCTGGCCCGCAACTGGGCCTTGCTACTCGCCAGCTGCGAGCGACTGCCGGCCACCTGTTGGCGGCTTTGCTGCAGCCGCGCCTCCAGCTGGTCGAGTTCAAACAGGCCAGTGCGCAGCCGTTGGCTCACCAACAGCATCAGCCCCAGAGAGATCGCGCTGATCAGGCTGCCGGTGAGAACGGTGATCACCACCGCCGTGTCCCGTGGCCGCAGGTTGAACAGGCTGAGGCGCGCCTTGCCCACGCGGCTGCCCAGCCGGTCGCCCAGGGTCGACAGCACGCCCCCCAGCACCAGCAGCATCAAAATCAGCAGCCAGCCCGTCACGGGTTTCGCCAACTGGGCCCAGTATCCCCTGATGGGGCGGGAAGCCCAGCCTGCTCAGCTGAAGCGCTTGGCCAGGGCGATCGGATCGAACACCGTGATCTTCTTGCGGTCGATCTGCAGCAGCCCCTCCTGGCGCAGGTCGCCCAGCAGCCGGGTGATCGTCACCCGGGTGGAGCCGATGGCCTCGGCAATGGCCTGATGGGAGAGGCGCAGGTCGATCGTGATCCCCTCATTGCCAGGGACGCCGAAGTCGCGGCAGAGCACCAGCAGGAAGCTCACCAGCCGTGAGCTCATGTCGCGGTGGGTGAGGGTCTCGATCATCGTCTCGGTCTGCAGGATGCGCGAGGACAGGCCCTGGAGCAGCAGCAAGCCGACGCTGGCGTCCTGTTCGATCGCCTTGCGCACGGAGGTGGCTGGTGCGGTGATCAGCTCCACCCTGGTGAAGGCAATGGCGTGGTAAAAGCGATCGGAGCGCTGGCCCGTGAGCAGCGAGAGCACCCCGAACAGGCTGTTCTCCCGCAGGAGGGCCACGGTGATCTCCTCACCGCTCTCGTACACCCTGGAGAGCCGCACGGCACCGCGGCGCAGCAGGTAGACGCGTTCTGCAGGGTCGCCCGGGAAGAAAATGGTCTTCCCCCGCTCCACGGTTTCCACGCTGCTGCCGTTGAGGGCGCGGATCACTTCCAGCAGCGTCTGGCTCCCCTGGCTGGCCGAGCCGATGCCCGTCACGGTGCCCGGTTCCCCGGAGCTCGGGGTGCTGGCAGTGCGGCTGAAACCGCGGGTAGCGCCAACCATGAACGGGGCGGGCAGATGGGCGGACCCTAAGGATCGCCGCACCCCCTCCATGTAGCAATCCACACTTTTTTGCGCCTGCCTGCCGTTCCGGGTGGGTCCCGTCTGCCAGGTAGTACGGATGCATCCACCATGGATGGTGTGCATTGGTTGTGAACAGGCATGCAGCCGCTACATTCAGGATTGTCCTGACCCCTCCGCATGACCGCCAGTCTCCCCACCGGCATTGGCGCAGCGGCCGGCATTGGCGCAGCGGCCGCCATTGGCGCAGCGGCGGTGGGACATCGGCCAGGCCCGGTGCATCCGGTGCATCGCCCCGCGCCGCCCCCCGTGCCTCACCTGCGGCTGGTGCCCCAGCCAGAGGGCATGTTGCAGATCCATACAGCCCCCTTCCGGGGCAGCTTCGCCACGGTGCTCAGTCAGGCATTGCGCACGGCCGGTCTGGGCAGCCGGGTGCTGGTCTGCCAGTTCCTCAAGGGGGGTGTCGACCAGGGACTGGCAGCCAGTCCCTGGTTGTGTGGGCGCCTGCGCTGGTTGCGCCCTGCGGTGCCGGCCTGTCTGGCCGAGCCAGCTGAGCAGCATCAGCCTGAGGTTCTGGAGGCGGTTGCCGAGGTGTGGCAACACAGCCGGGAGGTGTTGTTGGGCGCCGCCGTGGACCTGATGGTGCTCGATGAGCTGGGGCTGGCGGTGGAACTCGGCTACGTCTCCCTGGATGAGGTGTTGGACGTGCTCGAGCGGCGGCCGGCCCAGATGGATGTCATCCTGACGGGGCCGGCGATGGGGCCGGAACTCATGGCGATGGCCGATCAGGTCACCCAGCTACGCCGCGGGCTCTAGTCCGATTCCCAATGCTCAAGAACGACCGCTGGATCAAGGAGCAGGCTGTGGCCGGCATGCTTGAGCCCTTCCAGCCCACTCTGGTTCGCCACCTTGACCCGGAAGCCCTGAGCAGCCCGGTGCTCAGCTATGGCTGTTCCTCCTATGGCTACGACCTTCGCCTCTCCCCCCAGGAGTTTCTGATCTTCCGTCATGTGCCGGGCACGGTGATGAACCCCAAGCGGTTCAATCCCGCCAATCTCGAGCCTGCACCTCTGCATCAAGACGAGGATGGCCAGTACTTCATCCTGCCGGCCCACTCCTATGGCCTGGGGGTGGCCCTGGAGAAGATGCGGGTGCCCGCCAACATCACGGTGATCTGCCTGGGCAAGAGCACCTATGCCCGCCTGGGCATCATTGTGAACACAACTCCGGCTGAGGCCAGCTGGGAAGGGCATCTCACCCTGGAATTCAGCAATTCATCCGGTGCCGATTGCCGGATCTACGCCAACGAAGGAATCTGCCAGCTGCTGTTTTTTGAAGGTGATCCCTGTGAGATCACCTACAAGGATCGGGCTGGCAAGTATCAACATCAGCCCGAGCGGGTCACTTTGGCCAAGGTGTGAGCTGAGCCCTGTGGGTGGTTGTCTGCGCTAGGGAGCCAGGCGGGCCTTGTGCAACCGGCTCTTCTCGTACCAGGCGGCGATTTCAGGCGCCCAGGCCTGCAGGTGGGGCCACATCAGGTCGCAGAGGGCACGGATCTCATCCTGAGCGTCCAGCTTCGCGCGCAGGTCCATGAAGTGCAGAAAGGCCCGTAGTGAGAAACTCACCACGAAGTGTTGGCGATAGTCGAAGGGCAGGATGCCGCGGGCATGCTCCTCGGCGAAGCCGGCATCCAGCAGGTCGCGATAACGCTCGGCCGCAGCCTGGCAGAGCTTCAGGTCTACTTGGCGCTGTTGGGCGCTGTAGGTGTACTTTTTGCCCTGCCGATCGCTGTAATCGCCCACGGGGCGCAGATAGAACACCTCTTCCAGCTCGAGCTCGCCGTTGGCGGCGCGGCGGATGCGGTCGCCGGTGTAACGCATCGACTGCACATCAAAACTCACCCCGACGCGGTGGGTCCGCGCTTGCTGCATCACGGAGTGGGGAAACCAGCCCACGTTGAGGCAAATCGAGGGATGCTCCAGCGGGCCGTAATGGCCCCGTTCGCCGGCCAGCAGTCGTTTCACGCAGATCTCACCGGCGCGGGTTTCATCCGGCCAGGTGTCGCGAGCGGCGGCCACGAAGCCCTCGCTGTAGTCCTGGTGCATCGCGCCATAGATGCACTGCTGGGGATTGGGGGTGGCGCTGAGGCAGACAACCTGGAAGCGGGGATCCATCGCGGTGGCTGAAGGCAAGGGTTGGAGTTGCTGCGGGCTTGGCTGCGGGCTGAATTGCAGGCTTAAGCGTGGCTGCGGGGCCCTGGCTGGCTGGCCGCTGCGCTGACCTCGTTGGGCGCCGTCGCCAGCGTGCTGGTGGCGCCAACGCCGGCCAGCAGCGGCAGGGGCTGGTCGCCGATCAGGGCCGCTGCCAGGCTGTCCAGCTCAGCTCGGCTGCGTGCTCCAATCGAGCGACCCACGGCACTGCCACTGCGGTCAAACAGTTCAAGGTGGGGGATGCCGTTCACGTCGTAGCGATCGATCTCGGGCTGCCAGCGGGGGTTATCCACATTCAGGAGCACCACGTTCAGCCGGTCGTGCTGGCGGTTCTCCACGGCGTCCAGGGCCGGCGCCATGCTGCGGCAGGCCTCACACCAGTCGGCGTAGAACTCCACGATCGTGGGTTTGCCGCTGGCCATGGCCACGGACAGCTCGGGGGAGCGCCGGGCCAGGGCCTCCAGGGGAGCCTGGGGTTGCAGGCCACCGCGCAGCCACAGCACGGCTCCCGCCAGCAGGGCGGCGATGGTGAGCAGGATGAGGCGTTCGCGTGGTCCGGGGCCAGCCGCTGGGGCGGGGCTGTTCATGGTTGGTTCGGGGCTGGATGCACCAGGCTGGTAGCACTTTGGCAGTGTCGGTGGCTGGCGGACCTGCTCCCCAGCCCAAGCCCATCCCCCAGCGTCCGAGCCCATTCCCCAACTCCCACTGATCGCGTGAAGCGCCGACTCACCCTCCATTTCCCGCGGGAAGCGGTGCACCAGCCGATCACCTACCGGCTGGCCGTGGACTTCGACATCGCCGCCAAGATTCTCCGCGCCCAGATCGCCCCCAACCAGAGCGGCACGATGGTGGTGGAGCTCTCAGGCGATATCGATGAACTCGATGCAGCTGAGGCCTGGCTGGAGAGTCAGGGGCTGGCCCTCAACCGGGCGCCGGGGCAGATCGCCATTGATCGGGAGCGCTGCGTGGACTGTGGCATCTGCACGAGTGTGTGTCCCAGCGGGGCCCTGAGCTGTTCCGCCCCCGCTTGGCAACTCACCTTTGCTGCGCAACGCTGTCTGGTGTGTGAGCAGTGCATCCCCAGCTGCCCGTTCGCCGCCATTTCCCTCGAACTCGATCCCAGTGGCGTCTCCGCCCACTGAGAGTCACCGCCTGTCCTCCGTGATCACCGCCCTGCTGCGTCTGATTGTGCTGCCGCTGCGGGCGCCGCTGCTGCTGCTGCTGCTGGCGGTGGCCATCTATGAGGGGATTCACTGGAGTGGCTCGGCCACCCAGCTCTCGCTGGCCTGGGTGCTGGAGTGCCTGCAGGCGGTGCTGGTGGTGCTGATCTGCACCATGCCCGAGCTGCTGTTGCAGCAGGTTTCCAACGCCATGGCGGCCAGCAGGGTGGTCAGCCTGGTGATCACCCTGCTGATCGTCACCGTGGGGGGCCTTTACCTGCTCCACCTGCGGGTGTTGGCCAACGTGTTGATCCTGGCCTCGGCGGTGTTGCTGGCCCGGTTGGATCTGGCCCGGATCCGGGTGGCTCCCCCGCCGCTGGTGCTGTCGGCCTCGCTCACGGCCCTAGTGCTGGCCGGGGCTGCCCTGGGGCGCTGGATCGTGAGCTGAGGGATCATCCCTGCGCTGGGCAGGCGGGGGCACGGGGCGCAGCCATGCTCCAGAGATTGCCCAGCACCTTCTTCACGTACAGGCGGGTCTCCGGGTAGGGGATTGCCTCCACCCACAGCTCGGGCTGGCTGCTGAGGCGCGGGTCGATCCAGCCGGTCACGGCCCCGGGGCCGGCATTGTAACTCGCCACCGCCAGCACGGGGTTGCCCTGCCACTGGTCGAGCAACTGCCGCAGGTAGCGCGCCCCCAGCTCCGCATTCCGCCCAGGCTGCTCCAGCTCGGCGCCAGTCACCGGTCCCCCCGCCACCTCGGCCGCGGTGTCCGGCATCAGTTGCAGCAGGCCAACCGCCCCCACCGGAGAGCGCACCGTGGGGCTGAAGCGCGATTCCTGCTTGGCGATCGCCGCCAGCAGGGGCGGTGCCAGCCCAGCCCTGCTGGCGGCCTCCTCCAGGTCGTTGCCGTAGGCGGGGGTGTGCAGCTCCTGCTCCAGTCCGCCTGCCAGTTGGCACTGCTGCGGGGGCAGCCGCAGGCTGGCCTGCTCCAGCTGACCTAGCCCCAGCCAGTGGTCGCCGACGGCCCGCCGCAGCCGGCCTTCCACCGCCAGCTGGGTCGGCTCGGTGGGGCTCACCCCATTGGTGTGCAAGCGCCACCGTTCCCAGGCTTCCAGGGGTTGGCCAAGGCGCCAGAGGCGGTCAATCGTGGCCACGCCGCTGTTCAGCGGGGTCCACTCCGGCTGCAGCAGGGCGCTGGCGCCGTTGTTGCCGAGGCTGACCGTTCCCTGGCCCAGCCTGTCGGCAGCCCGCCAGCCGTAATAGCCGCCGGGGTTCCGCTCCAGCAGCTCCTGCCAGGTCTGCCTGGCCTGTTGCTGGCGACCCAGCTGCCATTCCGCCAGGCCCTGCCAGAACCGCCGCCGTGTCTCCAGCGGTGCAGGCAGCTGGTTGGCCAGAGCCGGCTCGGCCAGTAGTTGCAGGCTGGCGTTCCAGTTGTTTTCCAGGGCCAACTGGCGGGCCCTTTGCCACTGCAACTCCCAGCTGGCCGGATCGTTCGGCCAACGGCGCAGCACGGTCAGGGTGTCGTCCAGGCTCTTGCCCTCCAGGGCCAGGCGTGCCTGTACGGCTGGGCTGTCCTGGAGCGTGTCCGGCAATTGCTTGAGGGCTTCCAGGCTGGTGCTGCTGCTCCCCTCGCTGAGCAGCCGCGCCGCCTCCAACGCAGGGGGGCTGGAGGGGGCGCGGCGGGCGAGGGCCAACAGACGGGCTTCAGCGGCGCTCTCCTGCTCCGGGTCGCGCAGCAGGGCCTGCGCCAGGGCCAGTTGGGTCTCCTTACTGGCGGGCGTGCCCCCCAGGCATTGGAGCGCCGGCTCAACCAGCCCCAACTGGGCCAGGCCGGCGGCCAGCTGCTCGCGCTCCTTGGCCTGCAGGGGTGGCTTCTTCGCGTCGCAGCGCTCCTTCAGGGCTGTGGCCGCCCCCAGCCAGCGGGGGCCCCATCGTGCCAGGTGTAGGGCCCCCTCGCTGCCCTGCTCCTGGGCTGCGGCCAGGGCGGCCGGGTGGGCAGGGAACCGCTGCAGCAGCTGCTGGCGCAGGTCGTTCTGATCGCGGCCCAGCCCATAGAGGGCATCCGCACTGGCGGCATCACTGGGAAAGCGGCTCAGCAGTTCACGCCAGAGAGCCCTGGCCCCCTCGCTGTCCCCCCGTTGCCGCTTGGCCTCGGCCTGGCGCTTCAGCACCACAGCCGCCAGTGGATTCCTCCCCCAACCCTGGTTTCTGAGCCAATCACGCTGTCGCATCGGATCGGCGCCGGCATCGGCCTCCTGGCTGAGCAGCAGGGCGGCCTCGCGGCGGCGTTCCGGATTGGGATCGAGACGCCGGATGCGCCGCAGTTCGGCGCTCTCCAGCCGGGGGGTGATCGGCGGTGTCTGGCGCAGCAACTGGCGGCCCAGCAGCAGCAGGCCGCTGCTGCCCAGGCAGGTGACAGCCAGGAGAAGGGGGAGGCGACGCAAGAGGACAGGCTGTGGCAAACACGGGCATTCTGGAGAACACCCCTGCGGCGCTCCCGGTGCGTTGGCCCTCCCTGCCTCCAGAACTCTCCACCTTGCCGGGCAGCCGCCAGCGGCTGCGGACGCTGCAAGTGCTGGCTTTGGCTGGTGTGTTTTGGTTGTTGCGGCCCTGGCTGCCGTTCCAGCTCTTGCCGGGCTGGGTGGTGGGCGGTCTGCTGCTCTGGGCGGTGCTGGAACTGCTGCGCTGGACCTGGCGACCGCAGCGATGGCGCTGAGACTGGGTTGCCACCTGACCCTCCCCGTCAACCTGTCTTGTGATGACGCGTAACCTTGAGGCCTCAAGGGACTGTTCATGGCTGAGCCGCATTCCGGGCCGGATTGCCACCCCGTCGGCCAACCGCTCGGGGATGCGGTGGCCGGCTTCGGTACCGATGGCATCCGTGGTGCGGTAGGCAGCCAGGTCACCCCCGCCTTGGCCCTGCAGGTGGGCTACTGGTGTGGGGTGGTCCTTCCGTCCGAGGGCCCGGTGCTGATCGGCATGGACAGCCGCAGCAGTGGGCCGATGCTGGTGGCCGCGCTCACTGCCGGTCTCACCGCTGCCGGCCGGGAGGTATGGGAACTCGGCATTTGCCCCACGCCGGCCGTGCCGGGCGCAATCCGCCGTTGCGGGGCCGCTGGTGGCCTGATGGTGTCCGCCAGTCACAACCCCCCGGGGGACAACGGCATCAAGGTGTTTGGCTCGTCTGGGGCGAAGCTGTCGCCTGAGCAGCAGCAGGCGATCGAAGCCGGCCTGGCTGGCAGGGCCAGCGCGCCGGCCTTCGATGGCCACGGAGCCGCCTCTCACCGGGGCGACCTGCTCCACGACTACCGCAGCAGCCTGATCGACAGCGTCGAGGGCCGCCGCCTCGATGGCTGCAGCGTGGTGCTCGATCTCTGCCATGGCTCTGCCACGGCCTGTGGCGAGGCCGTCTTCCGTTCCCTCGGAGCCGATGTCACGGTGCTGCATGGCCAGGCCGATGGTCGCCGCATCAATGTGAACTGCGGCAGCACCCATCTCGAGGCCCTGCGTCAGGCGGTGCTGGACAGGGGCGCGGCGATGGGCTTCGCCTTTGACGGCGATGCCGACCGGATGCTGGCGGTGGACGGTCGGGGCCGCTGCGTGGACGGTGATCAGATCCTCTACCTGTGGGGATCAGCGTTGCTGGAGGCCGGAACCCTGCCGGAGGCGCGGATCGTGGCCACGGTGATGTCCAACCTCGGCTTCGAGCGAGCCTGGCAGGCCCGCGGCGGCGTGCTGGAGCGCACGGCGGTGGGTGATCAGTACGTGCACCGGGCCATGGAGGAGTTGGGCGCCGGCCTGGGCGGCGAGCAGTCTGGTCACATCCTTTCGGCCCGCCATGGCATGAGCGGCGATGGTCTGCTGTCGGCCCTGCAGGTGGCCACGCTCCTGCACGGCCAGGGCCAGACCCTGGCCGACTGGCTGGACAGCAGCTTCCGGCCGTACCCCCAGACCCTGGTGAACGTGCGGGTGGTGGACCGTGCTCGGCGCCAGCAGTGGCAGCAATGCGACCCGTTGCGCCATGCCGTGGAGCAAGCGGAGAGTGAGATGGCAGGGCAGGGCAGGGTGTTGGTGCGGGCCAGCGGCACCGAGCCCCTGCTGCGGGTGATGGTGGAGGCGGCGGACGATGCCGTGGTGCAGCACTGGGCCACCCAGCTGGCAGCGACCGCCGACCAGCACCTCAACGCGGCCTGACTCAACGCCTGAGCTCAGAGGCAGCGCCTGGCCAGCTGCAGGGCCCCGTCGCAGCCGTCGCCAGCTGGGACGGCCAGCTGGGCCCCCGGCAGCAGGGCGCTCAGCTGCTTCACCAGCATTTGGCGCAGCGGCGCCAGATGCTCCAGGGCCCCACCCATGGCCCACACCGGCGGGGCCGTGAGCTGCAGGGTTGTGCTGATCGCCACGGCCATCTCGGCCAGGGCCCGACCGTTGCGCTCCACGATGGTCTGGGCCGTGGCATCGCCCTCCTCTGCCGCCGAGGTCACGAGGGGGGCCAGGCGGGCGAAACCTGCCGCACCGAAGCCGCTCTGCACCACCAGAGCCTTGATCGTCGCCGCCGCATCCGCCTGCTGGGGCTCAATCCCCAGCGCCCGCCATAGGGAGGCCCGCAGGGGCGAATCGGGGCGGCGACCATCGGCCATGGCCAGGCTGGCACTGAGGCCATCGCGGCCGATGTCCATCGCGGAACCGGCACCATCCAGCAGCCAGCCCCAGCCCCCGCAGCGATGTTCACCGCCCTGGCGGTTGCGCCCCACGGCGATCGTGCCGGTGCCGCTGATCAGCACCAGCCCCTCGGCGTTGATGTCGCCCATGGCCCCGAGCAGGGCCGTGCGCTCATCACCGGTGACCAGCACCCGATCGGCGGGCAGGCCCAGGGCGCTGACCGCCAGCCGCTGGCCCTGCTCCTGCACGGAGCTGCCCTGCTCGATTCCGCTGGCTCCCACCCCGGCGGCCTGCACCGCGCCAGGGGCTTTCAGGCAGTGCTGAGCCGCCGCCAGGCTCTGCTGCAAGGCCTGGCGAAAGTCCTCCTCGGCTCCGGGGCTGGCCAGGTGCCGCACCCCGGGGCCATCGGCTTCGGCCAGCACGCGTCCGCTGCCGGCCTCGGCCAGCCGGCACGTGGTGTGGGTTTGGCCGGCGTCGAAGCCCGCGATCAGTGCTGTCACGGACTGGATCAGGTGCGTCTGGGGGCGGCGGCCAGGGTGGCCAGGCAGAACCAGCCGATGAGTTGCACTTCCGGCCGGAAGAAGATCGTGTCGGTGAGCCCCTGAACCAAGAGAGCGGCGATCACCGCCAGCACCCCCATGGCCGGTAGGGCCCAGGGGCCATCGCCACGCCACAGCTGGAGCCCCTGGCGCAGGCTGGCCACCACCAGGCCAACACCGGCCAGCAAGCCGGGAATGCCAGCCTCCACGGCAAGTTCCAGCGGGATGGAGTAGGCGCTCAGCGCACTGAAGCGAGGTTGCGCGTAAAGGGGGTAGATCAGGTTGAAGGCGTCGTTGCCTGGGCCGATGCCCAGCCAGGGACGGGCCTGGATCATGTCCAGAGCCGCCAGCCACACGTTGATGCGGAAATTGTTGGAACTGTCCTCCCGGCCCGCCACCAGGCTCAGCACCCGCACGCGCAACGGCTCCACCTGCCACACCAGCACGGCTAGCAGGGAGGCACCGCCCAGCAGCACCACCAGGGGGATCACCTTGCGCCACAGAGGAGGCCAGCTGCGGGTGCTGCGCAGGGCCAACAGCACGGCCAGCATAGCGGCAGCCGCCACTAGGCCCATCCAGGCCCCGCGGCTGTAGGTGAGCACCAGGGCTGCGGTGCCCATGGCCAAGGTGGTGATGGCGAACAGCCGTGGCAGGGGACGATGCCAGCGCAGCAGCACCACCACCGCCAGGGGCAGGATCGCCAGCAGGTAGCCCCCCAGCAGGTTGGGGTTGTCCAGGGTGCTGTAGATCCGCACCGTGCCCTTGGCCACCGAATTGGGGTCGGACCAGCGGGCGAGGGCGTCGGTGTCCTGATAAAGCTGGCGAAGGCCAATCACCGAGGTGAGCAGCGACCCGGCCATCAACGCAGCCACGATGCGATCCCACCAGCGGGGAGCGCTCCGCAGCACCTCGTGCATCAGGGCGTAGACAGCCACATAGCTACCCAGCTTCAGCAGGCCCTTGAGGGCGGCGCTGGGCACAGGTGAAAAGCCCGTCGCCAGAAGCGCAATGGCCAGGATGGCCAGGATCCAGCCGTTGATGCCGCCGATGGAGCCGGCCGGGCGGCGCAGGGCGAGCAGCAGCCAGAGCAGGCTGCACGCCAGCACCACCAGGCTCAGTCCCGAGCGGGTGAACAAGGCCAGCCCGGCCATCAAGGCACAGAGCACCACCCCGGAGATCGGCACCAGTCGGGCAGTGATCGGCCCGGCGGGGGCTGCCGCCAGCAGACCCTGCCAGCGGAGCAACAGAGGCGGAGAGGAGGAAACGGCGGAATCGCCCACGGATGGCCTGGCTGGCTTCAGCCGGGATTATCGGTGGCCCGGAGCCTCTCTTCGAGAGTTGCTCCAGCTGGAGGCGCCACCTCATTGCGTCGATACAGCACCCGAAACACCGGCAGACCCCTGGTCAGCACATAGGTCTCCCGTTCCGTCGGCACAGACAGCGGGTTGGTGGATCGCCAGGGGCGTGCATCCTCCGGCGGTCGCCTGAAGCAGCCGCTGGCCTCGACCAGCGCCACCATCGGCTCGATCACCGCCAGCACATCGCTCTGCAGGAACAGCTCCCGTCCGGGGGCCAAGGCTGTGGCGATGGCCAGCAGCAGCTCCGGTTGCAGCACCCTCCGCTTGTGGTGCTTCTTCTTGAACCAGGGGTCGGGGAACTGGATCGTGACCCGCTCCAGCTGCCCGGCGGGCAGCTGCTCCAGCCAGTTCTGCAGGCTCACGTTGGCGTTGCAGAACAGGTAGCGGAGATGCTCCAGCTGCAGGGCCTGACGGTCGGCTTCGGCGGCCTCCACCAGCGCCCGCCGGATCTCCACGCCCAGGTAGTTGCGCTGCGGTTCCGCCTGGGCCAGGGCGAGCAGGAAACGGCCGCGGGCGCAGCCGATGTCCAGGTGAATCGGCCGCTCCGGCTCAGCGAACAGCTGCTCGGCAGGGGGCAGCTGCAGGGGCTGCTGGAAGAAGCGGCTGAGGGGGTTGACGTGCTGGCGGACCATCAGGCCGGTGCGCTGTTGGGTCCAGCCGCCGTGGCTTGCTCGGGCTGCTCGCGGGGGACGACAAACGCCCAGCTGGCCGTGTAGCCATGCAGGTGTGTGGCCCCAGCCACCGGCCCCACCTCGCCATTGCAGAAGGCCCCGGCAACCGGCAGATCGCCGAACAGGTCCCGGCACACCCCCACATCCCCGTCGGCGCGGCCGTAGAGGCCGCTGCCCCGGCCCAGGCAGGCGAACAGCAGGCCCGCCAGGGGTGTGGGCCGCTCCTGCTGCTGGCGGCGGAGCAACTGGCGCAGTTCCTGGCTGGAGGCGTCGCCGTCGCGCAACTGGAACTGCACCTGCTGGCCCACCCGCATCCGCTCGGCCACGGCCACGGCCCCGTTGCGGGGATCGACTCCCACGAGATTGCGCACCAGAAAGGCTGACCCCTGCTCATCCTGGCCGGGGTCGAGGCTGAAACTGTTGCGGCCCACGCCCAGAAACAGGGAATGCTTCACCAGCTCCCGTTCCTGGGGGGTGAGATCGCTGAGGATCCCCTGCAGGGCCGCCACGGGTGACTTGCGCTCGTTGCCCACACTCACCTCCAGCACCACGTTGCGCTGGGCCTGCTCCACTTCGAACACCGGGCCGATTGGGCGGCACCCCTGCGCCACCACCGGATCGAGGCCCCAGGCGCCATCGATCAGACAGCCCACGGCGCCGCCGCACACCCCCTCATCGAAGAGCAGAGAGTTGTGGGGGGCGCTGTGGGGACAGGCGATTCCCCCCAGCTTCACGGCTGCCGGACAGGCGTAATCCAGCCCTGAGATCAGGTCGTTGATGCCATCACAGCCCGGATCGATCAGCAGCAGCATCGAGTGATCGTTGCTCTCGGCAGAGGCTCCCACCAGCGCCCGCCAGGGATCGGCTGGCCCATCCAGATCCGGCCAGGCAGCGGGCGCGATTGCGAAGGGCTGGATCCGGGCGCCGGGCAGCCGCAGCAGCACCACGCTCAGGGCCGGTTGCTGCTCCAGTTCGCGGGCCTGCTGCTCTGGGGCGGTGCCGATCACGCCGCCGGCCACGCAGCCCAGCCAGTGGCTGGCCTGCAGCCGCTGGCGCAACAGGGGCAGCAGGCGGGGCAGGTCGCTGGCGAAGCTGGCCGACACGAACACCAGGGCCAGGTCGGCGGCTTCGCCACC
This sequence comes from Prochlorococcaceae cyanobacterium, assembly GCA_044238185.1. Taxonomy (GTDB): domain Bacteria; phylum Cyanobacteriota; class Cyanobacteriia; order PCC-6307; family Cyanobiaceae; genus NIES-981. The sequence goes on along the minus strand of JBIIDV010000010.1, from coordinate 3,065 downwards.
GCTGCCGAGCTGGCCCTGGACGGCGTCCACGCAGGCTTCCAGAGAGGGCTCGCTGGCGAGGGCCGTGCGGCACCAGGCCTGGGGAGCAGCGGGGCGACGCCTGAGCCAGTCGGGCAGGGGGAAAGCAGCCATGGCCTGGACCCTATCGCCTGCGGTGGCGTGCGGATAATGGCGACTTCCCGTACCCCCAGCCGTGCCGGACCCGCTCTATCGATCCATGGTGTGGCTCGCCCTGCACGTCGCTGTGCTGTTCACGGTGGGCGTGCCGCTGGTGCTGCTCGTGTGGGCGGCGTTGAAGCGGGAAGCGGCGCTGGTGCGGCTGCTCTCGATCTACTGGAAGGTGGCCAGCCTGCTGCTGATCGCCGATCTGCTGCTCACGGACCGGCGGCCGATCGGTTTTGTGCTGCTGGTGCTGGCGCCCTTGCTGGTGCTGGCGAGCCTGTGGTTCTGGGTGGATCTCAACGAGGAACTCGCCGACCTGCCGCCCTGGCGCCCCCTGCCGCTCACGGTGCGCATCTGGCGCTGGGGTGTGAGTTTCTGGGCGGTGATCGGTGCCGCCCTCAGCGCCACCGCCCTGGCCTGCGGGGATGCGGCCCGCATGGACAGCCCCCGCTGCGCGGTGTGGTTGCGGCCCCCGTACGAGCTGCACCAGCACCTGGAAACCGTGTTCGACTTCGTGTTCGGCGGTCAGTGGACGCCGGCCGTGGCAGCCTTCATCGGCTATGTGGGTCTGCTGGCCTATGTGGTGGGCCTGCTGCAGTGGCTGCTGGTGCGCCTGCCCAAGCTCGGCCGGGTGGCCGGAGAATTCTGATCAACCAGTCTGACGAACCCGTCTGATGGCCCTACCTGCCAATGAGCTGCTTGCCGGGTTGGAGGGGATGAGTCGCGGCCGTCCCGACCGGGTGCTGCGTCTCAGGGGTGAGGTGGTCTCGGCGGATTCAGGCGAGGAGCCCTACGAACTGCTGATCTTCCGGGGGTTCTCCAGCAGCACCACCCACCCCACCGGCTTTGATCCCGATCAGCCGCTCTTGCCGGAGGGGGTGGTGCTGCGCACGGCCGAGCTGCTGGCTGGGCCGCTCAACCCCGCTGCCGAGCAGGTGCTGGCTGCCGGCAGTGATCCGCAGGCCTATCTCCAGCCCTCAGCCTGGCTCTGACTGCTTTGGGGCTCCAGCCAGAAAGCGGCGCCAGTGCGGACAGATCCGCTCGATCGCCTGCCGCTCGCCGGGCAGCTGGGAGGCACGGGCCAGTTCGAAATCGGCGAAGTCGAAACCCGGTGCCACCGTGCAGCTCACCAGGCTCCAGGCGCTGCCGGGGGCGGGGGTGGCAGCGAACCAGCTGCCGGCCGGCACCACCTGCTGGGGGCCCTCACCGGCCGCCAGATTCAGGCCCAGCCGGCAGACCCGCGCCTTGCCCTCGGCACTGATCTCGTAGAGCAGCAAGGTGCCTCCACCGTGGTGATGCCAGGCCTCGTCGGAGCGGATCCGGTGCCAGCACGACCATTCATCGCGTTGCAGCAGGTAGTGGATGGCGGTGCTGGCCGCCCGTTCCCCCCAGGGGGTCTGCACCGTGAGGCTGGCCCGGTAGGTCTCGCGGAAGTGGCCGCCCTCCGGATGGGGCGCCAGCTGCAGCTGCTGAATGAGCTCTGTGGCGCTGACCGGGTGGGCCATGGGGCTGATGATCAGGACTCCAGCACGGCCACGCAGCGGCCGCAGAGGCTGGGGTGGCTGCTGTGCTGGCCGATGTCGGTTTCGTAGTGCCAGCAGCGCTCGCACTTCCGGCCGGCGGCCCTGGCCACCCGCACGGTCACGCCGTCGGTGCTGGCCTCTGCCAGCACGGCCCCAGGGGCATCTCCGCCGATGCGCAGCGCTGACACCAGCAGCCAGTCGGTGAGGTTGTCCACGCTGGGATGGGGTGAGCTCTCCAGCCAGGTCAGGGCCGCCGCCAGGGCGGCGCTGCTGGCGTCTCCAGCCAGGACGATCTGCACCTGGGCTTCCAGCGAGGCGCCGATGCCCTGCTCATTGCCGCCCTGCTTGCGGCAACTCTCCAGCTGGCGGTTCACCAGGGCCCGCAACTCCAGGATGGCTGCCATCGGCGTTTCCAGCTCCGGTCGGCGCCATTCCGCCGGGGCGGAGGGCCAGCCCCGCTCGAACACCGAGGTCTCAGCCACGGGGTAGGGCAGGTTCTGCCAAATGTCTTCGGCCATGTGGCACAGCACCGGCGCGATCAGGCCGGCCAGGCGCTCCACCACCAGGCTCAGCACGGTCTGGCAGCTGCGGCGACGGAACTCCGCTGCCCCGCTCACGTAGAGGCGGTCCTTGGCGATGTCGAGGTAGACGTTGGAGAGATCCACCACGCAGAAGTTCTGCAGGGCCTGGAAGAAGCGGTAGAACTCGAAACGCTCGAAGTCGCCGGTCACGCTGTCGATCAGGGCGGCTGTGCGCTGCAGCATCCAGCGATCAAGCAGGGGCAGCTCGGCGATCGCAATGGCATCGCCCCCTTCGCTGGCGGGCCTGGGGTCGAAGTCGTGCAGGTTGCCCAGCAGATAGCGGGCCGTGTTGCGCACCTTGCGGTACACGTCGGCCAGCTGCTTCACGATCCCCGGGCCTAGGGGCACATCGGCGGAGTAGTCGACTGAGCTCACCCAAAGGCGCAGCACATCGGCGCCGTAGGCGGGCTCCTGTTTGTCGTTCTTGCCGCCCTCCACCAGCACCGCGGGATCCACCACGTTGCCCAGCGATTTGCTCATCTTGCGGCCCTTCTCATCGAGGGTGAAGCCGTGGGTGAGCACCCGCTTGTAAGGGGCATGGCCGTTGACGGCCACCGAGGTGAGCAGGCTGCTCTGGAACCAGCCGCGGTGCTGGTCGCTGCCCTCGAGATAGAGATCGGCGGGGTAGGTGAGCCCCGGCACTTGGCTCTCGCCGCCCGTGATCCCGCCCAGCACGCCGGCCCAGGAGGAGCCGGAGTCGAACCACACGTCCATCGTGTCGGTGCCCTTGCGCCACTGGCTGGCCTCGGCGGCGTAGGGCTCGGGCAGCAGGCCGGCCTCGTCGCGCTGCCACCACACG
>JBIIDV010000009.1:0-61251 GCA_044238185.1 Prochlorococcaceae cyanobacterium | reverse complement strand
ACCGTCTCGACAACATGTGTTTCCGCCTCGGCTTCGGGCCCACCGTGCCCGGCGCCCGCCAGCTGGTGAACCACGGCCACGTCACCGTGAACGGCCGGGTGGTGGACATCCCCAGCTACCAGTGCAAGGCCGGCGACGTGATCGCCGTCCGCGAGCGCAAGCAGAGCAAAAAGCTGGCCGAAGGCAACCTGGAGTTCCCCGGTCTGGCCAACATCCCGCCCCACCTGGAGTTCGACAAGGCCAAGCTCTCGGCCAAGGTGATCGGCAAGTGCGAGCGTGAGTGGGTCGCCCTTGAGATCAACGAACTGCTGGTGGTGGAGTTCTACTCCCGCAAGGTGTGAGCTGATCCCAGCCGGTTCTCCTTTCCTTCGCCTGTCACCGGTTCCGGTGGCAGGTTTTTTTGTGGGCCTCTGGTGCTCCTGTTCAGGAGCTGGGGCGCGCGGCCTGGCGCAGGCCGAGGTCACGGAGCAGTCCGCCGGCGATCCGGCCCAGGGCCCGTCGCCCCAGTCCCTTGAATGACACCTCGCCGCCCAGCAGGCGCACGGCCAGGGGGGTGGCCTGAGGCCGGGAGATGGCGTAGCGGAAACTGAGCCTGGGTAGTCCATAGAACACCCGGGCCAGGCGGCGGGCGGCCTCGAAGTCGTCGGCCAGCAGGTCGTGGATGCGCGCCGTATGGGTGTCGGGCCGGCCCTCCAACACGGCCTCGGCGGCCAAGCGGCCACTGCGAATGGCATGGAACAGCCCGTCGCCGAACAGGGGATTGATCAACCCGGCCGCATCGCCCACCAGCAGCACCCGGCCATCCGGTGAGTGCAGGGGCTCGGGGCCGTCCCAGAACGGCAGGGGATGGGCGTAGCTGCGCAGGCCTTCCAGGCGCTGGGGAGCAACCCCGAGCGAGGCGGCGGTGGCGTCGATCGCGGCGCGGATGCGGTGGCGGGCCGTGGGATCACGGCGCACATCCCGGCGGCGGCCATGGAACAGCCCCGCTCCGATATTCAGATGGTCGGCCTTGGGGAACAGCCAGGCGTAACCGCGGCGCAGCACGCCGTAGTCGAGGTGCAGCAGATCGGGACGCACCAGCGGGTCGGCCACGTTCCAGTGGTGGGGAACCTCCAGCTCAATGGCCAGGGCCACCCGTGGATCCCGCCGCAGCCCCACGCTGGCCGCCACCCCACCGGCAGCGCCGTCGGCACCGATCAGATGGCGGGCCTGCACGCGCAGCAGGCGCGCTTCACCACCCGTAGCGGCACCACGCAGCGTGGCCGAGACCCCATCCGGACCCCGTTCCAGCCCTTGAAACGCATGGCCCTCCAGCACCTGGGCGCCAGCCGCTGCCGCCGCCCTCACCAGGGCATGGTCGAAACGGGGGCGCTGCACCATCCACAGCCCCCGGGACTGCTCCACGGGAGTGCCCGGAACGTCGACAGCGGCCTCCACCGCCTGCTGGAACTGCCAGCTGTGACGCATCCAGCGCACCCGCGTGTCCACCACCGCTTCGGGCACCAGATCGCGCAGTTCCCGCTGCACCGGCAGGGGCATCCCGCCGCCACAGGGCTTATGGCGGGGCAAGGAACGCTTGTCCACCAGCACCACCCGCAGGCCGCCCCGGGCAGCGGTGGCGGCTGCCATGGCCCCGGCGGGCCCGGCACCCACCACCAACAGATCCACTGGATCCTGGCCCAGCTCAACCATTGATCAGGGTTTCCAGAGCAGCGGTGACATCCGGCTGGCGCATCAGGGATTCGCCCACCAGCACCGCGTCGGCACCGGCAGCCTGCACCCGGTCGAGATCATCTCTGCTGAACAGACCCGACTCGCTCACCAGCAGGCAACCCTTGGCGCGAATCTGCTGGCCGTAGCAGGCGGTGAGCTGCTCAGTGGTGGCCAGATCGGTGTGGAAGGTGGCCAGATTGCGATTGTTGATGCCGATCAGCTCCACCCCCTCGAGGGCCAGCACCCGCTCCAGTTCAGCCGCGTCGTGCACTTCCACCAGAGCCGTGAGGCCCAGGCTGCGGGCCACCTTGAGCAGATAGCCCAGATCTTGATCAGTGAGGATCGCGGCAATCAGCAGGGCCGCATCGGCTCCAGCGGCGCGGGCCTGATACAGCTGATAGGGGCTGAGGATGAAGTCCTTGCACAGCAGGGGCAGGTCCACCACCTGCCGCACCTGCACCAGCACCTCAAAACCGCCCTGGAAAAACTGCCTGTCAGTGAGCACCGACAGGCAGCTGGCGCCGCCGGCCGCATAGCCCTGGGCAATCGCCTCGGGGTCAAAGTCGTCGCGGATCACCCCCTTGCTTGGGCTGGCCTTCTTCACCTCGGCGATCACCGCAGGCTTGCGGCAGCTGGCGCGCAGGACAGCGATGAAGTCGCGGGTGGCAGGCAGGTCGGCCACCTGCTGCTGGAGTTTCTGCAGGCTCAGTCGCTCCCGGGAGGCTGCCACCTCGCGGTCTTTCTCCCAGACGATTTTCTCCAGGATGTGCCGGGGCTCCGCCTGGTCATGGGGAATGGCGTACTCCAGATGCGCCACTTTCACAGACGGATTCGGTGGCCGGCGGCGAATCTCCAACGGGCTGGCGATAACAAAGATTGATCCGATCGTAGGTGTCACCTCCAGGCGGGTACCCAAAAGGCCCAGCGAGCTGCGAAAATGCTTTTACAAAAACGATGCGACCCGGCTCCAACACCATGCAACTCATGGGGCGTCCCCGCGTTGTACTGCACAGCCCAGCAAGCCTGCAGCTCAGCGTGCGGCTCCCCGGGACGAGCAGCGCCTGCGTACTCGGTCCGATTCTCAACCTGAGAGCCCCGGGGAAGTGCCCTCCATGCCGGCCTGATCAGATTCAGCTGCACTGGCAGGAACAGGCCGATGGCGCGCCCATCGGTCTGGACGTCGATCCACCGGGTTGCTCACAAGCCCCCCCCCCGACCAGCTGGAGTCTGGTGCTGCCTCTCGAGCACCTGCTGCTGGCCGCTGATCGCCGGGGGCTGGTCCGGCGCCTGGCCGTGGATGATTCCTGCCGGCTGGACAGCGGCAGCGGCGCCCGACTGGCCACCGCAATCGGGAAGCTGCGCAACCTGGCCGATCAGGGTCTGAGCCACGACTGGCTGCTCCAGGAACCGCCCCTGCTCGATCTGCTCGTGGATGCCCTGTTGGCTTCGCCGGTCCAGGCCATGCCCCGCCAGGACCGGGGGTGGCGCCACGTGATCGAAAGCCTGCGCTACATGGACTGCCATCTGGATGGGGATCTCAGCCTTGCCGACCTCTCCGAAGACACGGGGGTTTCACCCCGCGCCCTGCAGATGGCCTTTCGGCGGCATCTGAACAAGCGCCCCCTGCAGAGCCTGCGGGAACTGCGGCTGGCCCGGCTGCGCCGTCTGCTGCTCCAAGGCGGGCGGCGTCCCGGCATGGCGGAGGCGCTGCGTCAATGCGGTCTGCCTGGCAACGGCACCACGGCCCGGCACTACGGAGAGCGTTTCGGCGAAAAGCCCTCCCAGACCCGGGCCTGAAGCCAGCGATCAGCCAACAGCCATCGCTGCCTGCTTGTAGGCCACCTCCACCACTTCGCTGAGGGTGGGGTGGGTGTGCACCTCAGTCACCAACTGCTTCACGCTCTGGCGGCGGGCCACGGCGTTGGCGATCTCCTGGATCAGGTCGGCGGCGTGCAGGCCGTAGATGTGGGCACCCAGCACCTCACCGGTGGCCTTGTTGAACAGCAGTTTCATCAGGCCATCGCTCTCCAGCTCCGCTAGGGCCTTGGAGTTGGCCTTGAAGTAGCTGCGCACCGCCCCCAGTTCGAAGCCATCTTGTTCCGCCAGGGCCTTGGCGTCGGCCTCACTGAGGCCCACCGAGCTGATCTCCGGGTGGGTGAAGGTGGCGGCCGGGATCGAGCGGTAATCGATCCGGCGCGTGTGGCCCAGGATGTTGTCGATCGCCACGGTGCCCTGGGCCGCGGCGGTGTGGGCCAGCATCATCTTGCCGGTCACATCGCCCACAGCCCACAGGTGGGGCACGGGCTCACCGCCCACCAACACCCGCATGTGCTCGTCCACGGGGACGAAGCCGCGCTCGGTGTCCACCCCCACGGCCGCCAGGTTGAGGGCGGCGCTGCTCGGCACCCGGCCGGTGGCCACCAGCACCGCGTCCACCTCCAGGGTCTCCACCAGCTCCTTGGTGGCCATGTCAGCCAGCTCGATTTTCACGGGGCAGCCGGGGGTCACCTTGCGGGCCAGCAGGCCGGCGCGGGCATCGATGTCGCGGCCATCGATGAGCTTGCGGGCGGCCAATTTGGCGATATCGGGATCGAAGGTGGGCATCACCCGATCGAGGGCCTCGATCATCGTCACTTCACAGCCCAGGGCCGTGTAGACGTCGGCAAATTCCAGGCCGATGTAGCCGCTGCCGATGATCGCCAGCCAGCGGGGAAGCCATTCCAGGTTCACGGCCTCGTCGCTGGTGAACACCGTGCGGCCATCGGTCTCGATGCCACGCGGCACGAAGGGCTCCGAGCCGGTGGCGAGGATCACGTCGCGGGCGCTGTAGGTGCGCTCAACGCCGCTGCCGCTCTCGCGCACGGTCACCTGCTGGTGGCCGGCCAGCCGGCCCGTGCCCCGCAGGATCGTGGCGCCGGCGCGCTCCAGGGTCTTGGTGAGGTTGGCGCGGATCGTGGCCACCAGCTGGTTGGCGTGGTCGGCAATTTTCTGGCGCTCGAAGCGCACCGGTGCCGCATGGATGCCAAAGCCGGCCAGGTGCTCAGCATCGGCCAGCTCCCGCACCCGGCCGCTGGCAGCCAGCAGGGCCTTGGAGGGCACGCAGCCCCGGTTCACGCAGGTGCCACCCATGTCGCGGGATTCCACGATGGCCACAGTCAGCCCGTGCTCCGCGGCGTGCTTGGCGGCGTCGAAGCCGCCGTAGCCGGCGCCGATCACGATCACATCGAAATCAAAACCCGAGGAAGGGGCTGCGCTCACCGGGGCCACTGTTCAGCTGGCTGGCATTCTCTCCTGCCGCTCAGGGATTGCCACCACCTGCGGCCAGCTGCTGGCGTTGCCGCTCCAGCAAGAGTGGTGCCGCTGCCACCGCCACATTGAGCGACTCCACCGCCTGGCTGTGGGGCACCGTGACCAGCTGGTTGGCCAGAGCCCGCAACTCCGGCGCCAGACCAGCCCCTTCACTGCCAAGCAACAGGGCCGTAGGCAGAGTCCAATCGAGCTGCCAGTAGGGCTGCCCACCCTGCTCCGGCGGCACGGATGCCAGCAGCTGCACCCCGTGCCGTTGGCGCAGCTGAGCCAGGCGCTCAGCCAGCTGAGCGCGGCCACCCCGCCACAGGGGCAGGGCCAGGGCAGCCCCGGCAGAAGCGCGCAACACCTTGGGCTGCAATGGATCCGCCCCATCGGCCAGCCACAGGGCCCGGACCCCCGCTGCCAGGGCCGTGCGCATCAGGGTGCCCAGGTTGCCTGGGTCCTGAATGGTGTCCAGCACGAGCCAGAAGCCCTGGTGCGCCGATCCATCGGCCAGCGTTGGTTCCGGCAGTGGTGAGGCCGTCGGAGGCTCGAGGGTGGCCACCACACCGTCGGGATGCTGGGTGGTGGCCACCGCCTGCAGCACGTCCTGGGTCACCCGCTGCAGCTGGCAGGTCGATGGCAGCACCTCCACCAGGGATGGATGGGCCTGCAACCAAGCCTCGGTGGCCAACAGTTGGCGGGGTTCCAGCCGGAGGCGGATCACCTCCTGGAGCAGATGGGTGCCCTCCAACAGCAGCAACCCCTGCTCACGACGGCCCCGGCTGTCGTGCAACTGGCGCAGCTGCCGCACCACTGGGTTGCGACGGCTGCTGATCAGCACTGTCGAATCAGAAATGTCAGAAATGGTCGTGACGCCGCACCTTCGTGGACTCGTCAAGCACCAGTTGCTTGGCCTCGAGATCAAGCCCACGCACGGCTGCTACTTCTCCCTTGATGCCTTCGGCCCGCAGGTTTTCGATCAGCTTGCTGATCACAGCGTCTTCCACAGTGGTCTGGTCAAGACCATCGGGAGTAAGACTCTCAAGAAACTTGCCGATCTTGGAAGCAACCAGTTCGGATGCATTTGAGATCTTTAAAAGAATCATGAATTTTAAATGCGGATGGGGAGACTTGAACTCCCACGACATTGCTGCCACTAGTACCTGAAACTAGCGCGTCTACCAATTCCGCCACATCCGCGTGGCTGTCACCGCGGTGACCCCTGAACCTTACGACACAGCGTGACCAGCACGATCAAGGCGAGGGGTCAGGCCACCCTGAAGGACGCGTCAGCCAGTTCTGACAGCGGCCTTCTAGACGATTGAAGGTTTTGTTGTCATCATTCCTGAGCATTTCAAGGGACAGCCCTACGTGACTCTTTCCGCTGTCCCCTCTTCCTCTCCTGCTGTGAGCCTCGGCGCCGCAGCCATCAGCCTGGAAGAGGCGGCAGCAGTTCAGCCAGCTCACCAGATCGGCCATGAGCCGGCCCGCCCTCACCTGCTCGTGAGTGGTGGCCGCAAGCTGAGCGGAGAGCTGCAGGTCAGTGGTGCCAAGAATTCAGCTCTGGTGCTGATGGCGGCCTGCCTGCTCACCCGCGACCAGATCCGGCTGAGCAACGTGCCCCCGCTCACCGACATCGTGGGCATGGGCGACATGCTAGTGAGTCTGGGCGGCAAGGTGCATCGCTCCGGCGACACCCTCGAACTCGATGGCGCTGATATCAACTGCTCCACGGCCCCCTATGAGCTGGTGAACAGCCTGCGGGCCAGCTTCTTCTGCATCGGCCCCCTGCTGGCCCGGATGGGCATGGCCAAGGTGCCCCTGCCCGGCGGCTGCCAGATCGGCACCCGCCCGGTGGTGGAGCATGTCAAGGGCCTGAAGGCGATGGGTGCCCAAGTCACGATCGAGCATGGGGTCGTCACGGCCGTGGTACCAGGCGTGAGCCGTCGCCTCACCGGTGCCCACATCCACCTCGACTGCCCCAGCGTCGGCGCAACCGAGACCTTGATGATGGCCGCTGCCCTGGCCGACGGCGAGACGGTGATCGAGAACGCGGCTCAGGAGCCTGAAGTGGTGGATCTGGCCGACCTGCTGCTGGCCATGGGCGCCCGCATCCGGGGCGCCGGCACCCCGACCATCACCATTGCTGGCGTGGAGCGGCTGCACGGAGCAGACTACAGCGTGATTCCTGATCGGATCGAGGCTGGCACCTTCCTGCTGGCGGCTGCCATCACCCGCTCCGCCCTGCGGGTGGCACCGGTGATTCCCGAGCACCTCAGCGCCGTGCTGACCAAGCTGGAGGAGGCCGGTTGCCGCATTCAGCGCGATGGCGACGGGCTCACCCTGGAAGCTGGACCGATCCGGGCAGTGGATCTGCGCACCCAGCCGTTCCCGGGCTTCCCCACCGACCTCCAGGCCCCATTCATGAGCCTGCTGGCCACGGCGGAAGGCACCAGCATGGTGTGCGAGAAAATTTTTGAAAATCGCCTGCAGCACGTGGCCGAGCTGCAGCGGATGGGCGCTTCCATCCGCACCGATGGCAACACCGCCTTCGTGGATGGGGTGGCTCGCCTCAGTGCCGCCCCCGTGAAGGGCACCGACCTGCGCGCTTCGGCCGCCATGGTGCTGGCTGGTCTGGCCGCAGAAGGGGTGAGCGAGGTCTACGGACTGGAGTACCTGGACCGCGGCTATGCCGGCATCGAGCACAAGCTCAACGGCGTGGGGGCCTGCATCCAGCGGATCGACCCCACCTCCGCTTTCCAGGACATCGCCGCTTAAAGTCCAGCGATCGGGAGCGTGCCGGAATTGGTAGACGGACTCGACTCAAAATCGAGCGCCTTCGGGCATGTGGGTTCGAGTCCCACCGCTCCCATCCCACCAGCACCGGATCCGGGAAACCCGGTGATGGACACCTACGCCCGCTTCCCCGTGGAGCTGGTGAAAGGCAAGGGCGTCTGGGTGTGGGACCGGGACGGACGCCGTTACCTCGACTGCGTCGCAGGCATTGCCGTCTGCACCCTGGGCCACAGCGACCCTCGCCTGCGCAAGGCCCTCAACCGCCAGCTGGGCCGGTTGCAGCACGTGTCAAATCTGTACCGGATCCCGGAACAGCAGGAGCTGGCGGAAGCGATCACGGCCCGCAGCTGCTTCGACCGGGTGTTCTTCTGCAACTCCGGCGCCGAGGCCAACGAGTCCGCCATCAAGCTGGCCCGCAAGCACGGCCAGCTGGTGCGTGGCATCAGCGATCAGCAGGGGCCGCTGATCCTCACGGCCGAGGCTAGCTTCCATGGCCGCACCCTGGCCGCGGTGACGGCCACCGGCCAGCCCAAGTACCACCAGGGCTTCGAGCCGATGGTGCAGGGCTTCCGCTACTTCCCCTACAACGACACCGCCGCCTTTGAGACCCTGCTGGCCGCCTGTGAGGCCAACGGCCCCCGGGTGGCCGCCGTGCTGCTGGAGCCGCTGCAGGGAGAGGGCGGCGTGCATCCTGGCGACCAGGCCTTCTTCAGCCGGGTGCGCCAGCTCTGCGATCAACACGGCATCCTGCTGATCTTCGACGAGGTGCAGATCGGCGTGGGCCGCAGCGGCGAGCTGTGGGGCTATCAGAAGCTGGGTGTGGAACCGGACGCGTTCACCCTGGCCAAGGGGCTGGGCGGTGGCATACCCATCGGCGCCCTGGCGGTGAAGCGCCACTGCGACCACTTCCGCCCCGGCGACCACGCCAGCACCTTCGGCGGCAATCCCTTCGCCTGCCGGGCCGGGCTCACCGTGCTGGCGGAGCTCGAGCGCCGCGACCTGCTCACCCGGGTGCGGCGGGTGGCAGCCGTGCTGAGCCAGGAACTGGACGCCCTGGTGGGTCGCCACCCCCAGCTGCTGGCGGGCAGCCGCGGCTGGGGGCTGCTGCAGGGTTTGGTGCTGCGGCCGGAGGCGCCCCCGGCTCCCGCCGTGGTGAAGGCGGCCCTGGCCCAGGGGCTGCTGCTGGTGCCGGCCGGAGCCAACGTGGTGCGCTTCGTGCCGCCACTCACGATCAAGTCGCGCCAGATCCGCCAGGCCGTGCAGCGGCTGGAGCGGGCCCTGCTCAGCCTGGTCTGAGCGATCCAACCGCCCGAGCGATCCCATGCCGGAGCTGGATTCCTTCGCCGACCTGATCGAGCCCTTCAGCCGCCGCGGCGTGGATCTGGGCCTGGGGCGTCTCCAGGCTGCCCTGGCCGAGCTGGGGCATCCCGAGCGGCGCTTTGCCGCGGTGCAGGTGGCCGGCACCAACGGCAAGGGTTCAATCTGCACCCTCGTGCACCGCAGCCTGCTGGCGGCGGGCATCCGCGCCGGCCTCTACACCTCGCCCCACCTGGTGAGCTGGACCGAGCGCATCCGCCTGGGGGCGGAGCCGATCGAGCCGGCCGCCCTGCGCCGCCATCTGCACAGCGCCCGTGCCGTGGCCGAGCGCCACGGCCTCACCCCATTTGAACTGGTCACCGCAGGCGCTTTTCAGGCCTTTGCCGAGGCCCAACTGCCACTGGTGGTGCTGGAGGTGGGCCTGGGCGGCCGGCTCGATGCCACCACCTGCCACCCCGACCGGGGCGTGATCGGCTTCGCCACGGTGGGCCTCGACCACCGTGAGTTTCTCGGCCCCGACCTGGCCAGCATCGCGGCCGAGAAGGCCGGCGTGCTGCAGCCAGGGGCCGTGGCAATCAGCGCCCCCCAGGCAGCAGAGGTGGCGGCGGTGCTGGAGCGCCAGGCCGGGGCCAGCGGAGCGCAGTTGCGCTGGCGCGAGCCCCTGGCCCAGGGGGGGGATGGCCGGCTGGAGATTCATGGCCAGTTCTGCCCCTGCGGCCTGAAGGGCAGCGTTCAGGCGGCCAATGGGGCGGTGGCGCTGGGCATGCTGGAGGCCCTGGCCGAACGGGGCTGGCCGGTGAACACCAGCGCCATCCGCCGCGGCTTTGCCGATGCCCGCTGGCCAGGCCGGCTGCAGCAGCTGCACTGGCACGGCGTGGCCCTGCTGGTGGACGGGGCCCACAATCCGCCGGCCGCCGCGGCCCTGCGGGCCGAGCTGGATCAGCATCCCGCCCGCCACGGCCTGGGGGCGGGACCCCGCCACTGGCTGCTGGGCATGCTGGCCAACAAGCAGGGGCCCGAGCTGGTGGCCCAGTTGCTGGCTGCAGAAGACCAGGCCTGGATCGTGCCGGTGCCAGGCCATGCCAGCTGGACGTGTCAGCAGCTGGTGGCCGCGCTGCCCCAGCTGGCTGATCAGCTGCACCCGGCAGCGGATCTGGAGCAGGCCGTGACCAGGGCCCAGCGAGCCGCCGCCGGCGAACGGCTGATCCTGGCCGGTTCGCTCTACCTGATCGGCGATCTGCTGGCGGCGGCCCCCCGCTGACGGATTCCGTCAGGCTCGCCAGAGTGGTGGGGTTCCTGCGGCAAGCGCCATTGTGCGGCCGCAGTTTCCCTTCCCTGCCAATCCCATGACTCTCGAACTCAGCAAAGACGAGCGCAGCAAACTGATGGGTGCGCCCCTGGCCGCCGCCCTAGCGGTGATGACCGTGGATATGGGGGTGTTCTCCAGCGCCCAGGAAGCCCTGGCCCTGGGTCGGGAGCTGGCCGCCGCGGCCCAGCGCTACAGCGACAACCCCCTGATCGCCGGGCTGTTCAGCCAGGAAGCCCTCAAGGAGGGCATCCGTCCGGAGAAGCTGCAGATCAACCCCGAAGACGTGCGTGGCGGCCGCGTGCTCGACCGTGCCCTCGAGGAGGTGGATGCCGCCCTGGAGCTGGCGCGCCAGAAAGCCGATGAGCCCACCGTGCAGCAGTACCGCCAGTTGATCGTGGATGGCTGCGTGGCCGTGGCGGAAGCGGCCGGCAAGGGTCTGTTCGGCTCCGGAGAGAAGGTGTCGGCCGAGGAGCGGGCAGCTCTGGAGCGCATCCGCACCCACCTCGGCCTGGCCGTCGCGGCAGAGTGAAGGGGTTCCGCCCGGCGCCGAGCTCCATGCCCCCAGTTCCCCCGTCCCGGCCGCAGCGGTGGCTCTCCCAGCGGCTGGGGCCCCTGCTGCTGGGGCTGGTGTTCAGCCTGCTGGCGCTGCTGCTGCCGGCGGGCTCGGCCCGGGCGGAGTTCTCGGGGGTGGACTACACCCTCACCAATCAGAACGAGGCGGATTTCTCCGGCCAGGACCTGGCCAACACCTCCTTTGCCGGCGCCTCGGGCAGGCATGCCAACTTTGCCGCCGCCAATCTGCACGGCGCGATCCTTACCCAGGGCGCCTTCCCGGAGGCCAACTTCCGCGGCGCCGACCTCAGCGGTGTGCTGATGGACAAGGTGGATTTCAGCGGGGCTGACTTCACCAATGCCCTGCTCAGCGGCGTGATTGCTTCCGGCAGCAGCTTTAACGGCGCCACGGTGACCAATGCTGATTTCAGCGACGCCCTGATCGACCGGGCCGACCAGCGAGCCCTTTGCCGGGACGCCGAGGGCACCCACCCGCTCACGGGGGTGGACACGCGCCTGAGCTTGGGTTGCTGAACGGGGCACCCAACCGGCTGGTGGTGGGTGTCAGCGCTCCAGCCAGCCCCGCAGCTTGCCCGGGTTGAGCAGGCCAGCCGGGTCGTAGGCGGCCTTGGCCGCCACCTGGTCAGCATCGATCACCCCCAGGCCGCCGTCTTCGACGGTGATCACATGGGGGTTGAAGATCACGGCGCCGGCCTGGCGCATCTGGGCCATCAGCTGCTGCAGCGGCGCCTCCCCCTGCCAGCGCAGCAGGGGGATGGCCGCAAAGCGCACCGCCCCCTGCTGGCGCACCGCCTCCAGGTGCCAGTGCAGGGCATCGCCCCACTGGCGGCTGAGCTCCTGCATCAGCGGCAGCTCCGGCTGGGGCAGCAGCAGCTGCAGGTAGGTCCAGCCGGGCACCTGGGCACGCCAGTGCAGGGTGGTATGGTTCCAGGTGAGCTCCCGCAGGGGCAGGCCCCGGCTCACACCCTGGGACGCCTGCCACACGATGGTGCCGCCGCGGGCCGCCAGCCAGGCCGGCAACACCTCCAGGGCATCGGGGGCAGCCAGCAGCAGCAGTCGGTGCTCCCCCCGCCCGGCAGCCGCACAGCCCTGGGGCCAGGGGGAGCGGGCGGCGATCGGCGCCTCCAGCAGGGTGAGCCCATTGAGCAGCAGGGCCGTGGCCGCCAGAGCCCTGGCCGCCTCCATCGCCTCGGCCCAGCTGTTGAAGCCCACCACCAGCTGCTGCCAGGCCACGGCAGCGCAGGTGGGCAGACGCAGGGCGGTGATGATCCCATTGCAGCCGTAGGCGTGGTTGAGGGGCTCGCTGGCGGCGGCATCCAGCCGCAGCAGCCGCGGCTCGGGCTCCACAGTGACCACCTCCAGCCCCAGCAGGTTGCCGGGATCCCGCAGAAAGCCCCAGCGCAGCGAGCCGATGCCGCCGGAGCCGCCGGCGATGAAACCGCCGATGCTGGCGCTGCGGTAGGTGCTGGGCAGCAGCCGCAGGGCCCGGCCCTGGGGGGCCAGCTGCTGATCCACCGCCGCCATCACGGCCCCGGCCTCCACCTCGATCACGCCGCTGTCGGCGTCGAGATCGCGCAGCCGATCCAGACCGCTGAGCTCCAGCACCACCCCACCCGCCAGGGGCACGCACTGGCCGTAGTTGCCGGTACCGGCCCCCCGCAGGGTGAGGGGCACGCCAGCCCGGGCGCAGGCGGCGGCTACCCGCTGCACCTGGGCCACCGTGGAGACCCGCGCCACCAGCTGGGCCCGCTGGCCGCTGAAACGGGGCACCAGCAGCGGTGAATAGTCGAAATAGTCGCGCGAGAGCCGCTCCAGTTCGGCCGCCTCGGCCGCGGTGATCAGCCGCAGCTGGTCGTCCTGCTGCCGCAGCTCAGCGGCGAGAGCATCGATCGTGCCCTGGCTGGGGCGCGGCGGCAGGGGCAACACGAACACGACGCGACTCAGCCCATGCTGACCTCCCAGAGGGGGGATGGCAGCTGACAAGGCGGTGGCGGCAGCCAGCGGCCACCGCGCAACACGCGCCGCTGGGGCGTACGGGCCAGCAGTTCACTCCAGCTTTCGGCGGCCAGCAGCACCAGATCGGCGGGTGCCCCCTCCCGCACCAGGCCGTCCCAGGTCAGACCCAGCAGCCGGGCCGGTGCCGTGGTGAAAGGTGCCAGCCCCTGGCGCTCGGCCGGCCAGAGGTGGCTGGTGAGCGGCGAGAGCCGCAACAGCTCGATCGGGTCGAAATCCCCGCCGGGATACCAGGGATCCTGCACGTTGTCACCGCCGAGGGCCACGGTCACCCCCGCCCGCTGCAGGCTGCGGATCGGCGCCTGCACCCGCAGCAGAGGCGTGCGCTCGGGCCGGCGGCCCAGCAGCCAGAGATTGGTGAGCGGCAGGGCCACCACCGCCACCTGGGCATCGGCCAGTTGCTCGGCCAGCCGCTCCAGCCGCCGCTCGCCCAGCAGGGCCAGGCTGGCCGCATGACTGCAGGTGAGCGGCACGGCGCTGCGCAGCTGCCGCTGCACCGCCAGCACCAGCTGCACGCCGCGGCCGGGCTCACAATCGGCCTCATCCACATGCAGATCCACGGCCGTGCCCAGCCGTTCCGCCAGGGCCAGCAGGGCAGCCAGCGCCTCACGATCCTGGCGGCCGTGGCCATAGGGCGGCCCAAGCACGCCCCCCAGCAGCCCGCCCCGTTCCACCACCCAGCGGGCCAACTCCTCGCCTTCGCGGGTGGACCAGTGGGCCACGGGCACCAGGGCCACCAGCTGCAGCTCCACCCGACCGGCCCAGCGCTGGCGCAGGTCCAGCAGGGCCTCCCAGCTGGGGCGCCCGCCGGGGCCGCCGCTGTCGATGTGGCTGCGCACAGCGCGCAGACCCTGGCGCCAGGCGCGCTCGAGGGCCTGCTCGGCCCGCTCCAGCACCACAGCCAGGCTGCGCCCTGCAGCCTCCTTGTGGTTCTGGACCAGGGCGCCGGCCACGGTGCCGCTGCGGTTGGGAAAGGCCACGGCGGTGAAGCACTTGTCGAGGTGGGCATGGGGCTCCACTAGGGGGGTGAGGGCCAGGGGCAGGGGGCCTGCCCCTACCTCGGCGGTGAGGAGGGGCCGCAGGCTGGTGATCAGCCCCTGCCGGTGCTCCAGCTCCAGGGCCACAAGCCCGTCCTGGTCACCCGCCAGCAGGCCCACAAGCCCGGGGTCGAGCAGGCAGCGGGGCAGCCGCAGGCGCAGCTGGCCGGCCGGCTGTGGGCCGGAGAGCGCAGGGCCAGGGCCTGGGAGGTCAGTCATCGCCCCAGGATGGGGGTCAGGAACCCTCCTCGTCGAGGCCGGCCTGCACGATCACCAGCTGGCCGGCGGCGGCCACCACGGTGGCGGAAAAGCGGGGCAGGCTCCAGCCCAACAGAGCGGTACCGCCGAGCTCAGTGCGATAGATGCTCAGCAGGCCAAGGTTGGTGCGGCGGGTGTGCCGGCCCACATAGGCGCCGATCGCCCCGCGCTGGGCCTGGATCAGGCGGGGGCAGTCCCGCAGGGCCAGGCGCACCAACGTGGGCAGCACGTCGCCCCGGCAAACCTCGGCCTCAAGCACATCCACCAACTGCTCGGCGGCAAAGCTGTCGAAGTCGCTGGGCCGGGGATTGGTGAGCGCCAGGGCACCGCCGAGCAGCGATGTCCCCAGCGCCCCGCACCACCAGCCAGATCGGAGAGCAGCGGGCAAACAGCAGCCTGGGCGAGATGGATTGGTACATTGGCACCGCACCACGGCGGGCGTCGCCAAGTGGTTAAGGCAGCGGCTTGTGGCGCCGCCATTCGGGGGTTCGAGTCCCCTCGCTCGCCCTTCTCTTCCCCCGGGGACCAGTGCCCCAGGGGATTTTTTTCACCCCAACTCCGGGATCAGGCCGGCGTCGCCCACACCACCGAGCCCCCCGCAGCCACAGCTCCGCTCGAAGGCCTCCAGGGGGCTCTGCTGGTTCCGCCCACCTCCTGCAGGCAGCCCCTCGGGCTGAAGCCTGAAGCGCGCCTTCCTGTCCTGCGGCGTGAGCAAGGGCTCCTCTGATCTCCAGCCCTTGGAATCCAGCGCCCGGTTTTCAGCAACGAGATTGTTGCGGCCATCATCTTTGACAAACTTATTATACCCTCCAAGGCCAAGATCCTCATCCAGTTTCAGCAAATAGCCTCTATTGGAGCCAAGCCGGCGATTACCGCTGACAATATTGTCATCAGCGAAATCTCGATTATCGATACTACTTCCAAACGAGAATCCCTTATCAGCGCCGCAGTAACCAGGAGGACGCGCACCTTGCCGCGACCCAAGCCAGACACCATAACGGTACTCAAACTGCCGACCATTCTTGGGATTCTTTTCCCAGTAACTTTTCAAAGTATTGAGATTAAATGTGTTGTCGCGAATTTGATTGTTAATGGGTTCCTGGTGGCGCACAACGCCACGCTCTCCACAGTTTCGGTACACATACACGCCGCCCCAGGGAAGCCGCTTGAAGTTGTTGCCCGCAATCAGATTCCCCTTGGCTCCATCAACAGCGATCAACTCGCGATCGGCCTTAAGGCTAAAGGTGTTGTTCTGAATAACATTGTTGGCACTTTCGGCATCTAAATAAATAGCCACGCTCTGACTTCGGCCGGCAATCTTGGAGTCTCTCAACGTGATGTTGGTAGCTCCTGGCCCAACAATCAGAGGAATTTTCCCGTCGGCCTTGATCTTCAGCCCCGCCAGCGTGATCCCTGTGGGCGCGGCTGCCTGCATGCGCTCGGTGTGGCCAAGACTGAAGGACGACTGCTTGACGGCGTTGGAGGCGCTGGAACCGGCACCGAGGATGCGGATGGAGCCATTGATCTTCCAGTTCGTGAACGCGAAGTTCTTGGGGCGCCGCCATTGACCGTTGCTGAAATCCGACTGAATCACCAACTGGGTGGGACGACCCTCGTTGAACCAGGCGCCCTTGCCATTCAGCACCGTGTTGCTGGCCGTTTGCCAGTTGAGAACAACCAGCTCCGGTTTCTGGGAGGTCTTGGCCGATTTGGACAGGGCCGATTGGGCCTGCACGGATGCCTGCTTTGCCATGCCTGAGGGTCGTTCCAGCCCGCGAATGGGCAAACCATGGCCGGCTGTGGCTTCTCCAGACCTGGCGTTCAGTCCAGAACCTGCTCTGGTCCTGGCCTGCCCCCAATGGCCTGGGGGCAGGGCTCAGGGCAACAGGGCCGCCAGCAGTTGCCTCGCCCCACCGCGCACGGCATCGGCGCAGGGCAGGCCCGTTGCCTCAGCCACCGCGCCGATGGCCTGGGCAGCAGCCTCGGCATCCAGATGGCCCGTGTTCAGGGCCACCGCCTTCACCCGCGGCCGGTGGCCGTCGGGCCGCCCCAGGGCCGCCAGCGCCTCCACCACCGCAATCAGCTCCGGCAGCGGCGGGATCGGCAACTCCGGCAGGCCCTTGATGTGGCGCTGACCCGCCCGGTGCACCAATAGCAGCTCGGTGGGCTGGCTGCCGCGGAGCAGCGGCAGAGTGGCGGTGGAACCGGGATGGGCCAGGGATCCCTGACCCTCCACCAGCACCAGGCCCTCAGGCCCCAGACCCTCCGCCGCCTGCAGCACGGCCGCCTCCACCGCCCCGGCGGCGTAATCCACCCGCACCGCATCGAGGGCCACCCCCTGGCCGCTGATCAGGATGCCGGCCTGGCCCGTGCCCACAAAGCGGGCCTCGATGCCGCGAGCTTCGGCGGCAGCTGCCAGCTCCAGACAGGCGCTCATCTTGCCCACGGCCATGTCGGAGCCCACGGCCAGCACCCGCCGGCAGGGCAGGGCCGCCGCCCGGGCCGCCGCCACCACCAGCCCCTCGGGCTCGCGGCGCAGGTCCCAGATCCAAGCCGGGTCGCGCCGCAGCGGCGCCAGGTCCGGGTCGTCGCCGATGCGGCTGTGCAGCCCGCTGGCCACGCTCAGCCCCGCCCGCAGGGCCGCCGCCACGTCCGCCCGCACCGGCTCCGGCAACCGCCCGCCGGAGGGGGCCAGGCCGATCACCGCCACCTCCGGGCCGTAGGCCAGGGCCTCCGCCAGCGAGGCCACCACGGGCACATCGCGGTCGATGCCGCTCACCTCCCGCAGGCTGCGACCGGCCTGTTGCGGATCCACCACCGCCACCAGCGGTCCGCGGCGGTAGCGCAGCAGGGTGAGGCCGGTCTTGCCGGAGAGGTCGGCCAGGCCACCGTGCTGCAGCAGCACCAGCCGGTGCTCGGGCCTCAGCATCCCGCCACCCCCTCACCCGGCCGCACGCCGATCCCCGGCCCCGCGGGCGGCACCAGCACATCACCGCACCGCTCCAGCCCCACAAATGGATCGTCGATCAGGTTGAGGTGGCTGTCGAGGTCGGGCCAGCGCACCAGCGGCAGCAGCTGGGCGGCGGCACCGTTGAGCAGGGCGCCATCGGAGTAGCAGCCGAGCATCACCCCCAACCCCAGCCGCCGCGCCAGCTGCGCCATCGCCAGGGCCTCCGCCAGGCCGCCGCTCTTGAGCAGCTTGATGTTGATGCCATCCACGTGGGGCGCCAGCCGCAGCAGGTCGGCCAGATCCCAGCAGCTCTCGTCGGCCACCAGCGGCAGCGGGCAGGCGGGGTGCAGCGCCGCAAAACCGGCCGCGTCAGCCGCCGGATCCGTCTGGGGCGCCAGGGGCTGCTCCAGCAGCACCACCCCGGCCTGATCGAGCGGCTCCAGCATCGCCCTGGCGGAGTAGAGATCCCAGCCGCCATTGGCATCCACCTGCAGCTCGCAGGGCGTGCCGGTGCTCTGCCGCCGCTGCTCCAGGGCCACCGCCACAGCCTCCAGCAGGGCCAGGTCGTGGGTGATCCCGTCGGGACTGCCCAGCTTGAGCTTGATGCGGCTGGCGGGCAGCAGCTGCCACCAGCGCTCGAGCCGCGCCAGCACCGCCTCGATCGGGCCTAAGCCGAGGGTCACGCTGGTGGCGGCACACGCTCCCGGATCCAGCCCCCAGAGCCGGTGCAGCGGCTGCCCTAACCGCTGGCCCCACCAGTCGTGCAGGGCCAGATCGAGACCGCAGCGCGCCGGCGGGCTGAGGGCGGCCAACAGGGGCTCAAGGGCCTGCAGGGGCTCGGGCGCCAGGTGCTCCAGCTGCGGGGCCAGGGCCTCCAGCTCGGCGGCAATGGCCGCGGTGGCGTAGTGGCGGTGGCCGGTGTCGAAGCCACCGGTCTCGCCGTAGCCCGTGAGGCCCCCGTGCTCGATCGCCACCAGCAGGTGCTCCACGGCGCTGGTGCTGCCGCGGCTGATCGCCAAAGGCACGGCCTTGGTGAGGGGAAAGCGGCGCAGGCGCAGGCGCATCGGGGCTGGAGCGCTGGCTTCAAGCTGACACGGCGCCGGGCCGGCGTCAGCTGTTTGCCAAGCAACAGCCCTTGGCCCAGCAACAGCCAGTGCCAAACAACAGCCCGACGCCCCATGGCCGAAACTGTGACCATGACGGCGACCCTCTCCCAACCCAGCGCCACCGCAGGCCCGGCAACAGGCACGGCGGCCGGCCAGCGCGGCAGCTACTGGATCACCACCTTCGGCTGCCAGATGAACAAGGCGGATTCCGAGCGGATGGCCGGAATCCTCGAAGCGATGGGCTACCGCGAGGCGCCGGCGGAGCTGGAGGCTGACCTCGTTCTGTACAACACCTGCACGATCCGCGACAACGCGGAACAGAAGGTGTACAGCTATCTCGGGCGCCAGGCCCAACGCAAGCGCGCCAACCCCCATCTCACCCTGGTGGTGGCCGGCTGCGTGGCCCAGCAGGAGGGCGAATCCCTGCTGCGGCGGGTGCCGGAGCTCGACCTGGTGATGGGTCCCCAGCACGCCAACCGCCTCGATGTGCTGCTGGCCCAGGTGGAGCAGGGCCAGCAGGTGGTGGCCACCGAAGAGCACCACATCCTCGAAGACATCACCACCGCCCGCCGCGACAGCACGATCTGCGGCTGGGTGAACGTGATCTACGGCTGCAACGAGCGCTGCACCTACTGCGTGGTGCCCTCGGTGCGCGGCCAGGAGCAATCGCGCCTGCCGGAGGCGATCAAGCTGGAGATGGAGGGGCTGGCGGCCCAGGGGTTCAAGGAGATCACCCTGCTGGGCCAGAACATCGACGCCTACGGCCGCGACCTGCCGGGCATCACCCCGGAGGGCCGCCGCCAGCACACCCTCACGGACCTCCTCCACCACGTGCACGACGTGGCGGGCATCGAGCGGATCCGCTTCGCCACCAGCCACCCGCGCTACTTCACCGAGCGGCTGATCGATGCCTGCGCGGATCTCGAGAAGGTGTGCGAGCACTTCCACATCCCCTTCCAGAGCGGCGACGACGCCGTGCTCAAGGCGATGGCCCGCGGCTACACGGTGGATCGCTACCGCCGCATCATCGAGCGCATCCGCGAGCGCATGCCCGATGCCGCGATCAGCGCCGACGTGATCGTGGCCTTCCCCGGTGAAACCGACGCCCAATACCGCCGCACCCTCGCCCTGATCGAGGAGATCGGCTTCGACCAGGTGAACACCGCCGCCTACTCGCCCCGCCCCAACACCCCCGCCGCCGACTGGCCCGATCAGCTCAGCGAGGAGGTGAAGGTGGAGCGGCTGCGCGAGCTCAACGCCCTGGTGGAGAAACAAGCCAGAGAGCGCAGCGCCCGCTATGCCGGCCGCGTGGAACAGATCCTGGTGGAGGGCATCAATCCCAAGGATCCAGCCCAGGTGATGGGCCGCACCCGCACCAACCGGCTCACCTTCTTCCCCGGCCAGCGGCCCGACGGCACGGCCATCCAGCCGGGCGAGCTTGTGAACGTGCGGATCGAGGAGGTGCGCGCCTTCTCGCTGAGCGGCAAACTGGCCTGAGTTTTTGCCTGGACCGTCCACCGGCGGTCTTCGAGCGGCCCGATGCCTGAGGTCTCCAGCCCCGCCCCCGCCAGCCCTGGCCCCGTTCCTGTTGGCAGCCCAGTGCGTGTCGGCCTGGTGTTCGGCGGGGCCTCCGGTGAGCACCCCGTGTCGATCCGCTCAGCCGCCACGGTGCTGCGGGGCCTGCGCAGCGGCGCCAACGCCAGCCGCTACGCCGTGAGCTGTTTCTATATCGACACCGAGGGGCGCTGGTGGGGCTCCGAGGTGGCCGATGCGGTGCTGGCTCAGGCCACGCCGGCGAGCCCCGACCAGCTCGCCGCAGCCCTGCAGCAGGCCGGGCTGCCCGCCCAGAGCCGGGGCCTGGGGGCCTTCCCCGCCGGTGCCCTGGAGATGCAGGTGTGGTTCCCGGTGCTGCACGGCCCCAACGGCGAGGACGGCACGATCCAGGGACTGTTCACCCTGATGCAGGTGCCCTACGTGGGCTCCGGCGTGCTCGGTTCGGCCGTGGGCATGGACAAACAGGCCATGAAGGCCGCCTTCGCCGCCGCCGGCCTGCCCCAGGTGCCCTACGCCTGTGTGAATGCGGCCGAGCTCAGCGGAGACCCCAGGCCACTGCTGGAGCGGCTGGAGCACCAGCTGGGCTACCCCTGCTTCGTGAAGCCCGCCAACCTGGGCTCCTCGGTGGGGATCAGCAAAGCCCGCAACCGCGACGACCTGCTGGCTGGGTTGCGGGAAGCCGCCGCCCTCGATCCCCGCATCGTGGTGGAGCAGGGCGTCACGGCCCGGGAGCTGGAATGTGCGGTGAAGGGGGGCGGCGCCGCCCCCCTGCAGGCCTCCGTGCTGGGGGAGATCTGCTTCGATGCCGACTGGTACGACTACGAGACCAAATACAGCGAAGGCAAGAGCCACACCGTGATTCCGGCCCAGGTGCCGGCCAGCGTGGCGGAGCGGGCCCGCACGATGGCCGTCGAGGCCTGCCGGGCCGTGCACGCTCAGGGCCTGGCCCGGGTGGACTTCTTCTATTCCGAGGCCAGCGGCGAGCTCTGGCTCAACGAGATCAACACCCTGCCGGGCTTCACCAGCCAGAGCATGTACCCGATGCTCTGGAGCGCCTCCGGCGTGGATCTTGAGCAACTGGTAGCCGAACTGGTCGAAGGGGCGACACAATGGCGCTCCCAGAATCCCGAGGGGGGGCCATCGGCATGACGCAGGGCCTGCTGTGGTTGCCACTGCTGCTGGTGTTTGTGCTGCTCACAGCCCTGGGCTGGCTGGAGCGGCGCCGCCAGCGGCTGTTCCGGGAATGGGCCGAGGGGGCGGAACTGGCCAAGCTCGACAGCTGTGGCGCGGCCCGGCTGGTGGACGGGGTGCTCAGCTGGAGCAGCTTTGAAGCAGGCCAGCTGAAGCCCGAGGGCGAGTTTGTGATCAAGCAGCTGGAACTGGTGGAATTGCTGGCCCTGCGCTCCGGCGAGGCACCGCTCACCGAGGAGGCCCAGGGCGCCTGCCGGCTGCGGCTGGTGGGCAACGGCGTGCAGAAAGACCTGCCCTTTGCTGACGCGGAACGGGCCCGCCGCTGGATCGGCGAACTGATGGCCCGCTCCCGCTGTGAACTGTGAGCCAGGCCCGCCCCCTCTCCCCCGGCGCTGAACGGCGCAGGCAGCTGCGCCAGCAGCAACGGCGTGATCTCCTGCGCAACGGCTGGCGCATCGCGGTGTTGCTCGGCATGGCCGGAGGCCTGGGCTACGGCCTGCTGCGGCTGGGCTGGACCCTGCATGGACCGGAGCAGGTGGAAGTGTCGGGCAGCCGCCAGGTGACCACCGCCGAGGTGATCGATGCGGCCGGCATCCGCTTCCCCCAGCCCCTGCTCACCCTCGACCCCCGCACCATCGCCACCAGCCTGGGCGGGGCCCTGCCGGTGGAGGAGGTTCAGGTGAGCCGGCTGATGGCCCCGCCGCGGCTGCGGGTGGTGGTGGTGGATCGCCAACCGATGGCCAGGGCGGAACGCCGCGGTCCCCAGGGACCTGAGCAGGGCTATGTCGACCGGCTGGGCAACTGGATGTCAGCCCGGCAGGGCCAGGGGTTGCGCAACGCCAGCACCGACAAGCTGCTGGTGCAGGGCTGGCAGCCCCGCCACCGCGCGGTGGTGAGCACCGTGCTGCGCCACCCGAACAAGGGCCTGGCCGACGACCTGACCCGGCTGCGCTTCGATCCGGCCGGCAACATCTGGGTGGACAGTGCCCGCCTCGGAGCTGTGCGGCTGGGCCCGGGCGACCGGCAGCTGGAGCAGCGACTCAAGGTGCTGGACCACCTGGTGGCCACCCTGCCCGGTCAGCTCGGGAGCAAGCGGCTGCAGAGTGTCGATCTCACCGACCCGAACCAGCCGGAGCTGGCCCTGGCGCCCGGATCCACACCCCCCAAACCGGTGCCGAAAACGCCCTGAGACACCAGGGCTGGTGTGCTCAAACCCGCAAACGTGTGAGAATCGGAAGATAAAAGTGCTCCCGGCCCTACATAATGCACGCGCAGATCAGCGGAGATCGCGCCATGGGCACTGACGGCCCAACTGCCAACGGTGCCTCACCGAACACCCATCCCATGAGCCAGAGCCCCAGCACCGGCATCGTCCCCAGCCAGTCGGCGCGGATCGAAGTGATTGGCGTTGGAGGCGGCGGCAGCAATGCTGTGAACCGGATGATTGCCTCCGATCTGCAGGGGGTGGGCTACAGGGTGCTCAACACCGACGCCCAGGCTTTGTTGCAGTCGGCGGCCCAGAACCGCACCCAGCTGGGCCAGAAGCTCACCCGCGGCCTTGGGGCCGGTGGCAACCCGGTGATCGGCCAGAAGGCCGCTGAGGAATCGCGCAACGAACTGCAGGAATCACTGCAGGGGGCCGACCTGGTGTTCATCGCCGCCGGCATGGGTGGTGGCACCGGCACCGGGGCGGCCCCGATCCTGGCCGAAGTGGCCAAGGAGGTGGGCGCCCTCACGGTGGGCATCGTGACCAAGCCCTTCGGCTTCGAGGGCCGCAAGCGCCTGCGTCAGGCCGAGGAGGGGATCGCCCGCCTGGCCGAGCACGTGGACACCTTGATCGTGATCCCCAACGACCGGCTGCGGGATGCCATCGCCGGTGCCCCCCTCAACGAGGCCTTCCGCGCCGCCGACGACGTGCTGCGCATGGGCGTGAAGGGCATCACCGACATCATCACCCGCCCCGGCCTGGTGAATGTGGACTTCGCCGACGTGCGCTCGGTGATGGCCGACGCCGGCACGGCACTGCTGGGCATCGGTGTGGGCTCCGGCCGCAGCCGGGCCACCGAGGCCGCCCAGGCGGCGATGTCCAGCCCGCTGCTGGAGTCGGCCCGCATTGACGGGGCCAAGGGTGTGGTGATCAACATCAGTGGCGGCAAGGACATGACCCTGGAGGACATGACCACCGCCTCCGAGGCGATCTACGACGTGGTGGATCCCGACGCCAACATCATCGTGGGCGCGGTGGTGGACGAGCGACTGGAGGGCGAGATCCACGTGACTGTGATCGCCACGGGGTTCGAGAGTGGTGCCACTTACCGCCAGGAGCGGCCTGCCATGAGCTTCGCCTCCGGCACCGCGTTCAATCCGGAACCACCTGCCTCAGCCAACAGCACCATCGGCGACGACCGTGGTGCCAAGATCCCGCCCTTCCTGCTGAACCGCCAGTCGCGCAGCGAAGACAGCTGATCGGTGTCACCGCAAGGCGATCCGGGCGAGCCCGGGTCTCCTGCCTGCCTGGACATCAGGCATGGCCTGATCATCGAGGTTGCGAGTGCTCAATCCAGCAGCTGCTGAACCAATTGGGTTCAAAATCAATCGGGTTCTGAATCGAGCAGCACGTCCTTGATCACCCTCCAACGGTGATCGCCAGCTCTTGGGGCCCACCCTCCACCAGCGAGCTGCAGCCCAACGGCGAGCTGCAACCACCAAGCACCAACCAGTGATCTGAACCGGTGGTCTTGAACCGTTCTCTGCCCGGCGAGTTGGATGCTGGTGGTGTGCTCTGGCTGGGATCTGGGGGAGCGGTTGGGACCAGACTGAAAAGGGTGACCCGGAATCCACGCCTGCCTTGAGCATCCCGTGTGGCTGCTCCCTTCCGGTCCTGACCAGATTTAGGCGTCAGGGCCGCGTGGGTCCGAGTCGTGTCGATGCTAGCAATGCCTTACCCCACCCACTCGCCCCGTGCCTCTGCGCCCCGCTGATCTGGTTCGCCGCAAGCAGGCCGGGCTGCCGATCACGGTGCTCACGGCCTGGGATGCCCTCTCCGGTGCCCTGGTGAGCGAGGCCGGCGCCGACGCGGTGCTGGTGGGCGACTCCCTGGCCATGGTGGTGCTGGGCCACTCCACCACCCTGCCGGTGACGCTGGAGGAGATGCTGCACCACTGCCGGGCCACGGCCCGGGGCATGGCCAGCGTCTGCGCCCTCGGGCAGGAACCGCTGCTGATCGTGGACCTGCCCTTCCTCAGTTATCAGTGCAGCGCCGATGCGGCCGTGGCCGCCGCCGGCCGGGTGCTGAAGGAGAGTCCGGCCGCTGCCGTGAAACTGGAGGGCGCCGAGCCGGAAACCCTGGCCGTGATCGATCGGCTGGTACGCAACGGCATCCCGGTGATGGGCCACATCGGCCTCACGCCCCAGTCGGTGCACCAGCTCGGCTACCGCCGCCAGGGCAACGACGCAGCCAGCCGCCAGCGGCTGGAGCGGGATGCCCTGGCCCTGCAGGCGGCGGGCTGCTTTGCCCTGGTGCTGGAGCACGTGCCGGATGAGCTGGCCGCCGCCATCACAGCCCAACTGGCGATTCCCGTGATCGGCATTGGCGCCGGCGCGGGCTGTGACGGCCAGGTGCGGGTCACCGCCGACCTGCTCGGCCTCACCCCCCGGCAACCGCCCTTCAGCCCGCCACTGCTGCAGGGACGCCAGCTGGCGGTGGAGGCGCTGCGCCGCTGGATCGCAAGCCAGCCGCCAGCCGTGCCTCCCACCAGCCCAGCAGCCCAGCCAGCACCCCATTGCTGAGGGCCAGGCCGGCCGGATCACTCAGCCGCCAGCGTCCCCCTTCCTCCAGCAACAGCCCCCGCTCCAACCAAGGGGCCAACGCCTCGCGCAGCTCGGCCAGGGCAGCGACCACACCGGCGGCCGCCAGCCCCTCGCCCGCCAGCAGCGCCGCCAACCGCACCCCCTCGCGCCGGCGCAGGCCCACCAGCAGCCGTTCATCCAGGGGCATGCCCGGGCCAGGGGACAGCTGGCCGGCATCCGGCGGCCAGGCGCTGGCCAGCCAGTTGGCATAGGCCTGGCGGGTACGCGGCCGGGGCTGGCGCTCGCCCCAGGGGGCCGCCGTGGCCCCCATCCCGAAGCCCCACCAGCCGGCACCACTCCAGTACACCCGGTTGTGGCGGGAGGCATGGCCGGGCAGGGCGTAGTTGGAGATCTCGTAGTGGCCGTAGCCGGCGGCCCTGAGCTCGGCCCAGGTGAGCTCCATCAGGTCGGCGGCCAGATCGTCGTCGGGGAGCGGCAACTGGCCCTGCTCAGCGCGGCGGCCAAACACGGTGCCGGGCTCGATCGTGAGGTCGTACACCGAGAGATGGGGCGGCCTGCAGGCCACCGCCTGGCGCAGCTGCTGCCGCCACTGGGGCAGGGTCTGGCCCGGCACCGCCTGGATCAGGTCGAGGCTCCAGCTGGCCAGGGCGCCCTCACGGCGGGCCTGGGCCAGCCAGGCAGTGGCCTGGCGCAGGTCGTCGCCGCTGTGGCGGCGCCCCAGGGCCTGCAGCACGCCATCGTCGAAGCTCTGGCCCCCCAGGCTCACCCGGTTCACACCGGCGGCCAGGTAGCCGGCCAGACGGCGCTGGTCGAAGCTGGCCGGATCCAGTTCCAGGCTGATCTCGGCCGCCGGCGCCAGCCCGTAGCGGCGGTCCAGGGCCGCCAGCAGCTCGCCCACCTGCTCCGGCGTGAGCAGCGAGGGGGTGCCGCCACCCAGGTACACGGTGCTCAGGGGAACCCCGTGCGGCGCGGCGGCGATCTCGCGGTGCAACAGCTCCAGATAGGCCCCAATCGACGCGGAGCCCGGCGCGCCCGCCTCTCCCGCCGCCCGATCGCCCAGGGGCACCACCGCGAAGTCGCAGTAGTAACAGCGGCGATGGCAGAAGGGAATGTGCAGGTAGGCGCTGCGCGGCGCCCAGGGCAAGGGGTGGGACACGATCAAGGGCGGTTACCCAGGCAGGCCAGCCGCGCCGGTTTCAGGCATGCTGCCTTCGTGCGTGCGAACGGGTCCAGGGGCAGCGGGAATGGTCGACTCCCTCATCCTGGTGCTGTTCCTGGTGTCGGGCGCCGCGGCCGGCTGGCTGGGCGTGGATCTGCTGCCGGAATCCCTGCTGGTGCAGGTGGACAGGCCGGAGGGGCTGCGCACGGTGCTGGGTGGCTTCGGCGCCTTCTTCGGGCTGCTGGCGGGCTTCTTCTTCGGCCAGCTGCGCAGGCGCCTGATGACCCAGGTGCGCTCGATGCCCACCGACCTGCTGATCAGCCGGGCCGTGGGTCTGATCCTGGGGCTGCTGGTGGCCAACCTGCTGCTGGCGCCGATCCTGCTGCTGCCCCTGCCCTGGGAGGTGGTGTTCGTGAAGCCACTGGCGGCGGTGCTCAGCAACGTGTTCTTCGGGGTGTCGGGGTACAACCTGGCCGAGGTGCACGGCCGCACCCTGCTGCGCCTGTTCTCCCCCAGCAACGCCGAGGCCCTGCTGGTGGCCGAGGGGGTGCTGCAGCCCGCCAGCGCCAAGATCCTCGACACCAGCGTGATCATCGACGGCCGCATCCGCGGCCTGCTGGATTCGGGGCTGCTGGAGGGGCAGGTGATTGTGGCCCAGTGCGTGATCGATGAATTGCAGGCCCTGGCCGATTCGGCCAATGCCGACAAGCGGAGCCGCGGTCGCCGCGGCCTCAAGCTGCTCAGCGAACTGCGCGAGCAGTACGGCCGGCGCCTGGTGGTGAACAGCACCCGCTACGAGGGCAAGGGGGTGGATGACAAGCTCCAGTCCCTCACTGCCGACACCGGCGGCACCCTGTTAACCGCCGACTACAACCTGGCCAAGGTGGCCGAGGTGAAGGCTCTCAAGGTGCTCAACCTCAGCGAGCTGGTGATCGCCCTGCGGCCGGAGGTGCAGCCCGGCGACGAACTGCAGCTGAAGATCGTGCGCGACGGCAAGGAGGCCGACCAGGGCGTGGGTTACCTCGATGACGGCACGATGGTGGTGGTGGAGGGGGCCCGGGGCCGCCAGGGCGAGCGGCTGGCGGTGGTGATCACCGGCGCCCTGCAGAACCCCACCGGCCGCATCGTGTTCGCCCGGCTGGAGGGCGCGATCGCGAGCCCTGAGAAGGGAGGCCCTGGGGGGAGCGGCGGCGCTGGCCAGGAGAAATCCAGCGCCGCCAGGCCCACCGCCCCTGGCCGAGGTGAGCGTCCGCAGGGCCGCTCCCGCTAGGCTCCGTCTCAGTGCCTGCCCAAGGTTTGCGGATGTCGGTGTCAGCCCCCTATTACGGCGATTCCGCCGTGATGCGCACGCCGCCGCCCGATCTGCCCTCCCTGCTGCTCAAGGAACGGATCGTGTATCTCGGTCTGCCCCTGTTCAGCGACGACGATGCCAAGCGCCAGATGGGCATCGACGTGACTGAGCTGATCATTGCCCAGCTGCTTTATCTGGAGTTCGACAACCCGGAGAAGCCGATCTTCTTCTACATCAACTCCACCGGCACCTCCTGGTTCACGGGCGACGCCATCGGCTTCGAGACCGAGGCCTTCGCCATCGCCGACACGATTCGCTACGTGAAGCCCCCGGTGCACACGATCTGCATCGGCCAGGCCATGGGCACGGCGGCGATGATCCTCAGCGCCGGCACCAAGGGCCAGCGGGCCGCCCTGCCCCACGCCTCGATCGTGCTGCACCAGCCCCGCAGCGGTGCCCGCGGCCAGGCCAGCGACATCCAGATCCGCGCCCAAGAAGTGCTGCACAACAAGCGCACCATGCTGGACATGCTGGCCGACAACACCGGCAAGAGCGTGGAGCAGCTGGCCAAGGATTCCGATCGCATGACCTACCTCACCGCCCAGGAAGCCCTGGAGTACGGCCTGATCGACCGGGTGCTCAGCAGCCGCAAGGACCTGCCGGGCGGCGCCCCTGGGGCCGAGCTGCCCAGTGCCGATCGCAGCCCGTCGGGCATCGGCTGACCCGCACCGGGCCCTGCGTTCTCCCCCTTCCGTTCCTTCCGTTCCTTCCGTTCACCCCCTCCACCCCTGAGCCATGCCCATCGGCACCCCCAGCGTTCCCTACCGCCTGCCCGGCAGCCAGTACGAGCGCTGGGTGGACATCTACACCCGCCTGGGCGTGGAGCGGATCCTGTTTCTGGGTTCGGAGGTGAACGACGCCGTGGCCAACGCCCTGGTGGCCCAGATGCTCTATCTGGATTCCGACGACAGCTCCAAGCCGATCTACCTGTACATCAACTCCCCCGGGGGTTCGGTGACCGCCGGCCTGGCGATCTACGACACGATGCAGTACGTGAAATCCGACGTGGTGACCATCTGCGTGGGCTTGGCCGCCTCGATGGGCGCTTTCCTGCTGGGCGCCGGCACCAAGGGCAAGCGCCTGGCCCTGCCCCACAGCCGGATCATGATCCACCAACCCCTGGGCGGCACCAGCCAGCGCCAGGCCAGCGACATCGAGATCGAGGCGAAGGAGATCCTGCGCATCAAGGACATGCTCAACCACAGCATGGCCGAGATGACCGGCCAGCCCTTCGCCAAGATCGAGAAGGACACCGACCGCGACTACTTCCTCAGCGCCGCCGAGGCCAAGGAGTATGGCCTGATCGACCGGGTGATCGCCCATCCCGGCGAAGCCTGAGTCAGCACTCAGCCCTTGCCGGTGAAGGCCAGCAGCCCCAGCTGGGCGACCAGGCCTGCCTGGTCCCAGTTGATGGGCTCGTAGGCCACCTTGCCCTCCTGCACGGCCACGATCAGCACCAGCGCCATCTCCACAGCCGCCGGCCGGTGCCGGAAGCGAGGTTGACCAGGTGGGGCGCGGCCACCATCGTGGCCATCGTGCTTTCCAGATCCACGTCGAGCTCGGCCTGCATGTGGGCCTGGAAGAGGGCGGCGGGATCGGCAGCTGCCCAGAAGCCAGGGAGCGGACCTGTCGGCGTCTATGGGGGAGCTCGGGCACTTGGGTAGGCTCCTTCTTTGCCCAGCCCCGACGCCCGGATGGCCCAGCTCTTCTACGACTCCGACGCCGACCTCTCCCTGCTGAGCGGCAAGACCGTGGCGATCATCGGCTACGGCTCCCAGGGCCACGCCCACGCCCTCAATCTCAAGGACAGCGGCATCGACGTGGTGGTGGGCCTCTACGAGGGCAGCCGCTCGGCGGAGAAGGCCAAGGCCGACGGGCTCGAGGTGCTGAGCGTGGCCGACGCCTGCGCCAAGGCCGACTGGATCATGGTGCTGCTGCCCGATGAGTTCCAGAAAGCTGTCTACGACAAGGAGATCGCGCCGCACCTGAGCGCCGGCAAGGTGCTGAGCTTCGCCCACGGCTTCAACATCCGCTTCGAGCTGATCAAGCCCCCGGCCGACGTGGACGTGGTGATGATCGCCCCCAAGGGCCCCGGCCACACCGTGCGCTGGGAATACCAGAACGGCATGGGCGTGCCGGCGCTGTTCGCCATTCACCAGGACGCCAGCGGCAAAGCCCGTGAGCTGGCCATGGCCTACGCCAAGGGCATCGGCGGCACCCGCGCCGGCATCCTCGAGACCAACTTCAAGGAAGAAACCGAAACCGACCTGTTCGGCGAGCAGGCCGTGCTGTGTGGCGGCCTGTCCGAACTGGTGAAGGCTGGTTTCGAGACCCTGGTAGAAGCGGGTTATCAGCCCGAGCTGGCCTACTTCGAGTGCCTGCACGAGGTGAAGCTGATCGTGGATCTGATGGTGAAGGGCGGCCTCACCGCCATGCGCGACTCGATCTCCAACACCGCCGAATACGGCGACTACGTGAGCGGCCCGCGCCTGATCACCGCCGACACCAAGGCCGAGATGAAGCGCATCCTGGCCGACATTCAGGACGGCACCTTCGCCCGCAACTTCGTGGCCGAGTGCGAGGCCGGCAAGCCGGAGATGGCCAAGATCCGTGAGCGCGATGCCCAGCACCCGATCGAGCAGGTGGGCAAGGGCCTGCGCTCGATG
This sequence comes from Prochlorococcaceae cyanobacterium, assembly GCA_044238185.1. Taxonomy (GTDB): domain Bacteria; phylum Cyanobacteriota; class Cyanobacteriia; order PCC-6307; family Cyanobiaceae; genus NIES-981. The sequence goes on along the minus strand of JBIIDV010000009.1, from coordinate 31,157 downwards.
TTCTCCTGGCTGAAGAGCGCCTGATCCAGCCGCTGCTGCTGCTGGCCCTCGCCTGTGGGCTCGACCGCCTGGTGGGGGATCCGCGCTGGAGCCCCCACCCGGTGGTGGTGATGGGCTGGGCAATCCAGCGGCTGCGCGGCCTGGCGGAGGGCTGGGCCGGCGACCGGCCCTGGGCCCTGCGCCTGGGCGGCAGCCTGATCACCCTGCTGCTGGTGGGGGGAAGCGGCCTGGCCGGCTGGCTGGTGGAGCGGCTGGCCCTCAGCCAGAGCTGCCGCGAACTGGGTGTGCTGTTGCTGCTGCTGGGCCTGGCCAGTGCCCTGGCTGGCCGCAGCCTGGCCCTGGCGGTGGAGAGCGTGCTGGCGGCCCTGCCCGGCGACCCGGCTGCCGGCGGTGCCGCACTGGAGCCGGCCCGCCAACAGCTCGACTGGATCGTGGGCCGGGACACCGCGGGCCTCAACCGAGCGGAGATCCTGCGCGCCCTGGCTGAAACCGCCAGTGAGAATGCGGTGGATGGCCTGTTCGCTCCCCTGTTCTGGATGCTGGTGGGCGCCGGACTCTGGCGGGCGGGCTGGTGGGCCGGGCCCGGCCCGCTGGCCCTGGCCTGGGGGTTCAAGGCGGCCAGCACCCTCGATTCGATGCTGGGCTACCGGCGCGGCCGGCTGCGCTGGCTGGGCTGGGCCGGTGCCCGGCTGGACGACCTGCTGGTGTGGCTGCCCTGCCGGCTGGTGACCCTCAGCCTCCCCCTGGCCGCCGGGGTGTCACCCAGGCGCTGGCCGGCCCTGGTGGGACGGGCCCTGGTCGATGGCCGGCCCGATCCCTCTCCCAACGCCGGCCTCTCCCAGGCGATCTACGCCCAGGTGGTGGGCGTGCAGCTGGGCGGGGCGAATCGCTACGGCGGCCAGCTGCGCAGCAAGCCCCTGCTGGCGGCCGGCAGCCCGGCACCGAGTGCTGCGACGGTGCGGCAGATGCTGCGCTGCAGCGCCCGGCTGAGCTGGTTGTGGCTTGCTTCCGCAGCACTTCCAGGCGCCTGGGTGTTCGTCACGAAACCTCTCAGCTGATTGCCGAGGCCAGCGGGCCTGACGAAGCTTCGGGCACCTCCTGGGAACCATGGCGATTCGCGAACTCCTTGAAAGCGCCCTGAGCGAACCGGAGATCGGAACCACCCCGCAGTTCCGCTGGCATGCCACGCCGGTGGGCATCGCCGCCCTCTGGAATGCCGGCTCGCCGCCCACGGCACCGCCCTATGACGCGGCGCTGCAGGAGGCCCTGCAGGTGGGCCTCGACCTGAGCCGGGAAGAACGGGAATTCCACCAGCTCACCTCGGGCCTGGTCCTGCTGTTCCACTCCTGAAGGCCGGATCGGCGAACACCAGCCGCCAGTCGTGCAGCGTCCAGCGCACGCAGCCTTGCGCGATCAGGGGATCCTGGCGCACCAGCGCTTCCGCCTCAGCCCGGTCGGCAGCTTCGAACAGCAGCATGCCGCCGGCCCCCTCTCGGCCGACCCGCTCGCCCCAGTAGCCGCTGCTGGGGCGGTGTCCGGCCTGCTCCAGGCTCTCCAGCCAGCGCAGATGGGCGGGCACCACCGCGTCGAAGCGGGCCTTGTCCACCACCCCCTCCTCCAGCTTCACGAACCAGGGCATCGGCGGATCTGCAGCAGTCAGCTGCAAGGGTGCCCACCCACTGGGCTTGCAGCAGAACTGAAGCAGCAAACTGACTCCCTGCAACCCCTGGGTTTTGGCCTCGATCCGAACAGCACGGCCGCTCCAGGCGAGGGCCCGGCCCCTGTTCCCAACCCTGTTCCACCCCCTGCCCCTGGCTGGGGTGCTGGCCCTGACAGTGCCGCGCGAGGTGAGGGCTGCTGAGACGCTGCAGCTGCGCTATCCAGCCGACTGCCGCGAGAACACGGGCGGCTCGGACAATGCCGGCCGGGTGCTGCGCCGGGCGTTCGATGCCCTCGGGGAATGGCAATGCGGCTGGAAGACCCCCGATCCGCGCTGGCGCGACTGGAACCTCACCCTCTGGGGCGGGGCCATGACCGACGGGAACATGGGCGAAAGCCTTCGGTTGGACAAGGGGTTCCGCTCAGAAGTGCTGGGCGGGCTGGGCGTACAGGGCACAATCTGGAACCAGCGCCGGCTCGGCCTGATCGTGGATGCCAACCTGATCGGCCACCGGGCGATGCGGGGCGGCACCACGCCACAGCAGACCTTCAGCGAGGGCACGATCGGCCTGGGGCTGCGCTTCTACCCCAACCGCTAGCTGTCGTTGACGGTGGTGGAGGGGATGTCTGGGTACAGCCAACGCAGTGAGCTGGCCCTCAAGCGCGGCGGCAACGGGCGCCGCCTGGTGAACTATCTGGCCTTCGAACTGAACGCGGCCATCAACGATCAGGTGTCGCTGGTGGCGCGGCTGCACCACCGCTCCGGCATCTACGGCACGATCAACTGCCAGAGAGCGTGCGACAACAACGGGTACATGCTGGGTCTGCGCTACCACTTCCCCCAGCCGCAGCTGGCAACCAAGCCACGCGAAGCAGCCCAGGGCGAGGATGCTGGGCCGGACTCAGGGGTAGGCGTACAGACCGGCGGTGTGAACCGGCACCTCCTGATCGCTGAGCCGCCACTGCTCCACACCCCAGCCGAGCACCACCACCAGGGAACCGGCAACGGCCACGAGGGCCAGGGAGAGGGGATCCCACTGGCGGGGGGCGTGCCGTAGAACTGACCGATGCATCTGTGGGGAAGCCGGGCAGTGGGACAGTACCGGCCCCAGCCGTGAGCGCCATAGGTGATTCCACCGAGATCCCTGAGACCAGCAAGCCCCCCCTCAGGGACCAGGCCTCATGCCGCCGGACAGTGGTGGGCTGACGGATTGGGATCGAGCCGAGCTGCACCAAGGGCATAGGCCCGGGCAAATTGTTTGCTGCGTCCAGCCCAGGGCAGATAGGGCTGAGTTGCGGTCATCGCCAGCAACACCAGGTCCTGACGGCTGAGGGGAACACGATTGCGCCGGGCCAGCTCCAGCAGCTGGTCGGCGTGGCCGCAGCGACTGAGCTGGTGCTGAAACGGCGAGGACGCCTTGGCCAGACGCAGAAAACGGTCGACAGAGCCGGAACCGATCTCCCGGGGGGCTCCTGAAATGTTCATGGCTTCATTCTCGAACGCCCCCGCTCCACCTGTCATCGGCGGCACTACGCGGCTCCACGGATTTGCGTCGGCAGCTTTGCCGAGCAACAGCCTGCCCAGCTCCACCACGGGCGGACGCGACGTTGCCGCCACCGGGTTATGCGTGTATGGTCATAACAGTGTTTGGCTTGACTGTCATGGCCGTTGCACCGGCGCCCGCCCCCTCCCTCGCTCCCGTTTCCCTGGCCGCCGCCGCCGGCGGCAGCAGCCTGCTGTTCCGCCAGTTCTTCGATGCCGACACCGGCACCTTCACCTATCTGCTGGTGGATGTGCCCAGCCGCCAGGGCGTGCTGATCGACTCGGTGTTCGAGCAGCACGGCCGCGACCTCTCGCTGATCCGCGAGCTGGGGGTGGAGCTGGTGGCCTCGATCGACACCCACGTCCACGCCGACCACGTGACCGGCAGCTGGCTGATGCATGAGGCCACCGGCTGCGCCATCGGCCTGGCCGCCGCGGCCGGGGCGGAGAACGTGACCCTGCCGCTGCACCACGGCGATCGGGTGGCCTTCGGCAGCCGCAGCCTGGAGGTGCGCAGCACCCCAGGGCACACCGACGGCTGCATCAGCGTCGTGCTGGATGACCAGAGCATGGCCTTCACCGGCGATGCCCTGCTGGTGCGGGGCTGCGGCCGCTGCGACTTCCAGCAGGGCAACGCCCACAGCCTGTGGAGCTCGATCACCGAGCAACTCTTCAGCCTGCCCGATTCCTGCCTGCTCTACCCAGGCCACGACTACACCGGCCGCACCCTGACCTCCGTGGCCGAGGAAAAGGCCTTCAACGCCCGCCTCGGCGGAGCGGCCACCGAGCGGGACTTCGTGGGCCACATGGAGAACATGAGGCTGCCCCATCCCCACCGTATCGCCGAGGCCCTGCCGGGCAACATGCGCTCCGGCAAGCCGCGCAGCCAGCCGGAGAACGCCCCCACAGCCCCCAGCTGGGCGCCGCTGCAGCGCAGCTACGCCGGTCTGCCCGAGCTGATGCCGGCCTGGGTGGCCGCCCACCGCGATGAACTCACCGTGCTCGATGTGCGCTCGGCCGAGGAGTTCGCCGGCCCCGATGGCCGGGTGGCCGGCAGCCTGCTGATCCCGCTGCCGGAGCTGGAGACCCGCAGCGGCGAGATCCCCGGCGGCAGGCCGGTGGTGGTGGTGTGCCATTCCGGCAGCCGCTCCGCCCTGGCCACCCAGCAACTGCTCAAGGCCGGAGCCCAGCAGGTGGCCAACCTGCACGGGGGTCTGAGCCGCTGGGCGGCGGAGGGCTACCCGCTGGATGGCGTGGGCGAGGCCTGACCGGGACCACGCCCCACACCCTTTCCCTGCTCCAAGCCTTTCCATTCCCCCTCCTTTCAGCCCCCCCGTCCTGCCATGACCTCCACCATCCCCAGGCGCATCAGCGCCCATGACCTGGCCAACCAGCTGGCCGACCAGCGCGTGCGCGTGATCGATGTGCGCGAACCGATGGAATACGCCGCCGGCCACATCGCCGGCAGCCTGAACGTGCCCCTGGCCCGGATCAGCGAGGCCGACCTGCCCAGCGGCCCGCTGGTGCTGGTGTGCCACAGCGGCAACCGCAGCGGCCAGGCCCTGAGCCGCCTGCTGCAGAACGGCCACCCCCACCCCCTGGCCGACCTGGAGGGGGGCATCCCCGCCTGGCAACAGGCCGGCCTGCCGGTGCGCAAGCTCAAGAATGCCCCCCTGCCGCTGATGCGCCAGGTGCAGATCGCCGCCGGCTCGCTGGTGCTGCTGGGGCTGATCCTGGGCACCTGGGTGGCGCCGGGCTGGATCGCCCTGAGCTGGTTCGTGGGGGCCGGCCTGGTGTTCGCCGGCGTGAGCGGCTTCTGCGGCATGGCCCGGCTGCTGGCGGTGATGCCCTGGAACCGGGTGCAGCTCTGATGGATGGCGCCAGCTTCGTGCTGCTCATGGGCGGCGGCGCCCTGATCGGCTTCCTGCTCTCGGTGCTCGGCGCCGGCGGCTCGATCCTGCTGCTGCCCCTGCTGGTGACTGGCGCCGCCCTGCCCACCCGCGAGGCGGTGCCCCTCTCGCTGCTGGTGGTGATGCTGCTGGCCCTGGCCAACCTGGGGCCCTACCTGCGCCGGGGCCAGTTCGCCCCCAAGCCGGCCCTGATCCTGGGCCTGCCCGCCCTGGCGGGCAGCTGGATCGGCGGCGGCTGGGTGAAGGCCGGCCTGGTGCCCGAACCGCTGCAGCTGGGATTGTTCGCCGCAGCCGCCCTGCTGGCCTCCTGGCTGCTCACCCGCCGCAGCGCCCTGAACGCCGCGGCCAGCATCGCCTGCGACCGCCGCGGCCGGCCCCTGCTGCTGGCGGGTCAGGGTCTGCTGGTGGGCCTGCTCACCGGCATCGCCGGGGTGGGCGGCGGCTTCGCGATTGTGCCGGCCCTCGTGCTGCTGGCCGGCCTGCCGATGGCCATTGCCAGCGGCACCAGCCTGCTGCTGATCGCCGTGAATGCCCTGGTGGCCCTGGGCGCTTTGGGCCACTGGCCAGCCGCCAGCCTGCCGCTGATGCTGCCGCTGCTGATCGGCGGTGCCATCGGCGCCGTGGTGGGCCAGCGGCTCGCCCCCCGGCTCAACGACCGCCGCCTGCGCCAGGGCTTCTCGCTGCTGCTGATCGGCTCGGCCCTGCTCAGCGGCGTGGAGGCCTGGCGGCGTCACGGGGCCCCCAGAGCTGGGGCGCCAACCAACCCCTCCCTCGCCAGCCCCGTTCAACCATGCATGCCCGCATCTTCCGTTTCCGGCTGCGCAGCAGCCACCTGCCGCCCCAGCGCCACACCAGCGACCTGGTGGTGGAGCTGCTCAGCGACGCCGGCCAGTGGGAACCCCAGCAGCTGAGCTTCAGCACCCCGGGGTTCCGGATCTACCTGATCTCGCTGCTGCTCTGCCAGCACGTCTATCTGGTGGCCAACGCCCAGGAGAGACAGATCCCCCTGGAGCGGGTGGAGGCCGAGGTCGTGGTGCACACCAGCAGCGACTGGATCATGGCCTCGGTGGAGGGGGATTTCCGCATCCGCCTCGATCCAGCCGCCAGCCCGGACCAGCGGCAGCTGGCCGACGCGGAGGCCATCGCCTACTTGCAGGAGCGCATGAAGCTCTGCCCGATCTCCCGCAACCTGCCCGACCACGTGCACAAGCGCATCGACCTCAGCGCTGAGCAGCCCTGACCGGCGGCTCGGCCCCGGGGCGCTGGTGCCGCTCCGGCAGGTTGCCGAAGTGCTCCCGCGCCAGGGCCAGCAGGGCGCCGTCGCTGGGGTGGGCCTGGTCGAGGGTGACCACCCCCACGATCCGCTCCAGCAGGGGGCGGTGGTGGGTGTGCAGGTGGTGGAGCAGCACCTGGCGCATGTCGCTCTCGCCGGTGCCGTGACCCAGCAGCAGCACCGCGTCGGCCCGCTCCATCGCCTCGGCGATGCTGCTGAGGTACGCGTGATCGAGAGGAGCCCGCTGGCCGGCGATATCCCGGTCGTGGCGGTGGCTGAGGTTCTCACCGCTGCCCCACAGGCCGTGGGGGCGCAGCAGGGCATGCTCCACCCTGTCGCCCTCCAGCAGGAAGGCATCGGTGTGGGTGTGGGTGAGATGCAGCACCAGCCGGCGGGCCTGGTCGCCGCGGGGACCGCGGGCCTCGGCCTGGGGGTGATCCGGGCTGACGCCGGCAGCCTGCAGCAGCTGGCGCACCCGCATCAGGGCGTCGGCATCCAGGAAGGGACGCCCAACGCCGCAGCTGGTGCGAATCCAGGTTTCCTCGCCGGCGGGCATCTGGATGCGCAGGCGCCGTCCCTCAAGGGACGTCACCGAGGCACCCAGGCAGCGCAGCAGGGCCTCCACCTTGGAGGTGCGCAGGTCGTGGTGCAGCGGGTGGGCGAACAGGGCCTCCAATGTGCGCTGGTGATGGCGAGGGATCCCAAGGGACCGCTGGTGGAGTTCGGCCATGCCACGGCTCAGGCTGCTAGAGCCGTTATGACGCGCTCAGCGGCAGGCGGCTGATGTGGGGGCCGGACCGCAGGCAACGCTGAGACAGCGGGCGGGCTGGGGCTGGCGGCGGATGCGCACGCGATAGGCGCAATGGGCCGGCCCGAAGTGCTCGATCAGGGCCTCCCTGGCCTCGTGCTGCAGCTCCTCCAGGCTGGCTGCGGCGATACGCAGGGGAAGTTCCGTGGCCTGAGCCTCCAGATGGCCCTGGCCTTCGGTCAGCACCTGAAACACAACGTCTCGCATGGCGGTATCGCTCTCGCTCTGCATCCATCCTTGGCCCTCCGGCAGCAATCCGAGGGTGCCATCGGATACGGGGAACCGGCCTGTTTGCTTCAGCCCCGGGAGGCCGGGGCGGGGTGGGAATGGGCAAGGCTGCGCTGGATCTGCAGCACAAGCCGCTGGGGGCTGCTGTAGCGGTGGGGCAGGCAGCGGTGCAGGGTATCGAGCCGACGCCAACAGACACTGCGCTGAATCCTCTCGATCGGGGTTTCCTCCCGGAGCAGGATCCGCAGGGCCTTGCAATAGATCTCGTGGTTTGCAGCCAGCTCCTCGATGGAGAGGGCCGTGGTGAAGGTTGTCTGCGTCATCGAACACCTGCTCGCATGGTGTCCAGATTCGGCTGAAATCAGGACGCGGCGATGCCCCCTTTTGGGGTCATTTCGAGCTGTTTGAGGTCATCCAACACCGCAAAGATGCAGCATGGTGAATTCCAATGGCATGCACCCGGATGGCTGACGCTCCCTACCTCGTGGCCCTGGCTCTCCTGGTGCAGGACGGCCGGCGCAGCCTGCCGCTCAGCGGCAAATCCCAGCCCGCCGCGGCTGCCGACAACGACGACCCCGGCGAGAACGGCCGCGGCCTGGCCCTGGAGCTGTTGCTGCGCCTCTGGCAACGCAGCGACGACGGCCCCCTGCGCCGGGCAGCCGGCGGGGAGAGCCTGCTGCTGGTGGAACTACCGCTCGAGGTGATGAGCGAACACCTGCCGGTGCTCAAAGCCCAGTGGATCGCCAGCGGGGATACGGCGGCCCTGCTCGCAGGCCTGCAGGGCCTGATGGTTCGGGGCTGGCGCATTCACTTCGCCAAGTACGAACCGGTGTCGTTCCCCAGCTGGCCCTGATCAGGGGTGCAGGTGGGAGGTTCAGTTGTATTCGCCGGGGATGTCCTGCTTGGTCACGGTGACCCGGCCCACCTTCTGGCCAGACAGCCGCAGCAGCTCATCGCCGGAGAACTCGTAGCCCAGACCCGCGGCGATCTGGGCCACATCGTCGGCCGTGGCAGCAGCCAGCACCGCCTTGCGCAGACCATCCTCCTGCTGCATGCGGGTGAGGAAGGCCTTCAGCTGGTCGAGGGACATGGTTGGCAGCTCAGGGTGCGCTGGCGCTCAGCGGCCATATCCTGATCCACCTGGGCCAGGCGCTCCAGCACCAGCTCGAGATCCCCACTGGCCAGTTCCCCGTCGTGGCGCCACTTCAGACAGGTGCGCCCCAGACAACTTCCTCCGTGGTGACTGGATGAGTTCTGCATCTCTGGCGCCCCTGGTTCGGCCTCCATCCTCAAGGGCTGAGCCGCCCAGCTGAGCCCCCCAAACGGGGGCATTTCTGCTGCGTCCATCCCGATCTGCAGCACCGCTGCATCAGATGGAATCACAGAACGTGCATAGCGTTTGATCGAGTGTGCGGAAGAGCTGCCATGGACGCGCTGTCCGTTCCGCCCGCGCTGGAGACGGTGCTCAGCACCGCCGACGTGCGCCTGGGCGGCGATCGCCCCTGGGACCTGCAACTGGAGGGCACAGCGGCGATCCGCAGCCTGGTGAGCGCCGTGCTCAAACGCGGCTCCCTGGGCCTGGGCGACAGCTACGTGAATGGCCTGTGGGAGTGCTCGGCCCTCGATCAACTGTTCACCCGGCTGTTGCTGGCCCAGGGAGACGGCCGGCTGGCGCAGGGGGGTGGGCTGCGCGCCCCCCTCTGGCTGCTGCGCGACCGGCTGCTGAACCTGCAATCGCCGGCTCGCTCCACCGTGGTGGCCCGCCGCCACTACGACATCGCGCCCCAGGTGTATGCGGCGATGCTTGATCCCTGGCTGCAGTACAGCTGCGGCTACTGGCAACAAGCCACCAGCCTGGCCCAGGCCCAGGACCACAAGCTGCGGCTGATCTGCGAGAAGCTTGGGCTCTCTGCCGGCCAGCGCCTGCTGGACATCGGCTGCGGCTGGGGCGGCCTGGCGGCCTACGCCGCCCGCCACTACGGCGTGGAGGTGGTGGGCATCACGCTCTCGCGCGAACAGCTGCGGCTGGCGCGCTGCCACTGGGGCGAGCTGCCGCTGCGCTTTGAACGCTGCGACTACCGCCAGCTGGAGCAGCTGGGCTGCGCCCCGTTCGATCGGGTGGTGTCGGTGGGGATGTATGAGCACGTGGGCCCGCGCAATGCCAGCGGCTTCTTCGCAGCAGCCCGGCGCGCCCTGAAGGACGACGGGCTATTCCTGCTGCACACGATCGGCTACCGCTGCGCCAGCCTCCACTCCGATCCCTGGATCGACACCCATGTGTTTCCCAACGGGCGGCTTCCGGCCCCGGGAGAGCTGGCCACAGCCCTGGAACAGGACTGGTTGGTGGAGGACTGGCAGAACTTCGGCAGCGACTACGACCACACCCTGATGGCCTGGCACGCCAACGTGGAGGCAGCCTGGCCCCAGCTGGAGCCGCAGCTGGGGAACAGCGCTGAGGCGGAGCGCTTTCGACGCTTCTGGCGCTACTACCTGCTCTGCTGCGCCGGCTTCTTCCGCTCCCGCCAAGGGCAGCTCTGGCAACTGGTGCTGAGCAAGAGCGAGCTGACCACACCCCTGCGGCGTCCGCCCTACCGCTCGGTTCGCGTCGGGCCCTGCCCGCTGGCTGAGCCGGCACCCACCGCCGCATCCAGCACTCCAGCCATTGCCGCATCAATCAAGGCCTGATTCTTGGCGGCGCCAGGCCTCCTGTCGCACCCCCCTGGCAGTGGAGACAGACCAGCCGCCCAGCGATTGAACAGACTGCGCAAAAGCCAACGAAGACGGCCAGCTTCTCAAACGCCGACATCAGCGCCATGCGTGACGCGGAGCGGCCCGGTTCGGTGGCCACCGTGATGGATCAGGTTCCCGCAACAGCCCCCCTGGATGTGGAAACCTTCACCAGTGCCCTCACCAGGCAGGGCTGAATGCGCGACAGTGGACTGCGCCCACACGGCTGATCGGAGGCCTGCCAACCCATGGAGCAACCCCTCTGGATGCTGGTGCCCTGGGCCGTGTTCGCCATCGCCGCTGGCCTCAAGTTCTGGCGGATCACCAGCCTGTTTCGCCGCCAGCTGAGGCCCGCCGCCACCAGCACCGAACAGGCTCGCCAACGGCTGGAGCGGCTCTGGCGGAGCAATCAGCCATCCACCTGAGCGGGTCGAGGCCAGCCAACCAGCCCAGCCCAAGCCCCCGCTGGATTTGAAGATTTTTTTACAAATAAATTGCCTGGTAAAATCAAATTAGGGCCTTAAAACACTAGCTTTGCATCAACCAACACATCAAAGCCACCATTCAACAAGTGGCACTTCACGCACCCACTTGGAACCCAGAGGCGCCAGCCAGCGAAGACGCTCCAGCCTAGGTTGCCATCAACCACGGGCTAGCTTCAAAGCATGAAGTCAGCAGTCGTTCACGTCGGACTCCACAAAACCGGGACGACGTCGATTCAGTCATCCCTGGAGAACTACAATGATGGCAATACGGCCTACGCCAATCTAGGCCATTCGAATCACAGCATTTTCTTCAAGACGCTATTCCACTCAACCAATTTCTTTAATTACTGGCAGAACCTTGGCCTCTCGCCCGCCAAACACAAGCAACTGATTGACCAATACTGGCAAACACTGAATACTCAACTTCGGCAAAAACAATCCAGACTAATATTTTCAGGCGAGGAGATTTCAACACTGGAGCCAGAGGCGCTCAGCCGGATGAAGAGCCACTTTGAAAAACAGGGCCGAGATATTGAGATTTTTGTGTTCGTACGAGAACCGCTAAGCATGACAGCAAGCCTGATGCAAGAATTTGTAAAATGGGGAACATTTCTACAAAACGAAAGCACTGATGCCGACACCATTGATTATCTACTCTCGAAGAGAGTTGGCAACTTACTGCAGGTATTTGGACAAGAAAAAACGCACATCTTGTACTACGAAGATGCACTATCCAGCAGATATCCACGCGGAGTTAATGATTATTTTGCTGAATTACTCGGCATCCCATCCGAAAGCCTGCCCACAGTTCACACGACCAATCAGTCTGTTGGCGAAACAACCTACAAGCTGCTCAACCAATTTTTCCAAACGGACATTGTTCACAACAAAGGCGCAATGCTTCACTCTGTTCGCTGGGGCTTCATCAGGATGCTCAATGAAGCAGTAAATAATGGAGCGAGGAAAAAGATTAATATTAATGCTTTTCGATCCAAGGTGAACTGGGAGGATTACAAGAAGCTTAACTCATTCCTGGCTCGTCCCTACGAGATCAATTGCCTTCAAGATGGCGAACCAGAGCCTTTTTCAAGATATTGCAACGATATCAACCATGCCGAAGTATGCAGAGACCTGCAAACCTATTTTGAACAGAAGTCGATTCCAGTTCCAGCCAACTGCAATACCCACGAGCTGGTAACACTACTTTTCTACCAAGCACTTCAAGACCACGCGACAAATTCACTCAGCTCGATACTGAAGGATACCCAGAAACAAATTCAAAGGATGAAGGACAGATTCAACATTTCCAAGAAACTATCAGTTCTGATCAAGCGCTTGTCTCGCAGAGCCCTAGGGAACACTCCCCGAGCATGATCACAGAGTGATTGTTCAACGTGGTGGAATGCAAGTCGAATCCAAACGAGCAGATTGTTATGCAAGAGATCATCTATCGAGCAATCACTCAGCCAATGGGCGGGACAAGGCCCCGAATCGCTGTCAAATCATGCAGTCAGAGCGCACTGCTAACAGCTGCATTGCTTAACTTCGGCTATTGATTCTATCCAATAACTCGATCTGGCATTCCTAAATAATAGTGCCAAATATTAATTACTGCTAAAATGAATAACTTTTACTTCTTATCATTCATTCAGGTCGTTCATTCAGCCTGTAAACGGAGAGGGTGGGATTCGAACCCACGGAAGGTTGCCCTTCAAACGATTTCGAGTCGTTCGCTTTCGACCACTCAGCCACCTCTCCAGGTGGAGCGCCGCAACCAGCACCGGGGCTGACGGTTACGACCCAGGCACTTTACGGAGCCGTCAGCCCAGGGCCTGCTGCAGGGAGCCGCTGCCGCCGCTGGCACGCCAGCCGGCGGGGAAATCGGGGCTGGCCTCGCCGCTGATCCACACCCGATCCGGGGCCTGCTCCTGCAGCCAGCGCCTCTCCCGCAGCCGGGGGCGAAAACCCAGCCACACCCCATCGGCCTGCAGCGGCAGCCGTTCCGCCTGCCAGCTCCAGAGGTCCTGGGCATCGGGCAGGAGCAACCAGCGGCGACGGCCCACCGCCAACTGCAGGCCGCGGCTGGCGGGTGCGAAGGGTTCGGCGCTGAGGCCAGGGCTGGCCAGGCGCTGGCCGGGGTGCAGGGGCAGGCTGCCATCGGCGGAGGCCAGCACCAGGCCCGCCTGCTGTTGCCAGCAGGCCGGGGCTGCCGGAGCCAGCGGATCGAGCAGCAGCACCCAGTCGAAGCGGTGCACCCCCAGGCCGGTGGCCAGTTGCTCGGCCTGAAAACAGCTGAAGCCATCGGCCTGCAGGGCCACCAGCGCTGCCCGGCCTCGGTGGCGGGCCAGCAGCAGGTCGCGGCCCCCCTGGTGCACCAGCAGCAGTTGGTCGGCCTGCAGAGCGGCCAGGTGCAGCACCGCCGCCAGGGCGATGGCCGCCGGGGCCAGCCGCCGCCAGCGTCGGGCGAGATCGGGGAGCAGCAGGGCCAGCAGGCCCGCCGCCAGCAGCAGCACCAGAGCGGGGCTGGGCCGCCCCAGCTGCCACTGGGCCATCGGCAGACCGGCCACCAGGCGCGCCACCGCCAGCAACAGCCCGGCCAGGGCGGCCAGGGGCGGCAGCAGCAGCCCCAGCAGCGGCGGCACCAGCACCGCCAGCAGGGCCAGCACCATCGCACCGAGGGTGAGCGGCGTGAGCAGCGGCGCCGCCAGCAAGTTGGCCAGCAGGGCATAGAGCGGCACCACACCGAAATGGAGCAGCTGCAGCGGCAGGGTGTAGAGGCAGGCGGCCAGGGGCACAGCGGTGGCCGGTGCCAGCCAGGGCCCGCACCAGCCCGGCAGCCAGCGCCGCAACCCCTGCTCCAGGGGGCCGGCACTGAGCAGCAGAGCCGCCGTGGCCACCACACTCAGCTGGAAGCCCACCGCCAGCAGCCAGCGAGGCCACACCAGCAGCAACAGCCCCACAGTGGCGAGCAGCACCGGCAGGGGCCGCCCGCGCCGGCCGCACTCCAGCGCCAACGTGGTGATCGCCGCCATCAGCACCGCCCGCAGCACCGAAGGCTGCGGGCCGGCCAGCAGCACGAACAGTCCCATGGCCCCCCCCAGCAGCAGCAGACGCGGCAGCTGGGGCAGGCGCCGGGCCAGGGGCAGCACCGCCCCCAGCAGCACGCTGAGGTGAAAGCCCGAGGCCGCCAGGGCGTGGGAGAGGCCAGAGGCGCGGAACAGCTCCCGCATCTCGGCCGGCAGGGGCACCACGGCACTGCCCAGCACCAGGGCAGCGAGCAGGCCGCCCCGCTCAGGCCCGGCCCGCTCGATCAGGGCGGCGGCCAGGTGTCGGCGCAGATCGGCGATGGGCGTGGCAGGCCGCTCCAGCACCTGCCACTCCAGCACCTGGAACTGGCTGGCGGCCTGCTGCTGGCCCAGTCGCTCGGCCGCGCCGGAGAGCAGCGGGTGGGCAGCCGGCTGCGGCTGGCGCAGGCGGCCCCAGACCCGCAGCTGCCAGCCCTCCTGGGGAGCGGGGTCGGGGCAGGGACTGAACTGCAATTCCGTGCGGCCCACCGACAACTGCAGCAGGGCAGTGCAGCGGCTGCCGTCCACGCTGGGACGGGGATCAGCCAACAACCACCCCTGCAGCGCAATCTCCGGCGGCGCCGCGGCCGCGGCCAGCAGGCGGGCGGGATCCCCGGGCGCCAGCGGCAGGGGCTGCAGGCTGATCACAGTGGCCCGCAGCAGCGCCAGGGCGAGCACAACCGCCCAGATCACGCCGCCGATCACCCCATGCCGCCGCACTGGCCGAACTCCGCACTGGTGGCAGGATTGCCCCCAACGGCCAACCCTGCGGCACGCCCCTGATGCGGCACGCCCCTGATTCAGAAGCGCGGCAGCTGCAGCAGCAACTCACACAGCTCGGCGCTGGGCATCTCCTGGCCCACCAGTGGCGCCACCAGGGAAGCCACCGGCCGCAGGCGGCAGGGCCAGACGGCCCGCTCACTGAGGCGACCCAGCTGGAAGCTGCCCAGCAGCAGCACCAGCAGCAGCACGAAGCGGGGGGCCTTGTTCATGGCACCAGCCTGATGCATGGGGCAGCGGTGTTCTCTAGCCCTGAATCAACGCGAATGCTCACGCTCTGGCAAAAGCCCATGCGGCAGTTCCGAGTAGAGTCGCCTTCTCGGCACCGGGTGAAGCCCAAAGTAAGCCGGGATGCGAATACCTTTCTATGCCCTAAGTGCAGGGCTCAAACAAATGCGAGCTGTTCATCGCTTTGACAATGGCGTAAAGGTTTACGACGACCAGCTCGTTGAGGCCCAACGCCTCCGCTACGCGAAGCGAAATGTGCACGAAGAGGACGAAGAAGAGCTGTTTCTCGAGATGATCAAAAACCTGCCTGTTGGCGGCATCTTTGTGAGCCTGGGCAGTGCCATCGGCTATTACGCACTACTGGCAAAGCGCACACGTCCCGATCTTATTGTTCACTGCTTCGAGCCACTGGATCGTCACCGGCTCTATCTCGAAGAAAATATAGAGCTTAATGGCTATTCGAAGGAGGATTTCCGAATTCACAGCCTGGCTGTTGCGCCAAGCACCGACACCTATCTATTGGTGGACCGCGCCTTCGGCAGTTTTCTGATCAAACCCGAGGACGCCCGATCGAGGCCAACATCGCCCATTGAATCCGTAACCCTCTCTGGGATTGGCGCGATGATCCACTCCCCTGGGATCGACCTGGTGCAGATGGATATTCAGGGCCTTGAAGCCCTGATCCTGGAAGACTACTTTTCCAGGCCCAACAACGGCTCTGACATCCATGCGTTTCTGATCGGAACCCATGGCGAAAGCATTCACCAGCGTTGCAAAGCTGCACTCAAGCAGCACAACTATGCATTCGTCCACGACGAATTTGAAACCCTGAACCAGCCCGACGGCATTCTTGCTGCCGCCAAGAGCCACCGGTAGAGGCCGGTCGATCCTGGCGCTGTGGACACCCTGACGTGCTTCAGCCCTTGAGCAGCGGAAAGCCCAGGGCCTCGCGCTCGGCCAGCCAGGCCTCGGCCACCTGGCGCGCCAATGTGCGGATGCGGCCGATCGTGGCTGTGCGCTCGGTGACGGAGATCACGCCGCGGGCCTCCAGCAGGTTGAAGGTGTGGCTGCACTTGAGCACGAAGTCGAGCGCAGGGGCCGGCAGCTTGCGCGCCACCAGGTCGGCCGCTTCAGCCTCGTAGAGGGCGAACAACTGCTGCAGCCGCTCGGGATTTGAGGCCTCGAAGTTGTAGGTGCACTGCCCCTTTTCAAAGGGCAGCCAGATCTCGCCGTAGGAGCGCTCGCCGTTCCAGCTCAGATCCCAGATGCTCTCCACGTCCTGGAGGTACATGGCCAGGCGCTCGAGGCCATAGGTGATCTCGATCGACACCGGCCGGCAGTCGAGGCCGCCGCACTGCTGGAAGTAGGTGAACTGGGTCACCTCCATGCCGTCGAGCCACACCTCCCAGCCCACGCCCCAGGCGCCGAGGGTCGGCGATTCCCAGTTGTCCTCCACGAAGCGGATGTCGTGGTCTTTGGCGCGGATGCCCAGGGCCTCCAGCGAGGCCAGGTAGGTCTCCTGGATGCCGTCGGGGGACGGCTTGATCAGCACCTGGTACTGGAAGTAGTGCTGGGCGCGGTTGGGGTTGTCGCCGTAGCGGCCGTCGGTGGGGCGGCGGCAGGGCTCGGGGTAGGCCACGGCCCACGGCTCGGGGCCGATCGCCCGCAGCACCGTGTGCGGACTCATGGTGCCGGCGCCCTTCTCGGTGTCGTAGGGCTGCAGCAACAGGCAGCCCTGATCCGCCCAGAAGCGGTTCAGGGTGCTGATGATGTCCTGAAAGTGCATGGGGGCGGGAGCCGGCGCTGTCATTGTTCCAGTGCGCCGGTTCCAGTGCGCCGGTTCCAGTGCGCCGGTTCCAGTGCGCCGGTTCCAGTGCGCCGGCCGGGATCAGTCGGTGCAGCTCAGGTGGTGGGGATGCGCAGCTTCTGGCCCGGGAAGATCAGGTCGGGATCCTCGATCACCTCGCGGTTGGCCGCGAAGATCTCGGTGTAGCGGGCGCCGCTGCCGTAGGCCCGTTCGGCGATGCCCCAGAGGGTGTCGCCCTCCTCCACCAGGATGAACGTGGACTCAGTGCCATCGGGCTTCTGCAGGGACACGGCCTCCACCTGGCCCACCCCTTCCACGTTGCCGGCGATCAGCACGGCCTTCTCGAAGGCGGCCTGGTCGGTGGCGCTGCCGCCAAGGGTCACGGTCTCGCCGGAAACGTTCACCTGCAGGTCCTTCACGCCGGGGTTGTTCTTCTCCACGTGCTGCTTGATCTTCTCGGCAGCCTTGGCGGAGTCCTCGCCGCGGTTGAACACCTTCTTGCCGATGTTGCCGGCGAATTTGAACAGGGGTACGCCCATGATCACCAGGGGGATGCGGGCAAAGGGTAAGCAGGGCTACGGAATCAGGCCACCTGCACCGGCGATTCCCCCTGATCGAGGCACACCACCCGGTCGCGGCCCTCGTGCTTGGCCTGGTAGAGGGCCCGATCGGCCCGCACCAGCAACTCCTGATCCGTTTCCCCCAGCTGATAGCTGGTGACCCCGCAGCTGATGGTGGGAGCGAGCAGGGGGTTGCTGGCAGCATCCGGCCAGGCCCCTGGCCCATGCTGAACAGGCTCCAGCCGCAGCGCCCGCTGCAGGGCTTCACCCCGCGCCACCGCCTGGGCCGCCGTGCAGCCCGGCATCAGGATCAGGAACTCCTCGCCACCCCAGCGAAACCCGTGCTCACCCTTCAGGCTGGTGCCCTCCAGCCGGGCGGCCACATGCTGGATCACCTGGTCGCCAATCACATGGCCGTGGGTGTCGTTGATGGCCTTGAAGAAGTCGATGTCGAGCAACAGCAGCGCCAGCGGCTGCTGCCGCCGGATCGCCTCCTGCACCAGATCGCCAAACAGGGGATCAAAGGCGGTGCGGTTGAGCAGGCCGGTGAGTTTGTCGGTGTTGGCCAGCCGCTGGAGACGGCGCTGGTAACTGCCCACCGTGGCATTGGCCAGCAGCAGCACCACCCCAGACACCAGCAGGGCGATCAGCAGGTTCTGGCCCAGGATCGGCAGCAGGGCGCCCTGGTGAGGATCGGTCTGCTGCAGCACCACCATCACCCAGCCCAGTTCAGGGATCTGGCGGCTGTTCACGAACAGCTCGCCCTGGCCGTGGCGGAACTGCAGCGCCACCTCGGGGTCCCGCAGCAGTCGGGCGGCATGGGGGGCCAGGCCGGACACCTCCTGCAGGCGGGAAGCGGTGTGGGCAGCAGCGGTCCCGCTCGGAGCCAGCAGCACCCGGCCATCCCGCGCCACCAGCAGCACCTGGGTGCCGTGGCGCTGCCTGTGGGATGTGAGCTCGCGGGCCAACTCGCGCACATCGATCCCCAGGCCAATGGCGCCGATGAAGCGGCCCTGGCGATCCAGCACAGGGAAATTGGAGAAGGCCGTGACGCGGTCGGGATCGGCCGTATCCCGGTCGATGTTCACCTCAAAGGGGGTGGCCGCATCGCGCAGCCGGAAGTACCAGCGGTCGCCGGGATCGCTGGGGGAGACGGTCTTGAGCACACCGTCGGGGTGGTAATAGCGCCGGCTGCGCTCAGACACGAAGAAGGCGGTGGTGGCACGGAACTGGCTGCGCAGATTGCGCAGGTAGGCCACCATCTCGTCTTGCTCCTGCTCGCCATCGGCCAGCCAGCGCTGCAGGAAGGTGTTGCGGGCCATCGACGAGGACACCAGCACCGGCCTGGTGAGGCTGCGCTCCAGATCGGCGCTGACCGCCCTGGCCGTGAGCGGCAAGGTGGAGTTGGCCAGCTGGCGGTTGAGGGTGCCGCGGGCGCTGAAATAGCTGAGGGCGCTGGTGCCGCCAAAACCGAGCAGCAACAGCAGGCCCATGGTGGGCAGGAAGGGGAAGCGCGGCTGCGGGGCCAAGGGAGAGGGCGCAGAACAGATGAACCGCTGACGCCAGGAGCGTGGTGTTGGTCAAGCTTGCCAGCGCCGCGCTCTAATCCAGCCCTTCGAATCGGAAGACTTGACGCAATGAATTCCGACGAATCACAGCAGGTAGTTTAATGAACAGCCCGCAAAACTGCGGACCCATGGCCTAGGCCACCAGCTGCAGCACCCCCATCAGGCCAGCGGCCAGGGGCCGGTGCTGGGCCCGACTGAAGCCGGCCTCCCGGGCCAGGCCCTCCTGCTCGGGCCCGGTGGGGAAGCAGCCCAGGCTGGCTTCCAGGTAGGCGTAGTGCTCGGGGATGCCAAACAGCTCAGCGGTGGGCACCACCAGCCGGCGCAGGTAGAAGCGCTGAAAACTGGCCGCAGGCTCGCTGGGCCGGTTGAAGTCGAGCACCGCCGCCCGGCCGCCGGGCCGCAGCAGGCGGCGCAGCTCCCGCAGGCCGGCGGCCGGATCGGCCAGGTTGCGCAGGCCGTAGGCCATCACGGCGCCGTGGACCGAGGCGGCAGGCAAGCCGGTGGCCAGGGCGTCGCCCTGCTGCCAACGCAGCGGCAGCCAGGGCTGGCGCCGGCCGCGGGCGGCTGCGATCGCCAGGGGCTCGGCAGCGGCATCCACCCCCAGCACATCCCCCCCCGGTCGCACCCGCTGCGCCAGCAGCAGGGCCAGGTCGCCGGTGCCGCAGCAGAGATCGAGCAGGCTCTGGCCCGGCCGGGGCTGGATCCAGGCCAGGGCCTGGCGCTTCCAGAGGCGATGGAGGCCCAGGCTGAGCAGGTCGTTGAGCTGGTCGTAGCGCGGGGCGATCTGATCGAACAGCTGCTGCACCGCGGCAGGATCGCCGGGGCTAAAGCTGCCCATCCCAGGGCAGCTCAAAGGAGGCGGGCAGGGAGAGGGGCAGGTCGGGGCTGGCCGGGTCGGCGCCGGCCATCGGTCCGGCCAGGGCGCCGAGGGCCCCCCACTCCGGCCCGGTGAGGGTGATCACCATCACGGTGGCCAGGCCCACGGCGGCGGAGCACACCATGCAGCCGGCCAGCATCAGCGAGAACTCCTTGCGGTCGTTGGCGGCCTGCATCAGCTGCAGGGCCCAGGCCACGAGCGCGATCACCGCCGCCACCAGCAGCAGGGCGATCAAGCTTGGGAGAGGGGCGTGCAGAACGGCCAAAAGTGGGGAACTAGAAAGCAGTCGTCCAAGCAATGTAACGGGGAGTAACAGCAGGCCGCGTCAGGGCTGGTTCAAAGCTGATGCACCAGTGAGCGGCCGGATCGGCAGGCCACGGGCCAGCAGGTTCTCCTTGATCTGTTCCACCGTGAGCACGCCATCATGCAGCAGGGAAGCCAACAGGGCAGCCGCCGCATGGCCGCCCTGGGCGCCGCCCGCGATCGCCGCGGCGATGTGATCGATGCAGCCGGCGCCGCCGGAGGCGATCACCGGCACGTCCACCGCATCGGCCACCGCCCGGGTGAGGGCCAGGTCGTAGCCGGCCTGGGTGCCGTCGCCATCCATGGAGGTGAGCAGGATCTCGCCCGCCCCGAGGGCCACCACCCGCTCGGCCCAGGCCACCGCATCCAGGCCGGTGTTCTCACGGCCGCCCTTCACGTACACATCCCACCCCCCGCCCTGCCGGGCCCGGGCGTCGATCGCCACCACGATGCACTGACAGCCGAAGCGCTCGGCGCCGCGGGCCACCAGCTCCGGATCACGCACCGCCGAGGAGTTGAGGCTCACCTTGTCTGCGCCGGCGCGCAACAGGGCGGTGATGCCCTCCACGCTGCTGATGCCGCCGCCCACGGTGAAGGGGATGGTCACGGCCTCGGCGGTGCGCTGCACCAGCTCCACCAGGGTGGCGCGGCCCTGGTGGCTGGCGGCGATGTCCAGAAACACCAGCTCATCGGCCCCGGCGGCGCTGTAGCGGCAGGCCAGCTCCACCGGGTCGCCGGCATCGCGCAGGCCCACGAAGTTCACCCCTTTCACCACCCGGCCATCGGCCACGTCGAGGCAGGGAATGATGCGCTTGGCAACCATGGGCAGCGGGGGCGGGGGTGGGGGCAGCGTGGCCTGTCGGCGTGGGGAATGGCTGGGCGAACCTGGAGCTGGGCGTGACCCGGGTTGCAGCGGACTCTCACTGTTAGGGTTGCGCCACTTTTCAGTCGCGCCGCCCCATGGCCCAGGCTGCCACGATCAACGTCGGTTCCAAGGTGCGCATCGCCCGCGTGCGGGATCGCATTCCGGCCGAGCTGGTGAGCGCCCTCAAGGCCGATGCCTCCGGCACGGTGAAGGGGTTCCGCACCGTGGATGGCAAGGGCATCGGCATTGTGGTGGAACTGGCCGGCGGCCAGACCGCCTGGTTCTTCGACGACGAAGTGACCCTCGCCTGAGACCCGGTTTGACCAACAGCCCCAACCCCGAAGCCCGCACTGGATCGGCAGCGCGCCAGCTGCTGGGGATGAAGGGTGCTGCCGGCACCAGCAACATCTGGAAGATCCGGCTGCAACTGATGAAGCCGGTGACCTGGATCCCGCTGATCTGGGGGGTGCTGTGCGGCGCCGCCGCGTCCGGCAACTTCCACTGGACCCTGCCCGAGGTGGGTGCCTCGATCGCCTGCATGCTGATGAGCGGCCCCCTGCTGGCCGGCTACACCCAGACGATCAACGACTACTACGACCGCGAGATCGACGCGATCAACGAGCCCTACCGGCCGATCCCCTCCGGGGCGATCCCCCTGGGCCAGGTGAAGGCCCAGATCTGGATCCTGCTGCTGGCGGGCCTGGGCGTGGCCTACGCACTCGACCTGTGGGCCGGCCACACCACCCCGGTGCTGTTGCTGCTGGCCCTGGGCGGCTCGTTCGTGAGCTTCATCTATTCGGCGCCGCCGCTCAAGCTCAAGCAGAACGGTTGGCTCGGCAACTACGCCCTCGGCGCCAGCTACATCGCCCTGCCCTGGTGGGCGGGCCAGGCCCTGTTCGGCCACCTCACCTGGACCACCGCCCTGCTCACCCTGGCCTACTCCCTGGCCGGCCTGGGCATTGCCGTGGTGAACGACTTCAAGAGCGTGGAAGGCGACCGGGCCCTGGGGCTGCAGAGCCTGCCGGTGGTGTTCGGCATCGAGAAGGCGAGCTGGATCAGCGCCGCGATGATCGACGTGTTCCAACTGGCGATGGTGGCCGTGCTGATCGCCATCGGCCAGCATTTCGCCGCCGTGCTGCTGGTGCTGCTGGTCGTGCCCCAGATGACCTTTCAGGACATCTGGCTGCTGCGCGATCCGGTGACCTACGACGTGAAATACCAGGCCAGCGCCCAGCCCTTCCTGGTGCTCGGCATGCTGGTCACGGCCCTGGCCATCGGCCACAGCGCCCTGGTGGCCTGAAATGACCAACACCGCGGTCGCCCAACCCCGCCAACCCCGCCGGCGCCAGCGGCCGGGTCGCAAGCCCCTGCTGTTGCCCGCCCTGGCGGCGGCGGCGATCGGCGGCGGCGCGGCCGTGGTGCAGTCGGTGCTGGTGCGGGGCTTCGACGCCCTGCTGCCCGATGCCCGCGGCATCAGCCACTTCAATCGCCCCGGCACGCTCACCATCCTGGCGGCTGACGGCCAGGTGGTGCAGAAGCAGGGGCCGGTGAGCCGGGAGAAGCTCACCAGCGGCGCTATCCCGCCCCTGGTGGAGAAGGCCTTCATCGCCGCCGAAGACAGGCGCTTCTACGACCACGACGGCGTGGACCTCTATGGCATCAGCCGGGCCATGGTGCGCAACATCTCCCGCGGCTCGGTGGAGGAGGGGGCCAGCACGATCACCCAGCAGCTCGCCCGCACGGTGTTTCTCAGCCAGGACCGCACCCTGCTGCGCAAGGTGAAGGAGGCGGCGCTGGCCGGCAAGCTCGAGCGCCAGCTCAGCAAGCGCCAGATCCTCACCGAGTACCTGAATCTGGTGTACCTGGGCTCCAGTGCCTACGGCGTTTCGGACGCGGCCTGGGTGTACTTCTCCAAGACACCCGAGCAGCTCACCCTGCCCGAGGCCGCCCTGATCGCCGGCCTGCCCCCGGCCCCCTCGGTGTATTCGCCCCTGGTGAATGCCGATCTGGCCCTGCAACGCCGCCGCATCGTGCTGCGGCGGATGCGGGAGCAGGGCTTCATCACCGCGGCCCAGGAGAACGAGGCCGCCGATGCGCCGCTGGCGCTCAAGCCCGCCGATCCCAAATTCTTCGACAGCACCGCCCCCTGGTACAGCAGCTGGGTGGCCCTGGAACTGCCGCGGGTGCTCACCAAGGAACAGATGGAGGTGGGCGGCCTCACCGTGCGCACGGGCATGGACCCGGCGATGCAGGCGGCCGCCGAGAGGGTGATCGTTGCCCGCGCCGGCAGCATGGAAGGGGGCCTGGTGGCGATGGAGCCGGGCACCGGCCTGGTGCGGGCGCTGGTGGGCGGCAAGGACTTCAACCGCAGCCAGTTCAACCGGGCGGTGCAGGCCCTGCGCTCCCCCGGCTCCACCTTCAAGCTGTTCGCCTACACGGCCGCCCTGGAAGCGGGGATGACGCCGGAGGACACGGTGACCGACAAGACGCGCTGCTACAAGGACGGCTGGCCGCCGAAGGAGTTCTGCATCAAGGGCGCCGGTCAGATCAGCATGACCCAGGCCGTGGCCCAGTCGAAGAACGCGGCAGCGGTGGCCGTGGC
The DNA here is from genome assembly GCA_044238185.1 of Prochlorococcaceae cyanobacterium. Lineage (GTDB taxonomy): Bacteria > Cyanobacteriota > Cyanobacteriia > PCC-6307 > Cyanobiaceae > NIES-981. Next base: position 7,869 of record JBIIDV010000009.1, on the reverse strand, counting down.
CGAGAAGGTGGCCTACCCGCGGGTGGTGGACGTGGCACGCCGGCTGGGGATCACCGGCACGGTGGGTGAGTACCCGGCGATGGTGTTGGGCTCCAACGAGAAAAACATGTTGGAGATGACCGCCGCCTTCGCCGCCATCAACAACCGGGGCGTGTACGTGGAGCCCACCCCGTTCGAGGAGATCCTCGGCCCCGATGGCCAGCTGCTCTACAGCCGCCGCACCGATGGCAAGCCGCCCAAGCGGGCCGTGAGCAGCGACGTGGCCGATGCGATGACCTGGATGTTGCAGCGGGTGGTGAGCGGCGGCACCGGCACCGGCGCAGGCCTCTACGACCGCCCAGCATCCGGCAAGACGGGCACGGCCGAGGGCGCCCGCGACCTCTGGTTCATCGGCTCGATCCCCCAACTCACCACCTCGGTGTGGTTCGGTTACGACGAGAACACCAAGACCGGCAGCAGCAGCGCCCAGGCGGCAGCGGCCTGGGGGGCCTTCATGGCCACCATCACCAAAGCCATGCCGGTGCAGGAGTTCCCGCCCAAGCCGGTGCTGGAGGGCAAGTTCGTGCCCTACGTGCCGCCCAAGGAGAACAAGAAGCCCGCGCCCCAACCCGAGCGGCGCGAGCGCCAGGAACCCTGGGAACCGCCCGATGCGATGGCCCCCGACAGCCGCTGGGAGCCACCGGACTATGAGCCGCCCAGCTGGGAACCGCCGGCGGAGGATCCCGAGCCCCGGGCCCGGCGCCGCGCGGAGCCCGAACCCACCTGGAGCGAACCGGAACCGAGCTGGAGTGAACCGCCGCCGCCGGCGCCCCGACCCAGGCCGCGGCCCCAGGCTGCTCCAGCCCCTGCGCCAGCCCCGGCCCCCGCTCGGGAACCGGCCCCCACCGCATCCACCCCCGTGGCTGCACCGCCGCCGCCGCCACCACCGCCACCGGTGGAGCCCCCACCCCTGCCACCGATCCCCTGAGCCGGGCCCCTCAGCCAGCCCCTTCGGCCGGAGCGTTGGCCAGCACGGCGGCGTAGAAGCCGTCACCCGCGCTCTCGCCAGGCCACCACTGCTGGGTGCTGCGCAAGTGCAGCTGGGGGTGACGGGCCAGCAGGGCGGCGATCAGCTCGCCGTTTTCGGCCGGATGCACAGTGCAGGTGGCATACACCAGCAGGCCAGTGGGCTTCAGGAGCGGCAGCAGCGCCTCCAGCAGCTGCTGTTGCAGCGCCACCAGCTCGGTGATGGCACCAGGGTCGATCCGCCAGCGGGCATCGGCATGGCGGGCCAGGGTGCCCAGGCCCGAGCAGGGGGCATCGAGCAGGATGCGATCCACCTGGCCCAGCCACTCGGGCCGTTGCCCGGCCAGCTGGCCGGCATCGGCCGCCAGGGTGTGGATGGCCGCCAGCCCCAGGCGCTCGGCGTTGCGCTGCAGCCGCCGCAGCCGCGCTTCGCTCCGGTCGACGGCCCAGATCTCGCCCTGGTCGCCGAGCAGTTCGGCCAGGTGGGTGCTCTTGCCGCCGGGGGCGGCGCAGGCATCGAGGATCAGCTGGCCGGGCTGGGGCTGAAGCAGGGGGGCAATGCGCTGGGCGCTGCGGTCCTGCACGCACCACTGCCCCTCGGCGTAGCCGGGCAGCTGGCGCGGATCACCCACCCGGCCACTGAGGCCGATGGCCTGGGGTTCGGCCAGGGGCTCGGCGGCCGCCCCGGCCTGGCGCAGGGCCACCAGCACCTGGTCGCGGCTGGCGCGCAGGGGGTTCACCCGCAGGTCGAGGCTGGGGGGCTGGTTGCAGCTGGCGGCGAAGGCCTCCGCCCGCTGCGGCGGCAACCACAGCAGCAGCAGCTCGGCCAGCCAGGCGGGCAGGGAATGGCGCAGACCGAGGATCGTGGCTGCAGGCTGCTCCCCTTCCAGCTGGGGCAGCCCCTGCCAGGGCGGCGACCCGGGCGGCAGGGCGGCGCGGCGGCGCAGCAGCGCCCGCAGCACGCCGTTGGCCACCGGCGCCAAGCGGCCCAGGCCGGCCCGCTTGGCCAGCTCCACCGTGGTGTTCACCGCCGCCGCGGCCGGCACCCGCTGGCTGAACAGCAGCTGGTACACACCCAGGTGCAGCAGCCAGCGCAGCCGCGGCGGCTGGCGCTCGGCCGGCACCTTGCCGAGGGCGTCGAGCCAGGCGTCGAGCAGGCGCCGCTGGCGGATGGCGCCGTAGGCCAGCTCGGTGGCCAGGGCCCTATCGGCCGTCTCCAGGGGCAGGCGGTTGAACTCCCGCTCCAGGGCGCCGTCGGCGTAGGCCCCGGCGGCCACCGCCTGCAACACCTGCCAGGCCAGCTGGCGGGGCGCCAGACCGATCGGGGCTGCCTCAACCGTCAACCGCATCCTCCAGGGGTGGAACCCACAGATAGCGCCCCAACGGCAGGCGGCCCGCCCCATCCACCGGGATCCCCTCGGCGCGCAGCAGCTCGGCCTGGATCCAGTCGCTGCCCTCGCGGCTGGGGGTGAAGCTGATCTGGCCCCGGGCATTCACCACCCGCTGCCAGGGCACCGGCGAGGGCAGGGGCAGGCGGCGCAGGGCCCAGCCCACCTGGCGGGCGCAGCCGTAGGCGCCGATCAGCTCGGCGATCTGGCCGTAGGTGGCCAGCCGGCCGCGGGGAATGCGCAGCACCGCGGCATACACGCGCTCATCAAAACTCGCGCTGCCTGATCCTGATCCCGATCCTGATCCAGATCCCATGGAGCAGGGCTCTGTGAGCCACCGACCCAGCCTGTCTAGCTTCCCAGCCTGTCAATCTTGGGGTCTAGGAAGCCCGCTTGCGAACCCCATGAGCCGACGCGTGCAGACGATCACCACAGCGGAAGGGCTCACCATTCGCCGCCTGAGGAGCTCCAAAGGTGCCCAGCTCGCCAGTGGTGATCAGGTGGGCGTGTTTTACGCGGGGAGGCTCACAGACGGCACCCTGTTTGATGCCAACTTCAACTTCACGGGCTTCCAGCAGCTGCGCGACCTGTTGGTGTTCAACCTGGGCGCTGGCCAGGTGATCCCGGGCTGGGATCTGGGCCTGCAGGGCCGCCGGCTGGGGGAGGTGCTTGAGCTCACCATTCCCAGCACCCTGGCCTATGGCAGTGCCGGCAATGCCACGATCCCGGCCAATTCCACCCTGGTGTTTCGGGTGATGCTGGTGGGTCGGCTGGCACCCGGCCGCAGCGAAGCCGAGTTCGCCACCCTCAACGATCTCGGCATCGACAGCGCGAAGCTGGGGCTGACAACCCGCCTGCTGCGACGCATCGAGAACCCCGTTGTCGGCACCGACGTGGGGGATGTGATCACCGGCACGGCCCGGCGCGACCTGCTGATCGGCCTGCATGGCCCTGATCGCTTCAGCTTCCAGAACCTGGGCGACGCCGCGGGGGTGGGCAGGAACCGCGATCTGATCGCCGACTTTGCAGGCAAGCGGGGCGATCGGATCGACCTGCGGCGGATCGATGCCAACACCACAAGGGCCGGCAACCAAGCCTTCCGTTTTGTGGGCAAGCGTGGCTTCAGTGGCACGGCCGGCGAGCTGCGCTACCGGGGCGGCGTGTTGCGGGGGGATGTGAACGGCAACGGCAGCGCCGAGCTGGAGATCGGCCTGCTGGGTGCCCCGGCCCTGCGGCCGGACCACATCTGGCTCTGAGACACTGGCCCGATGCCCCTGCTGCCCCGCCGCTTCGAACGCCTCAAGGCCGTGCTCGATCGGCGCATGGGCGACCTCACCCTGCTGCTGGAGCACGTGGAGAAGCCCCACAACCTCTCGGCGATCCTGCGCAGCTGCGACGCGGTGGGGGTGCTGGAGGCCCATGCGGTGTGTCTGCAGGGGCGACTGCCCACCTTCAACAGCACGGCCCAGGGCAGCCAGAAGTGGGTGCCGCTGCACCTGCACAACTCCGGCGCGGAGGCCCTGCAGAGCCTGAAGGCCCAGGGCTTCCGGGTGTACGGCACGCTGCTGAGCCCCACGGCGGTGGACTACCGCACGTGCGACTTCACCGGCCCCACGGCGTTTGTGCTGGGGGCGGAGAAGTGGGGGCTGAGCCCCGAGGCGGCGGCCCTGGTGGACCAGGCGGTGATCATCCCGATGCAGGGGATGGTGCAGTCGCTGAATGTGAGCGTGGCCACGGCGACGCTGCTGTTTGAGGCCCTGCGCCAGCGCCAGGCGGCCGGGCTGGTGCCGCAGGCGGGGGAGGGGGTGGAGCCGGAGCGCTACCGGCGCCAGCTGTTCGCGTGGGCCTACCCCCAGGTGGCGGCCTGGTGCGAGCGGGAGGGGCGCCCCTACCCGGCCCTGGACGCGGAGGGCGCCATCGCCGAGGAGCTGCCGCGCACGGTGAAGCTGCGCTGCTGAAGGGCGATCAGCCGGCGCCGGGGGGCCGACGGCTGGCCAGGCGGGCACTGGTGGCGCCAGGCAGCCACAGGGCCACCGCCAGCACGACCAACTCCAGCACGATCTGGCGGCCGCCCAGGAGCACCACCGCCAGGGCCACGGCGCCGAGCATCTTCAGCAGCAGCTCCCACACGTCGTCGCGGTTCTCGCTGGCCAATCCCCACAGGCCGGCTGCCAGGAGCAACAGCAGCAGATCCAACCACCAGGGCATGGGTAAAGGAGAGCCGCTTTACAGCTCTATTGTGCGGCCCGCGACGCCTGGCCGCTGCCACTGAGCCAGGCCTCCAGGCCCTCCCCCAGGAAGGAGAGGCCCAGCACCAGCACGAACATGGCCAGGCCGGGGTAGAGGGCGGTCCACCAGATGCCGGTGGGCAGGGCGGTGAGGGCCTGCTGCAGGTCGCCGCCCCACTCGGGGATGGTTTCGGGCAGGCCGAGGCCGAGGAAGCCGAGGCCACCGAGCACCAGCACCGCATCGGCGGCGTTGAGGGTGAGCAGCACCGGCACCGAGGTGATCACGTTGCGCAGCAGGTAGCGGCGCAGGATCCAGAGCGGGCCGGCGCCGAGCGACTGGGCCGCCTCCACGTAGAGCTCGGCCTTCACCTGGGCGCTCTGGTTGCGCACCACGCGGAAGTACTGGGGGATGTACACCACGCAGAGGGCGGCGGCGGCGTTGGGCAGGCCGCGGCCCAGCAGAAAGGCCAGCACCACCGAGAGCAGCAGCACGGGCAGGGTGTAGAGGGTGTCCATCAGCAGCACCAACACCCGGTCCACGCCGCCGCCCAGGTAGCCGCTCACCATGCCCAGGGGCACGCCGATCACCAGGGCCACCACCAGGGCGAGCACCACCACCTGCAGGGCCACGCCGCTAGCGGCGAGGGTGCGCACGCACACGTCGCGGCCGAGGCGGTCGGTGCCGCACCAGTGGGCGGCCGAGGGGGAGGCGTAGATCGGATTGTCGAGGCCGGCGTTGGGCTCAGGCAGCCAGCCCAGCTGCACCAGCAGGGGCGTGACCAGGGCCGCCAGCACGTAGAGCAGCACGATGGCCACCCCCCAGCGCGCCATGCGGGCCGAGAGGGTGCTGGCGCGGGGAAGCAACGGGGGCAGGGCCATGGGGCGACCCTACGCAGCCGGGAATCAGGCGGCAAGGGGCCTGCGGATAGCAAACGTTGAAATTGCCCTTACCTTTGCGTCACGCAGATGCGTCACGCAGACCTTGGCCATGCGCGCTGTTCGGGTGTTAATCGTTGATGACGACCCGGAATTGCGCGTATTTTTACGCACCGAACTGGAGCTGGATGGCTACAGCTGCGGAGAGGCGGGCACGGGCCAACAGGCGCTCACCCTGGCCCGCCAGGAGCACTGGGATCTGCTGTTGCTCGACTGGAGCCTGCCGGATTTCAGCGGCGTGGAGATCTGCCAACGGCTCCGCCGCACGGATCAGCACACGCCCGTGCTGATGCTCACCGCCCGCGACGATGTGAAGGAGCGGGTGGAAGCGCTCGATGCGGGGGCAGACGACTACCTCACCAAGCCCTTTTCTCTCGCCGAATTGCTGGCCCGGATGCGGGCCCGGTTGCGGCGAGGGGCGGTGGGTCCGGACGACGGCAGCAGCGAGCTCAAACCCCTGCAACTGGCAGATCTGGAGCTGAATCCAGCCAGCCGGGAGGTACGGCGCGCAGGGGCCGAGGTGGCACTCACGGGCAAGGAGTTCGAGTTGCTCCACCTGCTGATTCGCCGGCCTAACCAGGTGCACAGCCGCGGGGCCATTCTGGAAGCGATCTGGGGCGAGAACTGGGTGGGAGACGACAACGTTCTCGATGTGTATGTGCGCACCCTGAGACGAAAAATTGAGCGCCCCGGTGCAGCCACCCTGATCCACACCGTGCGCGGGGTGGGCTTCATGCTCAAGGAAGGGGCGCCGCGGGAGTGAGCCCCAGCCAAGCACCTGAACCCTTCTCTAGTGGGCAACCAGCGAGACCTGCTCGAGGTAGCGCGTGCAGGCCTGATGGAGATCAGGAATGTAATCAGCGAGCTTGCGGCCAGATTGCCCGTCCACATCCTTGCAAAAGCTGAGCATCAGCTTGGTCATCTCCGGTGTATGGCGGGCACGGGCCTCCCTGAGATGCACGCGTGCTGATTGCAGCTGCTGGATGCGGACTGGGCGGGACTCCGCTCGCAGCCAGCAGGGCCGGCGCCTGACGCGGGAGTTGGGGCCGTCGTCGCCAGCGGCGTTCCGAGCTGGCCAGGGCCTCACGACCTGCAGCCCTGCCGGCCTCTGGGCAACACCAGACTCCACCTAACCCCGCCGACGCATCTCTTCCATCAACAGGGCCAGGGCCTCGCTCAGTTGGAGCCGGTTGAAGGGGGAAGCTGAGAGGAGGACTCGTCCCTGCGCAACAAGGCATCCATCCTGGAGTTGAGTACGGCGAGCCGCGCGTTGTCTTGCTTCAGCTGATCGATTTCGTTCTCGATCTGCTTTATCCGCTTCTCGCTTTCGAGAGATCTGATCCTCAGCTGCTCGGATTCTTGCTCGATGTCGTAAACGGGACGCCAGTTCAACATCGCCAACAAGCGCCGCCAGGGCGACAAGGTGGAGACCCACTCCGACCTGCTCATGGGCTTGGAGGTTGGCGAAGTGGAAGAGGTTGTCATCGCCAAAGTTGGTGGTGAACGAAATCAGAAGGAGCAGGCTGCCGGCGAACAAGGTTGACCAAGCCTGCCGATCCAGCAATCGAGGCGGCGCGGCTAAACCAGCCCACCCGGAATCCCTTTCAGCGCGTTGAGACAACCGTAGCGGCCCCGAACCAAACCAATCACTCAATAGTACGCCCGTACCAAGAAAGACGCTTCCGTTGGTGCCAGCGGCTTTCTGAGCTGGTCAGCGCCTCAAGAGCTGCAGCCCTGCCGGAGCTTGAGCCTCAGCCGCTGTGCTCGGCCAGCCAGGCCGCCAGGTCGGCGGGGCCGCTGAAATCGAGCAGTGCGTCGGCCAGGGCCTCCAGTTGCTCCCGCGGCAGCGCCTTGATCCGGGCTGCGGTTGCATCACTGAGGGGGCCGCAGCGACGGTTGAGCAGGCGAAGAGTGACTGAGGCTTCTCCCTCTTGAAGGCCTTCCTGTCGGCCTTCCTGACGGCCTTCCTGCCGGCCTTCCTCGATCCACTCCTGGGCGACGCGGGTGTGGCGCAGGTCTTTGGCGGGAATGGTGGCGATCTCCATGAGCTCCTCGCGAGTGAGTAAGGGAAGCCGCTCCAGAAGGATAGTTTGAACGGCAGAAAGCAGATCCGGCCGGCGTTCCAGGATCTGTTGCGTGCTGGCCTGCAGCTCAGCTTCCGGACGCACCGGCAGCGTGTGTCAAGCGACATCGAAAACTGAGCCACCCCTGGCGCCTGAGGGGCGGCTGTTCTCGGAGTCGTTCCGCCTTGGCTTGGCCGGCGGCTGATTCGGTGCTTGCTCATGGTTTTCGTGATCGGTCGGGTTGGTTGT
>JBIIDV010000089.1:0-6210 GCA_044238185.1 Prochlorococcaceae cyanobacterium | reverse complement strand
CACCACCTGGCGACTGGCGGGGAGGTCGGCGATCAGGGGCCGGAAGGCGGCTGCAAAAGCCCGCGTCTCAGCGCAGGTCATGTGCATCTTCCAGTTGCCGGCGATCACGGTCTGACGGTCGGCCTTGCGCACCATTGCGAACCCAATAGAGAGAAATAGACGCTAATCCGCCAACGGCCCACTGCCATCAGTGGCACGCGCCGTGGATGGCCGCATCCCCGCTCAGCGGCTGGGGAGGGGCACCACCAGCAGCTCCCGACCATCGATGCACACGGCGTCTCCCACGGCCAGCTGCCGGCCGCGACGCGTCTCAATCAGGCCGTTCACCCGCACATCGCCGCGCTGGATGCGCAACTTGGCCTCGCCACCGGTGGCCACCAGGCCCTGAAATTTGAGGTACTGATCCAGCTTCCAGGCCATGCAGGGGATGGAGGCACAAGGGGATGCAAATGGGGGTGAGCCCTAGCGTGCGCCCATGTCCCTATCCTCCCAGCCAGCTCCCACCCTGGTGAGCAGCCTGGCCCGGCTCTGGCCGCTGCTGCGCCCCCACAGGCGTCGGCTGCTGGCGGGAGGGGGGTGTGTGGTGGTCACCGTGGCCTGCTGGCCGTTGCTGGCCCTGCTGGCCGGGCGCCTGATTCCCGCCCTCGGCGCCGGCGACCTGGCCAGCAGCGCCCGCACGGTGCTGCTGGCCCTGTTGGTGTTCCTGGTGCAGAAACTGGCCCAGTTCGGCCAGGACACCCTGCTCGCCGATCCGGCGCTGCGGGTGAGTCAGGGCCTGCGCCAGCAGTTGTTTGCCCGGCTGCAACAGCTGCGCTTCAGCGCCCTCGACAAACTCTCCGCCGGCGACCTCACCTACCGGCTTACAGAGGACGCCGACCGGGTGGGGGAAGTGATCTACAAGACGATCCACGACACCCTGCCCAGTGCCCTGCAGCTGCTGGCCGTGCTGGCCACGATGCTGTGGCTCGACTGGCCCCTGGCCCTGGCCACCCTGCTGCTGGCACCCCTGATCGCCCTGCTGGTGGGTGCGTTCGGCGCCCGGGTGATGGCGGCGGCCGAGCGCAGCCAGCACCAGGTGAGCGAATTGGCGGGTCTGCTGGCCGAGGCCATCGCCGGGCTGCCCCTGGTGCGGGCCTACGCCGCCGAACCGTGGTTGCAGCAGCGCTTCAACCACGAGGTGGAACAGCACCGCGGCGCCCGCTACCGCACCCTGCGGCTGCTGGCCCTGCAGCATCCGGTGGTGGGCTTCCTCGAGGCCCTAGGCATCCTCACGGTGCTGCTGATCGGCGCCTGGCGGATCCAGAGCGGCCAGCTCGACGGCCAGGGGCTGAGCAGCTACGTGGCAGCGCTGCTCATGCTGATCGACCCCATCGCCCACCTCACCACCAACTTCAACGAGTTCCAGCAGGGTCAGGCATCCCTGCAGCGGCTGCGGGCGATCGAGGCCGAGCCCGTGGAAGCGCCCGACCGCAGCAACGCCCGTGCCCTGCAGGATGTGCGGGGCCAGCTCCAGCTGCAGGGGATCAGCTTCGGCTACGACAGCCGCAGGCCCGTGCTCGACGACCTCAACCTGGATGTGCAGCCTGGCCAGGTGGTGGCCTTGGTGGGATCGTCGGGGGCCGGCAAGTCGACCCTGTTTTCCCTGCTGCTGCGCTTCAACACCCCGCAGCGGGGGCGGGTGCTGCTGGATGGCCAGGACCTGGCCGATCTGCAGGCCCGGGAGCTGCGCAGGACCATCGCCCTGGTGCCCCAGCAGAGTGCCGTGTTCTCCGGCACCATCGCCGACGCCATCGGCTTCGGGCGTCAGGCCACCCCGGAGCAGGTGCAGGCGGCTGCCCGACTGGCCAACGCCGATGGCTTCATTGAGGCCCTGCCCGATGGCTACGGGAGCCGGTTGGAAGAGCGGGGCCGCAACCTCTCCGGCGGCCAGTTGCAGCGCCTGGCCATCGCCCGAGCCGTGCTCGGCAACCCTGCCCTGCTGCTGCTCGACGAGGCCACCAGCGCCCTGGATGCCGAGGCTGAAGAGGCCGTACAACGGGGGTTGGAGCGGGCCATGGCCGGCCGCACGGTGCTGGTGATCGCCCACCGACTGGCCACCGTGCAACGGGCAGATCGGATCCTGGTGCTGGAAGCCGGGCGAATCGTGGAGCAGGGCAGCCACAATCAGTTGCTGGCCAGCGGCGGCCGCTACCGCGATCTCTGCCGCCGCCAGTTCATCCATCTCGACCCCTGAACACACTGCCGATGGCCTGGGAGTACCGGGTGATCCACATCAACGTCGAAAGCGGCAACCCCCCCGAGCCGCCCTCCCCCAAGGCGGACAGTGAGCGGCTGGGGGGCGCCCTCAGCCCGGACTACCTGCGGCGGGAATTTCCCCAGCAGTACAGCGGCGTGAGTGCCCAGCCCCGCCACCCAGCCGAACAGCTGCAGTTCTTTCTCAATGCCCTGGGGCGGGACAACTGGGAAATGGTGGAGGCAGCCCAGGTGGGTCCCCTGCTGATGTTCTTCTTCAAGCGACCCCTTGGCAGCGGCTCCAGCGCTGGGGCAGGGCCGCTTGGCAGCTGATCCCTATCCTGATGCCACCAAACCCTCAGCCCTACCCGTGGATTCCAACGCCCAGCAGCCCCCTGTGCTCACCTTCGAGGGTCAGCGCTACGACCTCAACTCCCTGCCCGATGACGTGAAGGAGCTGGTACGGGGCATGCAGGTGGCTGACGCCCAGCTGCGTCTCCATGAGGACACCCTCAAGGTGTTGGCCGTGGGCCGCCAGTCGATGGCCATGCAGCTGAACGAAAAGCTGAAGGCCATTGCTCCCCTGCCCTGAGCCAAGGGGCCCAGCCCCCGCTCAGCTCTTCGGCGGCAGCAGGGAGACAGGGTCTTGGCCGGCCTCAAAGTTGTACTCCCTGGTGAGGCGGAAGACGGTGCCCGAGAGGAGCAACAGGCCAATCAGATTGGGGATCGCCATCAGGCCATTGAGGATGTCGGCGATCGTCCAGATCACACCGCCGGTGGCCACAGCCCCGATCACCACCACCGCCACCCAGAGCAGGCGGAACGGCTTGATCGCCCGCGTACCCGCCAGGTACTCCAGGCAGCGCTCGCTGTAATAGCCCCATCCCAGGATTGTGGTGCCAGTGAAGAACACGGTGCCGAAGGTCACCAGCCAGGCGGATCCGGGCAGGCCCTTGTCGAAGGCGGCCATGGTGAGGGCCACTCCGCTCTGTTCACCGGTGTACAGGCCGCTGATCACGATCACCATGGCGGTCATCGTGCAGACGATGATGGTGTCGATGAAGGTGCCGAGCATGGCCACCGAGCCCTGCAGCACCGGATCACCGGGCTTTGCGGCCGCCTGGGCGATCGGGGCTGTGCCCAGACCCGCCTCATTGGAGAAGACGCCACGGGAGATGCCCTTCTGAATCACCGTGCCGAGGGCCCCTCCAGCCACAGCCTCACCGGTGAAGGCATCCTTGAAGATCACCCCAAGGGCGGCAGGGATCTCGCCCAGGTGGGCCAGCAGGATCACCAGCGCACCGCCCACGTACACGATGGCCATGAAAGGCACCACCACTTCGGTGACCTTGCCGATCCGCTCGATGCCGCCGATCAGCACCAGAAAAGCGATCACGGCCATCAGCACGCCAGTCACCAGCTCGGGCACCCCCAGGGAGGTCTTCAGGGCGAGGGCCATCTCGTGGGCCTGCACGCCATTGCCGATGCCGAAGCCGGCCAGGGTGCCGAACAGGGCGAACAGAGTGGCAAGCCAGCCCCAGCCGGGCCCAAGACCATTGCGGATGAAGTACATCGGGCCGCCCACATGCTCGCCCAGTTCATCCACCTCGCGGTAGTGAACCGCCAGCAGCGACTCGGCGTACTTGGTGGCCAACCCCACGAAGGCGATCAGCCACATCCAGAACACAGCTCCCGGGCCGCCCGTGGCGATCGCACCCGCCACCCCGGCCACGTTGCCCGTACCGATCGTGGCCGCCAGGGCAGTGGTGAGGCCTTCGAAGGCGCTTACATCCCCCTCCCCCTTGCTGCTGCGGATCGAGCGAAGTGCCTGGCGGAAGCCGAAGCCGATGCGGCGCAGGGGCATGAACCCAAGCCCCACCATCAGATAGAGGCCAGTGAGACCGATCAGCCAGAGGGTGATCGGTCCCCACACCACGTTGTTGAGCGCGTCAAGGAAGGGCAACACATCAGCCGCGGGTTGCGGCGATGGTGCCACCAAAACGCGGATCAGACCAGGGGTTCAAGCGCTTCGAAACGGAACAGCTGACGACCTGCAGGCGTGTCGCCGAAGGCCTCGGTCTCCACCTGCCGCTCGCTCAGCACCCAAGGACCGCCCTCAACCAGCGGCACAAAAGTGTCAGTGAAACGGCTGAGGCCGCCCTTCGGCTCCCCCGTGGCGGGATCGGCGTAGCGGCTGGTGTACGTGCGGCTGAGATAGCCGCGGCCGGTGTGGGTCACGCTCTCGGTGAAGATCGTCACCACCGTGCCGTGGATGTGGCGGTGCACCATCGTCACCACGTCGTCCTTGATGCGGTAGCGATCACCGCTGTTCTTACCGCCCACGATCACCTCGGTGCCAACCGCGTCGGTATCACCGGCGGTGAAGGTGTTCTCGCCATGGGTCTGCTCAAAGCCGCGGCGCACTCGGTGAATCGCCACCTCCCAGAGCTGGGAGGCGATCGCCTTGTGCACCTCCTGGTCCTCGATGCCTTCCACCTGGGCCTTGAGGTCGGCTCCCACCTGGAAGGTGCCCTCCAGGCGCCGGTCGGGTTCGCCAGCCGTGCCGGGCTGTTCCCAGACACAGCGGCCGCCGTAACCGCCGAAGCCTGGATCCCAGGTGTAGCGGTTCTCGTAGGCGGCGCGGAAGGCGGCGGTGGCGTCGCTGCCGGGGGCAATCGCAACGGGGCTGGGGGCGACAGTCAAGGGAGTAGGTGGATCACAGGGAATTCACCCTACGGGGTCTGGCTGGCCTCTAGGCCAGAGCGGCCGGGCTGCGCTGGTGGATGTCCTGCAGGGCATTGATCTCCAGGTGCTGCTGCTGCAGGGCGGCGATCGCCTCCACGGCCGCGCGGGCGCCGGCCAGGGTGGTCACGGTGGGAACGGCGTAGTCGAGGGCGGCACGGCGCAGGTATTTGTCGTCGTGAGCCGCCTGCCGGCCGATCGGCGTGTTGATGATCAGCTGGATGCTGCCGGAGCGGATCGCGTCCTCGATGTTGGGACGGCCCTCGTGCACCTTGAGCACGGGCTCCACCGCCAGACCCGCTGCGGCCAGCACCGCGGCGGTGCCGCCGGTGGCGGTGAGGCTGAATCCCTCCTCGGCCAGGCGACGGGCCACCGGCACCAGGGCCTGCTTGTCACGATCGTGGGTGGACAGGAAGACGGTGCCACCGGTGGGCAGGGCCTCATTGGCTGCCAACTCCGCCTTGGCAAAGGCCATGCCGAACCCCCTGGCGATGCCCATCACCTCGCCGGTGCTGCGCATCTCCGGGCCCAGCAAGGTGTCGGAGCCGGGGAAGCGCTTGAAGGGCAGCACCGCTTCCTTCACCGTCTGCAGCGGCGGGATGGGCTCAGCTGTGAGGCCCAACTCCGCCAGGGTCTGGCCGGCCATCACCCGGCTGGCCAGCTTGGCGAGGGGCACACCGGTGGCCTTGGCCACGAACGGCACGGTGCGCGAGGCACGAGGGTTGGCCTCGATGATGAACACCCGCTCAACGCCCTCTGGGTCACATTGCACGGCGAACTGCAGGTTGATCAGGCCGCGCACCTCCAGTGCCAGGGCTAGATCCTTGCTCCACTGACGGATCGTGGCCAGGGCATCAGCGCCCAGGCTCACGGTGGGCAGACAGCAGGCCGAGTCGCCCGAGTGGATGCCAGCCGGCTCGATGTGCTCCATCACCCCGCCGATCACAACGGTGCCGGTCGCGTCGCAGAGAGCGTCCACATCCACCTCCACGGCGTTCTCCAGGTACTGATCGATCAGCACCGGGTGATCGGGCTCCACATTCACCGCCTCGGCCATGTAGCGGTTGAGCTCGCTTTCATCGAACACCACCTCCATGGCCCGACCGCCTAGCACGTAGCTGGGGCGTACCACCACGGGGTAGCCCACCCGCTCGGCCACGGCGCGGGCCTCGGCCTCGCTGCGGGCCAGGCCGTTGCGGGGCTGGCGGATCTCCAGGCGGCGCAGGATCGCCTCGA
>JBIIDV010000008.1:0-61492 GCA_044238185.1 Prochlorococcaceae cyanobacterium | reverse complement strand
TCGATTTCGACAGCACGGTGCGGCCACCGGTGGTGCTGCGCGGCGGCCCGGGGGGCGCTGCGGGCAGCGGGCCCCTGATCGCCCGGCTGGTGGCCGACGGCGGCACGCGCCTGCACGATGCCGTACTGGCCGGGCGCGACTGGCTGCGGCGCACCCGCCAGCCAGGCGAGATCCTGGCGGTGGTGGTGCTCACCGATGGTGTGGATTCCGGTTCCTTGTTGAGTCTGGATTCGCTGAGGGAGCAGCTGCGCAGCAGCGGTTTCGAGGGCGACGAGCGCATCGGCGTGTTCACGATCGGCTATGGCGGCGGCGAATACAACTCAGGTGCGCTAAAGCAGATCGCCGAGGCCAATGGCGGTGAGTTCGTGGAGGGCACGGTCGAAAGCATCCGCCGCCGGATGGAAGCGCTCCAGCTGGCTTTCTGAACCGGATCTTGCAGACCATGCTGAATCCCCTCGACGACCCGCTTGCCGTTGCCCTGGCCGGCTTGGTGCTGGTGCTGCTGGCCCGCTTCACCCCCCTGGGCCTGGGGCTGGCCCTGTTGGTGGCGGTGCCGCTGGCGCTGGCCCTCGCTGCCCTGCGGGCCCACCCGCGTGGGCGGGGCAGGCGCCTGCGTGACCGGCGTGTGGCCGCCGAGATCGATGCCGCAGAGCTGCGCAGTCGCGAGCTGGCAGTGCAGGCCGATCTGGTGCGCCGTGAGGCGCTGGCACGCTTCCAGGACTCCGCCCATCTCGAGCCCCTCGGACTGGTGCAGCTCTGTTGTGATCGCCTGGGGGATCTGCCGGGCCGGATCGCCGCCCGCCGGAGGCTGTTGGAGTCCGGCGGGGGCCAGCTGCTGCCACTGGAGGAGCTGGAGCAGCGGCTGCAGCGGGAGCAGGCGGCCTGGCAACAGGAATCCTCAGCTACCCTGCGGCTGGAGCGGCAGCGTCTGGTGGACCAGCTGCGACGCAACCTCGACGCGGCCCGTTGCGGCCTCGATGAACGGCAGGCCCGTCTTCTGGCCCTCTCCACCAGGTTGGAGCGCATCGATGGTGGCCTGCGCCACCTCCAGGCCCAGGTGGCCCGCCAGTGGCCCAGCAGCGACGCCACGGATGCGGCGATGGCCGAGGCGATCAACCCCCTTGATGAGGCCCTCGACCAGATCGAACAGCTGTTGGATGACGGCCAGCGGTGAGCGGGCCCAACCCATGGCCCGTCTCCCCAGGCTTTCGCGACGTCGTTTCGGGCAACTCAGCGTCGGTGTCGCCGTCATCACAGTTTTCGGTGTCGTCACCCTCAGCAGGAGTGCGCGCCGCCGATCCATTGCTACACCTGGGTCCCGCTCCGTTCCCTCGATGCAGTCCGCTGCCCCAGCCCAGCCCACCGAGCTCAACGGCGTGCTCCTGCAGGCCTTTCACTGGTACACCCCCGCCGATGGGGGCCACTGGCGACGCCTGGAACAGCAGGCCCAGGCCCTGGCTGGAGCAGGAATCACGGCCCTCTGGCTGCCGCCTGCGGGCAAGGGCCTGGCCGGTCGCAACGACGTGGGCTACGGCATCTACGACCCCTACGACCTGGGTGAGTTCGACCAGAGGGGCGGCGTGGCCACCAAGTACGGCACCCGGGCCGAGTATCTGGCCGCCGTGGCCGCCTGCCGGGCCGTGGGCCTGCAGATCTATGCCGATGCCGTGTTCAACCACCTGATGGGCGCGGATGCGGAGGAGGAGTTCAACGCCACGCCCCACGATCCCCAGAACCGCTTCCAACCCCTCGGCGACCAGCGCCGGATCCGGGGCTGGACCCATTACAGCTACCCCGCCAGGAACGGCGCCCACTCCACCATGCAGTGGCACTGGTGGCACTTCGACGCCGTGGATTACAACAGCCTCGAGCCCGGCCTGCAGGCGGTGTGGCGGATCGAGGGCAAGGCCTTCGACGACGACGTCGACCTGGAGCGGGGCAACTACGACTACCTGATGGGCTGCGATCTCGACATCGACCACCCCGAGGTGCGCGCTGCCCTCAAGCACTGGGGCACCTGGATGCTCGACACGGTGGGCGTGGATGGCTTCCGCCTCGACGCCATCAAGCACATCAGTGGCGACTTCTTCCCCGACTGGATCAGCCACGTGGAGGACCACGCCGGCTGCGATCTCTTTGTGGTGGGCGAGTACTGGACCACCAACCTCGACACCCTGCGCTGGTACGCCTCCCGCAGCGGCGGGCGCATTCACCTGTTTGACGCGCCGCTGCACCACAACTTCCACGTGGCCAGCCGCCAGGGTTCGGGCTACGACCTGCGCCGCCTGCTGGACGGCACCCTGATGCGCGAGCTGCCGCAGCTGGCGGTGACCCTGGTGGAGAACCACGACACCCAGCCCCTGCAGGCGCTGGAATCGGTGGTGGAACCCTGGTTCAAGCCGCTGGCCTACGCCTTCATCCTGCTGCGGCGTGAGGGCTACCCCTGCCTGTTCCTGCCCGACTACGAGGGTGTCCGCTACCGCGACCGCGGCCGGGACGGCCAGCAACACGACGTGGAATTGGTGAGCCACCGCTGGATCCTCGATCGCCTGCTGGCCGCCCGCCGCGACCATGCCTACGGCGAGCAGCGCGACTGGCTCGACCACCCCAACTGCATCGGCTGGACCCGCGCCGGCACGCCAGCCCATCCCCGCGGCCTGGCGGTGCTGCTCAGCAACGGCGACGAGGGCTGGAAGTGGATGGCCACCGGCAGGCCCAACGCCAGCTATGTGGACATCACCGGGCACCGGCGCGAGTCGATCCGCACCAACGGTGATGGCTGGGCCGAGTTCAGCTGTCCGCCCGGGTCCCTGTCGGTGTGGGTGGAGACGGCCGTCTAACCGTCTGGATCCCGCTGCCCTGGGGCTGATTACGCTGCCTCCGTTGCGCCCCCGGATTGCGCCGGCCTTCTCCGTGAACCTGCCTGAAGCCCGCCCCGAGGTGGAGAGCCTGCAGGCCTACAGCGCTCCGCTGGAGGGCCGGCGCGGGATGTTGCGTCTGGATTTCAACGAGAACACGGTGGGGCCCAGTCCGCAGGTGGTGGAGGCGTTGCGGGCCATCCAGGCCGAGCAGATCGCCATCTATCCGGAATACGACGGCCTGCGCGAAGCGGTGGTGGCCAACCTCTCGGCACCGCATTCGGGCGGTGCGTGCGCGCTGGTCCAGCCCCTGCATCCGAATCAGATCGGCCTGTTCAACGGGGTGGATGCGGCGATCCACGCCATCTTTCACGCCTACGGCGACCGGGGCGAGCGGCTGCTCACCACCAGCCCCACCTTCGGCTACTACACCCCCTGCGCCCAGATGCAGGGCATGGTGATCGAGGCGATTCCCTACCGCCTGCCGGATTTCGCCTTCCCGCTCGCGGAGATCCGCGCCGCTCTCCTCCACCGGCCGCGCCTGCTGCTGATCTGCAACCCCAACAACCCCACTGGCACTCGCCTGGCGCCCGAGCTGATCCTTGAGCTGGCTGAAGCGGCCCCCGCCACTCTGGTGGTGGTGGATGAGCTCTACGAGGCCTTCACTGGCGACAGCGTGCTGCCATTGGCCGATTTCTCAGCGACGCCCAACCTGGTGGTGTTGCGTTCCCTGGCCAAGACCGCCGGGCTGGCAGGGCTGCGCATGGGCTTCGCGATCGGCGCGGCGCCGGTGATCGATCGCATCAGCCGGGTTACCGGCCCTTACGACATCAACAGCTTTGCGGTGACGGCAGCCCTCGCCGCTCTTGCGGATCAGGCCTATACCGATGCCTACGTCGCCGAGGTGCGCCGGGCCCGCGACTGGCTGGTGCAGCAGTTGCAGTCGGCTGGTGTTCGCCACCACGCCGAGGGCGGCAACTACCTGCTGCTCTGGCCCGAGCAGCAGGCGGCGGCTGTGGAGCGGCGTCTCCGAGCGGCCGGCATTCTCGTGCGTTCGATGGCGGGCAAGCCGCTGATCGAGGGGTCGCTGCGGGTGAGCATCGGCACCACGGAGCAGATGGAGCGGTTCTGGCAGGCCTACCGGGCGGTGGACCTCAGCGCATC
Source organism: Prochlorococcaceae cyanobacterium (assembly GCA_044238185.1). Lineage (GTDB taxonomy): Bacteria > Cyanobacteriota > Cyanobacteriia > PCC-6307 > Cyanobiaceae > NIES-981. The sequence goes on along the minus strand of JBIIDV010000008.1, from coordinate 57,470 downwards.
ACCTTGATCACCGGACCTTCGCTGAGACTGCCAGGCAGATTGATGCGGCTGCCGGCGCGTTGCACTGGTGTGCCGGCCATGGCCTCCAGGAAGGGCTGCACGCTGCCCTGGTCGCAGTCCTTGGGGGTGTTGCCAGTCACGTACTGCACCGGGATCACCACCCGCGGCTGCAGTTCGCGCACCAGTTCCGCCGCTTCGCGGCCGTCGTACACCTTGGCACCGCCGCCCACGCCGATGATCAGCACATCCGGCCGACCCAGCAACACCTTGTCGGCCGGACTGAGGGGCGCCGCGGTGCCGCCCATATGGGCGAAGTTCAGGCCTCCCTGGCGCCAGCGCCAGATGGTGGCCTGGCCGAAGCGGCGGCCGCCCACCCGGTCGTGGGGCCCGCCGATCCCCTCGAAGCGCAGGCTGCCCACCTGGTAGGTGCCTGGATCCACCAGAAAGCGACCGCTGGCGATGCCAGGGGCGCCTTCATCCAGCAGACGGCTGCTGGCCAGGATGGCGGTGGCGCCCACCCGCGGTTCCGCAAGGCCGGCGGCGCAGCCCACGGCCCGGAAGGGATTCAGGAGAACGCTCTGGCCGCCCCCCTGGATCAGCAGGGCACTGTGGCCGTAGCTGGTGATCGTGACCCCGCCGGCGGCCAGCGCGGGGCTGGCGCCGATCAGGGCAGCACTCAGGCCGAGGGCGGGCAGAAGGCGCATCGCTGAGCGAGGAGAGTGACTGACGCTAGCGGGATGCCTGGCTCAGGAAGTTGGCCAGCAGACGGTGGCCGTCCTGGGTGAGCACGCTCTCGGGATGGAACTGCACGCCTTCGATCAGGGGGTGATCGCGGTGGCGCAGGCCCATGATCGTGCCGTCCTCCAGCCAGGCGGTGATCTCCAGGCAGTCCGGCAGGCTCTCCCGTTCGGCGATCAGGCTGTGGTAGCGGGTGGCAGTGAGCGGACTGGGCAGGCCGGCGAACACCCCGGCGCCGCCGTGGAACACCGGCGAGGTCTTGCCGTGCATCAGCTCCCGTGCTCGCACCACCTTGCCCCCGAACACCTGGGCGATCGACTGGTGCCCCAGGCACACCCCCAGGGTGGGGGTGGTGGGGCTCAGCTCCCGCAGCACCTCCAGGCACACCCCCGACTGGTCGGGGTCGCCGGGGCCCGGGGAGATCAGGATCGCCGCCGGCTTGAGGCCGCGGATCTGCTCCAGGTTGAGGGCGTCATTGCGCTCCACCCGCAGCTCGGCGGCCAGGGGATGCTCGGCGGCCAGCTCCCCCAGGTACTGCACCAGGTTGAAGGTGAAGCTGTCGTAATTGTCGAGAACGAGCAGCATCGGCGTTCGGGAAACGCCTCAGTGGCGTTGTCGTGACTGCCCCATTCAAGGCCCCCGCCTGGCTCAGAGGCCGAGCTTCTCCAGCAGCGGCGGCACGAGCAGCAGCAGGGCGATCAGCACGGAGGCCGCCGCCCCCACCAGCACGGCGGCGGCGGCGCAGTCCTTGGCGATCCGGGCCAGGGGATGGAACTTGCGACCGATGGCCAGGTCCACCACCGCCTCGGTGGCGGTGTTGATCAGCTCCAGCACCAGCACCGCCGTGACGGTGAGCACCAGCACGGCCAGCTGCTCGGGCGGCAGGCCCAGGCCCAGGCCCAGCAGGAACACCAGCAGCCCGGTGAACACGTGGATGCGGAAGTTGCGCTGGCTCGTGAAGCCATAGGCCAGGCCCTGGGCCGCGTAGCGGAAGCTTGCGGGCAGATCGCCTGCTACCTTCCAGGCCCCCAGCCGGTTGGAGCGTCCTCGACCGGCCGCCGCAGCCGGCAGGTTCGACAGCGGTTCGTTGTTGGCTTCTGGTCGGAGCAGCGGCTGCACATTCCACCTGTTACCAGGCGAACCTTACCGCCGTTCCGCAAGGGGAACAGTGCTTTGCACCAGCTCGTGCTGGCGCGCCAGCATCGCCGCCAGGCTGGCGTCGTCGGGATGGTCCCAGCCCAGCAGGTGCAGCAGGCCGTGGCTGGCCAGAAACAGCAGCTCCTGCTCCAGGCTGTGGCCGTGTTCGGGGGCCTGGCGGGCAGCGGTCTCCACCGAGATCACGATGTCGCCGAGCTCCAGGGGGTCAACCTCGCTGGTCGCGTCGTCGTCGGCCAGGCCGGGCGGCATCGGCGGGGCGCCATCAAGGTCGTCGTCCTGGGCGGCGAAGGCGAGCACGTCGGTGGGGCCCTCCTGCTGCCGCCAGTCGGCGTTGAGGTCGGCGATTTCGGCGTCGCCCACCAGGCTGAGGCCGAGGCTGTAGGCCTGAGCCTGTAGCTCAGGTGGCAACTCGGCGGCCAGCTGGGTCAGCCAGCTGGCCAGGAGGGTGTGCCAGGGATCGGCTCCTTCCAGGGGATCGAGCCAGGTGCCGGCGCTCTGCAGCAGCTCGGGCGGGACATCGGTGTCGGTTGAGAAGGCCAGGTCGAGATCGACTGGGGCGGCCTGGTGCGGGCGCGTGGGGCTGGGGCCTGGATCCTGATCGGGCGCCATCTCAGCCCCCCGGCAGCTGCGGCCGGCCCAGCCAGGCCACCAGCACCAGGAAGCCGAGCAGGCCCACGGCGGTGAGGCCGAAGTGAAACAGGCTCTGGCGGCCCTTGCGCACCATGTTGCGCATGGCCAGCTTCACGAAGCTGGGATTTTCTTCAGTCATCGCCTGAGCCTCCGCCCACCTCCACGCCCGCATGCAGCAGGCTCTGGATGAAGGGGTCGAGGTCGCCGTCCATCACGCCCTGCACGTCGGTGGTTTCGTGCTGGGTGCGCAGGTCTTTGACCATCTGGTACGGGTGGAACACGTAGTTGCGGATCTGGTTGCCCCAGGCCGCCTCCACGATGTCGCCGCGGATGTCGGCGATCTCGGCGGCCCGCTGCTCCTGGGCGATCACCAGCAGCTTGGCCATCAGCAGGGCCATCGCCTTTTCCTTGTTCTGCAGCTGGGAGCGCTCCTGGGTGCAGCGCACAAACAAACCGGTGGGGATGTGCAGGATGCGCACGGCCGTCTCCACCTTGTTCACGTTCTGGCCGCCGGCACCGCCCGAGCGGGAGGTGGTGATCTCCAGGTCCTTGTCGGGGATGTCGAGCTTCACGTCCTCCTCGATCTGGGGCATCACCTCCACGCCGGCAAAACTCGTCTGGCGCTTGTCGTTGGCGTTGAACGGCGAGATGCGCACCAGCCGGTGGGTGCCCTTCTCGTTGCGCAGGTAGCCGTAGGCGTAGCGGCCCTCGATCTCGATCGTGCAGCTCTTGATGCCCGCCTCTTCCCCCTCGCTGAGCTCGTCCACGCTCACCTTCATGCCGTGGTCTTCGGCCCAGCGGGTGTACATGCGCATCAGCATCAGCGCCCAGTCCTGGGCGTCGGTGCCGCCGGCGCCGGCGTTGATGCTGATCACGGCGCCCTCCTTGTCGTAGGGGCCGGAGAGCAGGCGCTCCAGCTCCCAGCGATCCAGGTCGGCGCGCAGCTTTTTTAGCGCCTCGTTGGATTCGGCCAGCAGCTCGTCGTCGGGCTCGAGGCCGTAGAGCTCCACGGTGGCCTCGGCATCGGCCACGGCCGCCTGCCACCGGGCCAGCTGCTCGAGCTGACCCTTCACCTCATCGAGCTGGCGCATCTTGGCCTGGGCCGCTTTCTGGTCGTCCCAGAAGTCGGGCTGGGAGGCCAGTTGCTCCAGATCCTGTTGCCGCGCTTTCAGGGCAGCTTCGTCAAAGACAGTCCTGGGCTTGGCCCAGGCGGTCGGTGAGCTCGGAGAGGTCGCGCTTGAAGTCGGTGAGGTCGAGCGGCACGGCAGCGGGGGCGCTGGCGGGGCCGCTGGTGGTGGCGGTCACGGGGGGAAAGGATGGAAATGGGGGTCTTGGCTTGACCGTACTCAATGGAGACCCACTTCTAGGATCCGCCCACCTGCTCCGAGTCCCCGCATGGCGGCGAAGGTTGAGATCTACACCTGGCGGTTCTGCCCCTTCTGCATCCGGGCCAAGGCGCTGCTCGACCGCAAGGGGGTGGCCTACACCGAGTACGCCATCGACGGCGACCAGCAGGCCCGCTCGGCCATGACGGCGCGGGCCAATGGGCGCAGCAGCCTGCCCCAGATCTTCATCAACGACGCCGGCATCGGTGGCTGTGACGAGCTGCACGCCCTGGAGCGCGGCGGCCAGCTCGATCCCCTGCTGGCGGCCTGAGTGATGGCCACTCCGGCGCTGGGCGACGGTGCCCAGCTGTTCGTGATCGATCCGATCGATCGCCTCAAGCCCGCCAAGGATTCCAGCGTGGCCCTGATGCAGGCCGCCGAGCGGGCCGGCCGGCCGGTGTGGGTGAGCACCCTGGCCGATCTCGCCGCAGCCGAGCGGCCCGGACCGGTGCCCGGGCGGGGCCACGGCACCTGGGTGGTGGCCACCCCCGTGACCTGCGAGCCCTGGTACAGCCTCGGCGAGCCCCAGCGCTTGCCCCTGGAGTGCTTCGCCCACGTGTGGATGCGCAAGGACCCGCCGGTGGATGAGGCCTATCTCTATGCCACCCACCTGCTGGAGCTGGCCGAGCGTCATGGCGTGACGGTGATCAACCGGCCGGCGGCGCTGCGGGCTTGGAACGAGAAACTCAGCTCCCTGCGCTGGAGCCACCTGATGGCCCCCACCCTGGTGGCCAGTCGGGTGGCGGAGCTGGCGGCCTTCACCGCCGAGCACGGTGAGGTGGTGCTCAAGCCCCTGGGCGGCCGGGCCGGCCAGGGGGTGGTGTTCGCCGCCGCCGCCACGCCCGGGCTGCGGGCCCTGCTGGAGCTGGTCACCGCCATGGAAACCCTGCCGGTGATGGTGCAGGCCTTTCTGCCGGGGGTGGCGGCCGGCGACAAGCGGATCCTGCTGGTGAACGGCGAGCCCCTGGGGGCCGTGAACCGGGTGCCGAGCGGTGGCGAGTTTCGCAGCAACCTGGCGGTGGGCGGCCAGCCCCAGGCCACCGATCTCACGCCGGCCGAGCGGGCGATCTGCGCTGAGCTGGCTCCGGCGCTCCAGGCCGAGGGTCTGTTCTTCGTGGGCATCGACGTGATCGACGGCCGCCTCAGCGAGATCAATGTCACCAGCCCCACCGGCATTCGCGAGGTGGAACGGCTGGGTGGCATTCCCCTGGCGGATCAGACGGTGGCGTTGCTGCCCTGATCCGCCTCCGCCAGCCGGCCACCACAACGGTGGCAGTGCCTGGCTCTGGCCAGGTGACGGGTTTCGCCACACACCGGGCACTCCTGCTGGCTGCGGCCCGCCTGTCTGATCTCGGCCGTGATGATGCCGGTGGGCACGGCAATGATGCTGTAGCCCAGCAGCATCACGGCCGAGGCGGCGATCCGGCCCACCGGGGTGACCGGCGCCACATCGCCGTAGCCCACCGTGGTGATCGTGACGATCGCCCAGTAGATCCCCACGGGGATGCTGCGGAAGCCCCCGGCCTCCCCCTCGATCACGTACATCAGCGCACCGATGATCACCACCAGGGTGACCATCGTGAGCAGGAACACCAGGATCTTGCGGCGGCTGGCGATCAGGGCCTGTCTGAGCAGGGTGGCCTCGCGCAGATAGAGGCCCAGTTTCAGGATCCGGAACACCCGCAGCAGCCGCAGGATGCGGATCACGGCCAGGTAGCGGCTGCGGCTGGCCCCCAGTCCCACCAGCAGCGGAATGCTGGAGAGGAAGTCCACGATGCCGAAGAAACTGCGGGCGTAGTGCAGGGGTTGAGCGGCGCAGAGCAGCCGCAGCAGGTATTCCAGGCTGAACAGCAGCGCGAAGCCCAGTTCCAGCGGCTCAAACAAAGCCCGGTGGCGCCACAGCAGCCGGGGGTCGCTCTCCAGCACCACCAGCACCACGCTGAGCACGATGGCGATCAGGAGTCCGAGGTCGAAGTTGCGGCCGGCCGGGGTATCGGCCTCAAAGATGATCTGTGCCAAGCGCTGGCGGCCCACGGCGCGGCGAATCAGCAGGGCCACCGCCAGCACCCCCGCCAGCTGCAGGGCGATGGTCAGCCCGGCCATGGTGCGGGGGCCTGTCCCGCTGGCAGGTTCAGCTGCTGCTGCAGCACCCCCAGCTTCAGTTGCACTTCCCGCAGTTCCCGCTCCACCGCCGAGCCCTGCACCAGGCCGGCGCCGGCGGTGAGTTCCAGCTGGGCGCCGCGCAGGGTGCCACTGCGGATCGCCACGCGCAGATCGGCATCGCCGGCGCTGTCGATCCAGCCGATCGGGGCGGCGTAGTGGCCGCGCTCGAACGGCTCCAGGCTGCGCAGCCAGCCCATCGCCTCCCGGCGGGGCAGACCGGCCACGGCCGGGGTGGGGTGGAGGGCGGCGGCCACGCTGAGGGGCTCCTGCGGGCCCAGGGGCGCGGTGATCGGCGTGTGCAGGTGCACCAGTTGGCCGTGGCGGGCCAGCTGGGGCCGGCGCGGCCGGCGCGGCTGCAGGCCGGCCCGGGCCAGCCCGGCCATGATCGTCTCCACCACCAGCTCATGCTCCAGCCGGTCCTTGGCCGAGGCCAGCAAGGCCCCGCCATCGCCGCAGGGGGCGGTGCCCGCCAGGGCGTCGCTGCGCAACTGGCCCTGGCGCACGGTGAGCAGCCGTTCCGGTGAGGCGCCCAGCAGGGCCGTGCCGTGCTGGCGCTGCCAGAGGAAGCGGCAGCTGCCGCCCTGGTGGCGCCGCAGCGGGGCCACCAGGGTCAGCGGCTCGGGACACTCGCTCAGCTGCAGCTGCTGGCGCACCGCCAGCACCAGTTTCTGGAGCTTGGCCTCCTCCACCAGGGCCAGGGCCTGGCTGGCGGCCAGGCGATAGCGCTCCTGCCAGGCGGAGCGCTGCAGCACCCGCAGGCCGGGCGTGGCCCAGGTGGGGGTGGCGCCGGCCAGACCCTCCAGCTCGCGGGCCTTCTCCCACAGCTCCTCGGCCAGGCCGCGGGCGCTGATGCTGCCGCCCAGGGGGCGTTGCAGCCGCAGCCAGCAGTGCTGGCCGTGGCGGCTCAGCTGCCAGCGGGGCAGCACTGCCTGCACCCCCGGAACAGCCAGCGGGTGGGCCTCCAGTGGGGCATCAAAGAAGCCGAAGGCCAGCAGCACCCGCGGCCGGGCCAGGCGGGGTGTGGGCCGGGCGGGGGCCTGGCCGAGCCGCGAGAGGCACAGCCTGGCGAAGCGCTGGGCCAGTTCAAAGCGTCGCGGGCCGCTCAGTTCCAGGCTGTGGGCCCGGCCACTGGCGGCGATGCACAGCCCGGGGGCCCCATCCCAGAGGAAGCGGAAGCCGTCGCCGCCGCCGTCCACACCCTCCAGATGGGGCAGCAGCAGCAACGGGTCGCAGGCCCGCAGGGGAATGGCCAGGCTGAGCAGGCCGTCCTCGTCGAGCTGCCGCGCGCAGCGGCCGGCTTCGGCCAGCAGCTCCGCGAAGCCGCCCGCTGTGTGCACCAGTTCGGCCCCGGAGGTTGCCACGACGCGCGGCTCGATTGAGCTGCTCAAATGTATGGGTCCTGCCCCGCCTGCCGCCCTTGCTCCCCACGCCTGAGCCCGAGGTCGTCGCAAGCCGTTACGCCCGCCGCCAGCTCTGGCGGGCGGCGATCAAGTGGCCGATGTACGCGGTGGCGGTGATGCCGGTGCTGCTGGCCGCCGGCTGGCGCTTCGGCCAGGGCCTGCCGGTTCGGCCCGGGCAGCTGCTGTTGTTCCTGCTGGCGGCGGTGCTCTTGCTGGCCTGGGAAAACCTGGCCAACGACGTGTTCGACGCCGAAACCGGCGTGGACAGCACCGGCAAGCCCCATTCCGTGGTGAACCTCACCGGGCGCCCCGAGCGGGTGGCCCTGCTGGCCCATGGTTGTCTGCTGGCGGGACTGATCTTGATGGCCCTGGTGGCCTGGCGCAGCAGTGGCGCCGTGCTGGCCCTGGTGCTGGCCTGCTGCGGCCTGGGTTACCTCTACCAGGGGCCGCCCTTCCGGCTCGGTTACCGGGGCCTGGGGGAACCGCTCTGCTGGCTGGCCTTCGGACCGCTGGCCACCGCCGCCGGGCTGCTGGCCCTGGCCCCGCCGGCCACGGCCGGCGTGCCCTGGCGGGAGGCGTTGCTGCTGGGCAGCGGTCCGGCCCTGGCCACCACCCTGGTGCTGTTCTGCTCCCACTTCCACCAGGTGGAGGAGGACGCCGCCCACGGCAAGCGCTCGCCGGTGGTGCAGCTGGGCAGCGGGCGGGCCGCCGGTCTGGTGCCCTGGTTTGTGGCCGCTGCCCTGGCCCTGCAGTGGGGGCCGCTGCTGGTGGCGCCAGAGGGCCAGCGCTGGCCGCTCACCGCCCTGCTGGGCGTCGTGGGCCTGCCCCCGGCCCGCCAGCTGATCACGTTGTTGCGGGATCACCACCACCGGGCGGAGCTGATCAGTGGCAGCAAGTTTCTGGCGTTGCGCTTTCAGGCGTTGAATGGCCTCGGCCTGGCCCTGGGGCTGGCCCTGGGGCGCTGGTGGAGCTGAGGGCCGCCGCCGCTGCCGCTCCAGTGCGCCTGCACTGGCGGCCATTCGCGCTCGCCCTGCCCCAGCCCCTGCACACGGCCCGCGGCCGGCTGGGCTGCAAGCGGGGCTGGTTGCTGCGCCTGGAAGTCCCCCACGGTGGACTGGGTTGGGGGGAGGCGGCGCCGCTGGACGGCGATCTGGCTCCGATCGAGGCGGCGATTGGCCGGCTCGGCGCCAGCACCTGCAAGGCGGAGCTGGAGGCAGCGCTGGCCAGGGCCGCCCTGCCAGCGGCCCTGGCCTTCGCCCTCGGTGCCGCCCTGGCCGAGTGCGAAGGCCTGCCCCGTGGGCGCTGGCGGCCTCCGCCGGCCTCCGCGCTGCTGCTACCGGCCGGCCCTGCGGCCCTTGCGGCGCTGGAGGCGGCCCTGGCCGGCCACCACTCAACGCCGAGCGGCCTCGCCCCCTGCTTCAAGTGGAAGGTGGCGGTGCACCCCGATGGCGAGGAACGGCAGCTGCTGGACCGGTTGCTGGAGCGCTTGCCCGCCGCGGCCCGTCTGCGCCTGGACGCCAATGGCGGCTGGCAGCGGGCCACGGCCGCGGCCTGGGCCCAGCGCCTGGCGGCAGAGCCCCGGCTCGACTGGCTGGAGCAGCCCCTCGATCCGGCCGACTTCGAGGGGCTGAACGACCTGGCCGCCCGCTTCCCCGCCGTGCCGATCGCCCTGGACGAATCGCTGCAGGCCTGGCCGCAGCTGCGCCAGCGCTGGAGCGGCTGGCAGGTGCGCCGTCCCAGTGAGGAGGGTGATCCGCGGCCGCTGCTGGCCGAGCTGGAGCGGGGCCGGCCGCGGCTGATGCTCAGCACCGGCTTCGAGACGGGCATTGGCGCCCGCTGGCTCCACCATCTGGCTGCCCTCCAGACCGAGGGGCCCACCCCCGCCGCGCCTGGCCTGGCGCCGGGCTGGAGCCCTGCGGGGGAGCTGGCCGCCCCGGACCCCGAGCGGGTGTGGCGGGCGGCGGGGGCGGCGCCATGACCCCGACCCCCGAGCAGATCCAGCAGGTCTGGAGCGAGGGCCGCATCCTGCCCCTGGCCGGCCCGGCTCCCCACGACCAGCAGGCCCTGCAGCAGGCGATCGGCTCTGGCGGCCTGGACTGGTTGGCCCCGCGCTGGGGGCCGGGGGTGGTGCTCGGCAGTGGCGGCAGCTCCGGGGCCGATGGCAGCAGCAGTGGTGGTGGCCGCCGCTGGTGCCTGCAGCCCCTCGCCCATCTGGAAGCCTCGGCTGCGGCCACCGGGCAGTGGCTGCAGCGCTGCGGCCTCGACCCCGGGGCCTGCGTGCACCTCAACGGGCTGCCTCTGCACCATGTGAGCGGCCTGCTTCCCCTGGTGCGCTGCTGGCAGTGGGGTGCCCTGCACCTGCGCCTCGAGCCGGCCTGGCTGCGGCAGCCGGCGCGGCTGGCAGCGCTGCCCCTGCCGCCGCAGCGGCCCCTGCTGCTGGCCCTGGTGCCCACCCAGCTCCATCGCCTGCTGGCCCAGCCCGATGGCCTGGCCTGGCTGCAGCGCCTGGCGCTGATCTGGGTGGGCGGCGCCCCCCTCGGCGCCGAGCTGGCGGAGCGGGCGCGCCGAGCCGGGTTGCGCCTGGCCCCTTGCTACGGCGCCACCGAGACGGCGGCGATGGTGTGCGCCCTGCCGCCCGAGCGCTTCCTGGCGGGCGATGGCGGCTGTGGTCCACCCCTGGCGGATGTGCGCCTGCGCATCGCCCCCGGCAGCGCAGCGGTGGAGCTCGATTGCGGGCGCCTCAGCCCCGGTTGGCTGGCCGCTGGCAGGCTGCAGCCGTTGCCGCGCAGTGCCGATGGCTGGTGGCGCAGTGGTGATGGCGGCCGCCTGGAGCCGGCTGGCCTGCAGGTGCTGGGCCGCCTGGATGGGGCGCTGCACAGCGGCGGCGAAACCGTGTTTCCCGAGCAGCTGGAGCAGCGTCTGCAGCAGTCGGCCCGCCAGGAGGGGTTGCCACTGCGCTGGGTGCTGCTGCTGGCCCGCGACGATCCGGAATGGGGCCAGCGCCTGGAGGCGCTGGTGTGTCCAAGCGCTGAGGCTGGGGGCGAGGGGCAGCGGCGGCAGCTGCTCACGCGCCTGGCCGGGATCTGCTCCGGCTGGGCACCGGCGGAGCGTCCTCGCCGCTGGCATCTCTGCCCCCAGCTGGCCCCATCGCCGCTGGGCAAGTGGGAGCGGGGCCGTTGGCGGGCCTGGCTGGATGGGCTAGAAGCGCAACAGCACTGCAGCGGCGCCGGCGGCGATGGCCACCCTTTCCGAGACTGAGATCAGCAACAAGAAGCTGGCCGCTGGCCTCACCGGGGTGTTCCTCGGCGCCTTCGGGGTGCACAAGTTCATCCTGGGCTACACCAAGCCGGCCATCGTGATGCTGGTGGTGTCGCTGGCAGGCGGCGCGGTGACCTGTGGGCTGGCCAGTTTCGTGATGGGGGTGATCGGCCTGATCGAGGGAATCATCTACCTCACCAAAACCACGGCTGAGTTCCAGGCTGAGTACATCGATGCCGAAAAGGACTGGTTCTGAGAGCCGGCGGCCCGTGCTGCTGCTGCTCGCCGGCGCCGCGGCCCTGAGCTGGGGGGCCGCGGCCGCCATTCCCCATGAGGGCTTCCATCCTCTGGCCCTGATGGCGGCGCTGCTGCCGCTGCAGCTGGCGGCCCTGTTGTTTGTGGTGCGCCGCCCCTAAAGCGGCTGGATGCCCTGGCCGAGGCTGGAGGCCTCCAGCCAGCGGTTGATCGCTGGCGGCAGGGGGCAGCGTTTGCGGCTGGCGCTGGTGATCGCCAGGTGGCGGGTGAGGGCCCGTGCCGCCGGCTGTTGCCGCGTGTGGAAGCTGTAGTGCAGTTCAAAACTGCCTGGATCCAGGCGGCGGGGCTCCAGCTGGATCGCCAGCGGATCCCCCACCACCAGCGGTGCCAGGAAGTCGGCCTGGCAGTGCACCACCGGCAGGGCCACCTCTGGGGTGTGGCCGGGGCTGGGGAAGATTTCGCTGGCGGCTAGCCCGAAGCGCTCCAGGCTCTCCTCGTAGGCCTGGTGGCACCAGTCGAGCAGCCTGGGAAAATGCACCACCCCGGCAGCATCGGTGTCGCCGAAGCGCACGGTGCGGCAGAGCAGCAGCCAGCCGTTGGTGTTCATCGCTCAGGAGGGAGGTCTGCAGCTCAGGTACCAGCCGCCAGTGTTCTGGGGCCGCCAGCGCGGCAGCCAGTTCTGGTAGGAGTAGTGCTGGCTGGCGCCGTTGTGGTTCTGCGGGTAGCCGCCCTCCACCAGATCGCAGCTGCCGTAGGGATCGTTCATGATCACGCCGCTGGAGTCATAGCCGATCACCACCGTCCAGTGGCCGCCGCCGGAGGGCGCCGACGGTGGGCCGTGGTGCAGCCAGCCCACAGCCACGGGGCGGCCCGCATCGATCTCCCGCTTCAAGGCGTCGAGATCGCCATCGGTGTGGAACACGGCCTGTAGCCCGAGGTGCCGGAGGGCTGCCAGCTGGGCTTCGGAGCTGGTGCTGTCGCCATAGTGCTGGCGAAGGTGGTTGTAGGTGTTCTCGTTCGGCTCCTTGCCCCAGAACGCCGCCAGCATTGCCGAGCTGGCAGAGAAACAGTCGCGCCAGCCCTGGCCGTCATCCATCCGTAGCTGGTCGAAGTACGGCACCGGCAACGGGTTGGGATGGGTGGCGGCGGGCCTGACAGGCTGAGCCTGCTTGCCCAGGCCCTGACGCCAGAGATCCTCCTCCGCCTGCCGCCGTCGGCGCAGCCCCGCTTCCACCGCTGTGCCCGGATCGCAATAGAGCAGCAGGTCTTCGGGGACCTGCGTCCAAAGGCGTTCGCGTAGGTCGCGGCTGATCGTGGCGAAATCATTGCCATCGCCGTAGAAGTCCTGGCCGAGGTTCCAAGCGAAGGAGATCAGGGCGCAGCGTTGCGCGTCGACCATCTCAGCCCAGTAGGGGATTCTGCTGGCCAGGTGGCTGGCGCAGGCCTGCACGCCGCTGTGCAGCAGGGCGTCGGCTTCGCTTTGGCTGAGGGTGTCGCCCGGTTGCACGGGTCGCCCGCGCAGCGTGGTGAAGCCGTAGCCGATCGTCCACGGGGCTCCGCCGCTGGCCGGATCCGGGTAGGCGTGGTCCACGTACCCCTCGAACTGGGTGATCAGCGCTACAGCTGCGGCATAGGGATCCGGATCGCTGGTGCCCGTGGCACTGGTGCGTTTGGCAACGGTATGGGGTGGGATGGCCAGGGGAGCCGCGGCAGGGGGAGGCGTGGAGTGAGGAGCGGTGGTGGGTTCGGCCGTCGCCGCCATGGGCATGGCCTTGGGGGCCACCGCCGGAGCTGCAACGGCGCGGGCGGGGTTGGCCGCTGGCTCGGAGGCCATCGCAACCTGCTTCGGCTCAGCGGGAGACTCGGCCCCTGTCGGGCCGCGTCCGCTCAGGGGCCGGAACAGTGAGGAGAACTTGTTGGCGATGTAGGGGGCGAACAGGGTGAGGCCCGCATAAAGAAAGTGGGTTACCGCATCGCTCTCGGCCGGCATCGCGCAGGTCATGCCGAAGCTGTAGAGGCAGAACACGCCGAAGCCCAGATAGAGCAGCAGGATCACCAGCATCCCGGCCATGGCGATCAGTCGGCTGCTGCTGGCATCGCGCATCTCCACGGGTTCGCCGCCGCCGGGCGGGTGGCTGACCACCACCGGTTCGGAGAGCGCGTGGGCCAGCGACCAGCCCTCAGCCCGCAGCCGACGCTCCATGAGCGCCAGGGCGATCAGGCTGCCCAGCAGGATCGACATGCAGATGGTCTCCACCGCCCGGGTGCCCATGCTGCGGCAGGTGACGCCCATCACTTGGCCGGCCTGCTGGCCCAGGGCTGGAGTGGCCAGGGCCAGCCCGCCCAGCAGCAGCACGATGGGGGTGGGCAGACGGCGGATGGCAGGGAACATGGAGCCCAGGTCAGCCGGCGGAGCGACTCTCAGATTGACCATGGGCGGGGATTTTGTCAGCAGCGACGGTCAGCGAGACCGGCTCGCCGCTGGACGCTCTGCACCGGCCCCGGCCGGTGCAGAGCGTCCAGCGGTTGGCGGTGGGTTCCCCAGCAGCCGGCCCCAGGCCTCTTCGGCCACGCTGTCGCTGAGCTGGAGCCGAGGGTCAGGCATCGCCAGGCGCTGCGAATCGATGCCTCTGATCAGGAGGGCCACGGCATCGGCGGTGCGGAGCGCGTCCGATGCCCCTGCGGCGGCGATGCCCGGCTCCAGGCGCTGGTTGGCCAGACTGCTGTTCAGCCGCTGCAACAGTGCATCGTGGCCGTGGTAATTGGTTTCGGCCAGGTTGCTGTTGGTTTGCTGCTCGCCCAGTTGCAGGAAGTTCAGGGTGAGGGCGAGCAGGCCGCTGGCGGCGATGAACACCGTGCGCTGGGTACGGTTGACACTCTGCAAGCCTTCTGGGGCCACTAGCACAACCACCAGAAGGATCAAGGTGGCCGCGGCAGTGGCCAGGGTCAGCAGGGCGGCCTGTTCATTTGTGTAGTAAAAAATCAGCCTGCAGGAGCTGTCGAGTTCCCGCACCAGCCCGTTCAACTGCTCGCCCAGGCGCAGGCGCTGCCCCGGCGTGGCTGCCGGCAGCTGTTCGATCAGCGTCATGCCCAGCTGGTACTGGCGCAGCAGCTGGTACTGGTGCGGGTCGTCGTGCTTTGCCTCCTCCGGGGTTGGCAATCTCAGGCAGAGCTCACCGCGGGAGCTCATCCGTAAACTGATCACCCAAGCCCCCCCGTAGACCCCCAGCCCCGCCATCAGGATGGCCACCGCCAGCAGGCCCTGGCCCCACTGGGTGAGTTGCCGGCGTTCCGGTTGCTCCGGAGTGGCTGCCGCTTCGGTGAGGACAGGCAGCCAGCGATTCCTGGTGCCTGTCATCCGCTACGCCAGACCGCCCGTTGGGACTACGGGCCAGACCCTACCCGCCGGTCCCTGGCCCGGCAAGGGCCACGCCGAAACCCAGCCGTAGTCGCAGCACCCAATAGCCCAGCAGGGCCATCAACGCCAACGCCGGCAGCCAGGTCGGCATGGGCCTGTCCAAGGGGTGGGGGAGCAGCCGCCGCTGCCGGATCGCAGCCAGCGACCACAGCAGCAGGGAGATGGCCATCAGGGGCCCGAAGGCGTGCTGCTGCACTGAACCATGCAGATCTCCCCGCAGGGCCAGCTCGGTGGCGCGGGTGAGAAAGCAGGTGGGGCAGGGGATGCCGGTCATGGCTCGCAACGGGCACGACCAGCCCGGGAGGTCAGGGTGTCCGGCCTTGAGCCACAGGTAGCCGCTGAGGCTGATGGGCAGCAGGAAACCCGCGTGTTGGAGTCGGCGCAGGAAACGGTTCAGTGATCCTGTCGCCGATCCAGTCATTGATCCAGGCTGGTCACCGGTCCACCGAGCCCATGATCACGTCGATCGAGCCGAGGATCGCCATGATGTCGGCCACTTTGTGTCCCTTGAGGATGTGGGGCAGGATCTGCAGGTTGTTCTGATCGGCCGCGCGGATCTTGAAGCGCCAGGGAGTCACGTCGTTGTTGCCCTGGATGAACACGCCGATCTCACCCTTGCCGGATTCCAGGCGGGTGTAGAGCTCTCCCTCGGGAATCTTGAAGGTGGGGGCCACCTTCTTGGCCACGTACTGGTAGTCGAAGCCGGCGAATTCGCTGCCCTTGCCCTCGGCCATGCGGCGGGCCTCCAGGTTTTCGGTGGGGCCGCCGGGGATCATCTGGCAGGCCTGGCGCAGGATCTTCAGCGACTCGCGCATCTCCTGCACCCGCACCCGATAGCGGGCGAAGCAGTCGCCTTCCTTTTCCCAGGCCACGGCCCAGTCGAAGTCGTCGTAGCACTCGTAGTGATCCACCTTGCGCAGGTCCCAGGGCACACCGGAGGCACGCAGCATCGGGCCCGACAGGCTCCAGTTGATCGCCTGGTCGCGGGTGATCGCGCCCAGCCCCTCGATGCGGCGGCGGAAGATCGGGTTGTTGGTGATCAGCTTCTCGTATTCATCGATCTTGGGGCCAAACCAGTCGCAGAAGTCGAGGCACTTCTCCAGCCAGCCGTAGGGCAGATCGGCTGCCACACCGCCGATGCGGAAGTAGTTGTTGTTGATCAGCCGCTGGCCGGTGGCCGCTTCCCAGAGGTCGTAGATCATCTCCCGCTCGCGGAAGATGTAGAAGAACGGCGTCTGGGCACCCACATCCGCCAGGAAGGGGCCAAGCCAGAGCAGGTGGTTGGCGATGCGGTTGAGCTCCAGCATCAGCACGCGGATGTAGCTGGCGCGCTTGGGCACGGGCACATCGGCCAGGCGCTCCGGGGCATTCACCACGATCGCCTCGTAGAACATGCCGGCCGCATAGTCCATGCGGCTCACGTAGGGCACGAACATCACGTTCGTGCGGTTCTCGGCGATCTTCTCCATGCCGCGGTGGAGGTAGCCGATCACCGGCTCGCAGTCCACCACGTCCTCGCCGTCGAGGGTCACCACCAGCCGCAACACCCCGTGCATCGAGGGGTGGTGGGGGCCGAAGTTCACCACCATCGGCTCCGTGCGCGTCTCCAGCTGCGTCATGGGGCCGAGGGGGCAGGCGTTGGCGCTGATCTTAGGAAGCCAGGGCGGCCAGAACGTCCGTGGCGGAGAAGTCAGAGCCAGTGGAGTCAGTGTCCTTGAACAGCAGCGGGGCGTCGAGGGCCCGGGCCAGGCCGTAGCTGAAGCAGTCGCCCAGGTTGAGGCCAGCCAGCTCCCGGGCCATGGCGTGCACCTCGGGGTCCTTGATGGTCATCCCCAAGGCGGCAACCCAGAGGGTCAGCGCAGAACTCTGGCCTCTACCGTCGCCGCTCCGCTGCAGGCCCCGGTTCAGGATGGCGTGATGGCGTCTCCCCAGGTCTTCGACCACGTGCCCGTGCTGGCCGAGCCGCTGCTGGCGGGCTTCGCGGAGCTGGGCGAGCTGCTGGCGGCGCGGCCCGGTGGTGGCGGCACGCTGATCGACTGCACCCTCGGCGGCGGCGGCCACAGCGCGCTGCTGCTGCAGGCCCATCCCGGCTTGCGCGTGGTGGGGCTCGACCAGGACCCGAGCGCCCGTGCCGCCGCCGCCGAGCGCCTCGCCCCCTTTGCCGATCGCGCCACGGTCGTGGCCACCAATTTTGCTGATTACGTGCCGGCTGAACCGGCCGTGGCGGTGCTGGCCGACCTGGGGGTGAGCAGTCCCCAGCTGGATGTGGCGGCGCGGGGCTTCAGCTTCCGGCTGGCCGGCCCGCTCGACATGCGCATGAACCCCGAGCGCGGCGAGACCGCTGGCGAGCTGATCGACCGGCTCGACGAGACGGAGCTGGCCGACCTGATCTATGCCTACGGCGAGGAGCGGCTGTCGCGGCGGATCGCCCGGAAGATCAAGGAGCAGGGGCCCTGGGCCCCGCGGGATACGGCCGAACTGGCCTACCTGGTGGCCGGCTGCTACTCGCCAGCGGCGCGCCGGGGCCGCATCCACCCGGCCACGCGCAGCTTCCAGGCCCTGCGCATCGCAGTGAACGACGAACTGGGGGTGCTGGATCGGCTGCTGGCGGCGGCCCCCGACTGGCTGGTGCCGGGCGGCCTGCTGGCGATCATCAGTTTCCATTCCCTGGAAGACCGACGGGTGAAAACCGCGTTTCTCAGCGACGAGCGGCTGCAGCGGGTGACCCGCAAGGCCATTCAGGCCAGCCCGGAAGAGGCGGAGGCCAATCCCCGCAGCCGCAGCGCCCGGCTGCGCATCGCCCGCCGGCGCCCGGAGGATCCAGCGTGATCGGCTCCCTCAGCCAGCTCCTCAGCCGCGCCGACCTGCTCTGGTGGGCAGCCCTGCTGATCCAGCTGCTGGCCATCCCCGGCACCCTGCTGCCGGTGCTGCCGGGCCTGGCCCTGCTGCCGCTGGGGGCGGGCCTGTGGCTGTGGGCGGTGGGCTGGAGCGTGGGTTGGCCGGCCTTTGCCCTGGCCTGTCTGCTGCTGGCCCTGGGCTGGGGGGCCGATGCCCTGGGTCTGGTGCTGGGGCCGGCCCGGCTGCAGGCCACCCGCTGGGCCTACGTGGGGGCCGGCCTCGGCCTGCTGGTGGGCCTGCTGGGTCTGTTGCCGGCGCTGCCCGTGGGCGGGCCGCTGCTCGGCGCCCTGGTGGGACCGCTGCTGGGGGCGAGCCTGGGGGAACTGGTCAGCGCCCCCACCTCCCTGGGACCCTTGGGGCTGCTGCGCCTGCGCCGTTCCCTGCTGGTGGGGTTGGCGGTGGTGGCCGGGATGCTCGTGAGCCGGGTGGCCCAGATGCTGCTGGCGGTGGTGGGGGTTCTGGGCTTCCTGCTGCTCAGCCGTTGAGCTGGCCGGCCAGAAGGCCGGTGCGGTCGTCGCTGCCGAACAGCTGGCGGTAGGCGGCGGTGGCCACGCACACACTCACGGGGGCGGCGGCCAGCACCCCCACACCGCAGAGCAGGGCCCCGGCCAGCACGATCGCGCTCTGCACGATCACCAGCAGCAGCACCATCCACCACTGCTGATCCACCACCTGGCGACCGCGCTGCAGGCTGGCCATCGGCCCCTGGCCCCCCAGCAGGGCAAGCCAGGGCAGAAAGGTCTGGCCCACGGCCAGATAGAGGAGCAGCACCAGTGCCACAACCAGCGGCAGTGCCGCCAGCCAGGGCTGCAGTTGGCTGAAGCCGAGCATCAGCAGGGTCGCCGGCAGCACGATGGCGAACAGCAGCAGGGCGAACAGCAGCTGGCGCAGCAGCAGCCGGCCGGCTGCGCCGCCATCCCACCTACAAAACGTGCCGAGATTGGGACGGCCGCCCTCCAGGGCCGTCCAGGCGCCGCGGATCAGCCCCACCAGGCCCCACAGGTTCACCAGCAGATAGCCCAGGGAGCCCACCAGGGTGGCCAGCACGATCACCAGGGCCGGTGGCTGGTTGGCCTCGGGCAGGGCGGCGAGGTTGGCCAGGGTCTGGAAGGCCACCGCCAGGGCGCCGCTCAGCAGGGTGAACAGCACGAACGGCCAGGGTGCGCGGCAGAAGGCTGCCCAACCGTCCCGCACGGCCCGGTCGATCTGCAGGCGGCTCGCTGCCGATGGGGTGGATGCCATCGCTTGCCCGTCCGCTGACCTGGCCAGACGGTAGCGGTGGCCACCAGCACTGTCAGCGGCGCAGCTGCCCCACCCCCTCGCTCACCACGGCGATCGCCAGCTCGATCTCTTCGGGGGTGGTGGTGGCTCCCAGCCCGAAGCGAATCGAGGCGGCCGCCTCGGTTCGGCTGCGCCCCAACGCGGCCAGCACATGGGAAGGGGAGCCCTGGCTGCAGGCCGAACCGCTGCTCACCGCCAGCTGCCGCCGCAGCCGCTGGTGCAGGGCGGCCCCATCCACCCCAGCCACGGTGACGTTCAGGTTGTGGGCCAGCCGCTCCGGCCCGGGCGGCGGACCATTGAGTTCGATGCCGCCGATCGCCTCAAGCCCCGCCCACAGCCGGTCGCGCAGGGCGGCCAGCCGTTCGGCTTCCTGCCCCTGGCGGACGGTGGCCAGGGCCAGCGCCTCCCCCAGCCCCACCACCAGGGGCACCGGCACACTGCCGGCCCGTCGTCCCCCTTCCTGGCCGCCGCCGTGCAGCTGGGGGGCCAGCTCCAGGCCGGGGCGCAGCAGCAGGGCCCCCACCCCCATCGGACCGCTGCATTTGTGGCCGCTCAGGCTGAGCAGGTCGATACCCAGCGTCTCCATGGCCAGGGGCAGGTGGCCGGCAGCCTGGGCAGCGTCCACGTGCAGCAGGGCGCCGTGGGCATGGCAGAGGTCCGCCAATGCGGCCAGGGGCTGGAGCACGCCGATTTCGTTGTTGGCGGCCATCACGCTCACCAGCAGCACGTCGTCGCCCAGGGCCCTGGCCAGCTCGGCAGGGTTGAGCCGGCCGTCGCGCTGCACGGGCAACAGACTGAGGGGGAAGCCGTGGCGCTCCAGGTAGCGCAGGGGATCCAGCACTGCCCGGTGCTCGCTCACCAGGCTCACCAGCCGCCGGCGCCCGCTGGCCCCGCCCAGGGCTGCTTCGGCCACGCCCTTGAGGGCCAGGTTGTTGGCCTCGGTGGCACCGCTGGTGAACACCACCCACTCCGGGGTGGTCCCCAGGGCGGCCGCCACCTGGCCCCGGGCCCGCTCCACCGCGGCGGCCGCCTCCAGGCCCGGTCGGTGGCCGCGGCTGGAGGCGTTGGCCGGGTGCTCGCTCCACCAGGGCGCCATCGCCGCCAGCACTGCAGGTGCGCAGGGGGTGCTGGCCTGGTGGTCGAGGTAGGCGAGCATGGGTGACCGTGCCTGCCCCCATGCTGACAACCGTCCGCTGCTCCCGCTGGTGGCCCCTGGCGGCCGCCATGGTGCTGCTGCACGGTGCTGTGCTGGCTGAGCCCTCCTCTCGACCGCCGGGCCTGGTGGTGTTGGAGGAACGCCCGAGTCAGGACGGGTTGCGGGTGTTGGGGGTCTATGGCCCGCGGCGGGACCCCGCCAGCCCCGACCTGTGGCGGGTGAGCTTCTGGCAGCAGCTCGGTGTGGATGTCAGCGTGCGCACTGACACCGTCGGCTGTTCGGTCAGTGCGCCGATGCGGCTCACCAACGACATGGGCCGCTGGCAGCTGGCTGAGCTCAACCCCGGCGGACCGGTTCATGCCGGCAACCGGGTGGATCACCTGGTGTGGTGGGCGGTCTGCCATCCCGAGCAGGCGGGTCGCGATCCGGCTGGGCTGGGGGCGTTGGCCCGCCAGCTGGGCTACAGCGGCAGCCTGCGGGAATCCGTTCAGATCCTGCCTGGACGGGGCCGCTGAGGCTCTGCAGACTGGTCGCCATGAGCACAGATCCCATCCCCACTCCCGACGTGGCCGCTGCAGAGGTGGCCGCGGAACTTGCGCCGGCACGCCTGCTGCTGGTGGACGACGAGCCCGGCCTGCGCGCCGCCGTGACCGCCTACCTGGAGGACGAGGGTTTCGCCGTGACCACCGCCAACGACGGCGAGGAGGGCTGGCTGAAAGCCCAGGAGCTGCTGCCCGACGTGGTAATCAGTGACGTGATGATGCCCCGCTGCGACGGCTATGGCCTGCTCAAGAAGCTGCGGGCCGACGAGCGTCTCGGCGGCACGCCGGTGATCTTCCTCACCGCCAAGGGCATGACCGCCGACCGCATCGCCGGCTTCCAGGCCGGCTGTGACGACTACATCCCCAAGCCCTTCGACCCGGACGAGCTGGTGGCCCGGGTGCGCAACGTGGTGGCCCGCCAGCAGCGCCTGCTGGCCGAGGCGGCCCGTTTCGCCGATGCCGACATCGGCCAGTTGTCGCGCCAGATCACCGAGATCCGCTCGCTGCTGGCCACCGGTGGCACGGCCAAGGCGGCGATCGCTGCCAGCGACCTGAGTTTCACTCCGCGGGAGGCCTCGGTGCTGCAGCTGGTGGCCGAGGGCCTGATGAACAAGGAGATCGCCCGGCGGCTGGAAACGTCGATCCGCAACGTGGAGAAATACGTGAGCCGGCTGTTCATCAAGACCGGCACCGCCAGCCGCACCGAACTGGTGCGCTATGCCCTCGAGCACGGTCTTGTCGACTGAAGCGGTCTTGTCGACTGACCCCCCGGGTGCCCAGGCGGCTGGCGAAGGCTGGCTGCCGGCCGCCCTCAATGGCGGTCACCGCTATCCCGACCGGGTGGATGGGGCGGCAGCCGGCCAGGTGGTGAGTACCTTCTATGCCGCCCGCTACCGCCATTCGGACGTGGCGGCTTGGCGGCGGCGGCTGGCCGCCGGTGAGATCTGCAGGAATGGCCAGCTGCTCCGGGCCGATCTGCCGCTCGCAGCCGGTGATCGGCTGCAGTGGCATCGGCCCCCCTGGCAGGAGGGCGCCGTGCCGGCGTTGCCCGGCCCCCTGTTCGATGACGGCGACCTGCTGGTGTTCAACAAGCCCAGCGGCCTGCCGGTGCTCCCGGCCGGGGGCTGGCTGGCGCACACCGTGCTCGGCCAGCTGGAGCGACAGCTGGCCGCCGGGGAGATCGATGCCGGTGCCGGCGGCAGCCCCCGCCCGGTGCACCGCCTCGGCCGCTTCACCTCCGGCCTGCTGCTCTGTGCCCGCCGGCCCGCGATGCGTGCCTGGCTCAGTGCCCTGCTGCGGGACAGCACCGCTGGCCAGCCCAATCCGACGGGCGCCGAGACGGGCTCCTGCCGCAAGACCTACCGGGCCCTGCTCCAGCCCCCACGGCCCGGCTCGCCGCTGCTGGCCCTGGCGCCCGGCGACTGCCTGGCGCTCACCACCCCGATCGGCCGCTGCCCCCACGCCCGCCTGGGCACGATCTGGGCCGCGGCCTGCGCCACTGGCGCCACGTCCACCTCCCTGGCGGCCCGCAGCACCCTCACCCTGCTGTGGCGCACCGACCGCAGCTGGCTGGTCGAGCTGAAGATCGCCAGCGGCCGTCCCCACCAGATCCGCATCCACACCGCCGCCGCCGGGGCACCGCTGCTGGGCGATCCCCTCTATGGTCCGGGCGGGCTGGCCAACCCGCAGGCCCTGCCTGGCGATGGTGGCTACCACCTGCACGCCCACCGGTTGCGCTTGCCGCTGGAGGATGGCCGCCTGCTGGAGCTGGAAGCGCCCCTGCCGGCCTGGGCCGGTGCTTGAGCATTCCCGCCAACCCAGCCTGCTGATTGAGCGGCCCGGCCTGCGCCTGCGCCACTGGCCCGCCTGGCTCGATCCCGCCGCTGCTGCCGAGCTGCTGGCAACCCTGCAGGTCGAGGTGCCCTGGAAGCAGGAGGCAATCCGGCTCTACGGCCGGCAGCACCCCTTGCCGCGGCTCACCTGTTGGATGGCCGATCCGGGTTGCGGCTACCGCTACAGCGGCCTGGCCAACGTGATCGAGCCCTGGTCGCCGGCGGCCTCTGCCCTGCGCGAGACCCTGCACCAGCTCAGCGGTTGGCGCTTCAATTCCCTGCTGCTCAACCGCTACCGCGACGGTCGCGACGCCATGGGCTGGCACGCCGACGATGAGCCCGAGCTGGATCCGGCTGCGTCGATCGCCTCCCTCAGCCTGGGGGCCGCCCGAGACTTCCGCCTGCGGCCCCGCTCCAGCCCCCGGGCCAGCGGCCTGACGCCCCCGCCCAGCTATGCACCGGGTTGCGGCACCTGCGTCCCCTTCAATCTCCCGCTCGGCCAGGGCGATCTGTTGCTGATGGACGCCCCCACCCAGCTGTGGTGGCAGCACGCCGTGCCCCGCCGCTTGAAGCTGCAGCAGGAACGCCTCAACCTCACCTTCCGGCTGGTGCGGGCCGGGGCCCGGGGCTGATCAGCCCCGCTCGAAGGCGATCAGGCGCGAGAAGTAGAAGGGGGCCTGGTTCAGGCTGCGGCGCACGGGCTTGAACCCGGCCTCGGCGGCGGCGGCCACGATGCCGTCTTCCCGCAGGGTGTAGGCGCGGGTGGTCTTGCTGGGGCCGGGGAACAGCTGGCCGATGCCCTTGAGCAGGGCGAGTAATGGGGTGTAAGGGGCAAAGCTCACGATCAGGTGCTTCTCCGCCATGCCGGCCAGGTGGCGCACCATCTCCTCGGCGGCGGCCTGGGGGTAGTGGATGAACACATCCAGGCAGATCACCGTGTCGTAGCGACCCTCCAGGCTCTCCAGGTCGGAGGCACTGAACTGCAGCTGGTCGCCGTTGATGCCGGCCACCTCGGCGCGGCGGCGCCCTTCACTGGCCATGGCCTCGGAGAGGTCGGAGGCGGCGATCGAGCCGGCGCCCAGCTGGGCCAGGGGGATCGACAGGCTGCCCACGCCGCAGCCGGCGTCGCAGAAGCTGCGGTTCGCCAGATCGCCCTGCTCCTGCAGCCAGGCCAGAACGTTGTCCACCGTCTTCTGGTGGCCGATGCGGATGTTGCGCTGAACCCGGTTCACATCGTCGGACTCGCTGTAGATGCGGTTCCAGCGCTCGAAGCCGGTGGTTTCGAAGTAGCCCTTCACCTCCTCTTTTTCAGCCTCCTTGCCGGTGGCGCCGGCAGGGGCTGGATCGGCCGCGATCGGGGGGGACTCCAGCTGCTGCTCGGAGGGCATGGGGGGTGATTTTCAGTGGCGCGGATCCTAGTCAGCGAAACCGGCAGGGCCGGAGGGCTCAGCCGGCTGCCCGTTGCCAGCTCAGGCCCGTGCCCAGCTCTCGCCAGCGCAGGGTTTCCTGCAGCGGCGTGCCGATCAGCATCGCGCTGCAGCTGCGCTGATCGCCGAGCACCCGGCGCGGCAGCACGGTGGCGGCGGCGATGGCGCGGGCGGGTTCGCCGCTCCAGCTGGCCAGGCGCCGCACCCCCTCCAGCAGCGGCAGGGTGACGCCGGCCAAGGTGCCGTCCTCCAGGCGGCAGCTGCCGTCCTCCACCAGCAGCACCCGCTCGTCCCAGCGGTGCCGGCCTTCCCCCAGGCCGTAGGGGGCGAGGGCGTCGCTCACCAGCACCAGCTGCTCCGGCGCCAGCCGCTGCAGCAGCCGGGCCATCGAAGGGTGCACATGCACGCCGTCGGCGATCAGTCCCAGGGCGATGTCGCCCCGCAGCGCCGCCGCTGCCACGGGGCCGGGGGCGCGGTGATGCAGCCCGGCCATGGCGTTGAAGCTGTGGGTGAGCATGCCCACGCCCGCGTCGAAGGCGGCTTCGGCCTCGACCTCCCCGGCGGCGCTGTGGCCCAGGCTCACCACGATGCCCCGCTCCCGCAGGGCCTTGATCACCGCGTCGGCGCCCGCCAGCTCCGGTGCCAGGGTCACCAGATCGATCTGATCTTCAAAGCCGCCGATGCGCTCCGCCAGGGCCTCCGGGCTGGGCGCGGCGATGTGCTCGGCGGGATGGGCGCCGCGGCGGGAGGGGTTGAGGAACGGGCCCTCCAGGTGGGCGCCGAGCAGTTGGCAGCGGCCGTCCTGGTGCTGCTGGCGCGCCTGTTCCAGCACCGCCAGGGCCTGGCGCAGCGGCGCCACGCCGCAGGTCACCAGCGTGGGACAGATCGCCTCCACCCCGTCGCGCCAGAGCAACTCCAGCAGCTCCAGCAGCCGGGGCAGGTCGGCCTCGCTGAGCTCGGGGAAGGCCAGGCCGAGGCCGCCGTTGATCTGCAGGTCCACCCCGGCGGGACTGAGCCAGTCGCCGCCCCAATCGGCGCCGGCGGCGCTGCTGCCAGGGGGGATGGGCTCCAGGGCCGTGATCCAGCCTTCGCCATCCACGGCCACCCGCCAGCGGCGATCGCCGCCGTGGCTGCAGCGGCTCGTGAGCGGCAGGCGCACATTGCTGATCCAGCGCATGGGCAGGGCAGGCACGACAATGCATCCATCCTGCGTTGCCTGCCCTTGAGCGCCACGCCCTCCCCAGGTTCAGACGTTGCCAGCAGCGTGGGGGTGCCACGGGTGGCGGTGGTGATGGGCAGTGACTCCGACCTGCCCACCCTGCAGCCGGCGGTGGCGCTGCTCGAGCGCTTCGGCGTGGCCTGTGAAGTGCGGGTGCTGTCGGCCCATCGCACGCCGTTGGAGATGGTGGCCTTCGCCCAGCAGGCCCGGGGGCGGGGCTTGCAAGTGATCATCGCCGGCGCCGGCGGCGCCGCCCACCTGCCGGGGATGGTGGCCGCGCTCACCACCCTGCCGGTGATCGGCGTGCCGGTGCACACCCGTGCCCTTTCGGGGGTGGATTCGCTGCATTCGATCGTGCAGATGCCGGCTGGCATCCCGGTGGCCACGGTGGCGATCGGCGGCGGCACCAACGCCGGCCTGCTGGCGGTGCAGATCCTGGCCACCACCGATGGGGCCCTGGCCGAGGCGCTTGCCGCCTACCGGGCCGAGCTGCACGGCCAGGTGCGGGCCAAGGACGGCCGCCTCCAGGAGCTGGGCAGCACGGCCTATCTGGCCCAGATGGGTTGAGGGGGCGAACGATGCTGGAACGCCTGGTGCTGCCCCCCTGGCTGAAGGCCGGCCTGGCTCTGCCCCTGCTGGTGCTCAACCTCTGGGTGCTGCGCCAGCTGCTGCTGCCGCTGGCGCCGTTCCCGGCGCTGTTCGTAGCGGCGGCCCTGATTGCCTTCCTGCTCGACATCCCCAGCCTCTGGCTGCGGCGGCAGGGGATGGTGCCCTGGCTGGCCACCCTGCTGGTGCTGGGGGTGGCTCTGGGGCTGGTGAGCCTGGCGGTGATCTGGCTGGTGCCGCGCCTGATCGAACAGCTGGGCGATTTGATCGCCGCTCTCCCCAGCTGGCTGGTGCAGGGCGAAGCGTGGCTCGACCGCCTGGAGCGCTGGGCCGAGCAGCAGGGCATCCCCACCGACTTCGGCAACCTCAGCAGCGATCTGCTCAGCCGCATCAGCCAGTTGGCCAGCCAGCTGAGCCAGCGGCTGCTGGGGCTGCTGGGGGCCACGGTGTCGATCACCGTGAACACCGTGATTGTGCTCGTGTTGGCGATCTTCCTGCTGCTGGGTGGGGAGCGGATCAGCGCTGGCCTGGCCCAGTGGCTCTCGCCCGCGATCCGGCCGCTGGTGATGTCCACGGTCACCCGCACCTTCCGCGGCTACTTCGCCGGCCAGGTGGTGCTGGCGCTGATTCTCAGCAGCCTCCAGATGCTGGTGTTCACCCTGCTGGGGATTCCCTATGGCGTGCTGTTCGCCGTGTTGATCGGCTTCACCACCCTCATTCCCTACGCCAGTGCCCTCACGATCGTGCTGGTGAGTCTCCTGTTGGCCTTGGAGGACCCGCGCACCGGCGTGGAGGTGCTCGCGGCGGCAATCACGGTGGGCCAGCTCGTGGACCAGGTGATCCAGCCGCGGTTGATGGGCAGCATCGTGGGCCTGCAGCCGGCCTGGCTGCTGATCAGCCTGCCGGTGGGGGCGCGGCTGGGCAGCCTGCTGGGCCTGGGCGAACTGCTGGGCCTGTTGCTGGCGGTGCCGCTGGCGAGCTGCGCCAAGACGTTCCTCGATGCCTGGGGCGCCCAGCTGCGCGCTGGCGAAACGGCGCTCACTGCGCCTGGGGAATGACCCCTTCCGCCTGCAGATAGGCCAGCACCTGGGCCACGCTCTCCTCGAGGGTCTGGCTGCCCGTGTCCACCCGCAGCTCGGGCGCCTCGGGCGCCTCGTAGGGGCTGGAGATGCCGGTGAACTCCTTGATCTCGCCGGCGCGGGCCTTGGCGTAGAGGCCCTTGGTGTCGCGCTGCTCGCACACGCCGAGGTCGGCGGCGCAGTGGATTTCGATGAAGTCACCGGCCTCCACCAGGCCGCGGGCCTTGTCGCGGTCGGCCTTGAACGGCGACACGAACGCGGTCAGCACCACCACGCCCGCATCCAGAAAGAGTTTGCTCACCTCGCCGATGCGTCGGATGTTCTCCTCGCGGGCGGCGTCGGAGAAGCCCAGGTCCTTGCAGAGGCCGTGGCGGATGTTGTCGCCATCGAGCACGTAGCAGGCCAGGCCCCGCTCAAACAGGGCTGAGTTCACCGCATTCGCCAGGGTGCTCTTACCGGAGCCGCTGAGGCCGGTAAACCAGAGAATGGCGCTGCGGTGGCCCCGCTGCGCGGCTCGGGCGGCCCTGTCCACCGACGTGTGGTGCCAGGCGATGTTGGTGCTGTTGCCCTGGGTGGTGAGTTCGCCGTAGGTGGCGTTGGCGGGGGCGGCGGTCATCACTGCAGGGCGGAATGTGCGCCATTGTCGCTGCCGACTTGCTAATCACAGGCCCAGCAGCAGGCCGATCTCCGCCGCTGCCCGGAACACCAGGCCATGGCGGGCCACCAGGGCCGGTAGGGCGTCGTATCCGCCACCGATCACCGTGGCCACGGGAATGCGCCGCCGCAGGCAGGCCTCCAGCACCATGCGGTCGCGCAGCAGCAGGCCGCTGTCGCTGAGGGCCAGGCGGCCCAGGCGGTCGTTGCGGTGGGGATCGACGCCGGCGTTGTAGAGCACCAGCTCGGGCTTCACCTGCTCCAGCAGGTCGGGCAGCACCTCGCCCACCGCCGCGAGATAGTCGTCGTCCTCTAGTCCGTCGGCCAGGGCCAGGTCGTGGTCGCTGGTCTGTTTGCGCAGCGGGAAGTTGCTGGCGGCATGGGCCGAGAAGGTGAACACCCGTGCATCGCCGGCCAAGATCGCCGCAGTGCCGTCGCCCTGGTGCACGTCCAGGTCGATCACCATCAGCCGGGCAACGCTGCCTTCCGCCAGCAGCACCCGTGCCGTCACCGCCACATCGTTGAAGATGCAGAAGCCGCTGCCGTAATCCGGAAAAGCGTGGTGGGTGCCGCCGGCCAGGTGGCAGGCCAGCCCCCGATCCAGGGCGAGCCGCGCCGTGAGCAGGGTGCCGCCCACCGCCAGCCAGCTGCGCCGCACCAGGGGCAGGGTGGCTGGCAGGCCGATTCGCCGCTGCTCTGCCGCAGTGAGCCGATCGCGCGAGAAGCTCTCGTGATAGCTGCGGCTGTGCACCAGTTCCAGGGCCCGGCGCGGGATCGGTAGTGGCTCGTGCAACTGCTCGGGCCTAGCCAGATCAAGGCGCTGCAGAAGATCGTGCAGCAGCCGGAACTTGGCCATCGGGAAGCGGTGGCTGCTCGGCAGCGGGGCCGAATAGGCCGGGTGATACACGAGTGGAGGACGCATGGCTGGTCGCTGTTACGCAGATCGTGCGCTCCGTTGCGGCGGGATCGCCGGTATCTCCTGCCGCTCCATTGAGACCAGGCCTCCGCTCCAGCGAACAGATGCTGCAGTTCATAGCTGAGATCGACAGCAGTCTGAGGTGCTTTCGCTGCAAATGTGCTGATTGCGTCTCGGCAAAGACTTGAAAAGGGCATCTGGCCTGCATGATTGGGCCAATTTGTTGTTCTTAAGATGCAAAAAATTTGCTTGCTACTAGTGGCACTTGGCGTGGTCGGTCTTGTGGGCCGCCCGTCCCATGCTGCTTCCATTCGAATCGAGCCTGCCGGCTCTCAGCTCGATGGCGACCTGATCGACGATCTGCTTCTTTCGCCTGGTGAAACCATTGAGCTCAACATCTTTTTTGAAAACTTAACCGATTTTCTTGGCCCGATTCCGAGGCCTACCCGGTTCATCGATTACCGGGTTGAATTTGATTCGATTGAGCTCCAATATCTCGATTCCCGTCTCGATGTTTCCTCTGTAATTTCTGATTCGTGCTTTTTGGGCGGCCCGTGTGGGAGTTATGTGGCTGTTGGTGACGGTTGGCTTGAGGTCAGCCACAGAACCGCTTTTGCAAATCTGCTTTTCCCAGGCCCTGAGCTGATGTTGGATGTGATTTCATTCATTGCCACCGGAGTCAATGCTTCGCCAGGAGATGGGTTGGCTGATTATTCCCTTGTTGGTTTAAACAGAGGTGCCCTCGGGCTGACAATCAGCACCTTTCGTTCCCACCCAGTTGAGGTACAGGCTGTGCCTGCTCCGATGCCCATCCTTGGCGTCGCTTCAGCGTTCCGTTTCGCTCGTCGGCTACGGCGCCGTCTGAGCGCTATCTGAGCTGGGATCTTGTGAGTTCGCTTGCCGGCATGGGTTGAAAATCACTGAGGCTGAGCTCGCACCAGCAGGCCGCCGCGGGGGCTGGGGCTGGGCACCAGCTGCAGGCTGAGGTCCTGATCGGTGGCCAGCTCCAGCCTCACCTGCTTGAGCAGGCCCACAGCCATCAACCGGATCTCCAGCTCTGCCAGCGCCTTGCCCAGGCACATCCGCTCGCCGCCGCCGAAGGGCAGTAGCGTCAGCCCGCTGCCCCCGCCCAGGTGCCGCTCAGGCCGAAATCGCTCCAGATCGTCGGTCTCGGCAGACCCCTCTCCAGCCTCGGGCTGGAACCGGTTCGAGGCAGCCAGCGCCACTTGCACCACCCGCCCCGCCGGCACCGCAACCCCGCCCAGCACCAGCTCCCGGGTGGTGCGACGGAAGAAGCCGCCCACCGGTGGGTTGAGGCGCATCACCTCCTGCACCACTGCGGCCAGCCGTGGGGCGGCCCCGGCGTCGTAGGCAGCGATGGCCTGCTCGGCTGGTGGCGGCCAGGGCAGGGCGTCCAGTTCCTCCTGCAGCCAGGCCAGCTGCCTCGGGTGCTGCAGCAGTGCCACCATCAGGCAGCTCAGCGACGACGCCGTGGTCTCGTAGCCGGCGAACAGCAACAGCAGCAGTTGCTCCACCAGGTCGTCGTCCGTGAGGGGCAGGCCTGCTTCATCCAGCCCGCCGGTGAGCAGATCCAGCCCCCCGGCCAGGGGCAGGCCCTGCTCCGCCTGGCGGCGGGCCCGCTCCAGCACCTGCCCCAGCCGTGCCAGCAGCCGCTCTCGCGCCTGCAGCGCGCGGGCGAAAGGACTGCCCGGGATCGCCAGGGGGATGGAGAACAGGGCTTGGGTCCAGATCTCGAAATCGGCGAACAGGGCATCGCGGTCGGCCCCCTCCAGCCCCAGCACCACCTCGGCGATCACGGTGAAGGCGAAGCGCCGCTGTCGGTCCACCAGCGGCAGCGGCCTTGGGGCCGCCGCCAGCTCCGCCGCCAGGTCATTCACCAGCGCCACGATGCCGGGGCTGTAGCGCCGCAGCGCCGCCGCCGAGAACAGCTGCCCCACCACCCGGCGGCGCGCCCGGTGGTCGGCGCCGGTGCGGTTGGCCAGCGAGCGGCTTCCCAGCAGTTGCTTCACGCTGGCGGGCCACCAGCCCTCGCTGGCCTCCGGCTGGGCCAGCAGCTCGCCGATCGCTGCGCCGCCGCGGATGAACACCATGGGCTGGCCCAGCAGCCGCGTCTCATACACGTTCCCGAAGCGCTCGAAGCGCCGCTGGGCGAAGTCGCCGTCGCGAACGAAGGCCAGAGCTTCCAGCACGCCTGTGAGCGCACCGGTGTTCGGCAGGGGCCGTGGGGCTGGCAAATCGGCGGACAGCCCGGGGACCATGGCGGCGAGAAGCGGGGTGGAGCGGCAGTCTGGCGAGTGCCCGCCGGGGGAGCGGCTGAAGGCGCCGTCGTCACCAGCCCGCTTGCTCAGCCCCCCGCCTGCTTCGGCCGGAATCCTGCCTGCTCCAGTGCTGCCAGGGCCGCTGCCACCTGATCGCCCTGCAGTTCAATCACGCCCTCTTTGAGACTGCCGCCGGTGCCAGCGCTCGCCTTCAGTTGTTTCAGCAGAGCCTTCAGCTCCGCATCCGCCAGCTCCAGGCCGCTGATCGCCGTCACCATCTTGCCGCCCTTGCCCGCCCTGGTGCGCTGCACCCGCACCTTCATCTGGGACCTGGGGGTGGCAGGCCCCGCCGCCACCGGGCGGGCCGTGCTTTCGGCCCGTGGGAATTCCTGCCAGCCACCTTTCTTGGCCATCCCCTCTGCCCCAGCACCTGGCGGGGATTCTCGCCGCTGGCGGCTGGTCCGGCCCGCCGGGTTCTGAGCGCTCCTGTCCGGCTGCTGTTGCTGCCTAGGCTGCCCCCACTGCATGCCGCCGCCGGTGACCGCCACCGTTCCTCCCGCCTCGCTCTCCCCGGAGGCCCGTCCCGATCAGCTGGGCCGCTTCGGGCCCTATGGCGGCCAGTACGTGCCCGAAACCCTGATCCCCGCCCTGGCGGAGCTGGAGCAGGCCGCCGCTGAGGCCTGGAAGGATCCCGCCTTCACCGATCGCCTCAACCACCTGTTGCGCACCTACGTGGGGCGTCCCAATCCTCTCTATGAAGCCGAGCGCCTCACGGAGCACTACCGCCGCGCCGAGGGCGGCCCGCGGATCTGGCTGAAGCGCGAAGACCTCAACCACACGGGCGCCCACAAGATCAACAACGCTCTGGGGCAGGCGCTGCTCGCCCTGCGCATGGGCAAGAAGCGGATCATTGCTGAAACCGGGGCCGGCCAGCACGGCGTGGCCACCGCCACCGTGTGTGCCCGCTTCGGCCTGGAGTGCGTGGTGTACATGGGCGCCGAGGACATGCGCCGTCAGTCGCTCAACGTGTTCCGAATGCGCCTGCTGGGCGCCACTGTGCAGCCGGTCACCGCCGGTACGGCCACCCTCAAGGACGCCACCAGTGAAGCGATCCGCGATTGGGTGACCAACGTGGAGACCACCCACTACATCCTCGGCTCGGTGGCCGGCCCTCACCCCTTCCCGATGCTGGTGCGCGATTTCCACGCCGTGATCGGCGAGGAAACCAAGCGCCAGTGCCATGAGGTCTTTGGCCGCAATCCCGACGTGCTGGTGGCCTGCGTGGGCGGTGGCTCCAACGCCATGGGCCTGTTCCATCCCTTCGTGGAGGACACCGCCGTGCGCCTGATCGGCGTGGAAGCCGCGGGCGATGGCGTGGCCACCGGCCGGCATGCCGCCACGATCACCGAGGGCCGGGTGGGGGTGCTGCACGGTGCCATGAGCCTGCTGCTGCAGGACGACGAGGGCCAGGTGCAGGAGGCCCACTCGATCAGCGCCGGCCTTGACTATCCCGGCGTGGGCCCCGAGCACAGCTACCTCAAGGGCATCGGCCGGGCCGAGTACGGCGCTGTCACCGACACCGAAGCCCTGGATGCCCTGCAGCAGCTCTGCCGCCTGGAGGGGATCATCCCGGCGTTGGAGACCGCCCACGCCTTTGCCTGGCTGGAGAAGCTCTGCCCCACCCTCGCCCCAGGCACCGAAGTGGTGGTGAACCTCTCCGGCCGCGGCGACAAGGACGTCAACACCGTGGCCGAGAAACTGGGCGGTGCCCTCTAGCCCTAGAGCGGATCCTCTTCCCAGGCAAAGCGGGGCAGGCGCCGCAGCCCGTCCTGCATGCAGGCTGCCCAGGTCTCAACGGAACGGCGAATTTCTGGAGAGTCCTTGTCCAGCTTGATTCGCCGGGAGATGCGCAGCCCATCGGCCGGCATCAGCGCCAGTTCAAACGGCGGCCCCACGGTGAGATTGGAGCGGCGGGTGATTACCTCGGAGATCAGGCAGAGCCGGGCGGCGTCCTCCAGGGAGAGGCCACAGTGGCCCACGAAATCCAGCGGTGGCTTGCCGTATTTGCTCTCGCCGATCTGCAGGAATGGGGTGTCGCGGGTGGCCATTACCGCATTGCCCTGGGGGTAGATCAGGAACAGGCCATGCTCCTCTCCCTGGATCTGGCCGCCAAGGATGAAACTGGCCTGGGCGCTGCCGCCACTCTGGTGCAGGGTGGCCGCAAACTGGGCCTGCACTGCCACGCTGGTTCGCCCGATGTAGTCAGCGGCCTCGAACAGGTAGCGGGCGCTGAGCAGGTCCGGCCCATCAGCAGGGCAGGGTGGCTCCGGACACCGCGCCTCTGGCTTTTCGGGACCATTGTCAGCCGTGAGGGTGCTCTCCAGGCTGGTGGACGGCAGCCCAAGATCGCCGCTGGGGCTGAAGGCCGACGTCTGGGTGGGCGTGACCTGGAGCAGCGGCGTAGAGGCCGTGCCCTCACGCTCGTGCAGGTCGCGCTGGATCCGGTTCAGCACGGCCTGGGTGGTGGCCAGGTTGCCCGCTGCCAGCAGCACGAACAACCGGTCAGGCGCCGGCTGGAACACGTGCATCTTGCTGTAGGTGGAGATGTAGTCCAATCCCGCATTGGTGCGGGAATCGGAGGCGAACACCAGGCCCGCGTCCAGCAGAAAGGCCACGCAGTAGGTCATCGCGCTCCGGAAGGGCGGTTGCGGCCCCGCATCAGCTCAGCAGGCGGGAGAGGGTCTGCGCCACCGATTGCACGGCTGCCCGGGCGGTGGCGTAGGCCATGCGCATCGGACCCACCAGGGCCACCTGGCCCACGCCCCCATCACGGCTGTGGTAGTCGGCCTGAACCAGGGCGCACTGGTGCAGGGCCTGGTTGGGGTGCTCGGCGCCGATCCAGATGCCCCCCTGCTGCAGCACCTGCTGGGGGGCGCCCTCCACCAGTTCCACCAGGGGGCGCAGCGAAGCGGTCTGCCGGAATTCCGGCTGGGCCAGGAGTCCCGCCAGCCCGGTGGCCACCGTGCCCTGGTTGTCCTCCAGCCGGGCCTGCTGGTGACTGGCCAGCCCCTGGCGCAGCACCGACCCGCAGTCACTCAGCTGGGGCGGCAGGCTCGACCAGTCGATGGGGCCCTGGCGCAGCTGATCCCCCACCCAGCCCTCCAGGGCCTCGATGTCATGGCCGACCTGCTGGGGCAGGCGCAGGTTGAGGCTGTGGGCCGCAGCTGCTTCCCCCACCAGGAACACCAGCAGGCGGTCGCCGCTGGCCACCAGCCGCAGGGCCTGCGGCGTGCTGCGGGGCCGGGGTGCCACCGGCCTGGTGATCAGGCTGAGTAACCCGGTGAGGTCCGCCAGCCGCCGGCTGAGATGCAGCAGCAGGTCGTCCAGGGCGGCCCACTGCAGGCTCAGACCAGTGAGTTCGCGGGTGAGCTGCTGGGCGGCGGCACCGGGGGCCGGCAGCAGCTCATCCACGTAGAGCCGATAGCCCTGCTGGCTGGGGATGCGCCCGGCCGAGGTATGCGGTTGGGTGAGCAGACCCCGTTGCTCCAGGGCCCCCATCGCCGAGCGCACGGTGGCAGGACTGGCCGGTAGCCCAAAACGGCGCACCAGCGTGTTGCTGCCCACGGGTTCCATGGTGTCCACGTAGTGACGCACTGCCAGCTGCAGCAC
This sequence comes from Prochlorococcaceae cyanobacterium, assembly GCA_044238185.1. Taxonomy (GTDB): domain Bacteria; phylum Cyanobacteriota; class Cyanobacteriia; order PCC-6307; family Cyanobiaceae; genus NIES-981. The sequence goes on along the minus strand of JBIIDV010000008.1, from coordinate 23,507 downwards.
TTCTTGCTGGCGGCTGGAGAGGTGGCAACTGGTGGGTTTCGGCACCTGCGGACACCGGGGAGAGATGGATGGTAGGCACTTCTTCTCTGATCAGCAGTCCGCCCAGGCCATCCGTTGTGGAGAGGGCCAGCCGTGGCAAGCGATGGCCGACAGCTCAGTAGCGCGGAACGCTGGGATCCACCTCCAGGCTCCAGGCTTCGATGCCCCCGTTCAGGTTCCACACCTGGCTGTAGCCCTGCTGGTCGATCAGCCAGCTGGCGAACTGCCAGCTGCGGATGCCGGCGTGGCAGAGCACCACGATCGGTTGGTCGCGCCCCAGCGTCTGGGGCAGATCCCCCAGCCATTCGGCCGAGCGGCTCAGGGGCAGGTGCAGCACCGGGTGGGGCAGGCGGGCCAGCAGCAGTTCCTGGTCCTCGCGCACATCCACCAGCTGGAGCGGCGAGCCCTGCTCCAGCCAGCGTTGCAGCTCGAGGGCGCTGATGGTCTGGGGCGTGTTCACGGGTGGAGGTCGGATGCAGGATGGGGCCATCCTGCGTTGGCCGCATGAAAGCCCGCCGATTCCTGGCGGTGGTCCTGGCCGTGACCCTGCTGCTGCTGGGTCTGGCTGGCGGCGCCTGGTGGCTGGTCTGGCAGCGATCCCCCCTGCAGCTGCAGCAGCGGCCGCTCAGCCCACCCCGGTCGGCCCGCTTCGTGCCCCGCGACGCGGCCCTCAGCTTCTACCTGCTCAGCGACCCCGAGCAACCCCTGGCCTACGCCCGGGCGGTGGCGCCCCCCCGGCAACGCCGCCAGGCCGCCGAGGCGGTGGCCCGCCTGCGCGACGGCGCCTTCGCCGCCGCCGGCCTCGACTACGCCGGGGAACTGGCCGGTTGGCTCGATTCGGAGACGGGCCTGTGGGTGCTCGCCGACCAGGGCGGAGAGCCCGGAGGCTGGGTGCTGGCCCTCTCCAGCCGTGACAACGACGGTGCCCGCCGCTTCCTGCAGCGGTTCTGGCAGACCCGCAGCCTGGCTGGCACCGAGCTGCAGATCAGCAGCTACCGCGGCATGGGCGTGATCAGTGGCCGCGGAGCCCTGCTGGGCCGCCAGCCGATCCCCCTGGCCACGGCCCTGATCGATGACGATCTGGTGCTGCTGGCCTCCGGCCGGGGGGCCCTGGAACAGGCCCTCGACGTGTCCCAGATCGACGCCCTGAACCAGGCCGCCGACCCGCTGCTGCAGCGCCGCCTGGATCGACTGGGCCGTGGCATGGCCCTGTTGGTGGCCCGGCCCGATGCCCTGGACACCTGGCTGGGGGGCGGCGCTCTGGCCCTGCCCGGGGAGGGCCTGGTGGCTGCCCTGCGTCCCGAAGGCCGCGAGCTGGTGCTGGATGGCTGGCTGGAGTCCGGCCAGGCCCTGGAGCCTGACCAGCCCCCCATCCCCTTGGTTGGCGCGGATGGCCAGGCCCTGCTGGCTGCCCTGCACGGCGAGGCGTCCCAGCTGGCCCTGCTTCAAGATCCAGCCCAGTGGCCGGCCCAGTGGCAGCCCCTGCTCAAGGCCCTGCTGGGCCCCGCTGGCCGCAACGAGGCCACGCCGCTCCCCTCCCTGCTGCTGGGTGCTGCCCGAGGGCCGGTGCTCTGGCGCCAGGACGGCGGGGGCTGGCTGCTGGGCAGCGGACCTGAGCAGCCGGCGCCCTCTGCCCTGGCTGATCGCCTGCGGGATCTGGGCCTGGCGGCGTCGCCCCTGGAGCTGGAGGGTCAGCCCGTGCAGGTGTGGACCCGGCTGCAGGCGCCGACGACCCAGCGGCGGCGGGCCGGTGCCAACGAGCAGCTGGCGGTGACCCTGGCGGCGGCCCGCAGCGAACAGGCCGGCTGGGCCTGGTGGTCGGATTCCCTCGAAGCCCTGGCCGAGCAACAGCGCGGCCGCCACCAGCCCACGGCGCTGATCCACCGACTTCAGGACCTGGCGCTGCCCCAGGCTGCCCTGCAGTGGGCAGCAACCGGGCTCCCAGCCCAGGACCTGCTGGGCCGCTGGAGCGGCTGGCGGCTGCTGGCGGCGATGGCCGGCCAGGACTTCAGCGAGCCCGTCGGCTCGGTGGCCCTGGCCTTGCAGCCCGACGCCGATGGGCTGCGCTGGCGGGCCCGCATCGCCTACGACAACTGATGGACAGCCCCCAGGAGATGGCCCAGCCCGAACTGTTGCTGTTGCGCCATGGGATCGCCGAGGAGCGGGACCCCAGCCTTCCGGATGGGCAGCGGGCGCTCACGGCCGCCGGCCGGAGGCGCACCGCCGCGGTGCTTGAGCGGCTACTCCAGCTCAACCTCCAGTGTGAGCAGCTCCATAGCAGCCCCTTGTTGAGGGCCCGCCAGACCGCCGAACTGGCTGTGGCCGCGGGTCTGGCCCCGGAACTCCAGCTCGCCGAGGGCCTGGCGCCCGAGGGAGATCCATGGCCCCTGCTGCAGTGGCCCACCGGTGTGAAGCGCCTGGCCCTGGTGGGCCATGAACCCGACCTGGGGGACCTGGCTGCGGCCCTGATCGGGGCGCCACCGTCGGCCCTGGTGCTCAAGAAGGCCGGCATCGTGCTGCTGCAGATCACCGCTGTCAGCCCCCGGCCCCGGGCCCAGCTGCGGTTGCTGCTCGGGCCAGCCCAGTTGCTGGCCGGCAGCTAGCGCTACGGCGCGGCGGCAACCGGCAGGCCTAGGTTCAGCCCAGCAATCTGTGTCGGCATGGCCGTGAGTGGCACCCCCAACTCGCCGGAAACGCCATTGTTCCGGCCTGGTCTGGAGGGCATCCCGGCCACCCAGTCGGCGATCTGTGACATCGACGGCCAGCGGGGCTACCTCACCTACCGGGGCTACGACGCCGCCAGCCTTGCTGCCAACAGCACCTTCCTGGAGACCGCCTATCTCCTGATCTGGGGCGAATTGCCCTCGGCGGACAAGCTGCGCGAATTCGAGCACGAGGTGCAGATGCACCGGCGGGTGAGCTTCCGCATCCGCGACATGATGAAAAGCTTCCCCTCCCAGGGGCACCCAATGGATGCGCTCCAGGCCAGTGCCGCCTCCCTGGGCCTGTTTTATTCCCGCCGCGCTCTCGATAATCCTGAATACATCTATTCAGCGGTGATCCGGCTGCTGGCCAAGATCCCCACGATGGTCGCGGCCTTCCAACTCATCCGCAAAGGCCAGGATCCGATCCAGCCCCGCGACGATCTGCCCTACGCAGCCAACTTCCTCTACATGCTCACCGAGCGGGAGCCGGATCCCCTGGCGGCCCGCATCTTCGACGCCTGCCTGATCCTGCACGCCGAGCACAGCCTCAACGCCAGCACCTTCAGCGCCCGCGTCACCGCCAGCACCCTCACCGATCCCTACGCCGTTGTGGCCTCTGCCGTGGGCACCCTGGCCGGCCCCCTGCACGGTGGAGCTAACGAGGATGTGCTCACCATGCTGGAGGAGATCGGCAGCGTCGATGCGGTGGAACTCTGGCTCGACCGGGCGATCGCCAACCGCCAGAAGATCATGGGCTTCGGTCACCGGGAGTACAAGGTCAAGGACCCCCGTGCCGTGATCCTGCAGCGTCTGGCGGAGGAACTGTTTGATCGCTTTGGCCACGATCCCATGTACGACCTGGCCCGCCGTCTGGAAGAGGAGGCAGCGGTACGTCTTGGCCCGAAGGGCATCTACCCCAATGTGGACTTCTACTCCGGCCTCGTTTACCGCAAGCTGGGCATTCCCTGCGACCTGTTCACGCCGATTTTCGCCATCGCCCGCACGGCCGGCTGGTTGGCCCACTGGAAGGAGCAGCTGGGGGCCAACCGCATCTTCCGCCCCTCCCAGATCTACACGGGTTCGCCCCTGCGGGACTGGGTGCCGCTGGAGGACCGCTAAATTTTCCCTGATCTGAGTTGCCGTCATGCTGAGCACCACGGCCCCGGGCCCCGCTTCCGGCCTGGATCTCCAGGCCAGCTTTGAAGCCGCTCTCCAGGGGGTCGGCCTGAGCGCCGGGGCTGCCCACCTGCTCTGGCTGCCCCTGCCGATGGTGCTGGTGCTGGTGGCCGCCGTGGTGGGCGTGCTGGTGAACGTGTGGCTGGAACGCAAGATCTCCGCCGCCGTGCAGCAGCGCATCGGTCCGGAGTACGCCGGCGCCCTCGGCATCCTTCAGCCCATGGCCGATGGCCTGAAGCTGGTGTTCAAGGAGGACATCATCCCGGCCCGGGCCGACGGTCTGCTGTTCACCCTGGGCCCGGTGCTGGTGCTGATCCCGGTGATCCTCAGCTGGCTTGTGGTGCCCTTCGGCCAGCACCTGCTGATCAGCAATGTTGGTGTGGGCATCTTCCTGTGGATCTCCCTCAGCAGCATCCAGCCGATCGGCCTGCTGATGAGCGGCTATGCCTCCAACAACAAGTACTCCCTGCTGGGGGGGCTGAGGGCGGCGGCCCAGTCGATCAGCTACGAGATCCCCCTGGCCCTCGCCGTGCTGGCGGTGGTGATGATGAGCAACTCGCTCAGCACCGTCGACATCGTCAACCAGCAGACCGGTGCCGGCATCCTCAGCTGGAACATCTGGCGCCAGCCGGTGGGCTTCGTGATCTTCTGGATCTGTGCCCTGGCCGAATGCGAGCGCCTGCCCTTCGACCTCCCCGAAGCTGAGGAGGAGCTGGTCGCCGGCTACCAGACCGAGTACTCGGGCATGAAGTTCGCCCTCTTCTATCTGGGCAGCTACATCAACCTGGTGCTCTCAGCCCTGCTGGTGGCGGTGCTCTACCTCGGCGGCTGGGGCTTCCCCCTGCCGGTGGAGTGGCTGGCCGGCTGGCTCGGTCAGCCAGTCGATGCCCCGGTTGTGCAGGTGATCACCGGCTCCGTGGGCATTGTGATGACCGTGCTCAAGGCCTACCTGCTGGTGTTCCTGGCGATCTTGCTGCGCTGGACCACCCCGCGGGTGCGCATCGACCAGCTCCTCGACCTGGGCTGGAAATTCCTGTTGCCGATCGCCCTGGTGAACCTGCTCGTCACCGCGGGCCTGAAGTTGGCCTTCCCGGCATTCTTCGGCGGTTGAGCACCGCAGCGGCCAGCTGCCTGCCCCGCCCGCCATCATGGTCAGGCGGTCGTGACCAGCCCCACTCCCATTCCGCCAACCGCTTCCCTCGCCTCTCCGCTGAGCCAGTTCCATGTTCGGGTTCCTCAAGAAAGTCGGCGACTACACCCGTGATGCGGTGAGTGCGGCCAATTACATGACCCAGGGTCTGGCCGTCACCTTCGACCATCTGCGCCGCCGGCCAGTCACGGTCCAGTACCCCTACGAGAAGCTGATTCCCTCCGAGCGCTACCGGGGGCGCATTCACTACGAGTTCGACAAGTGCATCGCCTGCGAGGTGTGTGTGCGGGTGTGCCCGATCAACCTGCCGGTGGTGGACTGGGTGATGAACAAGGCCACCAAGAAGAAGGAGCTGCGCAACTATTCGATCGATTTCGGGGTGTGCATCTTCTGCGGCAACTGTGTGGAGTACTGCCCTACCAACTGCCTGTCGATGACCGAGGAGTACGAGCTGTCGGCCTTCGATCGCCACAGCCTCAACTTCGACAACGTCGCCCTCGGCCGCCTGCCCACCAGCGTGACCAGCGACCCTGCGGTGTTCGCCCTGCGGGAGCTCGCCTATCTGCCCAAGGGTGAGATGGATCCCCATGGTGTGCCGGACACCGCCCCACGGGCGGGCAGACTGCCCGAGCAGGTGCTCGAGACCCTGCCTAAGAGCGAGCCTGCCAAGCCCGCAGCAGCCCCCACCCAGGAGAAGGCCTGATGACGATCGCCTCCACCACCCAACTGATCTGCTTCGTGGTGCTCTCCGCCACCCTGGTGCTGGGTGCCCTTGGGGTGGTGCTGCTGCCCAACATCGTGTATTCCGCCTTCCTGCTGGGCGGGGTCTTCCTCTCGGTGGCGGGCCTCTATCTGCTGCTGAACGCCAGTTTCGTGGCCGCCGCCCAGGTGCTGGTGTACGTGGGCGCCGTGAATGTGCTGATTTTGTTTGCGATCATGCTCGTGAACAAGCGGGAAGACCTCTCGGCGATCCCCGGCCTGGCGGTGCGGCGTCTGCTGTCCGGTCTGGTGTGTGGCGGTCTGTTCGCCCTGCTCCTGCGGGTGGCGTTCACCACCCCGTGGGCCCTGCCCGGCCCCCCGTCCGTGGGCGAGGAAGCCACGATCCGCATTGGTGAACATCTGTTCTCCGACTATCTGCTGCCTTTCGAACTGGCTTCGGTGCTGCTGCTGATGGCCATGATCGGTGCCATCGTGCTGGCCCGCCGGGACGTGCTCAGCAGCGACATCGGCACCGGAGAGGCGGTGGATCAGGGCCTGATCGAGAAGGCCCGCACCCCCCTGCTGCTCGACACCCCCGTCTCCCAGCGATAAACGCCTCCCAGAGCTCACTGCCATGGACTCCCTCAACCTCTCCCTCTCCGGCGGCATTCCACTGCAGGCCTATCTGGTGCTTGCCGCCTCGCTGTTCTGCACGGGGGTTTGGGGACTGATCAACAGTCGCAATGCGGTGCGGGTGCTGATGAGCATCGAACTGATGCTCAATGGGGTGAACATCAACCTGATGGCTTTCTCCAGCTATCTGGATGGCCAGCTGATCCGCGGCCAGGTGTTTGCCATTTTCGTGATCACCGTGGCTGCCGCCGAAGCGGCAGTGGGTCTGGCGATCCTGCTCTCGCTCTATCGCAACCGGGAAACCGTGGACATGGAGCGATTCAATCTCCTGCGCTGGTAATCCACGATGCGGCTGGAGCGGGTCTGGCTGATCGCACGCTCCGGCAGCCAGGCGGCCCAGCGCCAGGCCAGGCGTTGTGCTGCCGATCTGCGGGAACTCGGCATCGCTGTGGTCACCGCCACCAGTGGGCTCGCCCGGGATCCCTATCCAGGGCTTCTGGCCAGCGAGGACCAGTTGCCGGATCTGGCTCTGGTGTTGGGGGGTGACGGCACCGTGCTGGGGGCGGCCCGGCACCTGGCGCCGCTGCAGGTGCCGATTCTCAGTTTCAACGTGGGCGGCCACCTTGGCTTTCTCACCCATGAGCGCAGCCTGCTGAAACTGGCCTGTGAGGGCAACGAAAGCCTCTGGCAGCGCCTGCAGCACGACCGCTTCGCCCTGGAGCGGCGGATGATGCTGGAAGCCCGGATCGACCGGGGGGATGGCCTGGATGAGGGGAGTGGCTCCTTTCTGGCCCTGAATGATTTTTACTTCCGGCCGGGTCTCGATGAGCTCTCCTCCACCTGTGTGCTGGAGCTGGAGATCGATGGCGAGGTGGTGGACCAGTACCGCGGCGATGGTCTGATCGTGGCCACCCCCACCGGCTCCACCGGCTACGCGATGGCGGCCGGTGGTCCGATCCTCCATCCAGGCCTGGAGGGGATTGTGGTGAACCCGATCTGCCCCATGAGCCTCTCCAGCCGTGCTGTGGTGGTGCCGCCGCGCGCCCAGCTCTGCCTCTGGCCGCTGGGGGAATCCAGTCGCAGGGTGAAGCTCTGGCAGGACGGGATGCAGGCCACCACGCTTGAGCCCGGCGACCGGGCGCTGGTGCAGCGCAGTCGCCATGCAGCCCTGCTGGTGACCCTGGAGCACTCCCCGTCCTACTACCGAACCCTCACCCACAAGCTGCACTGGGCTGGCAGCCTGGTGGCGGCTGAGCCATCGCACAATTGAGCCACGGCGCCGTGCTTCGGCCCAGCTTCATCCTGTTGATGGCTCTGCACGGCTATGGCTCTGGAAATTGAGCGTCGTTTTCTGGTGATCAGCCCGGCCTGGCGCCGCCATGTGGCCTGGCAACGCCAGTTGCAGCAGGGCTACCTCAGCCGGGCCGGTGATGCACTCACCCTGCGGGTGCGGATCAGCAGCGCTCCGCCCCAGCCGGCTGCGGCCTGGCTCACCCTCAAGGCGCCGACCCTCCAACCCCAGGAGGGACCGGATGGCCTGGTGCGTCAGGAGTTTGAGTACCCCATCCCGCTCCAGGATGCCCAGGCCATGCTGGCCCTCACCACCCAACAGGTGAGCAAGCAGCGCTACGGCCTGGCCCTCGATGGCGGCGACTGGGTGGTGGACGTGTTCGAGGGGGCGAACCATCCCCTCGTGGTGGCTGAAGTGGAGCTGGATCACGCTGAACGGTCCCTGGAGCTGCCCAGCTGGTGTGGTCTGGAGCTCACCGGCCGTCACGAGCTGAGCAATGCGGCCCTGGCGCACAGGCCCTTCAGTTGCTGGGCCACCGAGCAGCGCCAACCGCTCCTGCACGCCCTGCAGAACCTGGGGTGAAACGGGCCCGCAAGGTTCTAAGCTGAATCCGGAATTTTTTCTGCAGATCCCCTGCTCCGCCATTGACCGGCCTCTACGACAATCAGGGCGTGCTTCGCTTTGCAGGCCGGGATTCTGCGGATTGCCTGGCCTATGCCGAGTTGTTCGGCCTGGATCTGATGGGCTGCTCGATCACCGCCCTTGTTCCTGGTGCCAGCGCAGTCGGCGGCTCAGCTGAATCGACGGGTCTCGCCGCCCTGGCCTGAATCAGTCTTTCCAGAATCCTCCAGCGCACAGCAGTTGAAGCCATCCCGGCAGATCTTGCCGTGATCCATGGCCCAGTTCAGGAGAGCCACCCTGTTCTTTGCCCCCGTTTTGGTGAAGATGTTGCTCACATGGTTGTCCACTGTGCGCTTGCTGATCGTCAGCGTCCCAGCAATTTCCTGGTTGGTCAGCCCCTGGGCCACCAGCTCAATGATCTCCAGCTCTCGCTCGGAGAGATCACGCTCAGGACTTGTACCCGCACCCATACCCTGTTCCCCTCTCCGGATAACCACGGCGTGACGTTGGAGTAGCAGGGCAGTCGGTACTACTGCTGCCTTGCCCACTCTAGGCAGACGGAGGGCCGGGCATGATGGGGCTTGTCAGCGGAGGTGGCTTGTTGCTTCATCAGGCTCTCACCAGTGGCTGCATTGCCTTGACGGCGGAAGTCACGCCGCCCAGAGGCGGTGATCCCGCGCGCACGCTGCACGCGGCGGCCTGTCTGCGGGGCCGGGTCCATGCCATCAACGTCACCGATGGCAGCAGGGCTGTGATGCGGATGAGCAGCCTGGCGATGTGCAAGCTGCTGCTCGATCAGGGCTTTGAACCGGTGCTGCAGCTCACCTGCCGCGATCGCAACAGCATTGCTCTGCAGGCTGAATTGCTGGGAGCCCACGCCCTAGGTCTGCGCAACCTGCTCTGTCTTACCGGTGATCCGGTGCGGGCTGGTGATCAGCCCGGTGCCCGGGCTGTCAACGAGCTGGAATCGGTGCGGTTGCTGCAGTTGGTGGAGTCCCTCAACCGGGGGCGCGATCCAGTGCAGGGAGACCTGCCCGATGGCGGCACAGCCTTTTTTGCCGGCGCGGCCGCCGATCCCCAATCCCCCAGCTGGAGCGGCCTCCAATCCAGGCTGAGGCGCAAGCAGGCTGCCGGCGCCCGCTTCATCCAGACCCAGATGGTCACCGATGCCAAAGCCCTGCGCCGTTTTGTTGATGAGATCGCCGGTCCTCTTGGGCTGCCTGTTCTCGCTGGCGTGTTTCTGTTGAAATCAGCTCGCAATGCCGAGTTCATCAATCGGGTGGTGCCCGGAGCCAACATTCCTCAAGCCCTGATTGATCGGCTGGCGGCAGCCGCTGATCCCACCGCTGAGGGTGTGGCCATTGCCGCAGAGCAGGTGGCTGATTACGTCAGGATTGCCCAGGGGGTCCACCTGATGGCGATCAAGGCTGAGGAACGCATTCCCCAGATCCTTGACCTGGCTGGACTCGGGTCGCTGCAGGCCCCAGTTGCCCCGGAAGCGTCCCCTCAACCGGTGGCTCTCAGCTCAACTGGCTGAGGGCCAGATCGCTGCCGAGCAGCTCGGCGAGGGCCTTTTGCTGGGGAGATGGTTCCACCACGTCCTGGCGGCGGGCATCGGTGATCAACCAGTCGAGAGCGGCTTCCTGTAGGTCGAAGTGGTCGCCATTGCGGTCGACGCAGTAACGGCCGAATACCAGCTTTTCCACCAGTCGCACACCGGGGCCGATGCGCGAGTAATCAAAAATGATGGAATTGTCGATTGTGGCGTTTTCGCAGATATGACAACTCGGGCCGATCATGGCAGGACCAATGATGGTGGCGCCATCCTCAATCTTGGTCATGCCACCCACATACACAGGTCCCTGAATCTTGATCTTGTCCCAGTTGGCGGCCACGTTCAGGCCGGTATAAACACCAGGCCGTACCTCCTTGCCTGGGATCTGCACCTGGCGCACTTGACCCTGCAGCACGCTACGGATAGCCTGCCAGTAGTCGGGTACCTTGCCGATATCCACCCACTCGAATTCCATCGGCAGGGCGTAGAAGGGAGCGCCTGATTCCACCAGTTTGGGGAATAGATCGGAGCCGATGTCAAAGGGCACGCTGCTTGGCACATAGTCGAGCACTTCAGGCTCAAAGATGTAGATGCCGGTGTTGATCATGTCGCTGGCAGCATCGGCGACCTCAGGCTTCTCCTGGAACGAGCGCACCCGTCCGTCGCTATCGGTCACCACGACGCCATAGCTGCTCACCTGCGCCATGGGAACCCGCTTGGTGATCAGACTGGCTAGGGCGCCTTTCTCGCGGTGGCGCCGCACGGCTTCACTCAGATCCAGATCAATCAGGGCATCGCCACAGAGCACCACGAAGGTGTCATCGAAAAAGCGTTGGAAATTCTGAATTTTCTTCAGGCCACCGGCAGAGCCCAGAGCATCTCCGATCAGTTCACCATCTTCAATGCGTCCTTCAAAGCTATAGGCAATCTCGACGCCAAAGCGTTGACCGTCCCGAAAATAGTTCTCGATTTCTTCGGCCAGGTGCGACACATTCACCATCACCTCGGTGAAACCGTGTTCCCGGAGGAGCTCAAGCAGAAACTCCATGACGGGTTTCTGCAGGATGGGGATCATCGGCTTGGGAATGGTGTGCGTGATCGGCCGCACCCGTGTGCCCTTGCCGGCCGCCAGGATCATCGCCTTCATCGGCGTTTTCTCGCATCGGTCGGAAAAGCCAGCTTAGACGCCTTTTCAGGCCGCCAGCTGTTCAGCGGCCGGCCGTTCAGCTGCCCTCACGACCATCCCTAGCGGCGCCAGGTCACTCCCATCGCTGGCGCTGCTGTTCTCTGATCCGGCGAGCGAGCGCAGTTGCAGGGGCCCGAACAGGCCCCCCGTTTGTTCCAGCTCCAGCCTGCCCTGATGGCAGAGGAACAGCAGCGCCCAGAACACTCCCACGCGGTCACTGTCCAGATCCTCGCCGGCCCCACCGCCTGCCACCGCTGCACCCCAGGCCTGAACCAGTGCTTCAAACGACACCCAGCTCTCCGCCGCAGGCCAGGCCCGCAGAAAACCACTGAGTGCTGCGGTGGTTTCCGGCAGTTTCTCCCGATGGGCCAGGCTGGCCACCTGTTCCATTGCGGCCCGCTCACTGAAGCGGCGGGGACGCTGCCGCTTGTGCCCCTGACGTCCTTCCTGTTCCAGCCGTTCGGCGATGTCCTCGAGCTGTTGGATCAGTTCGCCCAGGGTCACGGGCCGTTGCAGAGGCGGCGGCGCCACGGGCCTGCGCCAGAGGTGGCGCTCCGGGCGGCGCGGCAGCACCAGGGAGGGATCGGCCATCCAGCCGTCGCCATCCCCGGTGCCATCGGCGTCGAAGGCGTCCTCTAGGAGGGGCTCAGGTGGCAGGGTGCTGGCCTCCAGCAACTCCGCCTTGAGGCTCACCAGAACGGAGGCGGCCAGAAACGCCTCGCTGGTCTCCGCCAGATCCTGTTCGTAACTGCCGCCCACGGCTGCGCTCAGCCGTGGCACGGTGATGCGCTGGTGCAGTTGGTCGAGAAAGCCATCCACCACGGCGATCACGTCCACATCCCAGGGATCGAGATCACCCCGTTCGGCGGCGTCCTGGAGAAGCCGGATGGCGAGCCTGGCGCCTCCTTGGGTCAAGGGATGCAAACACGACGAGGGCTCTCCGCCAAATTACCGGCCGCTGCTGGCCCGCACCAGTCCGCTGGCCGGCAGCAGTCGGTTCTGCCCCCTGTCCGGTCCGGGGCTTCAGCCTGGCTCTGCCGAGCTCTGTCCAGCCGCCGGCAGCAGACCGAGCTGCGCATCCACCGTGGCCCGATAGCGCTGCAGGTCGTTCTCCAGTTCCTGGATCCGCACCTGTTGGGCTTCGATCGCCCCCTGGTCCTGCAGGGTTTCCACCTTCTTCACCACCCCGGTCCACACGGCGAACACCCAGGCGGCGGTCGCGCCGATGCCGCCCACCAGCAGCAGCAGGGCGGCCAGGGGCAAGGTGGCCTGCAGGCCCGGCAGGAAGTGGACGGTGGTGGCTGCCGTGTTCTCCAGGGTGAACATCACCATGGCCAGGCCGAAACTGAAGATCAGCAGGAAGTTGATCTGTTTCATGCGTCAGGAGTGCCGAACGCTGCGCACCAGAGCGTAGGCCGGTTGGATCAACCCGGCAGGGCTGGTGCCTGCAGACTGGCCTGGCGGATCAGGTTGCTCCCCGGCGTGGGGATCACCCGGCCCATGGCGGTGATCTCCCGCTGCACGAGAGCCTCGATCGACGCCCGGTAGGTGTCGGTCATGATCCGCGGGTAGAGGCCGATGCCGATGATCGGCACCAGCAGGCAACTGATCACATAGATCTCCCGGGGTTCGGCATCCACCAGATGGGTGTGGGAGGCCAGCTCGCGATTTTCCTTGCCGAAGAAGATCTCCCGCAGCATCGAGAGCAAGTAGATCGGCGTGAGCACAACGCCCACGGCCGCGAGGATCGAAATCACCACCCGGAAGCTGAGGGTATAGGCCTCACTGGTGGCGAAGCCCACGAACACCATCAGCTCGCTCACGAAGCCGCTCATCCCGGGCAGGGCCAGGGATGCCAGGGAGCAGATCGTCCAGAGGGCGAACATCTTGCGCATCTTCTGGCCCACCCCGCCCATCTCATCAAGCAGCAGGGTGTGGGTGCGGTCATAGGTGGCGCCCACCAGGAAAAACAGGCTGGCGCCGATCAGGCCGTGGCTGATCATCTGCAGCATGGCGCCGCTGGTGCCGAGGGCGCTGAAGCTGCCGATGCCGATCAGCACGAAGCCCATGTGGCTGATCGAGCTGTAGGCGATCTTGCGCTTGAGGTTGCGCTGGGCAAAGGACGTGAGTGCCGCATAGATGATGTTCACCACCCCCAGCACCACCAGCAGCGGCGCGAACTGAGCATGGGCGGCAGGCAACAGCTGCACGTTGAAGCGCAGCAGGGCATAGCCCCCCATCTTCAGCAGAATGCCGGCCAGCAGCATGTGCACCGGGGCGGTGGCTTCGCCGTGGGCATCCGGCAGCCAGGTGTGCAGCGGCACGATCGGCAATTTCACCCCGAAGGCAATCAACAGGCCCGCGTAGCAGAGCAGCTGGAACTTCACGGGGAAGTCCTTGGCCATCAGAACCGAGTACTCAAAGCTCGTGTTGCCGCCGAAAAAGGCCATCGCCAGGCCCACGATCAGGATGAACAGCGAGCTGCCGGCGGTGTAGAGAATGAATTTGGTGGCGGCGTACTGGCGCTTCTTGCCGCCCCAGATGGCCAGCAGCAGGTACACCGGGATCAGCTCCAGCTCCCAGGCCAGGAAGAACAGCAGCATGTCCTGCACCGCGAACACGGCGATCTGGCCGCCGTCCATGGCCAGCAGCAGGAAATAGAAGAGCTTGGGTTTGAAACTCACCGGCCAGGCCGCCAGGGCCGCCAGGGCGGTGATGAAGCTGGTGAGCAGGATCAGCGGCATCGACAGGCCGTCAGCCCCCACCGACCAGGCCAGGCCCAGGCTGGGCAGCCACTCCACCCGCTCCACCAGCTGCAGGCCCTCCACCGAGGGGTCGTAGCCGTTGAGGTAACCCCCCACCGTGAGCAGGAAGGTGGTAAGAGCGATCCCCAGGGCAAACCAGCGCACCTGGCGGCCGTCGCCCTTGTCCGGGACGAACGGGATCATGAGGGCCGCCGCGATCGGGAACAGGATCGAGGCGCTCAGCCAGGGAAAGGCCACGAATGCATGCACCAATGGCTGGAGTGTAGAAATACCGGCCGGTGAGCTCCCCACCAGGTTCGGGGAGTCACACAGTCCGTAGTGGCCTCTGCCGAGGATGGACCGTCGGCCGCTACGGGCGCGCAGCGCCCAATGCGGCCATCGATTCATCCTCGGCAGGTGGGGACGCGGTGGCGGTCGCGACGTGTGTTGGGGGCTCGAGGTGGCTGCAGGCACCCCCCCCCAGGGGTAGGCGAGGCGTGTGCAACACCAGTGGGCACAGGCCAATCACTGGACCTGAGGCCTTCAGCTCCCGGATCAGAAGAACCCTTGCTGCATGACCAATGTGCCGCAAGTATTTCGGGGCCCAGGGCTGCCCGAGAGGCCGCCTTGGGCGCGCGCAGCGCCCGCAGTGGCAGAACGGTCAGCCCAGGGCGCCGAACAGGACCACCAACGCGATCACGCCGCCGAACACGATCAGGGCATAGAACTGGGCCCGGCCGGTCTCGAAGTACTTGAGGCCCTCGCCGCTGCCCAGGGTCATCAGGCCGGTGAGGTTCACCACCCCGTCCACCACCTTGGAGTCCACCTCCAGCACCGAGCGTGCCAGCTTGCGGCTGCCCTGCACGAACAACTTGTCGTTGATGGCATCGAGATACCACTTGTTGGCCAGGAAGGCATTGATCGCCGGGAAGCGGTTGGCGAACAGGGCGGCCATGTCGAGCTTCCGCATCAGGTAGGCGAGCACGGCCACCGTGATGCCTGTCACGGAGATCGCCACCGAGGCTCCGGCCAGTGGCAGGAATTCGCTCCAGCTGAAGTGTTCGGCCATTTCGGCGGCCTCGTGGGGATCGAGCAGGGCGGCGAAACGGCTGTTCCAGGGCGTGCCCAGCAGGCCGATCAGCACGGACGGCACCGCCAGCACCGCCAGGGGCATGGCCATCTGCCAGCCGGATTCGTGGGGGTGCTCGGCATGGGCGTGGCCGTGGTCGCCGTCGTGATCACCGCCGCTTGCCTTGCCGGCAGCGGCAAGCAGCTGGGTGGCCATCGCCTTGTCGTTGCCCCGGAACTCCCCTTCGAAGGTGAGGAAATAGAGCCGGAACATGTAGAAGGCCGTCATGCCGGCGGTGATGAAGCCCATCGCCCACAGCAGTGGAAAGCTGTTGAAGGCCTGGCCGAGGATCTCATCCTTGCTCCAGAAGCCGGCCAGGGGCGGGATGCCGGCGATCGCCACGCAGCCGATCAGGAAGGTGGTGGAGGTGACGGGCATGAATTTGCGTAGCCCACCCATCAGGCGCATGTCCTGGGCGAGCACGGGTTCATGGCCCACCACCTCCTCCATGGCGTGGATCACCGAGCCCGAGCCCAGGAACAGCATGGCCTTGAAGAAGGCGTGGGTCACTAGGTGGAACATGCCGGCCACCGGGGCTCCGCAGCCCATGGCCAGCATCATGTAGCCCAGCTGGCTCACGGTGCTGTAAGCCAGTCCCTTCTTGAGGTCCTGCTGGGTGAGGGCGATTGTGGCGCCCAGGAACAGGGTGATCGTGCCGATCACGGCGATCGTGAGCTGCACTGCCGGGAACGCCTCGTACACAGGCTGCAGCCGGGCCACAAGGAACACCCCGGCGGCCACCATCGTGGCCGCGTGGATCAGGGCCGAGATCGGCGTGGGGCCCTCCATGGCATCGGGCAGCCACACGTGCAGGGGGAACTGGGCCGACTTGGCCATCGGCCCCATGAACACCAGCAGGCAGAGGATCACCGCTACGCCGTTGCTCACGCTGCCGCTTGCAACCGCGCCCTGGAGGCCGGCGCCGATCTCCTCGAAGCCGAAGCTGCCGGTGGCCCAGAACAGGCCCAGGATTCCCAGCAGCAAACCGAAATCCCCCACCCGGTTGGTCACGAAGGCCTTCTGCGCGGCATTGGCGGCACCGTCGCGGTCGTACCAGAAGCCCACCAGCAGGTAGGAGCACATGCCCACCAGCTCCCAGAACACATAGATCTCGAGCAGGTTGGGGCTGATCACCAGGCCCAGCATCGAGCTGCTGAACAGGGCCAGGTAAGTGAAGAAGCGCACATAGCCCTTGTCGTGGGCCATGTAGCCATCGGAATACACCATCACCAGCACGGCGATGGTGGTCACCAGCGACAGCATCACGGCCGCCAGGGCATCCACCCGGAAGCCCATCTGCAGGTTGAAGGTGCCGGCGCTGGCCCAGTTGAACAGCACTTCGGTGGGGCCGGCGCCTGCCAGCTGCTGGGCGAGGATCGCGTAACTGAGGACGGCGGCCGCGCCCACACAGCTGATCAACAGCCAGGCCACGGGCTTGCGCAGCCGGTTGATCGTGCGGTTGAAACTGATTAACCCAAGGCCCACCAGGCAGGCCCCAGCCAGGGGCAACACCGGGATCAACCAGGCGAGTTCGGCGGCTGAAGGCATCCGGCGGTTCTCCCTTGGGGCGGGTTGGTGGTGAGTGTAGGCAGCGCGGCCTGCCCCTCCCCCGCCCGGTGGCGGATCGCTGGTCTGTCCTGGCCCCTGGGCCGCGACCGACTCAGCCCAGCCAGTGGGCCAAGTCCGTGCGGCTGAAGCTCACGGCCCCAAGGCCGATGAATCGGTGGGCCCACCAGAACACGCCCACGGCAATGGCGATGCCCAGCTGCGCTGGCCTGAGGAATTCGGCCAGCATCAGCTGCTGGCGACCATCGAACACCGCTCTGAAGGGAAGCACCGAGGTCTGGGCCCTGAGCTCCTCGAAGGCCGGGCCGAAGCGGTTGGCCAGGCGCCGATCGCCGTTCCACACCGCAAACAGGTGGTGGGCGATCAGGCCGGCGCAGGTGGCCACCATGAAGCTGCTGCCGATCCAGAGCAGGTGGGTGGCGCACCAGAGGATCTGGCCCACGGCCTGGGGGTGGCGGCTGATGCGGATGATCCCTGTGGCATAGAGGCGCACCTGCGGTTTGAGCACCGCCGGGATCTCCAGCAGGTTGTAGGTGGCCGGATAGAGGAACAAAAAGCTGATGGCGGTGCCAACCCACACCAGGGGCACGAGCCAGGGCTGGTCCTGGAGGTTCCAGAGCCGCACGCCGTCATAGCGGTGAGCCAGGAAGTAGCCGATCACCACGACGGCAGAGGGGATGCTCAAGGCGGCGAACAGCAGTCGCCAGGCCCGTTCGCCGATCTGCGCGACGCCCCACACCCGCAGGGAGGCGCCGCCGCTGTGAAGCACGGCGAAGGCCAGCAGCAGGGCCAGCATCACCCAGCTGCTGTGGTGCGGGTTGGTGACCAGGGCGGAACCGGTGCTCAAGGGCTGGGTGGGAAGTTGTGAAGAGAGCGATTCTGGCCACCCAGCGGCACCCCTAGAGTTCCGGTCCGCTGGCAGTTCCGGACTTCGGGCCCTGGGTCAACCTATGGCAGATCTGCCCTTCACCCTCGATCAGCTGCGCATCCTGCGGGCGATCGCCACTGAGGGCAGTTTCAAGAAGGCTGCCGACAGCCTCTACGTCACCCAGCCGGCTGTGAGCCTGCAGATCCAGAACCTGGAGAAGCAGCTGAGTGTGTCCCTGTTCGATCGAGGCGGCCGCAAGGCCCAGCTCACCGAGGCCGGCCACCTGCTGCTCAGCTACTGCGACCGGATCCTCAGCCAGTGCCAGGAGGCCTGCCGGGCCCTGGAGGATCTGCACAACCTGCGCGGCGGCTCCCTGATCGTGGGCGCCAGCCAGACCACCGGCACCTACCTGATGCCGCGAATGATCGGCCTGTTCCGCCAGAAGTATCCCGATGTGGCCGTGCAGCTGCAGGTGCACAGCACCCGTCGCACCGGCTGGAGCGTGGCCAATGGCCAGGTGGATCTGGCGATCATCGGCGGTGAGCTGCCCAGCGAGCTGAACGAGTTGCTGCAGGTGGTGCCCTACGCCAGCGACGAACTGGCCCTGGTGTTGCCCGTGAAGCATCCCCTGGCCCGGTTGGCGGAGCTCACCAAGGACGACCTCTACCGCCTCGGCTTCGTGTGCCTCGATGCCCAGTCCACCACCCGCAAGATGGTGGACCAGCTGCTGGCCCGCTCCGGGTTGGATGTGGCGCGGCTGAAGATCGAGATGGAGCTCAACTCCTTCGAGGCGATCAAGAACGCCGTCCAAAGTGGCCTCGGTGCAGCCTTCCTGCCGGTGGTGTCGATCGAGAGGGAGCTGTCGGCCGGCAGCCTGCACCGTCCCCAGGTGGCCGACCTGCTGGTGCGACGCCAGCTCAAGTTGATCACCCATCCGGCGCGCTACTGCTCCCGGGCCGCTGATGCCTTCCGGCGGGAGGTGCTGCCGGTGTTCGCCAGTGCCGACAGCCCCCTGCGCCGGCCCCTGCAGTCGCAGGCCAGCGCTGACGCTGTGGCGACCGTGCAGGCCTGATCAGCTCCGCCGCGCCAGAACCAGGCTGGGCAGACCGCCAACCACCAGCACCGAGACGATCAGAACTGATCGGCCTCCGGGGTCACCCCCACGGTGTCGTCGGCGACGCCCCGGGTCACGAACTGGTTGTCGCGGATGTCGGCCTGGTACACACAGCGCACCACTGGCTTGTCCTTCACAGAGCCCACATAGGCAAAGGTGTTCATCCGCTGCTTGCACTGGCGCATCTGTTCGGCGGTCACCGCTCCTTCGCGCTGCAGCACGCTCCAGTTCTCCCGGCGGATCACACACCCGGGCTTGAGGATCGGCTGGGTCACGAAGCTGGTGCTGGGGTTCATCGTGGTGTAGATCTCCACGTCCATCACGAAGGCACTGGCGCCCCACTGGCGGCAGAACTCCGGATCGGGCACCGCCATGTCCAGCTGCTGGGAGCTGGCGATGTTCCCCTGGTTGCCCTGGGTGGTGCTGGCGATGCCGGTGCCGATGCCGATCCCCACCACCAGCACTCCGGCCAGCACGGCCAGGGTGCCCAGGTTGAACTGCACGGGTGGTCCCCCCTGGCCGCCGCCCTGCCCTCCAGCCCCGCCGGGGCCGCCGCTTCCCTGGCGGGGCCGGTTGGGCCCACGCTCATAGCGGTCGGCGAAGCGATCCTCCGTGGCGTAACGGCCCGAGCCCAGCGGTTCGCTGGCCCGTTCACTCCGGCGCGGATCTCCGTCGTAGCGGCTGCGAGGGGAGCGGGTCATAGCGTTTCAGGGGTGCGGGGCAAGCCCATCGAGTAGTTGAGCACCCGGCAATCGGGGTTGTACCGGAGCTCCCCGGCCTGCAGCAGCTGGCGGATGGTGCCCTCCAGCTCTGAGCCGATGCGGCGCAGGTTGTATTCGCTCAGCTCTGTGCCCGCCTGGGCCTCCACCAGCTGCCGGAACTGCTGCTGCACCTTCTCGAGCACGGGCGTGTCCCAGAGGAACTCGTTGTCGGGGTCGAGATCCAGGGTGAGCTGGTCTGGATCCGGGATCAGGTTGCCGTCCTCCACCCGGGCCGTGAACAGCCGCACATGGCGGGTGGTGGATTTGAGCAGCAGGTCGGCCATGGCGTGGGGAAGGCACCCAGGGAAGGAACTCTAAGAAGACGTCCCAGGGACGCCGAACCCGGCGGGGAGATCTGGCTGGCAGAAGGGGCTGGCGGAACGGGCTGGCAACGGGGGAGGCTGGGCCCCGGAGCCGACAGTGACCACCCTAAGGTTGCTTCTGGTTTTTTCCATTGTGATGCGCGTCGCCATTGCCGGTGCTGGCCTGGCAGGTCTTTCCTGTGCCAAGTACCTCTGCGACGCCGGCCACACCCCGATCGTGGTGGAGGCCCGCGACGTGCTGGGCGGCAAGGTGGCGGCCTGGCAGGACGCCGATGGCGACTGGTACGAGACCGGCCTGCACATCTTCTTCGGGGCCTATCGCAACATGCGCCAGCTCTTCAAGGAGCTGGATATCGAAGACCGTCTGCAGTGGAAGAGCCACTCGATGATCTTCAACCAGAAGGAAACCCCCGGCACCTACAGCCGCTTCGAATTCCCCGACATCCCGGCTCCCTTCAACGGCCTGGCGGCGATCCTCGGCAACAACGACCTGCTCACCTGGCCGGAGAAGATCTCCTTCGGCCTCGGCCTGGTGCCGGCGATCCTCCGTGGCCAGCAGTACGTCGAGGAGTGTGATCAATACTCCTGGACCGAATGGCTGCGGCTGCACAACATCCCCGAGCGGGTGAATGACGAGGTGTTCATCGCCATGGCCAAGGCGCTGAACTTCATCGATCCCGATGAAATCTCCAGCACCGTGGTGCTCACGGCGCTGAACCGCTTCCTGCAGGAGAGCGACGGCTCGAAGATGGCCTTCCTCGATGGCAACCCGCCCCAGCGGCTCTGCCAGCCGATCGTCGACTACGTCACCGAGCGCGGCGGCGAGGTGCATCTCAATGCTCCTCTGCGCGAAATCCAGCTCAACGCTGACGGCAGCGTGGGCGGCTTCCGCATCGGCGGCATCAAGGGCCAGGAGGGCTACACCCTCACCGCCGATGCCTACGTGAGTGCCATGCCGGTGGATCCTTTCAAGAAATTGATCCCCGAGCCCTGGAAGGACATCCCCTACTTCAAGAAGCTCGACGGTCTCAACGGCGTGCCGGTGATCAACATCCACCTCTGGTTCGATCGCAAGCTCACCGCGATCGACCACCTGCTGTTCAGCCGCAGCCCGCTGCTGAGCGTGTACGCCGACATGAGCAACACCTGCCGGGAATACGAGGATCCCGAGCGCTCGATGCTCGAGCTGGTGTTCGCCCCCGCCAAGGACTGGATCGGTCGCTCCGACGATGACATCGTCGCCGCCACCATGGAGGAGCTGAAGCGCCTCTTCCCGATCCATTTCAGCGGGGATGACCAGGCCCAGCTGCGCAAGGCGATCGTGGTGAAGACGCCCCAGTCGGTCTACAAGACCGTGCCGGGTTGCCAGCAGTTGCGCCCCGACCAGGCCTCGCCGATCCCCAACTTCTTCCTGGCAGGCTGCTACACCATGCAGCGCTACCTGGCTTCGATGGAGGGAGCCGTGCTCAGCGGCAAGCAGTGTGCCCAGGCCATCGATCGTGCCGAGCCCAGCGTGGCCGGTGCGGCTGCTGGCAATCTGGCTGCGGTTTGAGTGGCCGTGCTTTGAGCAGTGGCGAGTTGCTGGCAGAGCAGACGTCCGGGGCGGTAGCGCTGCCTTCCCTGGAGGAGGCCTTTGAATCCTGCCGGCGCGAAACGGCTGAGTGGGCCAAGACCTTCTATCTGGGCACCCTGCTGATGCCGCCTGCCAAGCGGCGGGCCATCTGGGCGATCTACGTGTGGTGTCGCCGCACCGACGAACTGATGGACAGCCCCGAGGCCCAGCAGCGGCCGGTGGCTGAGCTGGCCCAGCGGCTCGACGCCTGGGAGCTGCGCACCCGTGGCCTGTTCAATGGCGAGGTGCGCGACGGCCTGGATCTGGCCATGCAGGACACCCTCAGCCGCTATCCCCAGCCGATCCAGCCCTACCTGGACATGATCGAGGGGATGCGCATGGATCTGGCGTTGCACCGCTACGCCACATTCGCCGAACTGGAGCTCTACTGCTACCGGGTGGCCGGCACGGTGGGGCTGATGACCCAGGAGGTGATGGGTGTGGACCCGGCCTACACCTCCGCCCCTTGGAGCGAACCCCCGGATACCTCCGAGGCTGCCGTGGCCCTGGGCATTGCCAACCAGCTCACCAACATCCTGCGCGATGTGGGAGAGGATCGGGGCCGCGGCCGGATCTACCTGCCCCTCGACGAGCTGGAGCGCTTTGGCTACAGCGAGCAGGAGTTGCTCGATGGGGTGCTCAATGACAACTGGCGAGCCCTGATGCGCTTCCAGCTGCAACGGGCTCGCGAGTGGTTCACCCGTTCCGAGGCCGGCGTGCGCTGGCTGGCTCCCGATGCCCGCTGGCCGGTGTGGACCTCTCTGCGGCTCTATCGCGGCATTCTCGATGTAATTGAGCAGCACGACTACGACGTGTTCAGCAAGCGCGCCTTCGTGCCCCGGGCCGGCAAGTTGCTCGATCTGCCCTTCTCCTACATGGTGGCCCAGGCCCGCTGAATCAGTTCACGCGGCGGTGGACAGGATCCAGCGGCGCAGCACCGGATTCACCAGCTCCGGCGCCTCGTCGTGGGGACAGTGGCCCACCCCGGGGATCACCTGCAGATCCCTCACGCAACTGAAGCGAGTGGCCCAGTCGCGGGCTTCGGCAGGATCCTCCCAGGGATCCCGCTCACCCCAGAGCAGGCGCACCGGTACCGGTCCCATGGCGTCGTCCAGAGGTTCGCTCAGCTCCGCCAGGAGCTGGGGAGCCAGGTGGTCGTTGAACAGGTTCACGAAACCGCGGAAGCTCTCGACCGCACCGGGGTCGGTGCTGGGGCGGTGCAGGAGGTTCACCAGGTCCTCGTCCACATGGGCCCCACTGGGATAGGCCTGGGCCAGCACCCGGCGGATGAAGCGCGGCTGGGCCAGGAGCCTGAACAGCGGTGCCAGCAGCCAGCGCTGGCGCACCAGCTGTTTCAGGGCAGGCCGCCCGGCCTGGGCCAGGGCCGGTTGCTCAGCCAGGCGTTTGTCGTCGAGGGTGCGCTGGGCGCAGTCGATCAGCACCACCTGGTGGGGTGGTTGCCGGCGCTGGCGTAGCAGCCGGGCGGCGGTGAGCGCCACCATGCCGCCGATGGAGTTGCCCACCAGGTGAACGCGCTGCGAGCTGGAGGTGCGGGGCGGGCCCACCAGATCCGCCACCAGTTCAGCCCAGAGGTCGAAGCAATAGCACACGGAGCCCTGCTGGGGTGTCTCCCCCTGAAGGCAGGAGCGGGGCTTGTCGCTGGCGCCAAAACCGAGCAGATCAACTGCCAATACCTCAGCATCGGCCGCCAGGGCAGGGATGGTATGGCGCCAGTGGCCACTGGACGCCCCAAAACCATGAACCAGCAGCACCCGGTTGGGAGCCGCTGGTTCGCCCGCCCTCAGCACACTGATGCGGTGGCCCTTCCAGGACCAGATCTGGGCAGTGGCCTGGATCAGACGGTGGCCTTCTGGTTGTCGAGGAGTTGCTTCAGCTTGGCCAGCTCACCGGCCCAGCGGGGATCGGGGGCTTCGCTGTTCACCTGGTCGGCATGCACCACCTTGTTCACCACCTGGCGCAGGGGAGTTGGATTGCTGCCGCCGCGGCGGTCGGCGCTGCCGGTTGCGCGGGTTTCCTTGCGCTCGGACACCTCGATGCGCAGGGCATTGCCACCGAACTGACGGCCGTTGAGCTCGCTGATCACAGCCTCAGCCTGCTTCTGGTCGTCCACATTGGCGAAGCCGAAGCCACGGCAGGAGCCCGTTTCCCGGTCGTACACAGGCTTGAAGCGAACCCCTTCCCCCACGCCGGTGAACAGAGCCTCAAGCTCCTGGGCATCAAACGTTTGCGGCAAGTTGCCGACGTAGAGACGAACGCTCATGGCTGGAACGGGAAAGGGAAAAGGGAAATACTTCAGCTGGCGATGAACAGCTGG
>JBIIDV010000088.1:0-6272 GCA_044238185.1 Prochlorococcaceae cyanobacterium | reverse complement strand
TCAGCGAACCGCGGCTGCGGGAGCGCTGGCGCCAGGCACTGGCGGCGATCAACGCCCACCTCGATCGCCTGCAGGCCGGTGAACCGCCGTTGCGGGCCCCCACGCTGGCGCGGTTGCGGCTGCAGCGCTGGCGGCAACGCTTGAGCAAGCGACTTCCTGCGGGCCTGGCCCGCCACCTTGCCTAGGGTCGAGCCCATGAGCGCATTCCTTGCCGGCCTCAACGACGCCCAGCGCCGGGCGGTGGACCACCACACCGGGCCGCTGCTGGTGGTGGCCGGGGCCGGCAGCGGCAAGACCCGGGCGCTCACCCACCGCATCGCCCACCTGGTGGGGCACCACGGCGTGGATCCGGCCGAGCTGCTGGCCGTGACCTTCACCAACAAGGCCGCCCGCGAGATGAAGGAGCGGCTGGAGCTGCTGCTGGCCCAGAAACTCGCCCAGAGCCAGTTCGGCCAGCCCTGGAGCACCCTGCCGGCGGTGGAGCAGCGCCAGTTGCGCTCACGCATCTACCGCGAGGTGATCAAGGACCTCTGGATCGGTACGTTCCACGCCCTGTTCGCCCGGCTGCTGCGCTTCGACATCGACAAGTTCAAAGATCCCGAGGGCTTGAGCTGGACGCGCCAGTTCTCGATCTACGACGAGGGCGACGTGCAGAGCCTGATCAAGGAGATCGTGACCCAGGAGTTGGGTCTCGACCCCAAGCGCTTCGAGCCGAAGAAGGTGCGCTGGGCGATCAGCAATGCCAAGAACCAGGGCTGGTTGCCGGATCAGATGGAGGCCAAGGCGGATGGCCTGCGCGGCCGCAAGGAGGCGGAGGCCTACCGGCTCTACCGCCGTGCCCTGGCCGCCAACAACGCCCTCGACTTCGACGATCTGCTGCTCTTGCCGGTGCAGCTGCTGCGCCAGCACGAGCAGGTGCGCAACTACTGGCACCGCCGCTTTCGCCACGTGCTGGTGGACGAATACCAGGACACCAACCGCACCCAGTACGACCTGATCAAGCTGCTGGTCACCGATGGCCGCGATCCCGATGCCTTCGACGACTGGGACGGGCGCTCGGTGTTTGTGGTGGGCGACGCCGACCAGAGCATCTACAGCTTCCGTGCCGCCGATTTCACGATCCTGATGGGCTTCCAGGACGACTTCGGCGACGGCGCGCCCGATGACGCCACCCGCACGATGGTGAAGCTGGAGGAGAACTACCGCTCCACCTCCACGATCCTGGAGGCGGCCAACGCCCTGATCGCCAACAACAGCGAGCGGATCGACAAGGTGTTGCGGCCCACCCGCGGCGAAGGGGAGCCGATCACACTCACGCGCTGCGACGACGAGATCGCCGAGGCCGAGGCGGTGGTGCACCGCATGCGCATGCTCGATGCCGCCCACGACGAGCTGCGCTGGGGCGACATGGCCGTGCTCTACCGCACCAACGCCCAGTCGCGGGCGATGGAGGAATCGCTGGTGCGCTGGGGCATTCCCTACATCGTGGTGGGCGGCCTGCGCTTCTACGACCGGCGCGAGATCAAGGACGTGCTCGCCTACCTCAAATTGCTGGTGAATCCGGCCGACACGGTGAGCCTGCTGCGGGTGCTGAACACCCCCAAGCGCGGCATCGGCAAGACCACGATCGAGCGGCTTACCGACGCTGCCAACCAGTTGGGCATCCCCCTTTGGGATGTGGTGAGCGATGCCGAGGCGGTGCGCTCCCTGGGGGGGCGCTCGGCCAAGGGCCTGCTGCAGTTCTGCGAGCTGGTGAACGACCTGCAGCGCTCGGCCCAGGACGCGCCGCCCTCGGCGCTGGTGCAGAAGGTGATGGAGCAGAGCGGCTACCTGGCCGAGCTGCTCTCCACCGGCACCGATGAGGCGGAAGACCGGCGCCGCAACCTCAACGAGCTGGTGAACGCAGCCCTGCAGTACCAGGAGGAAAACGAGGAGGGTTCCCTGGAGGACTTCCTGGCGTCTGCTGCCCTGGCTAGCGACGCCGATTCCAAAGACACCGACCAGGACCGGGTGACCCTGATGACCCTGCACGCCAGCAAGGGTCTGGAGTTTCCGGTGGTGTTCCTGGTGGGGATGGAGCAGGGGTTGTTCCCCAGCTACCGCTCCCTCGACGATCCCGCCTCCCTGGAGGAGGAGCGGCGGCTCTGCTACGTGGGCATCACCCGCGCCAAGGAGCGCCTGTTTCTCTCCCATGCGAGTGAGCGGCGCCTGTGGGGCGGCATGCGCGAGCCGGCCGTGCCCTCGGTGTTCCTCTCCGAGCTGCCCGAGGAGCTGGTGCAGGGCGACATCCCCCGCAGCGGCGGCGCGGCGATCCGGCGCGAGCAGCGGCTCGACCGCCTCACCCGTGTGGATCGCGAGGAGAGCCGGCGGGTGGCCGGCGGCGGTGCGGCCGGTGCCCCCACCAACGCGGTGCGCCGCCGGGGGGCGGCGGTGCCCGGCCGCAACTGGGCGGTGGGTGATCGCCTGCGTCACGTGGCCTTCGGCGAGGGGCAGGTGACCCACCTGTTCGGCAGCGGCGAGAAGATCTCGCTGGCGGTGAAGTTCGAAGGAATGGGACCGAAGATCCTCGATCCCCGCCTGGCGCCGATTCAGCCGCTGGGCGAGCCGACCTAGGTCGCGGCGGGGACGGACCGGCCGCCTGGCGGACGTCATGCCTGCTTCCTGTTATCACGTCTACGTGATAACGTGAGAGTGCTATAGCCATGTCCTGGCCCGTGCGCCCCGCGGGCCGCCGCCCTGCCGCGTTGCCGATGTCTTCTCCAGTGCCCGTCCCTGTGTTCGTGGGCTACGACCCCCATGAGCGGGCGGCAGTGAATGTGCTGATCGACAGCCTCTACCAGCACAGCAGCCTGCCGCTGGCGATCACGCCGATCGTGGCCTCCCAGCTGACAGATGTGTTCAACCGGGAGCGCAATCCCCAGCAGAGCACAGAGTTTTCATTCACCCGTTTCCTGGTCCCCTATCTGATGGGCTACCAGGGGTGGGCGGTGTTCATGGACTGCGACATGTTGTGTCGCGGTGACCTCGCCGAGCTGTGGGCCTGCAGGGATGATCGCCATGCGCTGATGGTGGTGAAACACAGCCACGAGCCGGAGGAAGCGGTGAAATTCCTCGGGGCTGTGCAGACCCGCTACGCGCGCAAGAACTGGAGCTCCCTGATGCTCTTCAACTGTTCGCGCTGCACCGCGCTCACGCCGGACTACGTGAACACCGCCACCGGGCTGGCCCTGCACCGCTTTGTGTGGCTGGAGGATGACGCGATCGGCGCCCTGCCGGCCCAGCGCTGGAACCATCTGATCGATGTTCAGGAGGCCCCGACGCTGGAACCCGAGCAAGGCGGGCCGCTGCTGGTGCACTGGACCAAGGGCGGGCCCTGGTTCCGGGACTATCGCCACGCCGGGGCGGCGCTGGCGGCCGAGTGGTTCGCGTCACGCGACGCTGCTTTCCGCCTCTGGGACTGATCCGCCACGTGCTGGTGTGGCACGCTCCCGAGGTGCCCGCTTTGGCCGGGTGCCTGCCATGACAGCTCCGTGGATATTCCCGGTCTTCCCCCCAGCCTGCTTCGCCAGCTCGCCGCCGCTGCCGCGGATTGCCGGGTTGCCCTGGTGGGCGGGGCCGTGCGGGATCTCCTGCTGCATCGGGTTCACAACGACCCCTGGCGTGGATTGCCCGATCTGGATCTGGTGGTGGAGGGACGGGCCAGTGCCTTTGCGGGCCGGTTGGCGCAGGTGTTGCCGGCGGAGGCCTTGCGGGCGGCTCGGGAGCATGGCGCGTTCGGCACCGTGGAGCTGGAGGTGGTGATCGCCGGACAGCCGGTGCTCCTGGACGTGGCGTCCGCCCGGGCTGAAACCTATCCGGTGCCCGCAGAGAATCCCCAGGTGACCCTCGGTGGCCTGGCGGACGACCTGGCCCGTCGTGACTTCACCATCAACGCCATGGCCCTCGATCTGGGCAGTGGCCAGCTGCTGGATCCCCATGGGGGGCAGCTTGATCTGCAGCGGCGCCGCCTGCGCTTGCTCCATGCCGCCAGCATCCGCGACGATCCCACCCGACTGATCCGCGGTGCCCGTTACGCCGCCAGGCTCGGGTTTTCCCTGGCTGATGATGCGGAAGCGCAGGTGCGTGCCACCCTCTCGGCCTGGCCCTGGCCCTGGCGCCCAGGAGATCCCCCCGGCCAGGCACCGCCGGCTCTGGGCACCCGCTTGCGCATGGAGCTGGAGTTGCTGCTGGAGCGGGAGCCCTGGTCGGCAGCGCTGACGGTGCTCCAGCAGTGGGGCGGCCTGCTGTTGCTGGATCCCGATCTTCAGGACGACCGGCGCTGGCATCGCCGGATCCAGTGGGCTGTTCGTCTGGGTTTGCCGCGCATGGTGGCCCTGGTGGCCGGGGCCCGAGATCCGCTGGCGGTGGCGGAGCGGCTGCAGCTGCCCCACCGTGACCATCGGCTTCTGGCCCGCTGGCTGACCTTGCGCAGCGCCTTGCCGGGACGGGGGGATGGCCTCTCCGTGCCGGGCTGGTGCGCCTTGCTCGAGGCCCATGGCCACGGCCCCGAGGCGGTGGCCATGGCACTGGCCGCCGGTGACGGTCCGAGGCGGCCGCTGTTGCGCTGGTTGCTGCGCTGGCGTCTGCTGCGCCCACCCCTGTCGGCCCAGGAGTTGATCGATCAAGGCCTGCGGCCCGGACCGGCCTTGGGGGCGGAACTCAGCCGCCTGCGTGCTGAACGCCTGGCGCAGGAGCGGCTCTGAGCTGCCTGCATAGGATCCTGCCAGTGGCGGCGGAGTCCATGGGGTCTGAAGCAGACAAGCCCACGGCGGTGGTGGTGGCGGTGCCGGCCCGCCTGGCCTCATCGCGCCTGCCCGGCAAGGTGATGGCCGACATTGCCGGCAAGCCGATGCTGCGCCATGTGCTGGAGCGCTGTGGCCGTGCCCGGGGCGTGGCGGCGGTGCTGGCCTGCACCGACAGCCCGGAGGTGCTGGAGGCAGCGCAGGACTGGGGATTTCAGGCCCTGCTCACCCCGGAGAGCTGCAGCAGCGGCAGTGAACGCCTCGCTTCCGTGATCGACACCCTGGTGGCGGCTGGTGGTGCCAGCCCCGAGCGCACGTTGGTGGTGAATGTGCAGGGGGATCAACCCCTGCTCGATCCCTCCATCGTGGAAGCGATGGCGGATCAGGTGGTGGCCCTGGGCTGGCCGCCGGTGATCACGCCTGTGCATCCCCTGGCGCCGGAGACGATTCACAACCCCAACGTGGTCAAGGTGTTGCTGGCTGCCGATGGCCGGGCGATCACGTTTTCCCGCAGTGCCCTCCCCCATGTGCGCGATCTGCCGCCCGAGCAGTGGCACAGCCGCTCCACCTACTGGGGCCATGTGGGCATCTACGGCTACCGGGCCGATGTGCTTGCTGGCTGGAGCCGCCTGCCCTCCTCCCCCCTGGAGGACTTGGAGAAGCTGGAGCAGCTCCGCCTGATCGAGGCGGGCATTCCCTTTGCCACCTTCAGCGTGGACAGCGACTGCTTCTCCGTGGACACCCAGGAGCAGCTGGAGCAGGCCCGGGCGCTGCTGGGCGGGTAAGCCCCCGTTAGCCGTTGCCCTCGCGCCAGCCGTGGCGGTGCAGGGCGGCCAGCTGGCCCTGGCTGGCCAGCACCGCCTCGGTGAGTTCGCGCAGGGCGCCGTCGCCGCCGCGGTGACGCAGCACCCAGTCGGCCTGGTGGCGCACCCCCAGGGCGGCATCGGCCGGGGCCACCAGCAGACCTGTCACGGGGCGTACGGCCAGGTCGTTGAGATCGTCGCCCAGAAAGGCCGTGTGCTCGCGGGCCACGTCCAGGTCCCTGCGCAGCTGCTCCAGGCCCTTCTGCTTGTCGCCCACCCCCACCCGGCAATGGGCGATGTCCAGGTGACGGGCCCGCTGTTCGATGGCGCCGCTGCGGCCGCCGCTGAGCAAGGCCACGGCAATGCCGGCCCGCTGCAGCATGCGCACCGCCAGCCCGTCGCGCACATCAAAGCGCTTCACTACCCGGCCGTCCTCGTCGTAGTGGAGGCCTCCATCGGTGAGCACCCCGTCCACGTCGCAGACCAACAGCCGGATCTGGCGCAGCCGCGGCCGCAGCAGGCGGCCCTGCAGACGGGAACGCAGATGGAATCCGCTCAGGCTGGCCATCTCAACTCCACTCTTTCCCTCCTCAATCTCACAGCGTGCTCACCGCCGCTCCCTCCGACACCGCACTCCGGATCGCCAGCAGTTGTTCCAGCAGTGACCTCAAACGGTGCAGCGGCACCA
>JBIIDV010000007.1:0-61680 GCA_044238185.1 Prochlorococcaceae cyanobacterium | reverse complement strand
GCCAGTAGCGCATGGCCACATAGCTGGTGGCCTCGATGCCGCGCTGGCGCAGGGTGCTCTGCAGCTCCCGCGCCTGCTGCTCGGTGATGCGCCGCAGGGGGGAGCCGCCGCCGATCGAGCGGTAGGCGTCCTGGGATTTGCTGGCCCGCAGGCTGCTGATCAACCAGGCCAGGGGCTTCTGCAGGGCCGGGTTGGGCAGCCGGATGATCTCAGGGTCGGAAAACAGGTTGTAGAGGAACGGACCCACGTCCTGAATCCGCTCCGGACCTCCCAGATTCAGCAACAGCACGCCAACTTTGGCCATGCCTTCGTCCCCAGCGGCGCAGGCACCGAGCGTAACGCTGGGAACCCTGGCCCAGCTGTGTCCGGCGGACACCCGCCCCTCGACAGGCCCGGTGGGCGATCGATAAGTTCGGGCCGCCATCGCCGCTGGGGCCGCCATGGATTCAAGCTCTGCCCCATCAAGCTCCGCGCCAAGTCCCGCCAGCAGCCACCCGATCGACGCGCTGCTGGCCGCCCACAACGGCGGCCTGGCCAGTGCCGGCGTGGGCCTGCGCATCGAGCGCCGCGGTGAGCGCCTGGGCCTGCGGGGCCCCCTGCCCCGGCGCCAGGGGAGCGGCGGCTCGGCGGTGCAGCGCATCAGCCTGGGGCTGCCGGCCAGCGAGGCCGGCCTGGCGGAGGCGGCCCGCCAGCTGCGCCAGGTGCTGGCTGAGCTGCAGCGCCAGCAGTTCGACTGGCGGCGCTGGGGCCGGTCGGCCCCAGCGCCGGCGGCGGAGCCCCCCGGGCCCAGGCCCAGCCCCAGGCCGAGGCCCAGCAGCCCCCTGGAGCAGCAACTGCAGGTCTTTGAGCAGGCCTTCAAGGCCGACCCCGTCCGCCGCCCCAATCCCGCCGGCAGCCGCACCACCTGGACGGCCGCCTACCGCCCCTACCTGCGGCGGCTGGCCCAGGCAGCCCGCGAAGGCGGCGAGCGCCAGCTGCGCACGCCACTGCTGGTACAGGTGCTGGAGAGCTATCCCCCCGGCAGCCGCAGCCGCCAGCAGTGCTGCACCGTGCTGGGGGCCCTGGCCCAGCACCTGGAGCTGGAGCTGCCCGGCGACTGGCGGCAGCGGGCGGCGGGCTACGGCCTGCACCGGGCCCAGTTCCGCCAGCTGCCCAGCGACAGCCAGATCCTGCAGTGGCAGGATCTGATCCCCAACCCCGCCTGGCGGCTGGCCTACGGCCTGATGGCCACCTACGGGCTGCGCAACCACGAGGTGTTCTTCTGCGACCTCTCGGCCCTGGCACCGGGGGGCGACCGGGTGATCCGGGTGCTGCCCACCAGCAAGACGGGCGAGCACCAGGTGTGGCCGTTCCGGCCGGAGTGGGTGGAGCGCTTCGAGCTGGAGCGGCTGGGGCGCGATCCGGGGCTGCTGCCGGCGGTGCGCACCGACCTGAGCCGCACCACCCTGCAGCAGGCGGGCCGGCGGATGGCCGAGCAGTTCAAGCGCTACGCCATGCCGATCACCCCCTACGACCTGCGCCACGCCTGGGCGGTGCGCACGATCCACGTGGGCCTGCCCGACACAGTGGCGGCCCGGATGATGGGCCACTCGGTGGCGATCCACACCCGCACGTATCACCACTGGATCACCCGCCGCGACCAGCAGCAGGCGGTGGACGCGGCCCTCGCCCGCCAGAGTGCGGCCTGAGCCCGCCAGAGTGCGGCGGTTCCCCAGCTGCGGCACCCTTGAGCGAATCAGCGGCACCTGCCAAGCAGGCCACGGCCCCGATCGAATCCGGCCTCAACCAGCGGGATCTGGACAGGGTTGATCTGGACCAGGTGGCCGCCGATCTGGGCCCCGGCGGCGAGCTGGCCCCCGAGCGCGACCAGGAGTCCTACCGCAAGCGCATGGCCCGCCGCCAGGAGGTGCAGCGCCAGCGGGTGGGTGAGCGCAACCTGGAAAAAGGCCTGGTGCTGGTGTTCACCGGCGACGGCAAGGGCAAGACCACGGCGGCCCTGGGGCTGGTGCTGCGCACCCTGGGCCACGGCGACGCGGTGGCGGTGGTGCAGTTCATCAAGGGCGGCTGGCAGCCGGGCGAAGCCAAGGCCCTGGAGCTGTTCGGCGATGCCCTGGCCTGGCATGCCCTGGGCGAGGGCTTCACCTGGGAAACCCAGGACCGCGACCGCGACCGCCAGCTGGTGCAGCAGGCCTGGGAGCGCTCCTGCACCTACCTGGCCGACGGCAGCCGCAAGCTGGTGGTGCTCGATGAGGTGAACGTGGCCCTCAAACTGGGCTATCTGGCGGTGGAGCAGGTGATCGAGGGCCTGGCGCTGCGGCCTGAGCTCACCCACGTGGCCCTCACCGG
This sequence comes from Prochlorococcaceae cyanobacterium, assembly GCA_044238185.1. GTDB lineage: Bacteria > Cyanobacteriota > Cyanobacteriia > PCC-6307 > Cyanobiaceae > NIES-981. Next base: position 59,334 of record JBIIDV010000007.1, on the reverse strand, counting down.
CCGCGGTGCGCCGCCGGCCCTGCTGGAACGGGCCGACCTGGTAACCGAGATGAAGCTGGTGCGCCACCCCTTCCGCGAGCAGGGGGTGAAGGCGCAGCGGGGAATTGAATTTTAGAGCGGGCTCAGTGCCACTTCAGTGCCACTCCAGTGCCACTCCAGTGCCACTCCAGTGCCACTGCTCAAGCGCGCGGAACGGATCACGCTTGCTGGCGAAGCGAGTTTCGCTGTTTCTCCCTCAGAGGCGGAGACTGCGGAGATGAGGCCTGGGGATGGTGCTGCACCCACGAATCAATCAACCTCTCATAGTGGTAGCGATCAATGCAGCAATCGATCTACGTAAGTGCTTCTCATAAAGCATCGCAGCCTCCAAAGGCAGAGCAAGCTCAGATCCCAATTGCAGGCCTGACCAGACCCGGAATGATCGGGGCCACAACCATCAACAAAAACGCGTCAGCCGCGCACACCAGGCGATATCAAAACCATGACAATGTCACATGTTCGCCCAATGAAAAGCGCAGACATCTCCACCCAGCACCCCCGAAACCAGTAGATCCCATCATGCGCTTGCATGCGGAGGCTTAACGCGCAGCTGGGCAACGCCGATAACGCACGCCACTTACCTAGCTCTCTACACCCGTCAAGAATCAACATTGGTCCCGACAGTTGGACTTCTGTTCACGCGCCCCCTCGATGATCAACCCAGCAAGGGAGCCAAGCATCAATTCGAACCAATGGCCACAAAGAGCCATCCAATCATCTGTCCGATCGAATCATCGGCAAGATGATTCATCAAGCGAAATCTGGTGAACCATTGACCAATCCAGGACAAAGCGATGCCGTCGAGACTTCCTGGCAGAGATGGCCACGAAATGCCCAGAGGATTCTCAGGAGTGAGCAGCGTCAGGCAGCTCGCAGGTCCCGGAGTCGATGACGCGAATCACACCTCCCTCTCCCTTGGCTTCTATCCGGGATTTGCCATCACCCCCAATCTGAATACGAACAACCTCACCAGGGCTCTCACCAAAATGATCATTGAGCAGAAACATTTCAATCCTGAAACGATTACCGTCAGGACCAATCAAGCGACCCTTACTTTCAACCCCTCTTCGCAGATCCTCAAAATGGGTACTCGCTTCACCTGGAGTGTAATTGGTCACGAGGGTTACGGCAGAACGCTCTTCAGACACATGCATGTGAATATGCTTGTTTGCTCGAAACTGACAATCAACCATCAAGGATGATGCCTGTCCACTAGGACCAGTGGACGTGCAGGAAACCAGCACGGAGCCCGCACACAAAGCCCCCAGAAATCTGAACAACGGTCGAAGGCTCGGTTGCGTAAAGCCTCGGCGCGAGCAGATCAAGGAAAGACGAATCGCTTCAACGGACCAAAACTACCCGACATCCGGCACTGGCGAATGACAAGAAGGACTCTTGGAGCTTTCCGCAACAGATTCATGCCAACAGATCTCCAGCCGCCTCCTGAGCCGGTGGCTCAGGAGGGATGTGGACCCCATGACCACCCACTCGGATTGCATCTGAATCCATGAAGGGGTGCCGTCAGGGGTGCCGTGCTCAGGCTCCAGCACCCCGCTTCAGCAGACCATCGTTGCCGGCGGAGTGGTGCAGCCACTGGCTGAGAACATCGGCCGGAATCACACTGGGCATCGAACACCTACCCGGCGCGAAGGCCTCCTGGCGGGCCCACTGGGTCAAGGAGGCAAAGAGACCCCGGCTTGCGTAGCCTTGGCCGATGCCAAAGCTGCGGGCCCGGGCGATCGGGCTGATCCTGGCGACCGGTTGCCTGCAGGCCAGCCCCGCGCAGGCTGTCTCACAAGAGAAGGTCCCGGTGCTGCGGGTGGGGGTGGCCGATGGCTCCCAGCCCTGCTCCTACCGGCAGCAGGACAGCTGGAGCGGCCTGGCGGTGGAGCTATGGCAGCGCATTGCCGACCAGGAGCAGCTGCCGTATGTGCTGGTGCAGGAAGAGAGTGCCGCCGCGCTGCTGGCTGCCACCCGGCGGGGTGAGCTGGATGTGGCGATCGGCTGCCTCACCATCTCGCCGGAGCGGCTGAGCACCACCCGCTTCTCGTTGCCGTTTCAGGAATCGGGGCTGGGGGTGCTGACACCCCGCAACCGGCTGGATCTGGGGTTGTCGCTGCTGCAATCGTTGCTGGCACCCGACCTGATCCGGTTGCTGCTGGGCTATGTGGTGCTGATCGGCCTGCTGAGCGTGGCCGTGTGGCGAGTGGAGCGCGCCGGCAGCAGACCCGCCGAGTGGCCGGCGGGGAAGCGGCGCAGCTTCGTGCTGATCTTCCAGGTGCTGGCCACCGGGCCCGGCACCAACACGGTGGTGGTGACCTCGCGCGGCCACTCGCTGGTGGTGCTGGCCTATCTCGTGCGGATCGTGAGCGCCTCCCTGCTGGTGAGCTACGTGACGATCAATGTGGTGCGCGGCACCCAGGACACGGCCAACCCCACGCTGCGAACCATCAACGATCTGGCGGGCCGGCGGGTGGCGGTGCGACTGGGCAGTGTGAGCGACGACCTGCTGCAGGAGCGCAACCGCGCCGGCCTGCGTCCGCCGATCCAGCTACGGGAGCTGAAGCGCGTGCCCGATGCCGACCGCCTGCTTGCCGATGGCGCTGTGGATGCGGTGATGGCCGACGCCATCCAACTCGACTACCTGCTGGCCCAGCTGCCCCACCAGCGCTATGGCCTGGCCCTGCGCGACGTCCATCCCCAGTCGCAGGCCTTCGCCTTCTCGCCCGCGCTTCGCGACACCGTGGCCGAGCGCATCAACGTGGCCCTAGGGCAGCTGAAGCGCGACGGTGTGGTGACTGAGCTGCGCCGTCAGGCGCTGGAGAAGCCGTAGGGGGAGACAGGGCTTTGGGTAACACCATGCCCAACTGGTTGTCGGCTCCGGTAAACAGCGCCATCCGTTGGACACCTTGGCTAAAGACTCTTGGAAAATCTGACTGCTCAACAGATGATGACTTGGAGGGCTGAGTGCGTGCGCGTCTACGAGCAATTGTCGACAACGCGTAGGCATCCATTCAGCACATTCATTCAGCACATCCATCCAGCACTTCCATCCAGCACTTCCATCCAGCACTTGGAAGGCCAACCACGCATCGGCGTCCGGGGGCTGCGGTACGCCGGACGTGGCCGTGATCAGCAGTTCAGCTCTGGCAAGTTTCGGACAAGCACCTGCTGAGGCCGAGGGGGAGAGCAGCGAAGAGCCCCTGGCCAATTCCTAACCCAGATCCCGCTGCAGGATCGCCAGGCCGTTCACCAGCACCGAGAGGCCGCTCACCAGCACGGCCCGGTGCACCTCGGCTTCCCGCCAGAGGCTGGGGTCGTGGCTGGCCCGCTCCAGGGCCGAGAGGGTGAGCCGCAGCAGCACGCCGGAGGGCCGGGACGCTGGCCCGGGGGAGGGCTGGGCTGGCTGCATGGCGGGGCCACTTTGGGTCACTGAAGCGGGCAGGAAGCCTGCACGCAAGCCCGTTGCTACGCTCCGACGGATCAGGGGTGGCAATGGGTTACAAGCGCGTTCTCCTCAAGCTCAGCGGCGAGGCGCTGATGGGCGACCAGGGCTACGGGATCGATCCAGCCATCGTGCAGTCGATCGCCTCGGACGTGGCGGCCTGCGTGGCCGATGGCACCGAGCTGGCGATCGTGGTGGGCGGCGGCAACATTTTCCGCGGCCTCAAGGGCAGCGCCGCCGGCATGGACCGCGCCACCGCCGACTACGTGGGCATGCTGGCCACCGTGATGAACGCCATCACCCTCCAGGACGGCCTGGAGCGGGCCGGGGTGCCCACCCGCGTGCAGAGCGCCATCTCCATGCAGGAGGTGGCCGAGCCCTACATCCGCCGCAAGGCCATCCGCCATATGGAAAAGGGCCGGGTGGTGATCTTTGCCGCCGGCACCGGCAACCCCTTCTTCACCACCGACACCACCGCCGCCCTGCGGGCGGCTGAGATCAGCGCCGATGTGGTGTTCAAGGCCACCAAGGTGGATGGGGTCTACGACAAGGACCCCAACAAGCACGCCGACGCCCGCCGCTTCGAGAGCCTCTCCTTCCTGGAGGTGCTCAGCACCGAGCTGGAGGTGATGGACGGCGCCGCCATTGCCCTGTGCAAGGACAACGCGATCCCCATCGTGGTGTTTGATCTGTTTGGCCCTGGCAATATCGGCCGGGCCGTGCGCGGTGAGCCGATCGGCACCCGCATTCACCCCTGACATCAAGCCCCATGGATCTGGAAGCCGCGATGCGCAAGTCGGTGGACGCCACCCAGCGCACCTTCAACACCATTCGCACCGGGCGGGCCAACCCTTCCCTGCTCGACAAGATCAGCGTGGAGTACTACGGGGCGGAAACCCCGCTCAAGTCGCTGGCCAGCCTCTCCACCCCCGACTCGCAGACGATCCAGATCCAGCCCTTCGACCATGGCGCCATGGGCCTGATCGAGAAGTCGATCGCCATGAGCGACCTGGGCCTCACCTGCAACAACGACGGCAAGGTGATCCGCATCAACATTCCTCCCCTCACTGAAGACCGCCGCAAGGAGCTCTGCAAGCTGGCTTCCAAATACGCCGAGGAGGGCAAGGTGGCCCTGCGCAACATCCGCCGCGACGCCATCGACAAGGTGAAGAAGCAGGAGAAGGAGGGCGACCTCTCCGAAGACCAGAGCCGCGACGAGCAAGACAACGTGCAGAAGCTCACCGACCGCTACATCGCTGAGCTCGACAAGCACCTGGCGGACAAGGAGGCCGAGATCCTCAAGGTTTGAGCAATCCAGGCCCTGAGCTGATCGACGTGGTGGTGGTGGGAGGCGGCGCCGCCGGCGGTGCCGCGGCCTTCCATCTGGCCGCCCATGGTCACGGGGTGCTGGTGCTCGACCAGGCCCCCTTCCCCCGCCACAAACCCTGCGGCGGCGGCATGGCCGCCTCGGTGCAGCAGTGGTTTCCCTTCGAGCTCAGCCCGGTGGTGGAGGCGGTGATCGAGCGGGTGCGTTTCACCTGGGATCTGGAGGATCCGGTGATCGCCGAGCTGCCGGGCAGCTCCCCCTTCTGGATCGTGCGCCGCTCCCGCCTCGATGCCTTTCTGGTGGAACAGGCGGTGGCCGCAGGGGCAGCCTTTGAGCCGGGAGTGCGCGTGGAGCGGATCGAACGGGCGGCCGACCACTGGTGCCTGGAGGTGTGCGCCAGCACGGTCGACGGCCAGCCCCGCCAGCTTCGGGCCAGGGCGGTGGTGCTGGCCGATGGCTCCAGCTCCCGCCAGGCGGCAGCCCTGGGCCTGGGCCCCCGCCACCCCCGCTATGCCACCACGGTGTCCGTGGAGGTGGAGGGCATGGTCCAGGATCCCGCTACGGCCCATTTCGGCTTCGGGCTGGTGCCCCAGGGCTTCTGCTGGGCTTTCCCCCGCCACGGGGGCTTCAGCATCGGCCTGGGGCACTTCATCGGCCGCCCCTTGGAGGAGGCCGCCGCCCTCGAGGAAGCCGATGCCATCCTCAACCGACTGCTGCCCAGCCTGGGCTTCCCGGCCGGCAGCGGCGAGCGCTGCCAGGGCCGTCTGCGGGTGTGGGATGGCCACCATCCCCTGCACGGCGATGGCATCGTGGTGGCAGGCGATGCCGCCTCCCTCTGCGACCCGTTTCTGGCCGAGGGGCTCAGGCCTGCCCTGTTGAGCGGCTGCCGCGCCGCCGAGGCCGTCCACCGCTGGCTCAGCGGCGACAGCAAAGCCCTGGCCGGCTACAGCGCAGCCATGCGCCAGCAGTGGGGAGAGTCGATGGCCTGGGGCCGGCGGATCGCCCAGGTGTTCTACCGCGTGCCGCGGGTGGGCTACCAACTGGGCATCAAGCGACCCACCGCCCCCCAGCGGATCGCCCAGATCCTCTCGGGCGAGATGGGCTATGGCGACATCGCCCAACGCGCCATCCGCCGGCTGCTCTTCCAGGGCGGCTAGATCCGGGCGCAGACCTTCAGATCTTGGTGCAATCCTTGAGCTGACGCAGCCGCTGGTCAATCGAACCCAGCAGCTCGATGGCGAACATCGGCGATTCCTGCACCGCGAACAGGAACTTCTCCCGGTTCATCACCAGCAAGCGGCAGGGGGTCACAGCCTTGGCGTTGCCGTAGCGGCGATGTTCGCTGGTCACCAGAGCGCCGGCCCCGAACACATCGCCGGCATTGATCAACTCGTGGCCCTCCTCGCCGTTCCAGCTCAGCTGCACCTGGCCCTCGAGCAGGCCGAACATGCAGTCGCCGGAATCGCCGGAGTGGAAGATGATCTCACCGGGTTCCACGGTCTTCACCTCGCCAGTGCTGGCGAGGGCGCGCATGGTGTCAAGAGCGTTCACAGCGTCGGGCGTACCGCAGGGAATCTACCCACCCTCAACCATCAAGTTGAAGAGCCGATTAAGGCCGGCCCTGCTGCTCAGGCCGGCCGGGCCAGGGCCAGGGCCGCCCCGAGACCACCGCGCACATCCTCCGGCGCCAGGCGGCCATCCTTGTCGGTGTCGAGGGCATCGAACACCGCATCGCTGCCCAGCCACTCCTCGCGGGTGATGCAGCCATCGCCATCGAGATCATTGAGCAGGAAGATCTCCTGCACGGCATGGCCGAAGGCCGCGCCACCCTCCAGTTCGACCAGCCGGTGGGCCAGTTGGGCCTCCAGCGTCTCGATCGCCTTGCAGAAGCCGCGGATGCCCTCATCCAACTTCTCGGTGGCCATCCGGTCATCGGCCAGCATGGCGCGGAACGCAGGCTCATCCAGATGGATCTGGGCCTCGGTGGGGGCGGGATCGAAGGGGTTGAGCTTGCGCTCCAGCTCGCCATCGGTGCTGCGCAGTTCGTCCAGCAGGGCCGGCGAGATGGTGAGCAGATCGCAGCCCGCCAATTCGACGATCTCGTCTGAATTGCGGAAGCTGGCGCCCATCACCTCGGTCTTGTAGCCGTAGGTCTTGTAGTAGTTGAAGATCTGGGTTACGGAGATCACACCTGGATCCTCAGCACCGGGATACGACTCACGACCTGTTGATTTCTTGTACCAGTCGAGAATTCGCCCCACAAAGGGAGAGATCAGGGTCACACCCGCCTCGGCGCAGGCCACCGCCTGGGCAAAGGAGAACAGCAGGGTGAGGTTGCAGTGAATCCCCTCCTTTTCAAGTTGTTGAGCTGCACAAATTCCCTCCCAAGTGGAGGCCACCTTGATCAACACCCGGTCGTTGCTGATGCCGGCGTCGTTGTACAAACCGATCAGCTTGCGGGCCTTGGCGATGGTGGCCTCGGTGTCGTAGCTCAGGCGGGCATCCACCTCGGTGGACACCCGGCCAGGAACGATCTTGAGGATCTCCTTGCCGAAGGTCACGCAGATTTCATCCAAGGCCTCGAGCACCACCGCGTCGGCACCGGCATCCGGACCCACCACCGCCCTCGACTCCCGCAGGGAACGGTCGATCAGCTCCTGATAGGCGGGAATCTGGGCAGCCGCCAGAATCAGCGAGGGGTTGGTGGTGGCATCCCGAGGGGTGAACTGGCGGATCGCCTCGATGTCGCCGGTGTCGGCGACCACCACGGTCATCGCGGCGAGTTGATCGAGCAGATTGGCCATGGTTGCCTGGGGTGACTGCGGCTGGTGTGCCGTTTGAGCCAACGGTAGCCAGGATCAGCACAGCCACCGACGCTGCCGGCAGAGGCTTGCGGGAATGGCAACATGCCCCAGCGTTCCGCTCAGCTGGAGCGGGTCAGGATTTGCGCCCGGCGAGCTCGTCCGGCTTGGAGGGGGGGATCTTCTCGAGCACCAGCAGGGCATCGATGATCTGGCGGGCCACCGGCGCGGCCACGGTGGAGCCGTAGGTGTTGCCCCCCTTGGGCTCATCCACCACCACCAGCACCACATAGCGGGGATCCTCAATCGGCAGGTGGCCCACGAAGCTGGTGATCAGGGCGCCAGGGATGTACACGCCACGATCGGCCTTCTGGGCGGTGCCGGTCTTGCCGCCGATGCGGTAGCCGGGCACCTTGATGCCGAGACTGTCACTGCGGGCCACGGTCTGCTCCATCCAGCCCATCACGGTGCGGGTGACGGCCGGATCCAGCAGTTGCAGCCCCGCGGCAGTGGGGCTGCCTGCCAGGGCATCGCCGGAACGCAGCCCCCGGGTGATGTGGGGACTCACCAGCCGCCCACCGTTGGCCAGCATGGCGTGCAGCTGGGCCAACTTCAGCGGGGTGAGAGAGAAGCCCTGGCCGAAGGCGGCCACGGCCGGCTCGATGGCATGGCCGGTGAACAGGGATCGGGATTTGAGCTGGCCAGCCACTGCGCCTGGCAGGTCCGTATCTGGCCTGGCATCGATGCCGATCGCGTTCAACCAATACCAGAAGCGGTCACGCTTCACCTTGGCCATGGCGTTGACCATACCCACGTTGCTGGACACCTCCAGCACGGTGGGGTAATCGATCTGGCCGTTGCCCTGGCGATTGGCGTTGAAGATCGGCCAGCCACCGATGCTCAGCTGACCGCTGTCATACACCGAGCCATCGGGATCAATCGCCTTCTCCTGCAGGGCGATCGCCAGGTTGATCGGCTTGAAGGTGGAGCCGGGCTCGTAGAGATCCTGCACCGACCACTCCCGGAACAGACCCGGGTCGAATTTCCAAAACTGGTTGGGGTCGTAGGTGGGATAAGAGGCCAGGGCGAGCATCTCGCCATTGCGCACATCCATCACCAGGGCGGCGGCCCGTTTGGCGTTCCACTTCTTCACCTGGTTGGCCAGGGCCTGCTGGGCAACCTGCTGCAGGCGCGCATCCAGGGTGAGCTGCAGGCGCAGATCGTCTCCATACAGGGCCCCTGCGCTCAAGCCCTCCGGCAGGGGCGTGCCATCAGCCCCACGACGCATGGTGACGGTGGACTCCTGGCGTTGCAGATCGCGATCGCGGCTCTGCTCGAGGCCCGCCTGGGGGGCCCTCTCCAAGTTCAGGAAACCCACCACATTCGCAAACAGGGAGCCCTGGGGATAGATGCGCTGGGGGTAGGCCTCCAGGTCGAGGCCACTGATGCCCAGCTGGCGGATGCGAGCCGCTGTCTCGGGATCGATATCCGAGCGCAACTTCACCCCGCTCGGGCGGCCGGCCATGGTCTGAAGCAGGCTGTCGGGGGGAACGGCCAGCACAGTGGCAAGGCGAGCAGCCACTTCGTCTGGCTTGCGCACCTTCTGGGGGTCATCACCCGGCAGGTTGAAGTAGCGCGGGTGGGCCCAGAGGGTGAAGCGCTCTTCATCGAGGGCCACCAGGCGACCGTTGCGATCGACGATGGTGCGTCGCTTGCCCAGGGGCTCCCGCGACTGCGTCTGGATTGCCCTGGCTCGGGATTGCAGATTGGCGGTGTCAATCACCTGAAGCCAGGCCAGCCGCACGGCCAATCCCGCCAGGCCGAGGCAAAGCAACAGATACACGGCCACCAAGCGGTGGCTGGGCAGTGGCTGGATCGCCACCACCCGGGAACGCCTCGGGGTGGGTGCACGCAAACCGGAACGAAGCGGAGGCGCCTGAGCCATCGTGCCTCAGTAGCCAGCCGGGAGATGGTTCGGCCCCAGGGCCAGAGGATTGAGGTCGGAGAGTTTGAAATCAGCCACCTTGAGATCCGCCAGCTTCAGCTCACCCAGGCCGAGCGGGAGACCCTTGGCGCTGCTGCGGGCGGGAGCAGCAGGCTGGGGAAGGTAGATCAGCTTCTCACTGCTGGTGGGCTCCAGCCAGCCGGGTTTACGGACAGCGGAGAGGTAGTGCTGCTCCAGCAGAGCGGCCGACTCCTGCAGGCGATGCTCCAGCACCTGGGCGGATTCCAGTTTCTGAAAGCTCTGGCCCCAATGGTTCTGCCAGTGCAGGGTGAGGCCACTGAGGGCGAGCATGCACAGGCCGATGCCAGCCAGGGTGCCATCGGCGGCCCGGTGGAGACCCGCCAGCAAGGGAGAGCGGCGGGCTGCGTTGCGGCTGGAGAGCGAGCCCTGGATCAGCGCCAGGGGGCGGGATCGTGCCGTTCGGGAAGCGCCCCGTCCCACAACAGCCAGGGCTTCCTTTGGGGAGATCCGGCGTGGCGGGTTCGCAGCGACCAAGGATTCAGAGATCCGAACCCCGCAAGTCAACCACTCAGGCCGCTTCCCAGCAAGGGGTGTGGGGCTGTTTGCGTTCAGATGGGCACTGCTGAGACCTGACTGCTCCTCAGCTCGCCAGCAGCACCAGATTGGTGAAGGTGAGCCCATTCCAGAGGGCATGCATCAGCACACAGGGCGCGAGCCGGCCGCTGCGCAGCCGCAGCCAGCCCAGCCCCAGGCCCAGCACCAGCAGCGGCACGAGTTCGCCCAGACTGAGATGGGCCATGGCGAAGGTCAGGGCACTGGCCACCAGCCCCGTCATCGCTCCCCAACGCTGCCCCAGCACGGGCAGCAGCACCCCGCGAAAGAGCGTCTCTTCAAACAGGGGCGCCAGCACCACGGCGGTGAAGGCAAAACCGGCCAGGGCCCAGGGGTCCCGCGCCTGCAGCACCAGCTCCAACAGCGGGTTGCTACCGCCGGGGTCGCCCACCAGCCGATCCAGCAACCATCCGCTCACCGCCACCAGGGGCAGCACCATCAGGAGGGTTTTGAACGCCCGGGCCAGGGCGCTGGCAACGGGACGCCACTGCCATTGCAGCCAGCCACCCGCCGGGGGGGGCACAGGAATGCCCCGCAGCTGACGGCCAAGAATCGCCAGGGGGGGCAGCATCAGCCCCCCGTACAACAGCACCACCTGCAGGCTCTGCTGCCGCAGGGGCTGGGCCGCCAGCGGAGCCAGCAGCCAGGTGCTCAGGGGAGCCAGCAGCAGGGGTAGACCCAACTCACCGAGCACCACAAACCCCCCGGCAATCAACAGCGTCACGTCCACAAGATTGAGCATTGGCCCCTGCAGGGGGGCCAGCACGATCCGTTGGCACCAGGCCAGCCACAGTTCGCGCAGCAGCAGGGCCACCCCAACGAGCAACAGCACCGCGGGCAGCCAACTCACCCCCAGCAGGCGCAGGGCCGCCTGGCGCTGGGCACCCTCCAGGCTGCAGCCCGGCAGCGGCACCGGGCCCGCTCCATCCACCACGCCATCCACCGCCTCGCAGAGCAGCTGGCGGCTGAGCGGCGAGAGACCAGGGGTCCAGGCCGCCATCAGCTCGACCAGCTGGGCCTCGCTCCGCTCACCAAGCGGCCGTTGCGGATCCGGCTGCAGCCAGCCCAGCAACGGCCGCTGCTCCGGGGGCACCTGGGCAGAGAGCTCCTCCAGCAGCGGGGCTGGCAGGGGTTGGTTCCCCTCAAGCCGTTGCAACAGCAGCTGCTGCAGCAGCTGATCGGGAGTGCCCGGTCCAGGCTCCTGGGCGCGTTGCTCCTCCAGCTGCTTCGCCAGCTCCGCCGGCACCTCGCTGCTGATCAGCAGGGAACGCAGGCCTGAGGGCAGGGCTGGAGCCGCCTGCAGCTCCAGTTGAAGCTGGCGAACCGAGAGCGACTGGTTCACCGAGGGGCGCTCAAGACTTTCCAGCAGGCCCGTGATCCAGAGCAGCGCACAGAGGGCCAGGCTCAGCACGGCAAGCAGCACCTGCCAGCCGGCGGGCCTGGGGGACGACTGGGTCAAGAACTCGCTGGCGACGCTCCAATACGATGCAGCAGCGCAGCCCTGGATCCGTGTCACTCCGGCTTGTGCTGGTCCGCCACGGGCTCAGCAGCTTCAACGTCGAGCACCGCATCCAGGGCCGCGACGACCTCAGCGCACTCACTCCCCTGGGCGTGGAGCAGGCCCTGGCCACGGGCCGGGCCCTGGCCGATCTGCCACTGCAGGCGGTGTACAGCTCTCCCCTGCGCCGGGCGGCGGACACCAGCCGTCACCTGCTCAGCGCCCATGGCCAGGGGCTCGAGCCAGAGCTGCGCGATGACCTGCTGGAAATCGACCTGGAGCCCTGGAGCGGCCTCCGGCGGGACGACCTGCGCCAGAGCTTCCCGCAGCAGGAGGCAATCTGGCGCCAGGCGCCCCACACCCTGGAACTGGAGCGGGCCGATGGCCGGCGTTACAACCCCCTGGCCGAGCTTCTCCAGCAGGCCGGAACCTTTTGCGAACACCTGCTCCAGGAGCACCTCCACGCCCTAGAGGGAGCCGATGCCACGGTGCTGGTGGTGGCCCACAACGCCATCCTGCGCTGCCTGGTGCTCGCGCTGCTGGGGCTGGACGGCCAGGGCTTCCGCCGGCTGCGTCTCGACAACGCCTCCCTCTCGGTGTTCAACCTCAGCCGCCAGGAGAGTGGCGCCCTGCAGGTGCAGATCGAATCCCTCAACAGCACCGCTCATCTCGACGGCCCGCTGCCGGTGAAGGGCAGGGGAGCGCGACTCCTGCTCGTGCGCCACGGCGAAACCGACTGGAACCGCCAGGGCCGCTTCCAGGGGCAGATTGACATTCCCCTCAACGGCAACGGGCGGGCCCAGGCCGAGGCGGCGGGGGGCTTTCTGGCACCCGTGGCGATTCACCGGGCCTACACCAGTTCGATGGCCCGGCCCCGCCAGACGGCTGAAGCCATCCTGGCCAGTCACCCCGGCGTTCCCCTCACCAGCACCACGGGCCTGGTGGAGATCGGCCATGGCCTCTGGGAAGGTCGACTGGAGAGCGAGATCGGCGAGGGCTGGCCCGAGCTGCTGGCCGACTGGAAACGGGCGCCGGAGACCGTGCAGATGCCTGAGGGAGAAACCATCCACGACGTGTGGCAGCGCTCCCTGCGCACCTGGCAGACCATCGCCGCCAGCCTCGACGAGCAGGAGACCGCCCTGGTGGTGGCCCACGATGCCGTGAACAAGACCATCCTCTGCGCCCTGCTCGGCCTCACCCCCGCCGACATCTGGATGATCAAGCAGGGCAATGGCGGCGTCACGGTGATCGACTACCCCAACGGAGGCAGCGGCACGGCGGTGGTGGCTGCAATGAATCTCACAAGCCACCTCGGCGGCGTGCTCGATCGCACCGCTGCCGGCGCGCTCTAGGACAATGGCGGCTCCGCTGTGGCTGCACAGGGTTGAGCTGCTGGCGGCACCGGGGCAGCCCGCCTTCAGCGGCGATGCCCTGATCGATGCCCAGGGCCGCCTGGAACTCTGGGGCGAAGGCGTCAGCGCCCGGGCTGAAGCCCTGGGGCTGGCCCCCATCGATGCCCGGGGCTGGCTGCTGGCCCCCCCGCTGGTGGACCCCCACAGCGTGCTGGAACAACCCTGGGGAGAGCTGGACGAAAACCTGGCCTCCCTGGCCGCCTGCGCCGCGGCGGGCGGCTACGGCACGGTGGCCCTGCTGCCCTGGGCCCAGCCCTGGCGCGACCGTCCGGAACGCCTCCAGGGTGTGGAGTGGCCCGAGCCCCTACGCCTTCGGCTCTGGGGCAGCTTCTGCCGCGATGGCGGCGATGGGGAACTGGCGCTGCACCGCGACCAGCTCCTGGCTGGCGCGATTGGCCTGGCTGGAGGGGATCAGATGCCGCCGCTGGCCCTGCTGGAACGGGGGTTGCTGCTGGGGGAGATAGGCCAACGGCCCCTGCTGGTGGCACCCCGCCAGCACGACCTCAGCTGCGGCGGCTTCGTGCGCGAGGGGGTGGAGGCCCTGCGGGCCGGCTGGCCCCTCGACCCGCTGCTCAGCGAAACCCTGCCGCTGCAGAGCCTGCTCACCCTGGCCGGGGCCAGGCCGGAGCGCCGGCTGGTGCTGATGAATCTCTCCACGGCGGCGGCCGTGGAGCTGCTGGCCGCCGCCCCCTCGCCGCCAGACGCCACCGTGAGCTGGTGGCATCTGGTGGCGGACACAGCCCACCTCCACCCCACGGCCGAGGGCTGGCACGTGCTGCCCTCCCTGGGCGGCCCCCACGACCGCCAGGCCCTGATCGACGGCCTGCGGCAGGGTGTGATCAGCGCTGTGGCCTGCCACCACCTGCCCCTGGATCCGGAAGAACAGTTGCTGCCGGTGGATCAGCGGCGCCCTGGCCTGGCGGCCCATGGCGCCCCCCGGGGCCTGGTGCTGCCCTGCCTTTGGCAGGCGCTGGTGAACGGCCAGGGCTGGACTGCCGCCGAGCTCTGGCAAGTGCTCTGCTGGGGGCCTGCCGCCCTGCTCGGGGAGCCGAGCGAGGGTCTCGAGGCCGGCAGCCGCCGCTGGCTCCTGTTCGACCCGCAGGCCCCCGTCCACTGGACGGGACGGGACAGCCTGTCGCGCGCCGCCAATCAGCCCTTGCTGGACCAGACACTCCGGGGGCAGGTGCGCGCCACCGGCCTCACGGCGCCGGAGACCTGGATTCTGGCGGCAGCAGCGTGCCTGTCTGATTGAAGGGAAAGAAGCGCCAGAAGGCGCGGCCGATGATCTCGCCCTGGGGCAGGAACGGGCCACCGGGCCAGAACCGGCCATCCCAGCTGTTGGCCCGGTTGTCGCCCAGGGCCAGCACATGGCCTGGTGGTACCAGGGCGTTGATGGTGCGGCAGGGGCCCATGCCCTGCTGATCAACGGGGCAGAGATTGCGTACCCAGGGCTCGGCCAGGGGCTGGCCGTTGATCGTCACCCTGCCCTTGGGGTCCACCACCACCCGCTCGCCAGGTAGGGCCACCACCCGCTTGATGTAGGCATCGCAGGCCGGACTGGCCAGGCCGGGCAGGTTGCCCACCACGGGCAGATTCACAAGCAGGCAACGCAGGGGATTGCGGGAGGTGCTGCTGGCCAGCACCGGGTCGAAGTGATGCGGCGAGTGGAATACCACGATCTCGCCCCGGAGGGGAGCCCGCCGGCGGTAGGTGAGCTTCTCCACCAGAAGGCGGTCCTGGATCTGCAGACCAGGAAGCATCGAGCCGGAGGGGATGTAGCGCGCCTCAACCAGAAACTGACGGATGCCCAGGGCCACCACCAGGGTGATAGCCACGCTGCGCCAGAAGGCCCAGGGACTTTCCCGCCCCTGGCCCGCGCCTTGGTTGTGCTCACTCAAAGGGTGCAATGGATAAGGCCCCAGGCAGATTAGGCGTGCCCCTGCACCCGCTTGGCCCATGGCACGCCCCCGCTGGCTCAAGCCCAGCCCTGCCAGGCAACCGGATCGGGGGCAACGGATCTGGGATCGTTTCGTGGCGATCTGGGCCAGTGCAAACCTGCTCTGGGTGGCCTTCGACCTCAGCTACGTGCCCCTGCGCACGTTCTGGCTGCAGCGCAACCTGCACCCGATCCCCTCGGTGCCCCTGGTGGTGCCGTTGCCCTTCCTGCCCGATCTCACCCCGTGGGTCGACCCGATCAAGGGGATCGAACCCCACCGGGAAACCCAGACCTACCTCGAGCGCTTTGAGCAGCTTGACCAGGCTCTGCTGACCCAGCCGGACGCTGCCGCCAAGCGGCTGCTGGCCGAACAGGTGGAGCTCACCGGCCAGATGATCGACGGCAATCCCTTTCTGGCCTCCGAGAAGAGCGCCACGCTGGAGAAGATCAAGAACCGGCTGCGCCAGCGGGCCAACCGGGATTCGGCCAAACAGGCCGCGCAGCTGCTGCTCAGTGAGCCGTGGCTGGCGGCCAGCCCCTGGCGTGAAGAGCGCCGCTTCTGGCGGGAGCAGGTGCTGCCGCTGGTGGAGACCAACTACTGGCGCTCGATCGATGAGAACGCCAGGCCCACAGACCATGCCTGGCGGATCGACCTGCTGCTGTTCCAGTGGGTGTTCGCCCTGGACATCCTGCAGCGGGTGGTGCGGCTGCGGCGCCGGCTGCCGGGCCTGAGCTGGCGGGACGCCCTGCTGCGCCGCTGGTTCGACCTGCCGCTGCTGCTGCCCTTCTGGCGCTGGTTGCGGATTGGGCCGGTGGTGGCACGGTTGCAGTCCGCCCGCCTCGTGAACCTCGAACCCCTGCGGGCGGTGGTGAGCCGGGGGGTGGTGGCCCTGCTGGCCCTGGAGCTGTTTGAGGTGCTGGCCCTGCAGTTGCTGGATGGTGCCCAGGGGCTGGTGCGCTCCCCCCGCCTGCCCCAGCGCCTGCGGGCCCTGCGCAGTCATCAGAGCGTGGTGCGCTCAGAAGATGAGCAGGAACTGGTGGAGTTGGTGAGGATCTGGGCGCCGCTGCTGCTCACCCAGGTAGCACCCCGGATGGCCCCCGAGCTGCAGGGCCTGCTCGACTACACCCTGCGCCAGAGCCTGGATCGCACCGTGGTGCCCCCACCCCTGCGCCAGCTCCGACCACTGCTGCAGGTGGAGTCGGGCATCAGCCGCCAGCTGGCCAGCGGCATGGTGGACAGCCTGCTCGACCTGTCCCGGCGCTCGGGGGAGCGGCTGGGCCAGCGGGATGACCGGCAACTGCAGCTGTTTCGCCAGTGCATCGACCGCTTCTGGGATGAGCTGGCCCTCGCCCTGGAGACGGGCACGGCGCTGGAGCGCTCCCAGGACCTGGTGTGTGCCCTGATCGAAGGGGTGAAGGGCACCTATCTGAGCCAGATCAACCGCTCCAGCATCGAGGCCCTGATCCAGGAACTCGACCTGCTGATGGCCACCGCCAAGGATCAGCAGAACGCCGAGGTGAACGGCCCACCCCTCAGCTGAAGAGTGAGCTGCCCATGGCCTGCCACTCGGCCTGCTGGAAGCCTGTGAGGATGCGGCCGTCATCCAGGATCAGGAATGGCCGCTTGATCAACTTGCCGTCGGCCGCGAGGGCCTGGAGCAGGGTTGGATCGTCCATGGCCTGCACAGCGGCAGCGCCAAGGGCCCGGTAGCTCTGGCCGCTGGTGTTGAGCAAGCGCTTACGCCCCAGCTGCTCAAGGGCACGTGCCAGCTCCTCGCTGGAGGGTGGCTGAAGCGTGATGTCGAGACGATCGAACTGGGCACCAGAACCCTGCAGCCAGGCGATCGCCTTGCGGCAGGTGGAACAGCGGGGATAGCTGTAGAGCTTCAAGGGCAAAGGGGGTCAGCGACCCACCAGCGACTTGAGGGCTCCAAGCAAGCTGTTGGAACCCTGACCCACAGCAGCTGTGGGCCGGGTACGCACGGTCACGTCGCCATTCACGCTGGTGCGGCAGCTGAGGCGGTAGTTGGCGGGCCGGTCAGCCAGGTACACCTTCTCCACGTCGGAGCGGGGGGACAGGTTCTGCATCCCTTCCACCACTTCCATCACGCAGGTGCCGCACTGGCCCAGGCCGCCACAGTTGTTGAGGTTGTTCAGACCTTTGTAGGGGTTGATGCCTGCGTCCAGGGCCGCTTTGCGCAGGTTCGCGCCCTCAATGCATCCGACCTGCTGGCCTTCCTGTTCAAAACGGATGGTGGGCACGGTCGGACGGGAGGTGAACGCGCCGCCAAACTTAGGCCCCCCAGGGTCCGCCTGCCTAGCATCACGTCCAGTTGTTGTGAGGACGTGCAGCAAGCAGGGGACTTCGACCTCATTGCCCAGCAACTGATCCCGGGCTACGCCAGCCTGGCCAGGCTGGGCGTGGCGCTGCTGGCGGCATCCCCACGCGCCTCCCGCCAGCAGGCCGAGGTGCTGGTGGCGGGCTGCGGCACAGGCGCCGAACTGGTGGAGGCCCGCGCCCAGCGCCCGGACTGGCGGATCACGGCCCTCGATCCCTCGGCCTCGATGCTGGCCGCGGCCCAGGCGCGCCTCGGGACGGTCGCGGCCGAGGCGATCCGCTGGCAGCAAGCCCGGGTGGAGGAGCTGGACGCAGCGGAGCAGTTCGCCGGAGCCCTCTCGGTTCTGGTGCTGCAATCCCTGCCCGACGACGGCACCAAACTCACCTTCCTCACCGCCCTGGCCCGCAGCCTGGAACCAGGCGGCCAGCTGCTGCTGGTCGACCTGATGGCACCAGAGCGATCCCCGCTGCAGGCCCAGGTGCAGGAGGCCTGGCTGGGCTTCCAACGGGCCAGTGGCCTGCGGGATCACGATGCCCAGGTCGCGGCCCATACCCAGGGCCTGCACCCGATCGGTCTCTCCCGCCTCACCTCCCTGGTGAATGCGGCCGGCTTCGGCGATCCAGCCCGGGTGTTTCAAGCCCTCAACGTGGAGGGCTTTCTGGTTCAGCGGACCCCCTGAGTGGCGGCGGCAGCCACGCAGCGCTCGAGCAAGGCCGGCACAGCCTCCACATCCAGCCAGCCGGTGATCTCGGTCACCCGCCCCTCCATGCTCTTGTAGGTGCGGAAGAACTCCGCCACGTCCTCCAGCTGGTTGCTGGCGATCTGGCGGATGGAACGGATGTTCTCGTACCGCTGTCCAGCATCCGGCACGCAGAGCAGTTTTCCATCGTGGGCGCCGCTGTCCACCATGTCCAGGATGCCGATCGGCCGAGCCCGGATCAGACAACCGGCGAAGGTGGGTTCCTCCATGATCACCATGGCATCGAGCGGCGCCCCATCCTCCGCAAGGGTATTGGGCACGAAGCCGTAGTCGAACGGGTAGCGCACCGATGAGTGCAGGATGCGGTCGAGGGCCATCACCCCCGCCTCGGCGTTGTATTCGTACTTATTGCGGCAGCCGGCTGGGATCTCCACTACCAGATTCACCAGCCCTGGCGCTGGGGATGCCGGCAGGTGACTGAGATCCATGAATGATGGAGGGACCGGATGGTGAGGGGCGGCCGGCCATCACCGCGACCAGCGGAACGGTGACACTGAGCAGGCCGATCAGAGCACCGATCAGGCTGACCAGGGGTTGCAGGCCAGGACTGAAGGGATCCTCACCGCTGTCGCCACTCTCCTGGCTGGCATGGCCAACCGGCTCACTGCCGATCGTGCCCTGAATCAGAGAAGCTGGGGACGTGGTCTCGATTGGGGTGTTCATAGCCAGGGCACGGATCCGAACGAACTGGCCATCCTCAGAAGGGAGGGAACAGTCAGGATTCAGTCAGGATTGAGTGCCGACAGCCCGGGAGTTCCGGGGGGAAAGGAATTCAGCTCAATACTGCCACCAACGGGCTCCAGGTGGACAGGGTGTGCGCGTTTCAGGCAGCTGGTCTTGACTGGTGGTCAAAGCGGCTGGCCATGTCGCTGCGGAGGCCGGGCTGGGAATCCAGTCGATCGAGTCGCTGGCGAATGGCTCGCAGCTCATCGAGAATCGAGCCCAGCAATTGCTGGGTGGCGGTGGACGGCGCATTGAGCACCTCCACGGTGACCTCCTTGATGCGCAGCACATCCCGGGCAAAGCGAGCCACCTCATTGGGATGGAACAGGAGTGGATCTTTCTGATCGCTGCGATATTCGGGGTTGAGCTTGCGGGGATTGAAGGGAGGGTTGAGATTGCGCGGATCGGTGTTGGTGTAGCGGTACACCGAGGCACGGGAGCGGTTCAGGGCTTTCTGAACCTCGTCGATGCCGATCAGCGCGTCGGCCGAGTCATCCGCGCTGCCAGAGCCAGTGATCCCTGTCCCACCCAGCAACGTGCCACCATCAGCGAAGTGGTCTGCCAAGCCAGCAGGCACCTGCACGACCGCCGGCCGATCTGTCAGCCCCTGCTCAAACATCGCATCGACCGACGATGGATCCGATAGAGATCCATCCCCAGGCGCCGAGTCAAACCCACCCCGATGTCCCATACCCAGGCTTACGGAATGAGCTGGGCCAGAAGGCATGAGTCTCGTATGGGACAACCTAGATCTAACCAATTTAGCAGACCCCGTGCTGCAGCCAACGTTGCCTTTGCTACGGGGTCTTTCCTGTAGGAAGATCCCTTTCCAGCTCCGTCCGATTCGGAGCCTTGCGCGCTGGCCTCTCAGGCCCAAGGGTGAGCGGTGGTAGCTTCCGCGCGACCCCTGCCTGCTGCCGCCATGCGCGTCTCCCGCCTGATGCTGGTGACGCTGAGGGACGATCCGGCGGAGGCCGAGATCCCCTCCCACAAACTGCTGTTGCGCGCTGGCTTCATCCGCCGCCTCTCGCCGGGGATCTACGCCTATCTGCCGCTGATGTGGCGGGTGCTGCGCAAGGTGGCCCAGGTGGTGCGCGAGGAGATGGATCGCGCTGGGGCCCTGGAAACCCTCCTGCCCCAGCTCCAGCCCGCCGAACTCTGGCAACGCAGCGGCCGCTGGGCCGGCTACACGGCTGGCGAGGGGATCATGTTTCACCTGGAGGATCGTCAGGGCCGGGAGCTCGGCCTCGGGCCCACCCATGAGGAGGTGATCACCACCCTGGCGGCGGAGCTGCTGCGCTCCTACCGGCAGTTACCCGTGAATCTCTATCAGATCCAAACCAAATTCCGCGATGAGATCCGGCCCCGTTTCGGCCTGATGCGGGGGCGGGAATTCATCATGAAGGACGCCTATTCCTTCCACGCTGACGAAGCCTGCCTACGCCAGACCTACGCGGCGATGGACCAGGCCTACCGGCGCATCTTCGCCCGCTGCGGCCTGCGGGCGGTGGCGGTGGAGGCCGACAGCGGCGCCATCGGCGGGTCCGCCAGCCAGGAGTTCATGGTCACTGCCGACGCCGGCGAAGACCTGATCCTGGCCAGTGCCGACGGCCGCTATGCCGCCAACCAGGAGCGGGCCGTGTCCCTGCCGGCGGAGCCGCTGCCCCTGGCGGGAGGCGCCCGCAACGGCGGCCGCGGCGAGGACCTGGCCACCCCGGGGCAGACCTCGATTGAGGCCCTCTGTGCCGCCCACGGCTTCGACGCCACCCAGCTGGTGAAGGTGCTGCTGCTGCTGGCCCGCTTCGAGGACGGCCTCAGGCAACCCCTGCTGGTGAGTCTGCGCGGCGATCAGGAGCTCAACGCGGTGAAGCTGGCCAACGCCGTGGTCGCCCGGCTCGGCGACAGGCACGGTGCCCTGCTCAGCGTGGATACGCTCACCCTGGAGCTGCTGCGCAGCGAAGGCCTACAGCTGGATCTCTCGGCCCTGCCCCTGGGCTACCTGGGCCCGGACCTGGGCGATGCGCTGCTCGGCGACCAGGGGTTGGCGGTGGATTTGTCGGACGCGAAGGCTGGCACTGCCGGGGTGGCGACGCTCGAGCAAGCCAAGCCAAGGCTGCAGCGCACTTTCCTGCGCCTGTTCGATCCCACCGCCACCGCCCTGGAGACTTTCGTGTGCGGGGCCAACCGCACCGATGCCCACCGGGTTGGCACCAGCTGGAACGGCCTGGGGCTGCAGGCTGCGGCCGATGCGGTGATCGATCTGCGCAATGCCCAGGCCGGCGACCGCTGCCTGCACGACCCCGACCAGCGGCTGGAGGCCAATCGCGGCATCGAGGTGGGCCACATCTTCCAGCTGGGCCGCAAGTACTCCACCGCCATGGATGCCTGCTTCACAAACGAGAGCGGCGAGCGCCAGCCGTTCTGGATGGGCTGCTACGGGATCGGCGTATCGCGGCTGGCCCAGGCGGCGGTGGAGCAGCATCACGACGCCAACGGCATCCGCTGGCCCCTGGCGATCGCCCCCTTCGAGGTGGTGGTGGTGCCGGCCAACGTGAGCGACGAGCAGCAGGCGAACCTGGCGGAGCAGCTCTACGCCCAGCTGCAGGAGGCCGGGGTGGACGTGCTGCTCGACGACCGCCCCGAGCGGGCCGGCGTGAAGTTCAAGGATGGCGACCTGCTGGGCATCCCCTGGCGGATCGTGGTGGGCCGGGCCGCCGCCGAGGGCCGGGTGGAACTGGTGGACCGCCAGGGCGGTGAACCTGAAACCATGGACGCCAAGACCGTGCTGGCGCTGCTCCTGCCCCGCATCGAGCTGCAGCGCCAGGGCCTGCCCTAGGGCCGCCGCCGCGGCCAGGGGTCTGGAGGGCACTGCCTAGGATTGCTGCCCTGCCGCCAGCCCTCCGATGCCCGCCTCCCTCGACTCGGTGCTTGAGCCGTTTCGCCAGCTGGTGCGTTGGTGGCGCGGCGCGGCGCGGGCCCTGCCGGCCCTGGCCCTCAGCGTGTGCCTGCTGCTGGGCGCCTGCAGCAGCGCCTCGGGAGGCCTGACTGGCAACTACGTGGACGACACCGTGGCCGTGGCCGATTCGCTGCTGGCGACCATTGCCCTGCAGGCGGACGATCCCGGACGCAGTGCCGCCGAGACGGACGCGCGCAGCCTGATCAACGACTACGTGGCCCGCTACCGCCCCCGGGCCTCGGTGAATGGCCTGGCGTCGTTCACCACCATGCAGACCGCGTTGAATTCCCTCGCCGGTCACTACGCCAACTACCCCAACCGCCCGGTGCCCGACGCTCTGCGCGAGCGCCTCACCAAGGAACTGCAGAAGGCTGAGCGGGGCGTGGTTCGCGGCGCCTGAGCCGGCCCTTTACGAAAGGGCCCCTGGTCTGAGAGGCTCCCTGATTGTGCTTCAAAGCGGCTTCGGGCCGCCGTCTCCTTGGCCAACGTCGTCGTCATCGGTGCGCAATGGGGTGACGAGGGCAAGGGCAAGATCACCGATCTCCTGAGCCGCTCCGCCGATGTGGTGGTGCGCTACCAAGGCGGTGTGAATGCCGGCCACACCATTGTGGTGAACAACCAGGTGCTGAAACTGCACCTGATCCCCTCCGGAATTCTCTATCCCGAAACGGCCTGTCTGATCGGCTCGGGCACCGTTGTCGACCCCCGGGTGATGCTCGGGGAGCTCGACATGCTGATCGAGCTGGGCATCGACGTGCGCGGCCTGCAGCTGGCCTCCACCGCCCATGTGACCATGCCTTACCACCGCCTGCTCGATCAGGCGATGGAGCAGCGGCGCGGCGATCGCCGCATCGGCACCACCGGCCGGGGCATCGGCCCCACCTACGCCGACAAGGCGGAGCGCAACGGCATCCGCGTGATCGACATCCTCGACGAGGCCCGCCTGCGGGATCGCCTGGCCGGTGTTCTGGCCGAGAAGAACGAGATCCTGCAGAAGCTCTATGGCCTCGAGCCCCTCGACTTCGAGGCGGTGGTGGCCGAATACGTGGCCTACGGGCAGCGCCTGGCGCCCCACGTGGTGGACTGCACCCGCGCCATCCACCAGGCGGCCCGGGCCCGCAAGAACATCCTGTTCGAGGGGGCCCAGGGCACCCTCCTCGACCTCGACCACGGCACATACCCCTACGTCACCTCCTCCAATCCGGTGAGCGGCGGTGCATGCATCGGGGCCGGCGTGGGTCCCACCCTGATCGACCGGGTGATCGGCGTGGCCAAGGCTTACACCACCCGGGTGGGTGAGGGCCCCTTCCCCACCGAGTTGGAGGGCAGCCTCAACGACCACCTCTGCGACCGCGGTGGCGAGTACGGCACCACCACGGGACGCCGGCGCCGCTGCGGCTGGTTCGACGGCGTGATCGGCCGCTATGCGGTGCAGGTGAACGGGCTCGACTGCCTGGCGATCACCAAGCTGGACGTGCTCGATGAGCTCGACGAGATCCAGGTGTGCGTGGCCTACGAACTCGACGGCCAGCGGATCGAACACTTCCCCAGCAGCGCTGAGGACTTCGCCCGTTGCCAGCCGATCTTCGAGACCCTGCCCGGCTGGCAGACCTCCACGGCCGACTGCCGCAGCCTGGAGAATCTTCCCCCCACGGCCATGAGCTACCTGCGCTTCCTGGCTGAACTGATGGAGGTGCCGATCGCCATCGTGTCGCTCGGCGCCGACCGCGACCAGACGATCGTGGTCGAAGACCCCATCCACGGGCCCAAGCGGGCTCTGCTCAGCGCCTGAGCCACCGGCAGCTCGTCACCACACCCCCATCTCCCCATGACCGCCAAGAGCCTGGATGTTGTCGGCATCGGCAACGCCATCGTCGACGTGCTGGTGCAGTCGGACGACCAGTTCCTGGCCGACCACGGCCTCACCAAGGGCACCATGGCCCTGGTGGACGAGGACCAGGCCGAGCGGCTCTACGCCAGCGTGGGAGCCGGCCTGGAGACCTCCGGCGGTTCGGCGGCCAACACCCTCGCCGGCATCGCCCAGCTGGGCGGCCGGGCCGGCTTCATCGGTCGGGTGCGCGACGACCAGCTCGGCGCCATCTTCAGCCACGACATCCGCGCCGTGGGCACCCGCTTTGACACACCCGCGGCCACAACCGGCCCCTCCACGGCCCGCTGCCTGATCCTGGTCACCCCCGATGCCCAGCGCACCATGTGCACCTACCTGGGTGCTTCGGTGGGCCTCGATCCCGCCGACCTCGACCTCGCGCTGGTGGCCCAGGCCAAGGTGCTCTACCTGGAGGGCTATCTGTGGGACAGCGAGGCCGCCAAGCGAGCCTTCATCGCCGCCGCCGAAGTGGCCCGGGCCAACGGCGGTGAGGTGGCCCTGAGCCTCTCCGATGCCTTCTGCGTGGAGCGCCACCGCGACAGCTTCCTGGAGCTGGTGGATGGCCACGTGGACATCCTGTTCGCCAACGAGATGGAGATCACCGCGCTGTATGCCACCGCCAACTTTGAGGAGGCGCTCGAGCAGGTGCGGGGCCGCTGCCGGGTCGCGGCCCTCACCCGCAGCGAGCAGGGGTCGGTGGTGCTGGCCGACAACACCTGCCACGCCATCGCCCCCTACAGCCTCGGCCAGTTGGTGGATACCACCGGGGCGGGCGATCTCTACGCCGCCGGATTCCTCCATGGCTGGACCCAGGGGCAGGCACCCGAGCGCTGCGGCCAGCTGGGCTCCCTCTGTGCCGGCCAGGTGGTCACCCAGCTGGGGCCCCGTCCCCAGGCGGATCTGGCGGAGCTGATGCGCCAGCATCTGGGCTGAGCCCACAGCTCCCGGCCAGCCAGCTGCCATAGCCCTGGCTGCACCCGGCCTGCCAGTGGATCCATTCGGGCGTCCTGTAGCTGTGCAGCTGGTGCACGGCCGCCGCCAGCTCCTCCAACAGGCTGGGATCAGACTTGATCAGCAGCTGCACCTCCTCGCTCCGCTGCAGCTCCCCCTGCCAGCGGTACAGGGAGCGCACCGGACTCAGGGCCACACAGGCCGCTAGCCCCCGGGCCAGCAGGGTCTCGGCCAGGGCTTCGGCCTGGGCCTGGCTGGCCTCGGTGGTGAGGGCCAGCAGCAGTGGGCCCGGGGCGCGGCTTGGCGCAGGCATGGGCATCAGGCGGCCGGATCAGCCAGACGACTCGAAGCCCCAAGTTGCCAGAAGCTCCAACAACTGGGCGCGGGTGCAACAGCGCAGTTGGGCGGCTGGCGGTGGCTGGCGCAGCAGCAGCAGCTGACAGCCCTGGAGCGCCGCCACCCGGCGCCAGAGCGTCTCGGTGGGGGGGCCGGACTGGCGGGCCACAATCCATTCAATCCGCCAGCGCCGCACCAGCGCCGCCTCCACAGAGCCCTCGAAGCCGGACCCGTCAACAGGATCCAGGCTGAGGGGCTGGAGACAGGCCACCCGCTCTGGGACAAGGCCGGCCGCGAGGGCCTGCTGCAGGGCCGCGGGCCGGGGCAACAGCCGGGCATGGTGCAGCGCACCTGGCGTGGCCTCCACGGCCCGGGGCAACTCACGGGCGCCGATCGCCAGCAGCAGCCTGCTACCGGCCAGGTCCTCGTCTGCCAGGCTCTCCACCCCCTCCAGCAGACGCAAGCCAGGAGGGGCCGGCCCCTCAGCCCCATCGCGCACCAGGCGCAGCAGGGGCACACCGGCCTGGCCACAGCCCGACTGCAGCTGCTGATGAATCGTGCTGGCGAAGGGATGGGTGGCGTCGACCACGACCTGGAAGCCCCGACCCCGCTGCTGGCTCTCCTTCAGGGCCCGCCGCAGCGGCTCGCTGCCCCCCAGGGCTCCCACCTGCAGCTCCAGGCGGGGATGGCCTGGGTAGACGCGGGCTGCGTCCGCCGTGACCACACTCACCCGCAGCCGCCATCCCTGCCCCAGCAGAGCTCGCGCCAGCGGCGGGCCATCGCCCGTGCCACTGAACAGCCACAGCCGCCGCGCTGGTTGGTGGTCACCGGGGCCACAGTGCATCAGGATAGCTGCCACGAATGGGATGGACCGGCGTGAACCACTGTCTGCTGGAAGTCGATGTGCTGGAGGCGCCCCAGGTGCGCTACACCCAGGACAACCAGACGCCTGTGGCCGAGATGCTGGTGCAGATCGAGGGACTCCGGCCGGACGATCCGCCGGGCCAGCTGAAGGTGGTGGGCTGGGGCAATCTGGCCCAGGACCTGCAGAACCGGGTGCAGCCGGGCCAGCGCCTGGTGCTGGAAGGGCGGCTGAGGATGTCCACTGTGAGCCGGCAGGACGGCGTCAAGGAAAAGCGCGCCGAATTCACCCTGGCCCGCCTCCATCCCCTGGGCACGGCCATCAGCCCGGCTCCAGCTGCAGTCCCGGCCTCAGCTGCTCCCAGCCCCCAACCAGCGCGCAGAGCAGCAGCCCCAGCTCCCGCGCCGGCCGCCCAACCCGGCGTCGCCCCGCCCCAGCCCAGCTGGAACACCTCGCCGCTGGTGCCCGATCTGCCGGACGATGACGACATTCCCTTCTGAGCTGTCGGTCAGCGTCCCGAGCTGCCCGGAGTGGTCTCACTGAGCCGGTCGAGCAGTTCCCCCAGCTCCCGCTCCAGGGCCGCCAGATCCAGCCGCCAGTCTGGCCAGGCACCGCTGTCGATCTGGCGCAGCAGCCAGAGGCGATCGGCCTGAAGCAGCTCCAGCAGGTCCCCGTTGGACAGGCTGGTGAGGTCGGGGGGAGCATCAGCCGCCTCGCTGGCAGCAGCGTCGTCCGGCCCTTCTGCCGGAATGGGCGCGTCGACCATGGGGATACAGGAAGATGGCAGGTATGCAAGCACTTCTCTCACCCGGGAGTCTGGTCACCGTGGCCGGTGCAGCCCTCTCCGTGATCGGCTGGATCGGCTACGCCACCGGCAATCCCAACCTCAGCCTGCCCACAATCTTCTACGGCATCCCGATCCTCCTGGGCGGGCTGGCCCTGAAATCATCGGAGTTGGCTCCCGCCCAGCGGCTCACGTCGCCGGCCGCCCTTAGCAGCCTGCGGGAGCTGCCCGAGAGCGAAGCCCTGCGCAAGCTGGTGGCCGATGTGGTGCGCTGGCGTTATGGCCAGAAGGCCCATCTGGAGAGCTCCCTGGAGGTGCTGAAGCTCTGGGATGAGGAGGAGCCGCCCCAGCTGGAGAGCGTGGAGGAAGTGAACTGCAACGGTGCCTATGGCATTCGTCTGCTGTTCGCCACGGGCGGGGTACCGTTCAAGCTCTGGCAGGAACGGCAGGACCGCCTGGGCCGTTTCTTCGGACCCGGCCTGATCGCCGAGGTGGAACAGGTGGATGACGCGCATGTGCGTCTCTCCCTGTTGCCCCAGTCAGCCCCGGCCGCCGCCGAGGTCTGAATCTCCCCTGACGCGCCGCCCGCCGTGAGCCAAGACCCCACCATCAGCCATACCGATGCTCTGCGGGTGTCGGTGCTCAGTGAAGCCCTGCCCTACATCCAGCGGTTCTCCGGCCGCCGGGTGGTGGTGAAGTACGGCGGGGCGGCCATGGTCAAGGCCGAGTTGCGCGAGGCGGTGTATCGCGACCTGGTGCTGCTGGCCTCGGTGGGCGTGCAGCCGGTGGTGGTGCATGGCGGCGGCCCTGAGATCAACGACTGGCTGGGCCGGCTGAACATCGCCCCGGAGTTCCGCGATGGCCTGCGGGTCACCACGCCCGAAACCATGGACGTGGTGGAGATGGTGCTGGTGGGGCGGGTGAACAAGCACATCGTGAACGGCATCAACCTGGTGGGTGGACGGGCCGTGGGGCTGTGCGGCAGCGACGGCTGCCTGGTGCGCGCCCGCACTTACGGCGAAGGAGCCCATGGCCTCGTAGGCGAGGTGCAGGAGGTGGACCCGGCCCTGCTGCTGCCGTTGCTGGACGCCGGGTACATCCCCGTGATCTCCAGCGTGGCGGCTGACCGCGAGGGCCAGGCCCACAACATCAACGCCGACACGGTGGCCGGCGAGCTGGCCGCGGCCCTGCAGGCCGAGAAACTGATCCTGCTCACCGACACGGCAGGGGTGCTGCGCGACCGGGACGACCCCACCTCGCTGATCCGCCAGGTGAGCCTGGGGGGGGCGCGCAAGCTGATCGCCGAGGGCGTGGTCAATGGCGGCATGACCCCCAAGACCGAGTGCTGCATCCGCGCCCTCGCCCAGGGAGTGGGGGCCGCCCACATCGTGGACGGGCGCGTGCCCCATGCCCTGCTGCTGGAGGTGTTCACCGATGCCGGCATCGGCACGATGGTGGTGGGCAGCGACCGGCTGCTGCACTGCTGAGGCCGCTCCGTGCCAGCTGACATGGCCTCGATACCGGACCCGCTGGCAAAGGCCAGTTCGGCCCTGGAGCGCGGCGATTACGGCCAAGTGCTGTCCCTGCTTGAGCCGCTCAGTGCCACCTATCCCCCGGCCACCAACACCGGCGCCCAGCTGCAGCTGCTGATGGCCACGGCCCTGATGGGCCAGGGCAACACCGTGCGGGCCATGGTCTGCTGCCGGCAGGTGAAGCGTTGCGCCGATCCCACGCTGCGGGCCCAGGCCCGCGACCTGCTCACGGTGCTGGAAGCGCCGGCCCTCGAACGGCCGCGGCACTGGTCACTCACCCTGCCGGACCTGGGTGACGCCGAGCCCCTGGCGGGGCGGCTTCAGCAAATCGCCAGGAGCCGTCGGGCTCGCGCAACACCGCCGCCCCCACCCGCCCCACCGGTGGGCCCCACCCGCGCGCCGCTGGGCTTTGCCGTCCTGGCGCTCTGTCTGCTGCTGCTTGGCCTGCTGCTCGGGGGATGCGTGCAGATCCGGGCCGAGCTCCATTTCGGTGCACCCGGCCGCCTGCAGCTGGTGGAGGAGCTCAGCCCACCCCCCGGCCATCCGGCCAGCGGCTGGCAGCGGCAGTTCGCCACCTCGCTGCGCCAACTCGGCCTGCGGGCCGAGCCGCCAAGCCGCGGCATACCCGGCACCGCGCTGGAGCGGCTGGCGGGGCCGATGCAACCGGCCAGCGACACCCTGAAGCTGCTGGAGGACAGCCTGCTGGAGGCGGGGCGGCTGGCGGGCATCGCCATGCCGGCGCCTTCCCTGCGCTGGAGGGAGCGCAACTGGCTGGTGGGCGTGCGCCAGGAGCTCAGCCTCGACCTGGATCTGCGCGGCGCCGAGGCGGTGCCTGGGTTGGCGGCCAGCGTGGATCTCCAGCCCCTGCGCCAGCGCGCCGTGCGTCTGGCCACACCGGAACCAGTTCAGCCCCTGGCGAGGGAGGATCGGCCCAGCCTGCGCTGGCCCCTGCAGCTGGGGGCCCTGAACCAGTTGCAGCTCAGCTGTTGGCGCTGGAGCCCCCTGGGCCTGGGAGCCGTGGCGGTGGCGCTGCTGCTGGTCCTGGTGCTGGTGCTGGCCGGTCTGCGCCAGCGGCTGGGCTTCGGCTGGCCCCAGTTGCCAGCCTGAGCAAGCTGGCCCCCACATCCGGCTAGGTCCCCAGCTAGAGGGTGAGCGGGTCGGGATCGATCGCCAGGCCCACCTGGGCCGGCAGACCCCGGCGCAGCTCCGCCTCCTGCGGCAGGGGCAGGGCGCTGCCGGCCGGCCCATGCAGCAGCAGCTGCCAGCGGCTGCGGCCGGCCACCCGGGCCACGGGGGCAGGGGCCGGGCCGATCAGCCACCAGCCTGCTGCCTCCACCCCCGCACGGATCTGCTCGGCGATGGCGGCGGCGCTGGTGGCCGTGCCGCTGGCGGAGGTGCCGCTGAAGCGCAGCAGGCAGGCCCGGCTGAAGGGCACCAGGCCCGCCTGCTGGCGCACCTGGGCCTCCTCCGCCAGGAAGCGGTCGTAACGGCCATCCACCAGGTGGCGGATCACCGGATGGTCGGGGCTGTAGGTCTGCACCAGCACCTCCCCGGGACGCTCGCCGCGCCCGGCCCGGCCGGCCAGCTGCAGCAACAGCTGCAGGCACTGCTCACCGGCCCGCAGATCGGGCCGGTGCAGCAGACCGTCGGCGGCCAGCACGGCGGCCAGGGTCACCCGGGGCAAGTCCATGCCCTTGGCCAGCATCTGGGTGCCCACCAGCACGTCGGCATCGCCGGCCGCAAAGCGTTCCAGCAGGCGCCGATGGCCATCCCGTCCCCGGGTGGTGTCCCGGTCGAAGCGCAACACCCGCAGGCCGTCCAGTTCCTGGGCCAGCTGGTCCATCACCCGCTGGGTGCCCGCTCCGAAGGGCTTGAAGGCCGTGGAACCGCAGTGGCCGCAGCGGTCGGCCAGCTCGGCGCGATGGTCACACCAGTGGCAGCGCAGCCACTCGCGCCCGGCAGAGCGGTGCACGGTGAGGGCCACATCGCAGTGGGGGCAGAGCACCACCTCGCCGCAACTGCGGCAACCCAGGAAGGCGTGATAACCCCGCCGCGGCACCAGCACCACCGCCTGCTCCTGCCGATCGCCCAGCCGCTCGAGCCGCTCCATCAGCGGCCGGCTGAGCAGACGCCGGTGCCCCTCCGCCAGCTCCTGGCGCATGTCCACCAGCCGCACAGGTGGCAGGGGCCGCTGGCCGATCCGCTCGGGCAGGCTGAGCAACCGCGTGCCGGCGGCCTCCCCCTGGCAGCTCAGCCAGGTTTCCAGGGAGGGGGTGGCACTGCCCAGCACCAGCCGTGCGCCGCTGAGCCGGGCCCGCAGCCGGGCCACGTCACGGGCGTTGTAGCAGGGCATGGGGCTCTCCTGCTTGTAGGAGCTGTCGTGCTCCTCGTCGAGCACGATCAACCCCAGCCGGGCCAGGGGCAGAAAGATCGCCGAGCGGGTGCCCACCGCCAGCAGGGGGGAACCGCCCAGGCAGCGCCGCCAGCTGGCCACCCGGGCACCGTCGGCCATGCCGCTGTGGAATTCCACCACCCCCGCCCCGAAACGCTCCCGGCAGCGGTCGAGCAGCTGGGGGATCAGGCCAATCTCCGGAGCCAGCAGCAGGGCACTGCGGCCGGCGGCCAGGCAGCGGGCGGCGGCCTGGAGATACACCTCGGTCTTGCCCGCGCCGGTGACGCCCCAGAGCAGCAGGGCGCTGCCCGGCTCCGCGGCCTCAATGCCGGCCAGGGCCTCCTGCTGAGCGGCGGTGAGGGTGCGCCCCGGGGAGCCCCCGGAGCCAGGTGCCATCGGCAGCCCCCCAGCCGCGCTGGGGCTGGCCTGTTCACGCACCACCAGCTGCCGGCGTTCGAGGCTGGCCAGGGTGGAGCGGCTGAAGCCACCGGCAGCGCACAACACCCGCAGGGGCACCGGTGCCGGCGCCGCCTGCAGGTGAAGCAACAGGGCCCGCTGGCCCTCACTGAGCCGGGGGGGCAGGCCGGCGCTGGCGGCCCGCACCAACCAGAGCGGACGTTCCGCGACCGGGGCGGACTGGCGCCTCTGCCCCAGCCAGCCAGCCGGCAGGGCGCTTTTAAGGGTGCGGAACACACTGCTGTGGCACTGGCGGGCCACCGCCGTGATCAGCTGCTGCCACTCGGCATCCACGGCAGCAGGCTGCAGTCGCAGCTCCACGGGCTGCAGGACCCGCTGGCCCAGTTCAGCGGGAGGGGCATCGAGCAGCTCCACCACCAGGCCGCCATGGCGGCGTCCCTGGAGCCTCACCTGCACCAGATCGCCGATGGCCAGAGGGAGCGCCTGGGGATTGGCGTAGGTGAACACCTGGCCTTCCCGACCCGCCTCAAGCCAGATCTGAACCCAGGCTGTAGCGGTCACACTTGCAAAGGCCACCCAGCCTTCATAGGATGTGGGAGTTGGGCCGCATTCGTGCAGCCGTCGGAACCAGACAGAGTTCCGTCCAGCGGGAAGACCTGAAGAGAGAGCCATGGGCATCCCGTTTCGGGACATGTCCAATCGACGCCCTCCGGTCTGCGAGCACCCCTGTCAACCCTGTCCTGGCTTCGGCCACCCATCCAACTGCCTTCACCATTCTCCGTTCCGGTCCTGCATTGTCCGATCCGGCCCTGACCTTCACCTAGCCAGTGCCGCATCCACAGCCCTCCCGTTGCAGGCTCCAATCCTGCAGCCAGGCTCTGGGCCGGACTCCAGCGCCCAAGCCTCCGTCCAACTCCCGTTTCTCGGTGAGATGGACTCATGCCTGGGCCGCATCCGGGGATCAGTCCAGCCCATGCCCCTAGCCGAGACCCAGTGCCAGACGCCTTCTGAATTCCCCGTTCGGACAGCGTCTGGCTAGCTGGGTCGCCGGCTGCCGCGATCGGCAATCGGCCATTCCCCTGGCTCCCAAGGCCGCCCACCAGCACCCGATCTCCAGGCTGCCGGTTGCCCGCCCCCGGCTCCATTTCGCCGTACTCCCCTGCTGCAGCACCTCGGCTCCCAGCTGAGGTACGTCTCCCCTGCTCCTGCTCTCCTCCGCGTTGTCTGCCCGCCCCTCGATGACCCCTGCCGCCGCCAAAATCACACCTGCCGTTGAAATCCTGATGGTGGCCACGGCGACCGGCGAGGAGATCAAGGTGGCTCCCCCTGCCAAGGCTGCTGCCGCCAAAACCACCGCCAAGACGGCCAAGGCCAAGACCGCAGCCAGCAAGGCAAACGGCACCAAGACCCCTGCCAAGGCCAAGAGTCCGGCCAAAGCAACCAGTGCCAAGGCCAGCAAAGCCAAGGCCTCTGCCGAGCTGCCTCCAGGTCAGGATCTCGACCAGGCGGCCGACCAGCTGCTGGCGGCAGCGTCCCAGGCTGTCGAGTCCGAGGCTCCAGCAGCAGCAAAAGACGACGACAAGGCCGCCAAGGCCCTGGCCAGCATCAAGGTGGGCCCCAAGGGGGTCTACACCGAAGACTCGATTCGGGTGTATCTCCAGGAGATCGGCCGCATCCGCCTGCTGCGCCCCGATGAGGAAATCGAGCTGGCCCGCAAGATTGCCGACCTGCTCCAGCTCGAGGAAATCGCCGCCCAGTTCGAGTCGGACAACGGTCACCACCCGGACACCAAGGAGTGGGCCGCCCTGGTGGACATGCCGGTGATCAAGTTCCGCCGCCGGCTGATGCTGGGCCGCCGGGCCAAGGAAAAGATGGTCCAGTCGAACCTGCGCCTGGTGGTGTCGATCGCCAAGAAGTACATGAACCGGGGCCTGAGCTTCCAGGACCTGATTCAGGAAGGCTCCCTCGGCCTGATCCGCGCGGCTGAGAAGTTCGACCACGAGAAGGGCTACAAGTTCTCCACCTACGCCACGTGGTGGATCCGCCAGGCGATCACCCGCGCCATTGCCGATCAGAGCCGCACCATCCGCCTGCCGGTGCACCTCTACGAGACCATCTCCCGGATCAAGAAAACCACCAAGACCCTCTCCCAGGAATTCGGCCGCAAGCCCACCGAGGAGGAGATCGCCGAATCGATGGAGATGACCATCGAAAAGCTGCGCTTCATCGCCAAGAGTGCCCAGCTGCCGATCTCCCTGGAAACGCCGATCGGAAAGGAGGAGGATTCCCGCCTCGGCGACTTCATCGAGGCCGACATCGAGAACCCCGAGCAGGATGTGGCCAAGAACCTGCTGCGTGAAGACCTCGAGGGCGTGCTGGCAACCCTCAGCCCCCGCGAGCGCGACGTGCTGCGCCTGCGCTATGGCCTCGACGACGGCCGCATGAAGACCCTCGAAGAGATCGGCCAGATCTTCGATGTGACCCGCGAGCGCATCCGCCAGATCGAGGCCAAGGCCCTCCGCAAGCTGCGCCACCCCAACCGCAACGGCGTGCTCAAGGAGTACATCAAGTGAAGGAGTTCCTGGAATGAGCGGTGGCCTTGGGGGCCTGCGGGGCCTGCGCAGCGCCCCGGTGTTCGCTGGGCAGGAGAAGGCTGCGGTTCGCGCTGAACTGGAACCCCTCCTGGCCCGCTGCGACTGGTTCACGCTGGGGGTCATGGCCCCCTCCGCCGGGGCGGCGGTGGCCTGCCTGCGCCAGGTGGAAGCGGCCCTGGGCTGGCAGCCCCTCAACCTGGACCCAGCCTGCGAAGCCCTGGAGGCCATCGAGGGGCCGGTGTTCCTCAAGGGCAACCAGACCACCCGCCGCTTTCTGGTGCGCCGCGAAACGGGCCTGGGCGAGGGTCTGCTGATCACCGGCCACAGCCCGGCCGACCCCGACGCCGAGGACACCTGGGGACCGCTGCCCCTGGATTTCTTCGGCCCTTAGTCTGGGCGGCTGTTATCTGGCACCGATGGCCAACCCCCTGCGCATCGCCTCCCGCCGCAGCCAGCTGGCCATGGTGCAGACCCACTGGGTGCGCGATGAGCTGGCCAAGGCCCACCCCGGGCTGGAGATCAGCATCGAGGCGATGGCCACCCAGGGCGACAAGATCCTCGACGTGGCCCTGGCCAAGATCGGCGACAAGGGTCTGTTCACCAAGGAACTGGAGGCCCAGATGCTGGTGGATCGGGCCGACATCGCCGTCCACAGCCTCAAGGACCTGCCCACCAACCTGCCCGAGGGCCTGATGCTGGGCTGCATCACCGAGCGGGAAGACCCGGCCGATGCCCTTGTGGTACACTCCAAGCACACCGACAAGACCCTGGCCAGCCTGCCTGCGGGCTCGGTGGTGGGCACCAGCTCCCTGCGCCGCCTGGCCCAGCTGCGCCACCACTTCCCCCACCTGGTGTTCAAGGACGTGCGCGGCAACGTGATCACCCGCATGGAGAAGCTGGACGCCGGTGAGTACGACTGCCTGATCCTGGCGGCCGCCGGCCTGGGCCGCCTCGGCCTGGCCGACCGCATCCACGAGCTGATCGATCCCTCGATCTCCCTGCACGCCGTGGGCCAGGGCGCCCTAGGCATCGAGTGCCGGGACGGCGACGCCGACGTGCTGGAGCAGATCAAGGTTCTGGAGCACACCCCCACCGCCCGCCGCTGCCTCGCCGAGCGCGCCTTCCTGCGCGAGCTGGAGGGCGGCTGCCAGGTGCCGATCGGCGTGAACACCCGCTTTGAAGGCGATGGAGACAGCGCCGAACTGGTGCTCACCGGCATGGTGGCCAGCCTCAATGGGCTGCGCCTGATCCGCGACGAGGCCCGCGGTCCCCAGGGCGATCCTGAGGCGATCGGCATCGCCCTGGCCCACACGCTGAAAGAGCAAGGCGCCGGGGAAATCCTGGAGGAGATCTTTGCCACCGTCCGACCCGAGGCCTGAAGTCGGCGCAACCCCCTTCCAGTGGGGGTTGCTGGCCTGGGCCGCCCTGGTGGGCATCAGCACCGGGCTGGCCGTGGTGGCCTTTCACGAGCTGGTGGGCCTGATCAACAGCGGCCTGTTTGGCCCGGGGGTGGAGGCCTTGCTGTCGATCGGCGGCAACAGCCCACTCCAGGCCGACCAGCTGGTGCTGCCGGCGCCGCCACCGCCGCCTGTGGACGAAAGCACCCCGCTCAGTGCCCTGTTGCGGATCGGCCTGGGTGGTCTGGGCTATCTGCCGCCCCCTCCAGCGGTGGTGGCCGAGCCGCCAGCGCTGCCCTCCCCCGCCCTGCCCGACTGGCTGCAGCTCTGGCCGGTGCTCGTGGTGCCCACCCTCGGCGGCCTGGCGGTGGGTGTGCTGCGCCGCTACGGACCAGAACTCGGGCCGGGGCTGCCCAGCCTGATGGCCATGGCCGATGGCTCGGCTCCCGCCGCTCCCCGCTTGCCCTGGCTGCGACTGGTCAGCGCCTCCCTCAGCCTGGGCAGCGGCGCCTCCCTTGGGCCGGAGGGTCCCAGCGTGGAGAGCGGCGGCAACCTCGGCCTCTGGCTGGCCCAGCGGGGGCGCCTGCCGCCCCAGAGCCAGAAGGCCCTGGTGGCGGCCGGGGTTGCCGCCGGCCTGGCGGCGGGTTTCAAGGCACCGATTGCCGGGGTGTTCTTTGCCTTTGAGGGCAGCTACAGCGCCATCCAGGGTCGCCCCAGCCTGCGGGCGGTGCTGGTGGCCTCCGTGGCGTCCGCCCTTGTCACCCAGCTGCTGCTGGGCGACGAGCCGATCCTGCGGTTGCCGGCCTACGCCGTGCGCTCGCCCCTGGAGCTGCCCCTTTACCTGGGCCTGGGCGTGCTGGCCAGCGGCATGTCCTGGCTGTTGCTACAGACCCTGGCCCTGGGCCGGAGCGCCAGGTTGCAGCGCTGGCTGGGGGCGCTGCCTCCTGGGCTGGCCACGGCCGCGGGGGGGCTCTCCGTGGGGCTGCTGGCGCTGGCTTTCCCCCAGGTTCTGGGTGTGGGCTATGACACGATCGAAGCACTGCTCGGGCTGGACGGGGGCATCCCCGTGCTGGCCCTGCTGCTCTTGCTGGGCGCCAAGTTGGTGGCCACCGGCATCAGCAATGCCGCTGGATTTGTGGGAGGAGGATTCGCGCCGGCCCTGGTGCTGGGGGCCGTGCTGGGCAACTGCTATGGCCAGCTGCTGGGGGCCGGCGGGCTGAACCTGCCCGTGGCCGAACCGCCCGCCTACGCCATGGTGGGCATGGCTGCGGTGCTGGCCGGCAGCGCCAGGGCACCGCTCACTGCCCTGCTGCTGCTGTTTGAACTCACCCGCGACATCCGTATCGTGCTGCCGCTGATGGCCGCCGCTGGCCTAAGCGCTGCCCTGGTGGAACGGTGGCAGGGAATCAGTGATCCGGGCCTGCTAGGACCGGATCCACGAGAAGAGCGCCGCCGCCGCCAGCTGGCGGCGGTGTCCGTGGTGGAGGCCCTGGAACCGGAAGCGCCGCTGGTGCTGCCCAGGGAATTGCCCGCAATCGCAGCGCTGGAGCAGCTGGTGGCGGCCCAGGGCCATTGCCTGCTGGTGAGTGAGGGTGATCAGGTGCAGGGCCTGGTAACCCTTCCAGACCTGCAGCGGGCCCTGACAGCTGCCAGCACCAACGACGCCGGAGCCAACCCCAACGGCCCAATGCCAGCCCCCCTGACATTGGGCGACTGCCAGCGCTCCGAGCTGGTATGGCTCACGCTGAAGGCCTCTCTGGCCCAGCTGGAGGACCAGCTCCGCCCCAGCGGCCTGCGTCAGCTGCCGGTCTTTGCGTTGGAGGACGGGACAGGTTCAGCCCTGCCCGTGGGTCGGCCTCGCCGGGGTTTGCCCCTGGAGAGCCTGCGGGGTGTGGCCAGCAGGGATGGGCTGGCCAGAGCCCTGGCATCCCAGCTGATCCCCGGTCTGGCCATCAGCAGGCTTGATCCGGCTGAATGGCGCTGAAGTGACTCGGCTGCAGGGAGCTGGCCACAGGGTCAGCCTGCTTGAGACGCTGCACAATCCGCTCAAGATCAAGGGCGGACAGCTCACCGTTCCCACACCACTTCAACACGGTGCTTGGAACCGCCGTCGGAACGGCAGCAGGAAGGGCACCACCAGAGTCGCCTAGCAGGTGATACCCAGCCATGCACAGCAATTGAATGTGCTGGGCAGGCTAGAGGCAGAGCCCAGCCTGCCGAAGCTGTCAGCACAGATCTGCAGGATGTCTTCGGGATCGGAAGAAAGGCTGAACGGCCTAGGGCTTCACGATCACCGGCGTGCCGAGCTGCACCTTGGAGAACAGCTCGCGCACGTGGGGCGTGAGCATGCGCACGCAGCCGTTGGATACGGCCGCCCGGGAGGTCACAGTCCAGGCCCAGGCATCGGGGGTGCCGTGGATGCCGTACTGGTTGATGCCGCTCTGCTTGAAGCCGATCCAGCGGTCGCCCAGGGGGGCCTGGGGACCCACGGTGTTGTTGATCTTGCCGCTGGAGGTGCTCTGGTAAACGGGGTTCGTCACCATGTTCTCGATGGTGAACCGGCCCACCGGGGTGGGCGTGCTGGGGTCTCCGATGGCCACCGGCCACCGGCCCAGCACCTGACCGCCCTCAATCAGGCTGATCTGGCGCTTGCCCAGCTCCAGCAACACCTCCCGCACCACCGGCGGTTCCGTCGGCGGAGGGGGCACCAGCGCCGTGTTGGCGGGGCTGGTGGTGTCAGCCCCCCCGGGTGCTGGAGGCTCCGCCAGGCTGGCGCCCGCAGCCAGAGAACAGCCCAGGGCCGCCATCAGCCCCAGCAGCGCCCCGGTGGCAGAGCTGCGCATGGGGCGGCTGCAGGACTTGGCCGCGGAGAGCAGAACAGTGGAAAGCTGGAGCATGGCAAGCACTGAAGCAACAGACTGGCGAATGGGCAAGACTTTGGCCGTAAGCCGGTTGTCAGTCCACCAGTTTGGGGGCGATCTCGGTGGTGTAGCGCACCTCGCACTCCTTGATCACCTTCACGGCCTCAGCGGCATCGAAGAAACCATTCACCCGGCAGGTGCCGGGCTTCTTGAGGTCCTTGTAGTGCTCCCAGTAGTACTGGGTTTCCTTGAGCCAATGCTCGCCCAGATCGGTGTAGCTGGTGATGTGATCCATGCGCTTGTCATCGGCAAGCACCGCGATCACCTTGTCGTCCACCTCGCCGCCATCGTCGAATTTCATGATGCCGATGATGCGGGCCTCCACCAGGGAGCCGGGCACCAGGGGCTCGGTGACATTCACGATCTCGATGTCCAGCGGGTCGCCGTCCTCGTCCCAGGTGCGGGGGATGCAGCCGTAGGCGAAGGGGTAGGCCAGGGAGGAGTAGCCCACCCGGTCGAGCTTGAGGTGACCGGTTTCGGTGATCAGCTCGTACTTGTTGATGGTGTTGCTGTTGAGCTCCACAATCGTGTTCAACCGCAGCTCCGCTTCATCGGCAAACGCGGGCAGCACGTGCAGCAGGTTGACCATCGTGCGGCTGGGAGCTTGGTCGATGTTCGCCATGGAGAGGGGTCGCGGCGCCGCGCATCCTATGCAGGGACGGGCGGAGATCCAAGCAACCCGGCCACGGGTCATGGGCCGACGGCGAGCTCCTCCACCTTGGCGCGCAGGTAACGGAGGAACGGCTGGGCACTGAGCGCGCGCCCCGTGACCCGCTCCACCAGCTCCTCGCCGTTCACCGCCCGACCCAGGGGCCAGACGGTTTCCGCCAGCCAGGCCTGGAGCCTGGCCTCCTCGCCGGCACGGATCTGGGCCTGGATGGAGCCGTGCTGCTGTTCGAACGTCTCGGAGAGCTGGGCGCTGATCAGGTGGCCCAGGGCATAGGAGGGGAAATAGCCGAACAGGCCCTCGGCCCAGTGGATGTCCTGCAGACAGCCCTCGGCGTCGCTGGCCGGCTGGATGCCCAGCAGCTGCTGCATCCGCTGGTTCCACTGGCCGGGGAGCTCCTCCACCGGCATGTTCTGCTCGAGCAGGGCCAGCTCCAGCTCGAAACGCAGCACGATGTGCAGGCAGTAGCTGAGCTCGTCGGCCTCCACCCGGATCAGGCCGGGCCTGAGCGGGTTGAGGGCGCGCCAGAAGTCGAAGCCCCCCCCCCAGGGATCGCTGCCCAGGCCGGTGCAGAAGCGCGGGTGCCAGCGCTCGGCGAAGGCGCGGCTGCGGGCCACCCGACACTCCCAGAACAGCGACTGCGACTCGTGCACCCCCATCGAGGTGGCCTCACCCAGGGGCCAGGGGAAGAAATGGTCGCCTGAGCGAGGGAGCCCCTGCTCGTAGAGCGAGTGGCCCCACTCATGGGCCGTGGCCAGGAAGGCCGAGAGCGGCTGGCCCGGCACCACCCGGGTGGTGATGCGGAAATCCTGGGGCCCCACGGTGCAGGAAAAGGGATGGGCCGAGCGCGAGCGCTGGCAGCGGCTGGCGTCATACCCCCAGCTGTCGAGCAGGTCACTGCAGAGTTGCTCCTGGATGGCCTCGGGCAAATCGGCGGCAGCGGGCTCGGGAGTGCTGGTGGCGGCTATCTGCTCCAGCAACTGCGGCAGCTCGGCCTTCAGCGGTGCAAACAGCTCCTCCAGCCGTGCCTTGCTCACATCC
This sequence comes from Prochlorococcaceae cyanobacterium, assembly GCA_044238185.1. GTDB lineage: Bacteria > Cyanobacteriota > Cyanobacteriia > PCC-6307 > Cyanobiaceae > NIES-981. The sequence goes on along the minus strand of JBIIDV010000007.1, from coordinate 19,738 downwards.
GGCTCGAAGGGCTGGGCCAGGATTTCCCAGGAGCTGCGGGCCACGGGCTCGGCGGCGGCCAGCTGGCTGGCCTGCTGGCGGCGCAGCGCGATCAGGTCCTGGAGAGCAGGAGCAAAGGCGGCGAAGTCGTTGCGGGCCCGGGCGTCCTGCCACACCGCATTACCGCGCGACTGGGCCTTGGCCAGGGCGCTCACCAGGGCCGGATCGAGGCAGCGCTGGCGCTCCAACTCCAGGCGCAGCAGTTGCAGATTGCGGCGGCGCTCGGGCGGCGCATCGGGCCCGAGCTCGGCCTCGGCCGCTGCCACCAGCTCGGCGTAGGCAGCGCTGCTCTGGCGCCCGTGCAGCTGGCCGGCCAGCAGGGCCAGCTGCTCACCCCGCCAGGCGGCACCGGCCGCGGGCATCACGGTGTTCTGGTCGTAATAGAGAGCGCTGTTGATCGAGCCCAGCAAGCGGGTGTGGTGCAGGTGCTCGTGGAGCCGAGCAAAGGCAGAACCCGCTGGGGGCATGGGTCGATTGAGCCGGAGTCTCCAACATGATCCGCCACGGGTCGAGGGGCAGGGCCTGACCCACGCATGGAGGGCAGCGGAGATCGCCGCGAAGCAATGGTTGCCTACACAGCCAATGTCCTAGGCGCAGCACCAAATGAATCTCTCCGACCAGCCATCACGCCTCAATCAACACATCAATGCTGGCAACAATCGTGGAGCCGACCAAGGCCCCGATGGCACAGGCCCACCCGATTGCCTCAGCAGGCATTCCGTAGCAAGCCGCACATTGACAGGGTAAGCGCTGCCAGTTCAGTGGGAGCTCCGCCAGCCAAGCCGGCCATGGTGTCCAAGCCAGCAACAGCAGCCGCCTCACCAGCGGCTGGGGCCAGCCAGGGGCGGACCACAACGCTGCACGGCCTGCAGCTGTTGCGTGATCCAGCCCTGAACAAGGGCACGGCCTTCAGCCAGCAGGAGCGGCGATCGCTGGGGTTGGAGGGGCTGCTGCCGGAGCAGGTGGAAAGCCTGGAGCTGCAGGTGGAGCGCAGCTGGCAACACTTCAACAGCCTGGGCGGCCCGCTGGAGCAGTTCAGCTTCGTGGACAACCTGCGGCGCAGCAATCTGGTGCTGTTCCACCGCTTTCTGGCCAGCCATCTCGATGCGGTGTTGCCGGTGGTTTACACCCCCACCGTGGGCGCCGCGATTCAACGTTTCAGCTGCACCTACCGCACCCCGATCGACGGCCTGTTCCTCAGCGCATGCCAGCGGGGCCGCCTGGGTGAGGTGCTGCAGGCCCAGATCCAGACCGGGGTGGATCTGGTGCTGGTCACCGATTCGGAGGGCATTCTGGGCATTGGCGACCAGGGGGTGGGCGGCATCCACATCTGCCAGGGCAAGCTCGCCGTGTACACCCTCTGCGCCGGGCTGAACCCCGAGCGGGTGCTGGCGGTGGTGCTGGATGTGGGCACGAATCGCCAGAGCCTGCTCAACGACCCCCTCTACCCGGGCCTGCGCCAGCCCCGGCTGCAGGGCGACGACTACCTCGCGTTTGTGGATGAATTCGTGGAGGCGGTGGCGGAGCACTGTCCCGGCGCCTGCCTGCACTGGGAAGACTTCGGCACCGGCACCGCCCAGCTGCTTTTGGATCGCCATCGCTGGCGGCTGCCCAGTTTCAACGACGACATCCAGGGCACCAGCGGCGTGGCCAGTGCGGCCGTGCTGGCGGCCTGTCGCGGCCTGGGCCAGAGCCTGAGCGCCCAACGGATCGTGATCTTCGGTGCCGGTACGGCGGGCTGCGGCATCGCCCAGGGGCTGCTGCGCCTGCTGCAGGCGGAGGGGATCTCCGCCGGCGAGGCCCGGGCCCGGCTCTGGGCGATCGATCGGCCTGGCCTGTTGATCGAGGACATGGCCAACCTCAGCCCGGCCGCCGCCGGGTTGGCCCGCCCCGCCGAGGAGCGGCAGCACTGGCCCGGCAACGCCCAGGGGGCCATCGGTCTGCAGGAGGTGGTGGACCACGTGAAGCCCACCGTGCTGATCGGCACCTCCACGGTGGCCGGGGCCTTCAACGAACAGGTGGTGCGCACGATGGCCGCCCACTGCCCCCGGCCCGTGATCCTGCCGCTCTCCAACCCCACCCATCTGGCCGAGGCCTGCCCCGACGACCTGCTGAGCTGGACGGAGGGGCGCGCCCTGGTGGCCACCGGCAGCCCCTTCCCGCCCGTGAGCACCGCCACCGGCCTACGCCAGATCGGCCAGTGCAACAACTGCTTCCTGTTCCCCGGCCTGGGCTTTGCCGCCGCTGCCCTGGGCCTGCAGGCGATCACCGACAGCATGATCGATGCCGGCCTCACGGCCCTGGCCGAGCGGATCCCCGCCAGCCACAACCCCGATGCGGCCCTGATGCCGAGCCTGCAGGAGGCCCCGGCGGTGGCCCGGGCCGTGGCCGAAGCGGTGGCCATCACCGGCGTGCGGGAGAACCTGGCCCGCAGGGCTACCACGGTGGAGGAGGCCCTGGACTGCCTCGAGCGGGCCCACTGGCATCCCAGCTATCGGCCAGTCAGCCCCTACCTGTAGTGGTTGGGCACAAAGAACTGTTCATTGAGCGGGGGACGGTGGTAGTCGCCGCTGGCCTTGCGCGGTGGCAGCTCAATCGGCTCGGGGGTCATGTCTTCGTAGGGCACCTTGCTGAGCAGATGGCGGATGCAGTTGAGCCGGGCCCGTCGCTTGTCATCGGCCTCCACCGTGAACCAGGGGGCCTCGGGGATGTTGGTGCGGTTGAACATCTCGTCCTTGGCCCTGGAGAACTCCACCCAGCGGTCGCGCGATTCCAGATCCATCGGGCTCAGCTTCCAGCGGCGGGCTGGATCCTCCAGCCGTGAGCGGAAACGCACTTCCTGCTCCTCATCACTCACCGAAAACCAGTATTTGAGCAGGGTGATGCCGCTGCGCACCAGCATGCGCTCAAACTCGGGGCAGGAGAACAAAAACTCGTCCACCTGCTCAGGGGCGCAGAAGCCCATCACCCGCTCCACACCGGCCCGGTTGTACCAACTGCGATCAAACAGCACGATCTGACCGGCGGAGGGAAAGTGCTCCACGTAGCGCTGGAAGTACCACTGGGTTTTCTGCTGATCGGATGGCGTGCCCAGGGCCACCACCTGGCAGCCGCGGGGGTTGAGGGGCTCGGTGATCCGCTTGATCGTGCCCCCCTTGCCAGCCGCATCCCGGCCTTCAAACACAATGATCAAGCGATAGCCCACGTGCTTGACCCAGTACTGCATCTTCACCAGCTCCACCTGCAGGCGCGCCAGCTCCTTTTCATAGAGCTTGCGGTCCAGTTTGGGCGGCCGGCCCTCAGAAAACTCCGAGAAATCATCGAGAATCGGTGAAGGATGGTACTTGTCATTACCACCATTTAGGCCAACCAATGTCGCCTCCTTGGCCTTCTCCTTAGCCTTCTTCTTGCTCTTCTTTTCGGCCTTTTCGCGCTTGTCTTTCATCATGGGCTCCTGCTGATCAACATCCTGGGTGATTCCCTTGAAATTAATGGCAGCTGGCGATGGCAACAGAAATCAGATACACCATGACGTCAAAAACCGGAAACTTTTTAGATTCCCAGTCGCTTCCACCTAACGGGGCGGGAACACCACCAGCCAGTCGCGGCGCATGTCCACCACCGTCCAGCCTCGGGTGATGGCCTCATCCAGGGCCCGGTCCAGTCGGCCCACCCCACTGCTGCGGTCGTAGGCCCACTCCCGCTCGCCATCGGTGTGATGCACCAGCAGGGCAAAGCGCTCACCAGGCCCAGCCATCGTCCACTGCAACATCGCCAGGTCGCCATCGGAGTTGCCGAAGGCGGCGATCGGCCGCCGGCCGATGTGGTGCTGGATGCTCACGGGCTTGATCTGGCCATCATTGAGCACCTTCATCTGGGGCAGCCGCACCAGCACGGGCTGGCCGTCGCGCAGCTCGAAGCGCGTCTGAATGCTGCTGCCGATCACCCGCTCCGGGGGGATGCCATAGGTGCGCTCCACCCAGGGCCGCATGAAGTCCACGCCCCCACCGGACACCACGAAAGTGGTGAACCCGCGCTGATGGAGGTAAGCGAGCAGTTCCAGCATCGGCTGGTACACCATCTGAGTGTAAAGACGGCCCGTCTGGGGATGGCGGGCGGTGCTGATCCACGTGCGCACCACCTGCTCGAAGGCGTCGGTGGTGAGGCCAGTGTGGGTGGCCGTGACGATTGCGGTGATCGCGGTTTCGCCGCCAGCCAGGGCAGCCTTGGCATCCCCGCCCAGCAGGGTGGCGAAGGGCTCCTGTCCGCGCCACTGGGGGTTGGCCGGCGCCAGTGCCCTCACCCGATCCAGAGCAAACAGACCCTGCACGTAGAAGGGTTGCTCAGCCCAGAGGGTGCCGTCGTTGTCGAAGGTGGCGATGCGTTCGGCCGGGGGCACGAACTGGGGGGACCCCGGCGTGGACACCGCCTCCACAAAACGGGTGATCGCCCGCTTTGTGGGGCCATCAACCCAGGAGGGCAACGGGTCGTTCGGGCGGGCCTGAACCCTGCCAGGCAGCAGCAGCACCACCAGCAGGAACAGCAAGCGGGCGGCCTTGGTCCTGAACATCCAGCTGGCAGGAGCAGTGGCCCCATGCTGGCAGCCCTGAAGCAGTGGGCCCTGGCGCCAAAAAAAAAGCTCGCCCGGCGGAGCCAGGCGAGCAAGGATGTTGCAATGGAATGGAAGGCGCGAGCGAAGCGGCTCAGCCCAGACCCAGCTGGCCGAGGATGCCCTGGCCGGTGAGCAGCTCGGTGCCCAGGCCGATCACGAAGCCGAGCATGGCCAGACGGCCATTCCAGGTTTCAGCGAAGGCAACGAAGCCGAAGCGGGAGGTGTTGGTGTCAGCCATGGAAGGGGCGTTGCGAAACGTGACAGAACCATAAAGAGATTTGAAGCCCGATGGGTGGTGGGCCGCTGGGCAGAAACCCGCACCTTGCCGGCTGCTGCAGATCCGCCACTGGATTCGCCTGGGCGCCGCCAGAGACACCGTTCCCGGGCAGGCTGAAACCACACAACGGCTGGGGACTGGGGGGCATGGACGCAGAGGTGATCCTGCCGGTGGCAGCCGGCCTGGTGCTGATCCTGCTGATCGTGGTGGGCTCGGTGGTGGTGGTGCTGCGTCCCAGCGACACCAAGCCACACCCCTAGGGCCTCGAAGGGCCAGAGTTCTCAGGGGCGACCGGACGCGCTTTCGGAATCGGGGGCAACGCTGGGGGCGGCGACCAGAAGGGCATGACTTGCAGCTCTGGTGGATTGGGCGCCGACTCCGGCCCCACCACCTCGATGGCGGTGCGCTGCACCACCAGCCGAAAGCGGCGGGGGGCCAGCTTGGCGTTGATGAAGGCCTGAACGTCGGCCACCTGTTTGAAACTCGGCAGCCGGGGATCGCTCACGTTCACCCGCACCACGATCAGGGGAGGGTCCTGATCCCACACAATCCGCAGACTCTCCAGATCGGAATCGCGGCCAAGGGTGATGGTTTCCTTGCGCAGACTCTGGGCCACCAGCTCTTCGATCCGTCTGGCCTCGGCCTGGCGGCGGGAGCGGGCCAGGAGATTAAAGAAACTGCCGCCCAGGGGCACCACCAACAGGGCCGTCAAGCCCAGGCTGGTGAGCCCCAGCTTGCTGTGCAGCAGCCGGCTGCGGAATGGCCGCTCCAGCAAGGCCAGCGCCACCAACGCACCACTGAGAATGCCCAGCAGGTTGGTGAGAAACAGCAGGCTGGCGCCATAGGCCTTGGCCCATGCCCCGGCCGAAAGGCACAGGCCCACCACGCACACCGGTGGCACGAGGGCCACGGCAATGGCCAGGCCGGCCAAGGCCGAGATGGCCTCCTTGCGCAGCTTGGCAAACATGGCGACGCCCCCGGCCGCCAAGGCAACCCCCAGATCCAACAGGTTGGGGTTGGTGCGGGCGAGCACCTCCTCGCCGAAACTCGGCAGGTTCACCAGCCAGCCCACAGCCAGCGAGACGGCAATGCCGATGGCCACCCCCAGCCCCAGGGTGCGCAGGCCCCCGAGGAAACTGGGCAGGCTGCCCCGCAGCACCTGAAAGGCCATGGCCTGAAGCGGCAGGATCCAGGGCGCCACCACCATGGCGCCGATCACCACCGCTGAACTGTTGGCCAGCAGTCCGAGCGTGGCAATCAGGGCGGAACCCACGGTGAGCACCCCAAACACCAGCCCGAAGTGGGCATCGGCCTCAAACTCCCGCTGGAGAAGCTCAAGACGTCGGGGCTGGCGCGTCGATGTGCCTGGAGGGGCACCGTCGCCAGAGTTCAGCATCGACTCATGCCGTGGCTGGTGTAGCAACTCCTGCCGGCATGCTTCGACTGATACAGGGCCTGGTCAGCCCGGCCCGTCAGCACAGTGTCCGTGAGGTCCTCCCCGCTGGCCGGGTCCACCCAGGCGATTCCCACACTCACGGTGATCAGCGCAGCCAGCTGCTGGTCCGGTAGCTCAAGAGGAGAAGAGGCGAAGCCATGCACGATGCGTTCGGCCACCTGTTCCGCGCCACGGAGATCGGTGTGGGGCAACAGCACGGCAAATTCCTCGCCGCCGTAGCGGTACACCCGATCGCCTCCCCGTCCCACCAGGGCCACCAGCCGCTCGGCTGCCGCCTGCAAACAGGCGTCACCGGCCAGGTGACCGTGGGTGTCGTTGAACAGTTTGAAGCGGTCGAGATCGAGCATCAGCAGGGCCAGGGGCGCCCCCAGTCGCCGATGCTGCAGCAGTTCCGCCTGAATGTCCCGGCGAAACAGCCGTCGGTTGGCCACGCCGGTGAGTTCGTCATGGGTGGCCATCTGGACCAGCTCGCGCGTGCGGCGCGACACCCCGTCCTGGAGCAGCAGTCCGTTGATCTGCAGCCGCAGCACCGAGTCGAGCAGTCCGTCATGACGGGGCAGATCTGCCAGACGGACCCCGAGTTGACTGAGTTCATCGAGGCAGTGCACGGCCGGCGAGCCCAGAAAGAACCCGTGACCGTTCTCCACCAGCACCTCCCCCTTGAGCTGCAGGGGCAGATGCTGAAGCTGAAGCACCACCAAGCGGCCCTTCACCCGGGCCATGTCCTCCAGGCTGAAGTCGATGGTCGAAGGACGCAACCAGCGGATCTGATCCGGCAGGGGCGAACCGATCGCCCTATCCCCGAGCAGACGCCGCAGGGCATCACCCATCTGGGTGATGCCCATCTCTGCATTCACGACCCAGTGAAACGGAAACAGAGCCGGGAAGTGCTGGGCCGAAGGGGCCAGGGTCATGGCCCAGCAGCTGGCGGTTCGTCGTAACGAACCTCGAAGACATCGTGGTCGGCCCCCTCGCTGCGGCAGGCCAGCTGATCCACCTCCACAGGGGTGTCGAAACGGTCGCCGAGACCCTCGACAAGGCCGATCACCATCGGGGCCAACCCCTCGCGCTGGGAATGGTAGTGGAGGTGCATGGTGCCGGGTTCAGACGACTCGGCCTCAAAACTGGGCGGCATCAGCTGGGGAAGATTCACCCCAACCCGGGCATGCAGGTCGTCCAGATTCTGGAGAAACTCCGGCAGGCTTGAGCCAGCCAGCTCCATCAGGGGGCCATAGCCCTCGGCTGCCGTGTAGGTCACCCAGAATTCACCGAAGGCCCGCATCAGGGCATGGGGGTGTTGCCGCAATTCCTCACTGGCGGCATCGATCAACTGCTTGGTGAGACCGTCCGGATAGGGCTTCATCGCCTCAAACCGCTCCGCTTCAACGCCGGCCCGCTCCCGCACCCGGGTCCAGGTCTCCTCGCCATGGTTCACAAGAATCATGTCCCGGATTGCCTGGTTGATTAATCCGTACATGGGCTTGACAAAAAGCGAAACGACAACCGCGACGACTGGGGTGTAGTCACGCCACAGTAGGAACAGCTGCAGGTTTCTGATGGGGTTGCGTTCAAACCTGGTCACCTGGCTGGCACGGCAGCTGCGCAAGCTGGGCGAACGGCTCGAGCCCAGGTCGCGTCCGGCTCTGGCACCTGGAGATGGGAGCTTGCTCCGGGACGATCCGGATCTGGGACCCGCCGCCGCCCTGGACACCACCCCTTCCGAACCCTGGCAGGGGGTGCGGGAGCGTGCCCTTGGCAAGAGTCTGGCCACCCTGCGCTCGGAGGCCCTCTACAGCCTGGGGGCCCTGCATGCGGCCCATCTGGCGGCAGCGGCGGTGTTCGACGACCGGCGCCTGGCGGCAGCGGTGAACCAGCACCGAGGCCTGACGGTGGGGGAGGAGGCTGTCAGCAAACTGGCCGAGGCTGCCGCGATCTGGCACCGCGACAGCGCCTCCCTGGGGGTTGCCCTCACCGCCGTTGGCGCCACCCAGGTGCCGGACATGACCCTGGCCGATGCCCTTGAGGCGGATGAGCGCGAAGAGCTGGCCCTCCAGGCCATGGCCGAGGGCTACCAGATCGAGCTGAAGCGCCAGCTGCTGGAGGAAGCGGACAGCTGAAGGTGGCAGGTTCGTTCAGCCAGCCACCACATCCACGCTGCTCAGGGCTGGGCCGAGCAGTTCAGCCACCTTCGCCAACTGGGCCTTGCTGCCCATCACCACCAGCATCTGACCGGGCTTGAATCTCAGATCCCGCCCAGGGTTGGCCACCAGGTCTTGATCACCACTGTGATACGCGGACCCCCGGTACTGGCGAACGACCGTGCCGCTGGGAGGCGTTTTCACCGCCAGCACAAGGGCACCGGTGCGGCGTCCCAGCTGCAGATCCCCCAGGGTGACCCCCTGCAGGGAGCTGAGGTCGCTGGGATCGCTGCTGAGGCGGAACTCCTCCACCTCGCAGTCGGTGCCGGCGATCAGATCCATCAAGGTCACAGCCTGGGGCCGCAGGGCCGTGGCCGCCATCATCCGGCCCCCGCTCACGTAGGGACTGATCACCTCATCCGCCCCCGCCAGATGCAGCTTGCGCTCCGCCTCCTCGCTGTCCGCCCGGGCAATCAGGCGGCACTCCGGGGCCAGTCCGCGGGCGCTGAGCACCACATAGAGGTTGGCCGCGTTGTTGGGAAGGGCCGCCACCAGGGAACGGCAGCGGTGGAGGCCTGCCGCCACCAGGGTTTCGTCGAGGGTGGCATCGGCTGCCAGCACCGCCAGCCCCTGCTCCTGGGCAGCAGCGCCGCGCTCGGGGTCGAGATCCACCACCACCAACGGCACCCCTTCGCGGGTGACCTGACTGGCGATTTCCCTGCCGATACGGCCATAGCCGCAGAGAATCACGTGATCGTTCATGGCACTCAACCAGCGACGGAATCGCCGCTCCCGCAGGCGGCGGAAATAACCAGATTCACTCAGCCCCAGCACCCCCTGGATGCTGATCTGCACCACCACCAACCCTCCCAGGATCAACAGTGCTGTGACGATGCGCCCGCCGGTAGAGAGCGGATTCACCTCGCCGAAGCCGATCGTGCTCAGGGTGATGGCCACCATCCAGTAGCAGTCCCCCCAGTCCCAGCCCTCCACCAGGCGGTAGCCGACAGCCGCCAGATTCACCACCAGGGCCAGGGCCAACGGTGCTCGCCAGGGTTGTCGCGACCTGCTGAATGGAGGTCGCCTGAGCTGACCGCGCCGGATCGGGGAGGGGGGCATGGCGGTGCGGCTCAGGCAGCCGGTGCTGGCCTATTCAACCAACAACAAAAAGTTCAGCAGATAGCAAAAAAGGGTGGGACTCGGCAGCAAAGAGCGGCAGATCTGTAGCGAATCCAGCCGCAGCAACCCATGGGCGTCCTGAACAGTGGGCCGGGCTCCGGCCCAACACACACCGAGCCTCTCCCCCGCGCCCAACTGCCGACGGACTGCCAACGAATGGACTGGATGGATCAAGCGGCCGAGCAGGCGGAAGAGCGACTGCGCCAGGCCGGCATTCAGCTCACCCTGGGGGGCGAGCCCACCTACATCCCCCTGAACCCGCAGGGAGCGGAGTGGACGGTGGCAGCCGACGGCCCCGGCAAACTGGCCATGGCCCGGGCCATGGCCGCCGCCATCCAGCGCCGCATCTGGCCGGATGCCACCCTCCTGTACTGCAGTGGCAAGCGCTACGAGGGGGAGGTGAACCCTCGCTGGGCCCTGCGTCTGGTGACGGGTCGCGATGGCCAGGGCATCGCCCCCTGGCCAGCCCCCCCTGACCAGACGCGGCCACTGGCGGCGGAGCAGGCTGCCGACTGGTTGCAGGCCCTGGGCAGCGGGCTGGGCACGGTGCTCCACTCGCTGCAGTTGGAGGACCCCGGCGATCCCGGGCGCCGGGTGTGGGCGGCGCCCCTCACCTGGAATCCCGATTCAGGCTGGAGCAGTGCCCCCTGGCCGCTGGCCCCAGCTCTGCGCCAGCTGGTGCCGGCGCCTGGGCCGGCGGGCCTGCGGCTGCCCCTGGAGCAGTTCCCGGCGGAACTCCCCTGCCAGCTGCTCACCCTGGAGATCAGTGACCAGGAGTGGGGTGTGTTCCTGCCGCCTCTGGAACGGCAGCCCACCGAACTGCTGCTGCAGGCGATCAGCAGCCTGGCCCTGAACCCGGCCCTGGGCGGGCCCCTCGCCGCCCCCCTCTACAGCGGTCTGTTGCCGGTGGATGCCACCGACGGCTGGCAGGTGCTTGGCCTGACGGCCGATCCGGGGGTGCTGGAAATCAATCTGCCGGTGTGTCACCGCTGGGCGGAGTACCGCGACTGGCTCACCCTGCTGGACGCGGCGGCCGCGGAGGTGGGGTTGTGCAGCTGGCGGGCCACCCCGGCCGGCGGCCAGCGCGGCACCGGCGGCGGCAACCATCTGCTCTGGGGCGGCCCCGACCTGGAGCGGAACCCCCTGTTCAGCCGGCCGGCCTGGCTGGCCGGGATCCTGCGCTACTTCCAACACCATCCCAGCCTCAGCTATCTGTTCAGCGGCGAAGGCGTGGGACCGGCCTCCCAGTCGCCGCGGGCCGATGAGGCCCTGGGCTCCCTGCTGGATCTGGAGCTGGCCTATGCCGTGCTGGAGCGCTGCGAACCGGGCGACCAGCGCCAGCTGATCGGTGAAACCCTGCGCCACCTCCATGCCGACCGCTCCGGCAACAACCACCGGGCCGAGGTGAGCTTCGACAAGTTCTGGAACCCCGGCGCGCCGGCCGGTTGCCTGGGGCTGATCGAGTTCCGGGCGATCGAATCGCTGCCCTCAGCCCGCTGGATGGCCGCCATCGCCCTGCTCTGGAGCAGTGTGGCCGCCCTGCTGCTGGATCCCCTGCGCCGGCCCGGCGCCCTGCGCGACTGGGGATCCGCCCTGCACGACCGCATGCTGCTGCCCAGCCAGCTGCGCCAGGATCTGCAGAGCGTGCTGGCCGACCTGGCCCAGGCCGGACTGCCGCTGGAGGGTGAGCCGTTCGAGGCGATCTGGGACTGGCGCTTCCCCCTGCTGCTGGATTGGTACGACCCGGCCAGTGGGGCGGCGCTGCAGGTGCGCCACGCCCTCGAGCCCTGGCCGCTGATCTGCGACACCCCCCGGGAAGGAGGCTTCACCAGTCGCTTTGTGGATGCCTCACTGCGGCGGATCGAGCTGCAGACCAACCCGGCCTTCCGGCAGGGATGGGAGCTGAGGCTGCAGGGACGGCACCTGCCCCTGGGTGAGGAACCGGTGGCCGTGCGCTGGCGGGCCCAGCGGCTCTATCCCTGCCTGCATCCAGGCATCGCCCCCCACGACCCGCTGCGGTTGCAGCTGCTGCAGGGGGGAGAGCCGGCGAAGGAATGGCGTCTCGCGGCGGATGATCTGCGTTTTAGCCCGGTGCCCCCGGTGGTGACCCCGGAGCCGCCCGGTGGCCTGGATCCCTATGAGCTCCTGCACTGCAGCCTGGATCTGCGCTGGCAGGCATGACGGCTGATGGCTGATTGCTGACCGGCCGGGGTGGCCGTGATCCCGAACAGATCCGGTTTTTTTGACCAGGAGAGCCCAACCCAGCCACCGGGATCGGCATCGTGAGATGCGGATCTGCTGGTGATCAGGATGGCTGTTCCTGCCACGTTGCCTGAGGCAGCACCCCCTGGACTGGAACCGCTGATCCGCGAGAGCGGCCAGCGGGAGGTGTTCTGCGGGCTCACCTCGATCGTGTGGCTGCACCGGCGCATGCCGGATGCCTTTTTCCTGGTGGTGGGCTCGCGCACCTGCGCCCACCTGGTGCAGAGCGCCGCCGGCGTGATGATCTTCGCCGAACCCCGCTTCGGCACGGCGATCCTGGGGGAGCGCGACCTGGCTGGCCTGGCCGATGCCAACGAGGAGCTCGACCGGCTGGTGGGCCAGCTGCTGGCCCGTCGCCCCGAGATTCGCACCCTGTTTCTGGTGGGCAGTTGCCCCAGCGAGGTGATCAAGCTCGATCTGGCCAAGGCCGCCGAGCGCCTCAACCGCCAGCACGCCGGCCAGGTGATGGTGCTCAACTACAGCGGCAGCGGCATCGAAACCACCTTCACCCAGGGGGAGGATGGCGCCCTGCAGGCCCTGATCCCGCTGATGCCCAGCGGCGAGCAGAGCCAGCTGCTGATCGCCGGCACATTGGCCGACGCGGTGGAAGACCGGCTGATCGGCCTGTTCCACAAGCTCGGCATCGAGCGGGTGGCCAGCCTGCCGCCACGCCGCTCCAGCGAGCTGCCGGCCGTGGGCCCTGGCACGAAGGTGCTGCTGGCCCAGCCCTTTCTGAGCGGCACCGCCCGGGCCCTGGTGGACCGCGGTGCCGAACTGATCCGCGCCCCCTATCCCCTGGGGGTGGAGGGCAGCCGGGCCTGGATGGCGGCAGCAGCGGCCGCCTTCGGGGTGGCGCCGGCCCAGGTGGCCCAGGTGCTGGATCCCCTGGTGGAGCGGGGCCAGCGGGCCCTGGCGCCCCACCGGGAGGAGCTCAGCGGCAAACGGCTGTTCCTGCTGCCCGATTCCCAGCTGGAGATTCCCCTCGCCCGCTTTCTCTCCCGCGAGTGCGGCATGCAACTGGTGGAGGTGGGCACCCCCTATCTCGATCGCCAGCTGATGGCCGAGGAACTGGCCCTGCTGCCGGCCGGCACCCAGCTCAGCGAAGGCCAGCACCTGGATCACCAGCTGGCCCGGGTGCGCAAGGCCCGCCCGGATCTGGTGCTCTGCGGCCTGGGGCTGGCCAATCCCCTGGAGGCCGAAGGCATGGCCACCAAGTGGTCGATCGAGCTGGTGTTCAGCCCCATCCACGGCATCGACCAGGCCGGCGACCTGGCCGAACTGTTCGCCCGCCCCCTGCGCCGCCGCGCTGCCCTCTCTTTCGCCTGATGGAACTCACCCTCTGGACCTACGAAGGCCCTCCCCACGTGGGGGCCCTGCGCATCGCCGCCTCGATGGAGGGGGTGCACTACGTGCTGCATGCCCCCCAGGGCGACACCTATGCCGATCTGCTGTTCACGATGATCGAGCGGCGCGACAAGCGCCCACCGGTCACCTACACCACCTTCCAGGCCCGCGACCTGGGCGGAGACACTGCCGAGCTGGTGAAGCGCACGATCACCGAGGCCGTGGAGCGCTTCCAGCCCGAAGCCCTGCTGGTGGGCGAGAGCTGCACCGCCGAGCTGATCCAGGACCAGCCGGGGGCCCTGGCGGCCGGCATGGACCTGGGCGGCATCCCGATGGTGAGCCTGGAGCTGCCCGCGTACTCCAAGAAGGAGAACTGGGGGGCCGCCGAAACCCTCTACCAACTGGTGCGGGGCCTGCTCAAACCCCAGCTGCCGCCCCCGGGCAGCCCCAAACCCGACCCCGGCCGCTGGCGCACCGAGGGCCGCCGGCCGCGGGTGAACCTGCTCGGGCCCACGCTGCTGGGCTTCCGCTGCCGTGACGACGGTCGCGAGCTCAGCCAGCTGCTGGCCGGCTACGGCATCGACGTGGCGGTGATCGCGCCGCTGGGGGCACGGCCCGCCGATCTGCAACGCATCCCCACGGCCGACGCCAATCTGTGCCTCTACCCGGAGGTGGCGGGCACCGTGTGCAGCTGGCTGGAGCGCAGCTTCGGCATGCCCGTGGTGCGCACGGTGCCGATCGGCGTCGGCGCCACGGTGGAGTTCCTGCGGGAGCTGCACGCCGTGCTGGGCATGGAGCTGCCGGCAGAGCTGCAACCCGGCGCCGACGGGCTGTGCGAGGCGGAACAGCACTCGCGGCTGCCCTGGTATTCGCGCTCGGTGGACTCCACCTACCTCACCGGCAAGCGGGTGTTCATCTTTGGTGACGCCACCCATGCCATCGCGGCGGCTCGGATCGCCAGCCGCGAACTGGGCTTCCAGGTGGTGGGCCTGGGCAGCTACAGCCGCGAGCAGGCGCGGGAGGTGCGGGCCGCGGCCCAGGCGCTGGGCCTGGAGGCCCTGATCAGCGACGACTACCTGGCCGTGGAGGCGGCCATCGCCGAGGCCAGCCCGGAGCTGGTGCTCGGCACCCAGATGGAGCGCCACAGCGCCAAGCGGCTGGGCATCCCCTGCGCGGTGATCAGCACGCCGCTGCACGTGCAGGACGTGCCGGCACGCTTCTCCCCCCAGATGGGCTGGGAGGGGGCCAACGTGATCTTCGATGCCTGGGTGCACCCGCTGATGATGGGGCTGGAGGAGCACCTGATCGGCATGTTCCGCCACGACTTCGAATTCGTGGACGGCCACCGCAGCCACCTCGGCGATGGGGCACCTGCACAGGCACCTGCACAGGCAATGGTGCCAGTGGCCGAGGCCGAAGGGCCGGCGCCCCAAGGTCGTACCGGCGAAGGAACCCTGGCCTGGAGCGCCGACGGGGAGGCGGAACTGCACAACATCCCCTTCTTCGTGCGCGGCAAGGTGCGGCGCAACACCGAGAGCTTTGCCCTGGAGCGGGGCATCGCCCTGATCGACGCCGAGACCCTGCACGACGCCAAGGCCCATTTCAGCCGCTGATCACCGTCAGCGCGACCGCTCACGCTGCCGGCGTCGCCGGGCCATGCGATCGAGCACATCGCCGATCAGTAGGGCACCCACCACCAGCATGCCGATGGCCAGCGCGGCGGCCAGGGCCGTGGTGGTGGCCGCGGGCATGAGCATGTGGGCCTGAACTGCCATCAGCCCGATTCAGCAATCCTTCAATAATCAGATTGGGTACGCTGATCCCGGGCGGTGAGTGCTGCAGCCCACTGGCACCAAAAGCGCCGCGCGTCAGCCATCACCAGGGCAATTTGAGTATTGCTACTCATCGATCTGTGGGCAGATCCCCACCGTCGCGGCTGGTGATGTTTCGCTTTACACCAACACCTGTTGTGTTGCACCTTCGCCTGAGTTTGATGGCATTTACCCCCTCAGCGTTGCCATGACAGCCACCCTCAGTCGACCCGATGGTGAGGGCAGCGTGCAGGTGCATCAGGACCCCGCCGACCACATCGCAGAGGGCGCCCTTGTGATTGCCGTCTACGGTAAAGGTGGCATCGGCAAGAGCACCACCAGTTCCAATCTCTCAGCGGCCTTCTCCAAGCTCGGCAAACGGGTTCTGCAGATCGGCTGCGATCCCAAGCACGACAGCACCTTCACCCTCACCAAGCAGATGGTGCCCACGGTGATCGATATCCTCGAAACCGTCGACTTTCACACCGAGGAACTGCGTCCGGAAGATTTCGTGTTTGAAGGTTTCAACGGCGTGCAGTGCGTGGAATCCGGGGGGCCGCCGGCGGGCACCGGCTGCGGCGGCTACGTAACCGGGCAAACAGTGAAATTGCTCAAAGAGCACCACTTGCTAGAAGACACCGATGTGGTGATCTTTGATGTATTGGGCGACGTGGTGTGCGGCGGTTTTGCCGCACCCCTGCAGCATGCCGACTACTGCCTGATCGTGACAGCAAACGACTTCGATTCGATCTTCGCCATGAATCGGATCATGGCCGCGATCCAGGCCAAGGCCAAGAACTACAAGGTGCGGCTCGGTGGCGTGGTGGCCAACCGCTCCAAGGACACCGACGAGATCGACAAGTTCAACGCGCGGGTGGGCATGAAGACCATGGCCCACTTCCCCGATCTCGATGCCATCCGTCGCTCGCGCCTGAAGAAGTGCACGATCTTTGAGATGGAGGCCACCCCGGAGGTGGAAGCGGTGCAGAACGAATACCTCAAGCTGGCCCAGGCCATGCTGGAAAATGTGCAGCCCCTGGACGCGGAGCCGCTCAAGGACCGGGAGATCTTCGACCTGCTGGGGTTTGACTGACCGGTTTGACTGACCGCCTTGACTGACTGCACAGCTGGGGCCTTGGAGCAGGGCAGCCGCCTGATCGCCGCCCTGAAGCGGCCAGAGCCCTGGCCCCACCCGGTGCAGGAGCCAATCGGCCTGATCGAGACCCACATCTCCTGGGTGCTGCTCACCGGCACGTACGCCTACAAGCTGCACAAGCCGGTGAATCTGGGTTTTCTTGACTTCACCAGCCTGGAGCAGCGGCTGCACAACTGCCGGGAAGAGCTGCGGCTGAACCGGCGCCTGAGCGACGACCTCTACCTGGGCCTGGTGGCCGTGGTCGACGGCCCGGCGGGTATCCGGGTGCTTGAGGCCAGCGCCGAGCCGGGAACCACCCCGCTGGCAGGGGGGGCGACGGTGCTGGAGGTGGGGCTGCGCATGCGCCAGTTCTCCCAGGAGGCACTGCTGCCTGCAGCTCTGGCCCGCGGCGCCCTCGACGCCAGCCAGATGGAAGCCCTGGCCGCCGATCTGGCCCGCTTCCACCGACAGGCGGCGGTGGCCGCTGCGGACGGTGCCTACGGCACGCCTGCCGCCGTGCTCCAGCCCGTGCGCGACAACGTCACCGCCCTGGAGCCGCGGCTGCCGGCGGCAGCCCAGCCCCAGCTGGCGCAGGTGCGCCAGTGGAGTGAACAGTGTTTTGCCGAGATCCGGCCGTTGCTGGAGCAGCGCCTGGCCGCAGGCCGGGTGCGCGAATGCCACGGCGACCTGCACCTGGGCAACATGCTCCTGGAGAACGGCCGCATCCGGGTGTTCGACTGCCTGGAGTTCAGTCCGGCCCTGCGCTGGATCGACGTGATCAGCGACATGGCCTTCCTGGTGATGGACCTGGAGGAACGGGGCGCCCCAGCCCTGGGCAACCGGCTGCTCAACTGCTGGCTGGCGGAAACAGGCGACTACGAGGGCCTGCAGCTCTGGCGCTGGTACAGCAGCTACCGGGCCATGGTGCGCGCCAAGGTGGCGGCCCTCAGCGGCGACCCCCCTGGAGCCATCGCCTACCTGACCTGCGCGCACCAGTACAACCTGCTGGCAGCCCCGCAGCTGCTGCTCTGCCACGGCCTCTCGGGGTCGGGAAAATCACACCTCAGCCGCCAGTTGGCGGCCCCCCTGGGGGCGATCTTGCTGCGGTCAGATGTGGAACGCAAGCGCTGCTTCGGTTTGAAGCGTGGGGAGCAGACCCCCACTGCCACTGCCAACCTGTACGCCGCCAACCTGTACGCCGCCAGCGTCAGCGATGCCCTGTTCCTCGAGCACCTGCCCCAGCTGGCCGAGCTGCTTCTGAGGGCGGGCTTCAGCGTGATCGTGGATGCCACCTTCCTGCGGGCGGCCTATCGCCAGGCGATGGCAGCAGTGGCCCAGCGCCGCGGTGTTCCCCTGGTGATTCTCGATCTGCAGGTGCCGCAGCCGCTGCTGGAGCAGCGCATCAGCGCCCGCCAGCGGGCCGGGGGTGATCCCTCCGATGCCGACCTTTCGGTGCTGGCACAGCAGCTGCAGGGGCAGGAACCCCTCACGGCCGCAGAGCAGGGCCGCAGCATCGCCATCGGCGCACAGCCGGATCTGGATGGGATTCTCACGGCGATCCAGAGCAGCGCTGCCGATCCCGAGGGCCAAGCCGATGGCTGATCCCCCTACCGGCAGCCAGCGCACCGTGCTGGTGAGCGGCGCCAGCCGGGGCATCGGCAGGGCGGCCGCCCTGCGGCTGCTCGCCGACGGGCACCGGGTGAGCCTGGGGCTGCGGCAACCGCTGCCGGCCCGGGAGTGGCTGGCAGCCAGCCCCCAGGCACCAGAGGAGTGGCTGGAGCGCCTACTGATCAGGCCCTATGAAGCCCAGGCCGTCCAGCCCACGGGCCCAACTCCTGCTGACAGCAGCCCGGAGGCCTGGGTAGCCGCCACCCTCAAGCACTGGGGGATATTGGATGCCGTGGTGAACAGCGCAGGCATTTTCTCGCGGGTGGGCCTCTGTTTCGCTCCTCAGGACGAGGAGGAGATCCAGCGCGTCCTGGAGGTGAATCTGCTGGGGCCCTGGCGGCTGAGCCGCGCCGCCTGGCCCCATCTGGCGGCCAGCGGCGATGGCCGGGTGATCACGGTGGTGTCCATGAGCGGCAAGCGGGTGAAGGGCAACCTGGCGGCCTACAGCGCCAGCAAGTTCGCCCTGCTGGCCCTCTGCCAGACGATGCGCAACGAGGGCTGGGACCAGGGCATCCGCGTGACGGCGGTGTGCCCCAGCTGGGTGAACACCGAGATGGCCGCCGCCGTGACCGCCCTGCCCAGGCAGGCCATGACCCAGCCGGAGGATCTGGGCCGCAGCATCAGCCACCTGCTCAGCCTGCCGGCCAGCGCCGTGCCCTTTGAATTCAGTGTGAGCTGCCAGCTGGAGATCTGAAGCCATGCGCCAGCCCCAGGATCCCGCCGGGGATCTGCGCCACCGGCACTACCGCCACCTGCTGGCCATCTGCCTGGCCCTGCTGGTGAGCCTTACCCTGCCCGGCCCCTGGGCGCGCCTGTCATCCCTGGGCTATCTGGCCATGGCGGGCACCATGCTCAAGACGCTGGCGCCCCGCGACCGCAGCTCCCCATCCTTTGTGCTCTACCGGCTGCTGGGCATGGCCGTGCTCTCCAGCGGGGTGATCTGGTATTTGACCCCCCTGGAGATGCGCGGCAGCGGCATCCCGGTGCTGGTGCTGTGGAGCCTGTTCAGCTGCTGGAGCGCCCTGCGCCTGATCCTCACCCTGGCCCAGGAGCAACGGGTGAGCGGCGATGTGCTGCAGGGTGCGCTGGCGGGCTACCTGATGCTCGGGCTCACCGGTGGCCTGATCTTTGCCGCCCTGGAGACGATCCAGCCAGGAAGTTTCGCGCAAGACGGGCTGACCCTTGGTCTGGGAGACGGGCAACTGGACATCGCACCGATTAGCCAGCGGCAGGTGTGGGAACTCAATTTCGTGCGCCTCAACTACTTCGCCTTCGTGAGCCTCACCACCACTGGCTTCGGAGACGTGCTGCCCGTGCGAATCCTGGCCCAGATGGGCAGCGTGGTGCTTGCCGTGGCCGGCACCTTCTACCTCGCAGTGGTGATGGGCCTGTTGATCAGCCGATTCAGCGCGAGTGGGCAGCATCCCGACGACCCCTGAGCAGGCGCAGCTCCCAGCCCTTGATGATCCGGTAGAGCACCGGCACCACGAACAGGCTGAGCAGGGTGGCCACCAGCAGGCCGGAGAACACCACCGTGCCGATGCTCACCCGGCTGCCGGAGCCGAAGCCCCTGGCCAGCAGCAGGGGCACAAAGCCCGCCAGGGAGGACACGGCCGTGAGCAGGATCGGCCGCAAGCGGGTGCGGGCGGCGTCGCGGATGGCGCTGTCGAGGTCTACCCCTTCCGCCAGTCGCTGGTTGGCGAATTCCACGATCAGGATGCCGTTCTTGGCCGCCAGGCTCACCAGCACGAGCAGGCCCATCTGGCCGTACACATCCAGGGGCAGATCGCGCAGGGCCAGCCCCACCAGGGCCCCAA